>NZ_JBSXOF010000019.1:0-933800 GCF_056859315.1 Methylophaga sp. F-2
GGGTATACGGATTTAATGGTTGATGGGGCACCTTCACCCCATCAATCTGATACCACCCTCAGATGGTTGATAGATCGACTCCGTAGTTGAGTTCCTCTGCGAAGTCCGGCAGTCCGTAACCGATGGTTTTCTTGTAGAAAGGAGAGACCTTCGCAGTCGGTGCCTTCTTCTTGTGCTTCGTGGTGTAGAGCATTCGTGCCCGCATCACCTCGAAGGAGTAACCGCGCCCTTCACGGTTCTTGTCCTTGGCCAGTCGGTTGATGGACTCCGTGTAAGCGTTGGTGACGGGCATGTCCGTCTCGAAGTAGGTCATGGTCTCTTCGCGCCAGTTTCCCACTGCCCTGACCAGATCGCTCCAGACTTCCTTTTGGCCCTTCGGGATGGTGGCTATCCACTCGTCCAGGGCGGCTTCTGCCTGGAGCCGTGTGGTGGCGTCCCAGATGCCGTAGAAGCGCTCCTTGTGCTCGTAGGCGGCCAGCAGTTGCGGGAACGCGCCTGTCCAGGTCTCCATGATGAGGCGCTCCCGGTCTGAGACTTCGTGAGCGCGTTTCAGCAGGATTTTCCGGTCTCCCTTGAGAGTCCGGCTCTGGGACGGTTTCAGCTCCTTTCTGAGGCCCTTGCGCACTCTCTCTAGGGCATCGTTGGCCATGCGCACCACATGGAACTTATCGACCACGATACGGGCCTGGGGCAGCACAGCCTTGACCGCTGCCCGGTAGGGGTTCCACATGTCCATGCTGACGATCTCGACCTTCTGCCGGTCTTTCAGCTTCATCAGGTAGTTGGTCACCACGTCCTGGCGGCGGGTGGCCAGCAGGTCGAGCAGGGTTCGCTCCTCAATGTTGGTCAGAATGCAGCGGTAGCGCTTGTTCAGGTATAGCTCGTCAATGCCCAGGATGCGGGGCGTCTCGAAGCGGTGCCAGCGCCCCAGGAACTCGGCGCGGGCGTTGAAGATGTCGCGCACCGTCTTCTCGTCCAGGCCGGTCTGTGCCGCCACAAAGGTGTAGGGGTGGTTGAAGGATTCCTTCTCCACGTACTCATGCAGCCGCAGTGTCATACGGAATCCGTCCACCATCTCCGGTAGCTGGGGCCTGAATGTTGTCTTGCAGGCCCGGCAGGTGTATCGGCGGCGGACCACCCAGAGAGTGACCCGCTTGCCGTGGATGGGCAGATCACGATAGGGAACGTCACGCTTGCCGAACCGCACGAACTCACCCTGCACGCCGCACCCCTCGCAGGCTACTGGTGTAGGTGCTTCAAGCCGAAAATGTATGTCTTCATTCTGCTCATCAGAATCCACCAACTGGTACCCAGGAAGGCTTAACGAATTAATCATCTCCCGCCTTGATCAGAAAAACAGGTAGGTGGCGTAACCGGCAATCATCGCCATAGCAAAAATGACTGCTAAAAACGCCGCTAAAAGCTTCAGCGTGAACAAAGAGCGCAACAGAATGAGCTCAGTCAGGCTGGCTCCGGCACTGCCGATGATCAACGCTAGCACCGTCCCGGCACCCACGCCTTTGGCCATCAGAGCCGCTGCCAGAGGTATGACGGCTTCAGCGCGAATATACAACGGCACGCCGATGACAGCGGCAACTGGAATGGCAAAGGGATTATCTGGGCCTGCATACTGCTCCAATAAGTCAGTGGGCATGAAACCATAGATCACGCTGCCAATCGCAATACCGATGAGCAGGTAAGGCAACACATCGATAAAGTCCGACCAAGCTTCCCGCCACACACCACTGTACTTCCCTTCTTTCTTAACCGTGACAGTGGGTTGACTGTCACAGCATTCGCTAGACGTAGAGACTGTTGTCTTCCTATCAGCCCCGCAAGAAGCCGTCTTCGGAGTGGTGTCGCAGCTGTTGGTGCCGCAACTCGATGCGGTCGATGTAGCACTGCACGGGCTTGCTGATGAACTACATCCACTGCTCTCTTGTGTCGCCGTCCGGCGCACATAACGCTCGAAGCCAAGCGTGTGAAGCAGCCATCCGGCACCTACCGCGACCACCAAAGCGGCGAGCACATAGATAGCAGTAAGTGTCCATCCAAACGTGGCAACCAGCAGGCCGACGACGATAGGATTCAGCAACGGAGATGAGAAAAGAAACACCATCATCGGCCCAAAACCGGCCCGTGCCCGAATCAACCCTTTCAACATGGGGATAGTCGAGCAACTACAGAAGGGCGTTATAGCTCCTAAACCAGCAGCAAGAAAATAGCCTCGCTTCCCACTGGAAGTCAGTAACGCTTCCACCTTGGATGGTGGGATGTGACGTTGAAGAACTCCGACCAGCAAGCTAATGCCAATGAATAAAACCGATAGCTCGATAGCGAGAAAGGCGAACATGCCTAGAGCGTCTTGGAGTTGAGGTGACATTCAATATTACTCCTATATTTCTAGTATTGTCGAAATGATGTACGCAGCTTACTTGCGTTTATCCGACCTGTCAACTATAATTCTAGAAACATCGAATTATTGGGGCGTGCTATGGATCACGAAAAGGTTGCAGCCAGCTTAGCTGAGCTAGGGAATAGTCACCGACTGTCCGTGTTCCGCTTTCTGGTCAAAGCTGGCCATGATGGGGCTTCGGTCGGAGATATCCAGAAGGGGCTGGGTATTCCTGCTTCGACGCTATCACATCACCTTGCGCGCATGGCCAAGGTAGGGCTGATCCGGCAGGAGAAACATAGCCGCACGATTGTCTGTATACCCGAGTATGGGCACCTAGAGAATTTGATCGGTTTCTTACTAGAGGAATGTTGTGCAGGTGTCCGGATTGCGCATGAACCAGAACCGCTTTGACGCTTGCCCAGCTCTCGCTGTCCTCCCTAGTCAGCATCGCTATGAAGACTCAGGCGAAGGTGGAAACAGAAAATTGGCAGTAGAGTAGGCTGAAGAGGATCAATCAGATAATCCGCTGAGAAAGATTTTCTTCTTTACATCTTTGGCATTTTATCAACCAGAAATTCCGGATACCCGATTTTTGAAAGGGTTCATGGTCAAAATCCAAATAGGTGAATGGTCAGGGTCAAAGAGTCCGGCCTGCCGGTCGGCACCTTTGGGCTGTTACGGCTGCGCGGGAGAGGTGTCCCGCCGCAAGCCCGCCACCAGTACAAGAAATCCCTGCACGGCTTTTTCGGAAGCGGCGCGTGGGTCGTCTGCGCTGGCGATCCACAGCGATGCGCCCAGCAGCGCCCCGCTTATCAGGTGGGCCGTCGCCAGGGGATCGACGGGGCGTATGACTGCCTCCTCGATCAACTTCTGGAGGCTGCGGCGCGTATTCACGATGCACACGTTCTGGCAGGGCCACTGGGAGGGATCGCCCAGAACCGCTGGCCCGTCCAGCAGGACGATCCGCTGGACTTCGGGCTCGACGGCCATCTTGATGTAGCCAATGCACTCCTGAACGAAGCCGTCCCAGGTGGACTCCGCCTCCTCGACGATGACGGCCAGTCGGCCAGATATCTCTGCATCAATCTGGGCGATGACCGCCTCCAGCAGCCCTTTCTTTCCACCGAAGTGGTGATAGAGCGCTCCGCGCGTCAGTCCGGCTTGGGCCGTCAGCTCATCCATTGAACTGTCCGCATACCCCACGGTTGCGAACGCAGCGCGGGCGGCACTGATGAGCTTGGCCCGCGTTTCCTCAATCATCTCTGCACGCTTTTGTGCCATTAGGTCGTCCTCCGATTTTTCACATACGAAGTGTATGTAAATGATTGACATACGTTGCGTATGAGTGGATGATAAATGGCATACGTCACGTATGTCAAATTTTATCAACCGGGTTTCGCCATCCCTTGGAGACTGAAAACAATGAGCACATTGCCTTACCTTGCGGTCCTGCCTTCCTGGCGCCGCGCCTTGCCGTTAGCTGCGGCGAGCTTGCTGGCGCTGTCCCTAGCTGGCTGCAATAGCGACGCCGCCGACGCGGTCGCCGCCCCTCCACCCACGGTCAGCGTGGCACCTGTGTCGGTGCGCAAGATCGTCCTATGGGATGAGTTCAATGGCCGCGTCGAGGCGGTGGAAAGCGTTGCGCTGCGGCCACGTGTGAGTGGCTACATCGACAGGGTCAATTACGAAGAGGGCCAGATCGTCAAACGTGGCGACGTGCTGTTCGAGATTGACGCTCGCAGTTACCGTGCTGCTCTGGCTCGCGCGGAAGCAGACTTGGCCCGCGCCCGCACGCAGGCCGCACTGGCACGTAGCGAAGCGGCCCGTGCTCAAAAGCTGGCTTCGTTGCAAGCAGCCTCCACCGAGGAGTTGGAGCAGCGCCACGCCGCCGCCGATCAGGCCCAAGCCAACGTGCAGTTCGCCCAAGCCGCAGTCGAGACCGCCAAGTTGGATCTGTCGTTCACCCAGGTACGTTCGCCCATCACAGGCCGCGCCGGACGTGCACTGGTCACGGCAGGCAACTTGGTGAGTGCTGACGGCCAGGCCAGCATCCTGACCACCGTAGTCTCGCTGAACCCGGTGCACGTGCATTTTGATAGCGACGAGCGTACCTATCTGCGCTACGCCCACATGGCTCGCAACGGAGAGCGCCCCGACCAGCGCAGCGAAAGTATCCCGGTGCAGGTGGGCCTGGTCGGCGAGAACGGCTATCCACACGCCGGAAACGTGGACTTCGTGGACAACCGTGTCGATGCGGCCACCGGCACCATCCGCGCACGCGCCACCCTGGTCAATCCCGACGGCCTGCTTACGCCGGGCCTCTATGCCCGAGTGCGCCTGCCGGGTAGCGGCAGTTTCGAGGCCATGCTGATCGACGACAAGGCCATCCTGACCGACCAGAGCCGCAAGTACGTGTATGTGATCGATGAGAACAACACCGCCCAGCGCCGCGACATCACGCTGGGACGCAAGGCCGAAGGCCTGCGCATCGTCGAGGAAGGTCTAAATCCCGGCGACCGCGTGATCGTCAACGGCATCCAGAAGGTTTCTGTCGGCATGCCAGTGACGGCCCAGGACATTGAAATGGCGCCTGCAGGCCGACAAATCGCCCAGGCGAGCGAATGAGCGCGGAGAGCCAGCCATCATGAACTTTGCCCGCTTTTTCGTGGACAGGCCGATTTTTGCGGCCGTGCTGTCCATCATCATTTTCGTGGTTGGGTTGATCGCGATCCCGCTCTTGCCCGTCAGCGAGTACCCGGAAGTCGTGCCACCCACCGTACAGGTTCGCGCCACGTATCCTGGCGCAAATCCGCGCGAAATCGCCGACACGGTAGCCGCACCACTGGAGGCATCCATCACCGGCGTGGAAAACATGCTCTACATGAAGTCCGTGGCCAGTAGTGATGGCGTGTTGTTGCTGACCGTCACCTTCCGTCCTGGCACCGATCCCGACGACGCCCAGGTCAAGGTACAGAACCGTGTCGCCCAGGCAAATCCGCGTCTTCCCGAAGCGGTGCGCCAGCAAGGTGTGGTGACCGTCAAACAGTTCCCCAACGAAACGCTGGTCGTGCAGTTGCGCTCGCCGGACGATCGCTATGACGAGCTGTACCTGCGCAACTATGCCGTGCTCCATGTACGCGACGAGTTGTCACGCATCCAGGGGGTGGGCGATGCCAAGATCATCGGCTCTGGCGACTACGCCATGCGCTTATGGCTGGACCCCGACAAAATTGCGGCGCTGGGTATGACCGCCGGCGATGTGGTCGAAGCCGTGCGCGAACAGAACGTCCAGGTCTCGGCCGGTCAACTAGGTGCGCCGCCCAACCCCTCGGGAAGCGACTTCCTCCTGTCCATCAATGCGCAGGGCCGGCTGGTGACGGAAGAAGAGTTCGGCGACGTCATCGTCAAGACCGGATCGCAGGGTCAGGTCACCCGGCTGCGAGATGTGGCGCGCGTGGAAATGGACGCATCCAGCTACTCGCTGATGTCGTTGCTCAACAACAAGCCTGCTGTCGCGATCCCTGTCTTTCAAGCCCCGGGCGCCAATGCCATCGAAGTCTCGGATCAAGTCCGCGCGAAGATGGACGAGTTGGCCAAGCGCTTTCCCGAGGGAGTGGAATGGTCGGTGGAGTATGACTCAACTGTCTTCGTGCGTCAGTCGATCAAGGCGGTCGTCAACACTCTGCTGGAAGCCATCGGACTGGTGGTGCTGGTGGTGATCTTGTTCCTTCAGACTTGGCGTGCCTCCATCATCCCACTGCTAGCCGTGCCGGTGTCGGTGGTAGGCACCTTCGCCGTGCTGCTGATGCTGGGCTTTTCCATCAATACGCTCACGCTTTTTGGACTCGTGCTTGCCATCGGGATCGTGGTGGACGACGCGATCGTGGTGGTGGAAAACGTCGAGCGCAACATCGCCGAAGGGCTGGCGCCGCTGGCTGCGGCCCATCAGGCCATGCGCGAAGTCAGTGGCCCCATCGTCGCCATCTCGCTGGTGCTGTGCTCGGTATTCGTGCCTATGGCATTCCTGTCCGGCGTGACAGGGCAGTTCTACAAACAGTTCGCCGTCACCATTGCGATCTCCACGGTAATTTCGGCCATCAACTCGCTGACGCTGTCGCCTGCGCTGGCCGCGCGCCTGCTTCGCCCGCATGGTGCCGCGCCAGACCTGCCCACGCGGGTGCTGGATCGCAGTCTGGGCTGGATACTCCGGCCGTTCAACCGTTTCTTCCTGCGCAGCGCGGATGGCTATGGAAACAGCGTGTCGCGCATCCTCGGGCGGCGTGGTGCGGTGTTTCTCGTCTACATCGCGCTACTGGTGGCGACGGGAGCTGTGTTCAAGGCCGTCCCTGGCGGATTCATCCCCATGCAGGACAAGCAGTATCTCCTCGGTGTCATCCAGCTACCCGAGGGTGCATCCCTGGAGCGCACGGAAGCGCTGGTCCGCCGTGTGAGCGACATCGCGCTCAAGACCGATGGCGTCTACAACGCCATCGAGTTCCCGGGCATGAACGCCTTGCAGTTGACCAACACGTCCAATAGCGGCCTAGTGTATTTCGTACTCAAGCCCATCAATGAGCGCAAGCACACTGCAACCGAGATTGCGGAACAGTTGAACGAGCGCTTCGCTCAGGAGCAGGACGGTCTGGCCTTTGCCATCATGCCGCCCCCTGTCATGGGGCTGGGCGCGGGTTCCGGGTTCTCTCTTTACGTGCAGGATCGCAACCGTGAGGGCTATGCCGCATTGCAGACGGCGACCACCGAGCTGGCGACGGCCATCTCGCAAGAACCGGGATTCCAATATCCGATCAGTTCCTATCAGGCCAATGTGCCGCAGCTTGACGCCGTAGTGGACCGCACCAAGGCGAAGGCACAGGGCGTGGCCGTGACCGATCTTTTCGATACGCTGCAAGTGTACCTGGGTTCGGCGTATGTCAACGACTTCACGCGCTTTGGCCGCACCTTCCGGGTGATGGCTCAGGCGGACGCACCGTTCCGCAGTTCTGTCGAGGACGTGGTCAAACTGCGCACCCGCAACGCCAATGGCGACATGGTGCCCATCGGCAGCATGGTGGACGTGCGCAAGACATTCGGCCCCGATCCCGTCATCCGCTTCAACGGCTATCCATCTGCCGACCTGATTGGTGAGTTTGATCCGCGTCTGGTGTCGTCATCGCAGGCATTGCAGCAAGTGCAATCCATTGCAGACAAGGTGCTGCCGCCAGGCATGCAACTGGAGTGGACCGACCTCAGCTACCAGCAGGTCACGCAAAGCAATACCGCGCTGGTGGTGTTCCCGCTGGCGGTACTGTTGGTCTTCCTGGTGCTGGCGGCACTGTACGAAAGCTGGACGTTGCCGCTGGCCGTCATCCTGATCGTGCCCATGAGCCTGTTGTCGGCCATGACGGGCGTGTGGCTCGCGGGTGGTGACAGCAACATTTTCGTGCAGATTGGCTTGATAGTGCTGATTGGTCTGGCCTCCAAGAATGCCATTCTGATCGTGGAGTTCGCCCGTGAACTTGAGCGCAAGGGGCACAGCATCCTCGATGCCGCGCTGGAGGCATCACGCCTTCGTCTGCGCCCGATCATCATGACTTCCATCGCCTTCATCGGTGGCGTGGTGCCGCTGATGGTCGGTTCCGGCGCAGGCGCGGAGATTCGCCAGGTTATGGGAATGACTGTGTTCGCCGGCATGCTCGGCGTGACCTTGTTCGGTTTATTCCTGACTCCTGTTTTCTACGTCGCGTTACGCAGGCTCGCGACGCGCAAGCCACGTCGCCAGGCAAATGTCGCCATGGAGGCCACCCATGACTGACTCCACAAGGACTGATTCCGTCATGCTTCAAACGCCATCCCGCATCCGACCATGCCTACGTCGGATGCCACATCTGGTACTGCTCCCTTTGGTGGCGTTGACGCTGGCAGCTTGCGCAGTAGGGCCGAATTACAAGGCACCTGCCGCGCCCCAGGCAGTGACGTATGCCCGCCAAGACCCCGTTGCCGTGTCCCAGCTTGTACCGGAGGCCGATGCGCAATTCTGGCGGGAACTGGATGACCCGGTGCTGCACTCTTTGGTGGAGAATGCTCTTCACGCCAATCACGACATCCGCATAGCACTGTCGCGCTACGAGCAAGCCAGCGCACTGTCGCGCGAACGTCGCCAAGACTACTATCCGACGCTGGGCGCGTCCGGTGAAATCAGTACCCAGCGCGCCAGTGCTGCACAAGCACCGGATGCGTCCCGCTCCGACCGGGATAACGATCTGCATTCGGCTAGCCTATCCGTGATCTGGGAATTGGACTTCTTTGGCCGAGTGCGGCGCAGCGTGGAATCGCAGCGCGCCGAGACCGAGGCCAGCGCAGCCGACCTGGCGGGCGTACAAGTGGCTATGGTGGCCGAGTTGACCGACGCCTATTTCCGCTTGCGCGGCTTGCAAGTGCAATTACAGGTCGCGCGGGACAACGAAATCAACCAAGCCGAAACGCTGCGGCTGATCGAGGTCTTGTTCGAGAACGGCCGGGGCACGTCGTTCGATGCCGACCGCGCCCGCACGCAATTGGCGCTGACACGCTCGCGCATTCCGCCGCTTGAAGCTGAGGCTGCTGTGGCCGCCCACCGCATTGCCGTGCTCACTGGCCGCACGCCTGCGGCGATGGCCGAAGTGCTGGATCACCCCGCAGCCTTGCCTGAGCTGCCCGCCCAGATCAACGCCGGTGCACCGGGCGATCTACTGCGTCGCCGTCCCGATGTGGCTGCGGCAGAACGTAGGCTGGCTGCGGCCACTGCGCGTATCGGCGTAGCCATGGCAGACCTGTTCCCTCGCTTTACGTTGGGAGGGCTGATCGGCACGCAGGCGTTGGGCTTTGGTTCGTTGTTCGAGCGTGATAGTGAAACGCGAATGATCTCGCTCGGTGTGGGTGGTTCCTTCCTAGACGTGGGCCGGGTGCGGTCGCGCATCGCGGCGGCCAATTCAGCCACTGCCGAAAACTTGGCGGTATACGAGCGCACGGTGCTGCGCGCCATGGAAGAAACCGAGAACGCGCTGGTACGCCTATCGCGCGCGCAGACCGAGTACGCCATGCTGGTACAGGCGACCGAGGCCAGCCGCCGGGCAGCCAAGACGGCTCGCCTGCAATTTGAGGGCGGCGCCATCCATGTTTTGGATGTGCTGGAGGCCGAACGTTCACGCTTGGAGTCCGAAGACTTGCTGGCACAAAGCGCCACCCGCAGGGCGACGGCGTTGGTGGCGGTCTACAAGACGCTGGCCGGCGGCTGGTCACACGCCTTGCCCGGACCGCAGGGCGAGGCAGTCGCGCAGCGCCACAAAAGCGGCGACAGGCCTGAACTGGATGAACTCGGTGAGATGAGCGGCTACAACGCTGCGACTCTCAAACGGCCTTTGTACTGACAACAGGAGGCGAAATGGAGATTCGACACTTACGCTGCTTTCTCGCTGTCGCCGAAGAACTACATTTCGCCCGCGCGGCGGAGAGGCTGCACATCGAGCAGTCACCGCTGTCGCGCACTATCAAGGAGCTGGAGGAGAGCCTGGGCGAACAGTTGTTCATTCGTACCAGCCGCAGCACGCGGCTGACACGGGCGGGCAAGCTGTTTCTGGAGCATGTGCCGCGCATCTTCACCGCCTTGCAGCAGGCGCGCGATAGCGTGAATGCAGCCACCAACGGCTTCCACGGTCAGTTGCGTATCGCACTGTCCGACGGCATCACGCCCTCGCGCCTGCCGTCCTTGCTGGCGCTGTGTCGGCAGGAAGAACCCGAAGTCGAGATTCGCCTGTTCGAGGTACCCTTGTCGCAGCAGATCAAGGGACTGCATGACGACCTTTACGACGTGGGCTTTGCCCAGTCCGATGAAGTTGGAGAAGGCATCACTGCCGAAGCCGTTTGGAGCGATGCGCTGATGGTGGCGGTTCCTGCACGTCATCCGCTTTTGAAGCACAAGCGCATCCCGCTGGAAGAAGTGCTGCGCTATCCGCTGGTGTTGTGCGATCCGCACGTATGCGAAGGCCATGCTCGCCAAGTCGAGCGCGTACTGCGCCGGATAGATATGGAGCCGCTGATTGCCGAACGTGTGGCTTCGTGCGATTTGATGATGGCGTTAGTGTCGGCGGGCTTTGCGCTGGGCCTAGCCGGAGCGCCGCATATCGCAGGCAGCCGTGAGCCTGGGATTGTGGCTCGGCCGCTGGCGGGTCGCTCACCCATGCTGACCACTTATGTGCTGCACCGGGAAGGTGGATCCTCGGACGTGCTGTCACGCTTTATCGAGCGTGTGCAGGCCATCGAATCGCCGGACGGCATCAGAGCCACGCCCCCCCTTGAACCCGATTCCCAAGAGGAAGTCGAGTCATGACCATGAAGCAGATCGCCCCATTCCTGTTGGTCGCCGCGCTGTCCGCTTGCGGCCAGTCCGAAACACCGAAACAGGCAACCAATGTACCGACCGTGGAAGAGCTGGTCGCAGATCCTGCGCGCCTGAGGGAGCTGCGCCGCCAGTGCAAGACCGAACGCCCGACGATGGGAGACGTGCTGTGCAACCGGGTGGCCGAGGCGACGAACAAGCGCTTCTTTGGCTATGGAAACACGCCCTACACGCCGCCGAAGTTCTGATTGTTGGCTTTCTGCCGCGAATCTTGATTTTTCTTTCTCGACACGCCGCCGCGCGCTCACGCCTGCGGCGTTTTTACTGGTTTCGCCTCTGCATGACACCATGCTTTTTGCATCACCTTGCTGCCGATAACGGTCTTTGACCGGCACTGAACCGGCACCGATCCTGACGCCTGCGGCACGCCTTTGTGCCGCGTTTTCCACGGGGAATCAGCGCAGGAGAAATCGGAGGCCAGGGTATGCAAGCTCAGGGCGTGTTGTTCGGGCAGATCGCCGCCGTCTTCGGCATCGTGATCGCCGGTGTGTGGGGTGCCACGCAATGGACCGCCGCCGCCTTGGGCTACCAGCTACGCCTGGGCGCGCCCTGGTTCGACTTCCACGGCACGCCGGTCTATTACCCGTGGAAGCTGTTCGAGTGGTGGTTCTTCTTCGACGCCTACGCGCCGCAGGTGTTCGACACCGGCGGCATGATCGCGGCGAGCAGCGGCCTGCTGGCCGTGGTGGTCGCCATCGCCATGTCGGTGTGGCGCTCGCGCCAGGCGCGCAAAGTGACGACCTATGGCTCGGCCCGCTGGGCCGATGTCGCCGACATTCGCAAGGCCGGGCTGACGCAGCCCGCCGGCGTCTTTCTCGGCCAGCATGACGGCCACTACCTGCGGCACGAAGGGCCGGAACACGTCCTGACCTTTGCGCCCACGCGCTCGGGCAAGGGTGTGGGCCTGGTGGTGCCGACGCTGCTGTCCTGGCCGGCATCCGCCGTCATCCACGACATCAAGGGCGAGAACTGGCAGATCACCGCTGGCTGGCGCAGTCGATTTAGCCACTGCCTGCTGTTCAACCCGACCGATGCCAGTTCGGCGGCCTACAACCCGTTGCTGGAAGTGAGGCGCGGCGCGCACGAGGTGCGCGACGTGCAGAACATCGCCGATATCCTGGTCGATCCCGAAGGGGCGCTGGAGAAGCGCAACCACTGGGAGAAGACCAGTCATGCGCTGCTGGTCGGCGCGATCCTGCATGTGCTCTACGCGGGAGAGGACAAGACGCTGCGCGGCGTGGCGAACTTCCTCAGTGACCCGGCTTGCCCGTTCGAGCTGACGCTGCATCGGATGATGACCACGCGGCATCTTGGAGATGTACCGCATCCCGTTGTCGCGTCCGCCGCCCGCGAAGTGCTCAACAAGTCGGACAACGAGCGTTCCGGCGTGTTGAGCACCGCCATGTCGTTCCTCGGCCTGTACCGTGATCCGACCGTGGCCGCAGTCACGTCGCGCTGCGACTGGCGCATCGCCGATCTGATCGCGTCTGCATCCCCTGTGTCGTTGTATCTGGTGGTGCCGCCTTCGGACATCAGCCGCACCAAGCCGCTGATCCGGTTGATCCTCAACCAGATCGGGCGACGGCTCACCGAGTCGCTCGATGGCAGCGACGGCATTGAGCGCCGCCACAAGCTGTTGCTGATGCTCGACGAGTTCTCGGCTCTGGGGCGCCTGGACTTCTTCGAGACGGCGCTGGCCTTCATGGCCGGCTACGGCATCCGCAGTTTCCTGATCGCGCAGTCGCTCAACCAGATCGACAAGGCGTATGGGCAGAACCATTCGATTCTGGACAACTGCCATGTGCGCGTGACCTTCGCCACGAATGACGAACGCACGGCGAAACGGATCTCCGAAACGCTGGGCACGGCTACCGAACTGCGTGCGCAGCGGAACTACGCAGGCCATCGACTTGCGCCGTGGCTCGGCCACCTGATGGTGTCCCGCCAAGAGACGGCGCGGCCGCTACTGACGCCCGGCGAAGTCATGCAGCTTGCGCCAGACGAATCAGTGGTGATGGTGTCCAGCGTCGCGCCGATCAAGGCCAAGAAGTTGCGCTACTACGCTGATGCCAATTTCAAGCAGCGGGTACTGCCGCCGCCTGCGCTAACGGCAGGCCGCTATGCCGATGTGCCGCCTGCACGTCCCGATGACTGGAGCGGTTTGGCGATCCCGGCCGTGCCTGCGGCACAGGCCACGGCATCTGCCGATGACCTGGGTGGCTCCGACGACGGCGGCCCCCGCCGTCAGCCCGAGCTGTCCGAAACCGTCGCCTACGACCCCGAACCCGATTACACGCCCAGCGACTTGGCGCTGCTCGATGACGACGACATGCCCCCGCTGCTTCCCGGCCAGTTCGACCCCGCCCTGCAACGCACGGCGCGGCTGGCATCTCTCGACCCCAACGACGGAATCGACATATGAGCCAATACCGATTGAACCTGTTCATCCAGCACGAGCACGCCAAGCGTCTGGACGAGCTGGCCGCGAAGAAAGGCGTGTCAAAGTCCAGCATCGTCGCCGCTGCCTTGGCGTCCTGGCTGTCACCCGATGCCGGCGACCAGCGTGAGGCCGCCATCGCCAAACGACTGGATCGCCTGTCGCGGCAGGCCGAGCGCCTGGAGCGTGACCAGAACATCCAGATCGAGACGCTGGCGCTATTCGTCCGCTACTACCTGACCGTCAGCACGCCGGTGCCGGAGGCCCATCAGGATGCGGCTCGCGCGCAGGGCAAGGCGCGCTTCGAGCAGTTCGTCGAACAGTTAGGCCGCCACCTGCTGCGTGGCCGCAGCCTGGTACGGGACGTGGTGGAAGAACTGCATCCCCAGGATCGTGAGTTCGAGATGCGCATGGATGACGCGGCCGCGATGGCCGCCGCCCATGAACGCACTGCGGAGCGTGCGTCATGAGTGCCGTTCCTCAAATCCCGCCCGAACCGCGCTCATCCGCTGCAGCATCCCAGGATCGCCGCATCCAGATGCTGCGCACGGCGATGGGGCCGGTGATCGCCGCTGCGCTGGAAGACCCGGACGTGGTGGAAGTGATGCTCAACCCCGACCGGACATTGTGGGTGGATCGGCTGTCGTCTGGCCGTGCGCCGCTCGGCGTCGAACTGCCCGAAGCCGATGGCGAACGCATCATCCGCCTGGTCGCCGCCCATGTCGGTGCGGAGGTGCATCGCGGCCAACCGCTCTTGACCGCCGAACTGCCTGAAACCGGCGAACGCTTCGAGGGCATCCTGCCGCCCGCCGCACCCGGCCCGGCCTTTGCGCTGCGCAAGCGTGCCGTGAGCATCATCGGTCTGGATCGCTATGTGGCTGATGGCATCCTGACCACTGGGCAGGCCGAGTTTCTGCGTCATGCCGTGCGCGAGCGGCACAACATCCTGATCGCCGGAGGCACCAGCACCGGCAAGACCACGCTGGCCAATGCCTTGCTGGCCGAGATCGCCGCCACCGGCGACCGCGTGCTGGTGCTCGAAGACACCATCGAACTGCAATGCGCGGCCCGCGACCATGTGCCGCTGCGCACCCGCGCCGGCGTCGTGTCCATGACCGAGCTGGTGCGGGCCACGATGCGCCTGCGGCCCGACCGCGTGATCGTCGGCGAAGTGCGCGGCGGCGAAGCGCTGGATCTGGTGAAGGTCTGGGGCACCGGCCACCCCGGCGGCATCGCCACCATTCATGCCGGCTCCGCGTTGGGCGCGCTGCTGCGCCTGGAGCAACTGATCCTCGAAGTGGCGGTGAATCCGCCCCGCGCCCTGATCGCCGAGGCGGTCAATGTCGTGATCCACATCGCAGGCCGCGGCCGCAAGCGCCACGTCGAAACCATTTCCCGCGTCGTCGGTTTCGACGGCGCGGGCTACCGCCTGGCGGATTCGCTGGAAGCGACGCTTCCCGAGCTGCCGCCGGTTCCTCTTACAGCCGCTGCCGCTACGCCTTCCTCGATCCCTGAACAACCTGGAGAACTGCCATGACGCACGTTGATGCTTTCCGTCTTTCTGTAAACCCGCTTTCCCCGCTGCCCATGCTGGCGCGTTTGCATCGCCTGGCCCGACCCGCAGGACAAGGGTTGCTGCTCGCGGTGTTGATGCTGTTGCTGGCGGGCACGGCGCAGGCCGCCGGTTCCTCAATGCCGTGGGAAGGCCCGCTGCAATCCATTCTCGAATCCATCCAGGGGCCGGTAGCCCGCATCGTCGCGGTGATCATCATCATCGCCACCGGCCTGGCGTTGGCCTTCGGCGATACCAGTGGCGGCTTTCGCAAGCTGATCCAGATCGTCTTCGGCCTGTCCATCGCCTTCGCGGCTTCGAGCTTCTTCCTGTCGTTCTTCAGCTTCTCCGGCGGGGCCGTCGTATGAGCACGGCCACCGATCTTCCGGGCTTTGAAGTGCCGCTGCATCGCTCGCTGACCGAGCCGATCCTGCTGGGCGGTGCGCCGCGCACCGTGGCGATTGCCAACGGCACGCTGGCCGCCGCCGTCGGGCTGGGCCTGCAACTGTGGATTCCCGGCGTGGTGCTCTGGATCGCCGGCCATTCGCTGGCGGTCTGGGGCGCGCGCGTCGATCCGCAGTTCATGCAGGTCTTCGCCCGGCACATCAAGCACAAGCCGCTGCTGGACGCATAGGGGAGTGCCGACATGCTGAACCTTGCCGAATACCGCCAGCGGCCCGCACTGCTGGCCGACTGGCTGCCCTGGGCCGGGCTGATCGGGCCGGGCGTCGTCTTGAACAAGGATGGCTCGTTCCAGCGCACGGCACATTTTCGCGGGCCGGATCTGAACAGCGCCACGCAAGGCGAGCTGATCGCCACGTCGGCACGCTTGAACAACGCACTGCGCCGCCTGGGGTCGGGCTGGGCCTTGTTCATCGAAGCCGAGCGCTGCGCAGCGGCGGGCTATCCACGTTCCGATTTCCCCGAGCCGTTGTCCTGGCTGGTGGAGGAAGAACGCCGTGCAGCCTTCGAGGAATCCGGCCACCACTACGAGAGCGCCTATCACCTGACGCTGGCCTACCTGCCACCAGAAGAATCCCGCGCCCGTGCCGCCAAGATGCTCTATGAGAATGCGCCGGGCGATGGCGTGGACTGGCAGGGTCGGCTGGAAGCCTTCGTGGCGGAAACGGATCGCGTGCTCGACCTGCTCGACGGCGTGATGCCGGAGATTGCCTGGCTCGATGATGCACAGACGCTGACCTACCTGCACGCCACGGTTTCGACGCGGCGCTACCAACTGGCCGTGCCCGAAGTGCCTTTCCACCTCGACGCGCTGCTGGCCGATTCCGCCCTGGTCGGTGGCCTCGCGCCCATGCTGGGCAACCAGCACCTGCGCGTGGTGTCAGTGCGGGGCTTTCCGACCTCGACCTGGCCGGGGATTCTGGACGACCTCAACCGCCTGGGCTTTGGCTACCGTTGGAGCACGCGCTTTCTGTGCCTAGACAAAGCCGAGGCGGAAAAAGAACTGGGCCGCCTGCGCCGCCAGTGGTTCGCCAAACGCAAGAACGTCGTCGCGCTGCTGCGGGAAACGATCTTTCAGCAAGAAAGCCCGCTGGTCGATACCGACGCCAACAACAAGGCCGCCGATGCCGATGCCGCCTTGCAGGAGTTGGGAAGCGATCAAGTCGCCTTTGGCTACCTGACGGCCACCGTCACCGTCATGGATGCCGATGCTGCCGTGGCCGACGAGAAGCTGCGCATGGTGGAGCGCGTCATTCAGGGCCGGGGCTTCGTCACCATCCCCGAAACCCTCAATGCGGTGGATGCCTGGCTGTCGTCCATTCCCGGTAACGCCTACGCGAACGTGCGTCAGCCCATCGTCTCGACGCTGAACCTAGCGCACATGATGCCGTTGTCCGCTGTGTGGGCCGGGCCGGAGAGGAACGCGCATCTGGACGGCCCGCCGCTGATCGTCACCCGCACCGATGGCGCGACGCCGTTCCGGCTGGTGACGCATATCGGCGACGTGGGCCACACGCTGGTCGCGGGGCCGACCGGCATGGGCAAGTCGGTGCTGCTGGCCACGCTGGCGATGCAGTTCCGCCGTTATCCCGGTTCGCGCATCTTCGCCTTCGACATGGGGCGCTCGATGCGCGCCACCATCCTGGGGCTGGGCGGCGAGCATTACGACCTGGGCAATGACGGGACGATTGCTTTCCAGCCATTGGCCCGCATCGACCAGGAGGGCTACCGCACCTGGGCCGCCGAATGGGTGGAAGGCCGCTTGCTGCATGAAGGTGTCGCCATCGGCCCGGACGAGAAGGCAGCGATTTGGTCGGCACTGTGCAGCCTGGCCGGTGCGCCAGTGGAGCAGCGCACGCTGACGGGCCTGTCGGTGCTGTTGCAATCGAACGCACTGCGCCAGGCGCTCGCACCCTATGTGCTGGGCGGCGCCCACGGCAAGCTGCTGGACGCCGATGCCGACAGGCTGGGTTCCGGCAGTGTGCAGGGCTTCGAGATGGAAGAACTCATGCATAGCAAGGCGGCGGTACTGGCCGTGCTGGGCTACCTGTTCGCCCGCTTCGATGAACGCTTCGACGGGGCGCCCACGCTGCTGATCCTTGATGAAGCCTGGCTGTTCCTTGATGACCCGGTGTTTGCCGCCCGCATCCGGCAATGGCTCAAGACACTGCGCAAGAAAAACGTCAGCGTCATTTTCGCCACGCAATCGCTGGCCGACATCAAGGATTCAAGCATTGCCCCGGCGGTGATCGAAAGCTGCGCCAGTCGGATTTTTCTGCCCAACCCGCAGGCCACCGAGCCGCAAATTCGCACGATCTACGAGGGCTTCGGCCTCAACAGCCGCCAAATCGAGATCGTGGCGACCGCACAGCCCAAGCGCGACTACTACTACCAATCGCGTCTGGGCAACCGCCTGTTCGACCTCGACCTGGGGCCAGCCACGTTGGCCTTCGCGGGTGCATCCACCCCGCAAGACCAGCGCGACATGGATCGCGTGCTGCTGGACGCAGGCACACCGGGATTTGCCGGTGCCTGGCTGCGCCATCGCGGCCTCGATTGGGCCGCTGACCTGTTGCCGTCCTCACCGGCGGCTGCTTCTTTCCTCGCTTCTCAACGACCGGAGGTTTCACCATGAAGACCCAACCCCGTTTGCTGTCCGTCTCGCTCGCCGCCGTGCTGTCGGTATCGCTGCTGGCAGTGCAGCCCGCGTCCGCGCTGACGGTGTTCGATCCGTCCAACTTCGTGCAGAACACGCTGACCGCCGTGCGCACGTTGGAGCAGATCAACAACCAGATCAACCAACTCCAGAACGAAGCACAGATGCTGATGAACCAGGCGCGCAATCTGGCGAATCTGGACTTCAACATCGTCAATCGCTTGCGTTCGACGCTGGCGACCACCGAGCGGCTGATCGCCGAGGCTCGCGGCCTGGCCTACGACGTGCAGAGCATGGATGCCACCTTTGCCCGGCTGTACCCGGAGCAGTATGCCGCGACCGTCAGCGGCGACCAGATGCTGCACGACGCGCAGGAACGTTGGAAGAACACGCTGAACAGTCTGCACACCGCGATGCGGATGCAGGCGCAGGTGTCGCAGAACCTGGCGCAAGACGAAAGCGCGCTGTCCGACCTGGTCAGCCAGAGTCAGTCCGCCACCGGCGCGCTGCAAGCCATGCAGGCGACCAACCAGCTTCTGGCCTTGCAGGCCAAGCAGTCCATCCAGGCACAGCAGCTCCAGATCACGCAGGAACGCGCCGCCGCGCTGGAACTGGCACGCCAGGCGGCGGCTGTCGAACGTGGCCGGGAAGTGACGCGCCGTTTCCTGGGTGATGGCACGCCCTACACGCCGCAGCGCGTGGATTTCTACGGCAACTGACGGGAGACGGCCATGCGATGCGTTTCCTTGCTGCTTCCCGTGCTGCTGGTCGCTTGCAGTCAGCAGCCGACCGAAGACCTGGCCGCTGCCTTGGCCGCCGATCCCGTGAGACTCAAGGCTTTGCGTGCGCAGTGTGCGGCCGACAGGACGACGGCAGGCGAAGACGCCTGCCTGGCCGCGGCTGAGGCCTTCCGGCGGCGCTTCTTCGCCGGTGAAACCGGGTCTGACGAGTTCCGCACGCTGGCCGATCTGCCGCCGATCCCGCCGAGCTTCGACATACCCATCAGTGACCAGGACGCCATGCCCTTCGAGGGGGACGTGCCATGAATGACGTGACAGTGATCGACCGCTTCCTCGATACCTTCTCGCGCTACATCGACTCGGGCTTTGGGCTGCTGCAGGGCGAAGTCGCGTTCCTCACCGCCACGCTGATCGTCATCGACATGACCATCGCCGGGCTGTACTGGGCGATGAGCCACGCCACCGGCCAGGGCGATGATGTGATCGCCAAACTGCTGCGCAAGGTGCTTTACGTCGGCGCCTTCGCCTACATCATCAACAACTTCAACTGGCTCGCCAGCATCGTCTTCCGCTCGTTCGCGGGCCTGGGCCTGACGGCCAGCGGCTCGACGATGAGCATGGGCGAATTCCTGCAACCGGGACGCTTGGCCAAGACCGGCATCGACGCGGCGGCCCCCATTCTTGAGCAGATCAGCGACATGGCGGGCTTCCCCGAAGTGTTCGTGAACATGACGCCCATCGTGGTCATGTTCCTGGCCTGGGCCGTGGTGATCCTGTGTTTCTTCGTGCTGGCGATCCAGCTTTTCATCACGCTGATCGAGTTCAAGCTGACCACGCTCGCGGGCTTCGTACTGGTGCCGTTCGCGCTGTGGAACAAGACCAGCTTCCTCGCCGAGAAAGTGTTGGGCAACGTGGTGTCTTCGGGCATCAAGGTGCTGGTGCTGGCGGTCATCGTCGGCATCGGCTCGGGCCTCTTCGCCGAGTTCCAGGTGCATCCGGCCGAGCCGTCCATCGACCATGCGGTGGTCGTCATGTTGGCCTCACTGACGCTGCTGGCGTTGGGGATCTTCGGGCCGGGCATCGCCACGGGCCTGGTATCCGGCGCACCGCAGTTGGGTGCCGGCACGATGGCGGGCGCTGCTGTGGGTGCCGCAGGTGCGGCGGTGGCCGTAGGTGCCGCCGCCACCGGCGTGGGTGGTGCCGTGATGGCCGGGGCACGCATGGCACCGGCTGCCGCCAAGCTCGCCGGGGCTGGCGCGCGGGCCGCCACCTCGGCGGCTGGCAGTGCGAAGTCGGCTTTCCAGGCCGGTTCTGCCGCTGCGGGCGGCGGGGCCAAGGGCGCGATGGCAGGTTTGGGGAATGTCGCCAAGGGCGGTGCACAGGCGGCAGGCCAACGCGCCGGTGCTGGCATCAAGGCAGCAGCGGCCAAGGCGGTCGCGCCATTCAAAGCAGGCTGGCAAGGCTCTGGCGCAGAAGGCGGCTCAGGCGGTGGCACTGCAGGGCCAGCCGCCGCAGGCGATGCCGCTGGCAACACAGCCAACGCGCAGAAGCAGGGGCAACCCGGCTGGGCCAAGCGCCTGCAACGCCGCCAACGACTCACCCAGGCCACCACCACGGCCGCGCACACGCTGCGCGGTGGCGACGGTGGCGGTTCGGGCCAAGGCCCGAGCCTGAGGGATTCCGATAGCTGACTTTCAAGGAGAACTCCATGCGATTCAAACGACCGCAGGTGCGCTATGCCGACACGCCGCAGCCTGCCACTCCGTATCAAGCCGCTGCCCAAGTGTGGGACGAGCGCATCGGCTCGGCCCGCGTGCAGGCCAAGAACTGGCGGTTGATGGCCTTCGGCTGCCTGGTACTCGCGCTGCTGATGGCCGGTGGCCTGGTGTGGCGATCGGCCCAGTCCATCGTTACGCCCTATGTCATCGAGGTCGATCAGTCCGGCCAGGTACGCACCGTGGGCGAAGCAGCCACGCCGTACCGGCCCACCGATGCGCAGACGGCGCACCACATCGCACGCTTCGTGACGCTGGTGCGCTCGCTGTCCATCGATCCCATCGTTGTGCGCCAGAACTGGCTAGATGCCTACGACTACACCACTGACCGGGGCGCGGCGGTACTCAACGACTATGCGCGCACCCATGACCCGTTTGCCCGCATCGGCAAGGAATCGGTGACGGTGCAGATCACCAGTGTGGTTCGCGCCAGCGATGCGTCGTTCAACGTGCGCTGGACGGAACGCCGCTATGTCAATGGTGCGGCTGCCGGGCTGGAGCGATGGACGGCGGTGGTGTCCATCGTGCAGCAGACCCCGCGCACCGAAGAACGCCTGCGCCGCAACCCGCTGGGCATCTACGTCAATGGCCTGTCGTGGAGCCGTGAACTGGATTCTTCTGAAGGAGCCAAACCATGAATGCACGTTTCCGTAAGACCGCATTGCCGGTGATTCTGCTGGCATCGACTGTTCTGTTTGCGGGCTGCGCCACGCAGGGCAAACCGCCGCCGGCGATCTCGCTCGATGAGCCGGTGCAGGCTCAGCCATTGCCCGAGCCGCCCAAGCCCATCGAAGTCGTGACAGTGCCCGAGCCCTTGGCGCTGCCCGCACAGTTGAAGCCGCTGCAGGGCATTGATTCGGCCCCGACCACGCCGGAGCCTGCTGACGAGAAGGTGCGCGTCTCCCGCGCCAATGCAGAAGCACGCATCGCACCGACCCGCGAGGGCTACGTCAATGCGATCCAGGTCTGGCCGTTCACCGATGGCGCGCTGTACCAGGTCTATGCGTCTGTGGGCCGCGTGACGGTGATCGCGCTCCAGCCCGGCGAGGAACTGGTGACGGTCGCTGCGGGCGATACCGTGCGCTGGATCGTGGGCGATACCTCCAGCGGCAGCGGTGCCGATCTGCGCGTCAATGTGCTGGTCAAGCCTATCCGTTCCAGCTTGAAGACCAATCTGGTCATCACCACCAGCCGCAGGACGTACCTGCTGGAACTGACTTCGACTGACAAGGCATGGATGGCGTCGGTGTCCTGGGACTACCCCAAGGATCGGATGCTGGCCTTGCAGCGCCAGGCACATGCTGCTAGCGCTGCCGCGCCGGTCGATGCAGGCTTGTCGCTGGAGAACATCCGCTTTCGCTATGCCATCAGTGGCAGCAATCCGCCGTGGAAGCCGCTGCGCGCCTTCGATGATGGCGAGAAGGTCTATATCCAGTTTCCGGCAGGAATCGCCCAGGGCGAGTTGCCGCCGCTGTTTGTCATCGGTGCGCAGGGCGATGGGCAACTGGTGAATTACCGCTTTCGCTCGCCGTACTACATCGTGGATCGGCTGTTCGGTGCGGCAGAACTGCGCCTGGGGGCCGACAAGGGCGATGTGGTGCGCATCGAGCGCACGGATGGCATCGCCGGGAGGAACTGAGCATGAGCCAGGACGACATTCCCGACCTTGCGACGCAGCGGGCGGACAAGGTGGCACCCGAGGCGGTGGCGCTGCGCGCCCAACCGCGCCCGGTCACGCGCCTGAACCGGCGCACGCTGGCCATCCTCGCCGGCTGCTTGTCGATCGGCATCATGGGCGCACTGATCTGGTCGCTGCAACCGCAGCAACGCAGTGCAGGCGAATCCACGGAGCTGTACAACGTGGATCGCGTCTCGCGCTCGGAAGGGCTGGATGCGCTGCCGACGGACTATTCCAAGCTGCCAGCGCTGCCGCCTGACGTGCCGGAGCTGGGGCCACCGCTGCCGGGTGATCTGGGGCCAGCCATCGTGAACTCGCAGCAGCCGGTCGCCGCCACCTATGCCGCGTCGGGCTACGACCCCAACGATGCGCTGCGCAAGGAGGCAGAAGCGGCGGCAGCTTCATCGGTATTCTTCCGCACAGGTTCCCCGCAGGCCGCGCCCGTAGCGCAGTCGCAGGTCGCTGCCGCACCAGGCTTCGCCGCCAATTCCGCTTTCGATCCGATGGCCGCAGGCCCGGCCTCGACGGCGGCCCAGCCTGCTGATCCGACTGCCGTGCAGAACCGGCAAGACCAGAAAGAGGCGTTCCTAAAAGGTGGTTCCACGGAAACCCGTAATTCCGGCAATCTGACCCTGCCGGCTTCGCAGTATCAGGTCATGGCCGGAACGGTGGTCGCTGGGGCGCTGGTGACGGGCATCAAGTCGGACTTGCCGGGCGACGTGATCGCCACGGTGACGGAGCCGATCTACGACACGGCCACCGGCAAGTTCCTGCTGATCCCACAGGGTTCGCGCATCCTGGGCAAGTACAACAGCCAAGTCAGCTACGGTCAGAGTCGCGTGCAGGTGGTGTGGAACCGCATCATCCTGCCGGACACGTCTTCGCTCACGCTCGACAACCTGATCGGCACCGACCCGGCGGGCTACGCCGGTCTGGAAGACGACGTGGACTGGCATTGGGATCGGATCTTTGCAGGTGCCGTGCTGACCACGCTGCTGGGTGTCGGTGCCGAACTGGCTGCACCTGAGAACCGCCAGGACGGCGATCGCGTCATCATCGCCGGGCGCGACAGCCTGCAGGACACCGTGAACCAGGTCGGCCAGGAAGTGACCCGGCGCAATCTCAACATCCAACCCACGCTGACCAGCCGCCCCGGTTTGCCGGTGCGCATCATCCTCAACCGCGATCTGGTGCTACGGCCTTATCAGCCGCTGTTCTTCAACAAGGGGACTTCTCGATGAGCACGACCAAGAAACTGCGGCTGGGGCCGCTACCCAAGACCGAAAGCGTCAAGCTGACCTTCGCTTGCCCGGCCAGCTTGAAAGCCGATCTCGACCGCTATGCCGCGCTGCATGCGCAGGCGTATGGCGAGGCGGTCGATGCCTCGGCGCTGATCCCGCACATGCTGGAGGCGTTCATGGCGGGGGATCGGGGATTCAGGAAAGGAAACGGCAGCAAGGCCGTGCCACCGAAGCCAAGCTGAAGATGCACTAGAACCAGACTGACCATCCCTCGAACGCGCAGCCCAACGCTGCGCGTTCTTCGTTCTGGATAGGCTGCGAGGGAATCGGCTAAGATGACTGAACAAGCCTGCCAGCCATTGGCAATCTCCATCGCTGCAACGCGACTCGACTCTCTTTCTCCAGGCTCTTATGTGGCTCCCAGCCCACAATGCCGCATCCTCTGCGAACGGCATGAAACAGAGCTAACCTATTGCCCCGTATATGGTTTCAAGCTTCGCGTGATTTCAACACAATGCTTGACGCCAGCCATTTTTTATTGCCTAGAGGAGATTGTGAAGATCATGCTCTTGCACTTGCTGATTGGTTAATCGAAATGAATGAAGACGCCAGAGTTGTCCTTGGCGATATAGACGGTAATGGTCATGCATGGGTTGTACTCTTCAAAAATGGTAAAGAATATTTATTAGAAGCAACTAGAAAAAATAGACTCGAACGAAATAAACCCTATCCCCTTGCTAAGTTATATCCTGACTATCACCCCACCTTTATGTTTAACCGACATGGGTTTTGGATGAATAGTGGCAGTAAATATACGACCGATTACTCTGGGAAACACTGGGAACACACGAGTGAGTATAGTAATGAAGCTATACGCGTTTTGAATCCGAAAAGTTAACTTCTGTGGAAATCAATAGAGTCAGAATGTTTGATTTAAAGTAGGTATATTTTAGATCTGGCTAAAACTACTTTTTTCGGCTCCCTTGATTCGGTGTTTTGGGGTTTAGGCTATGCACCTGAAGCGGCGGAAAAGGCATTAGAGTTTGCATTTGAAGAGCTTAATGCTCCTTCAGTTTATGCCTTTACCACGTTGCAAAATCTTCCTTCCCAGCGAGTAATGCTTAAATTAGGAATGGTTAATACGAATCAAGATTTTAGTCATCCTAAGGTGGCTAAAGGTCATCCTCTGGAGCGACATTGTTTATATAAAATCACTCAGAAACAGTGGTTGGAAAAATCTCTATAGCAAATAGTTAACAGTGGCTGACCCCTCTCGCTCTTTATTAATAATAAGGATAATGACTGTTATGACATCGCATCACCATGTTATCGTCAGGTTTCAGCTGGATAGCGAACAAGAACTGTTTGAATTGGTTAACTTAATCAATGAGCTAGAGGAAATAGTTAAAACTTCACCAGACTTCATCTCTGCCAAGCTCCATCGAAATCTCGAAGGGACCGTATTAATAAACTATGCTACTTGGACTTCGCCGCAAGCATATGAAAGCTTCTGGAAAGCATATGTTGTTGATACGGAGACAAACAAAAAAATTAAGTCGTACAAGCCCATGGTTGATCAGGTATTTGCGTTGCAGCAGTAAGACAGATAGTAAGGGTATGAAATGAAGCAGATTATTTTTTTAGCTCTAATGATAATGCCATTACTGTCATTTGCCGGAACGAGTGATGTATTACTGTCGCTTCTCAAAACACCACCGTTGGAAAGAATTCAACTATCTTCAGAAAAACTCAATGCATTAGAGACACTTAAAAAGCTCGGCATCATCAATCCAGAGCCGGATATTGTTGCTGATTACAATCACATTTACATGGCAAACAAACAGGTGCCGATATTAGGTGGGGTGCTGCTGGCTTTAGATGATGAATATTTTGATAGCTATGTTGGCTGTTGTGTTAATCCAGGTATTGCGCTGGTTATCCATGTAGGAAAGAAAAACGCTGACGCTTTAACGCTAATGGAATTTGCAAAAGAAAATGCTTGCTCGGTTACACCTTTCGAGCAGGCCATTATGGCTAATGAATTAGAAGAGTCACTATTGGAGACTTCTAATAAAGAAGACATCGTGGTGCTTTCTTGTAAATTACATGATGAAGCTAATACTCAGATAGAGTGAACAGTGGACTATGAGGTGACGCATATCTTTTTTATCTTATGCTGGGAAGAATAAAAGAAGAAAACGGTTTTCAATATAATTTTATTGATAGACAAACCGGTATTAGGAAAAGAAAATCAAAGCTTTAGATTTGCTGAACTTCCGTGATATGTTCTGAATAATGAGAATTTCTTGGGCTGAGGCTTCAAGTAAACGGGTGGGCCAGTGAAGTTAAGCTTTATGAGAAGGATAGGAAAGTGCGAAATATCAGCATCAACTTGATTGTCCGCCTAATATTCAACTATGCCAATGTCTAATAACACGTTGTTATTATCGCCCCTGCACACAGGCATACTGACATTTATCATTTCCCTGATATTCACACTCTCATTAGCATGGTATCTGGAAACCGACTATGTTGATGACTTAGAAACGCAAGCACTCACCGATGCGACAAACTATACCTATCAACTTGAGTCATCGATTATCCATGAGGCATCCATCGCTTATACGCTGGCTACCTTAGTTAATTTAGATAATAGAGCTATCAACCACTTTGATGAAGTTGTCGGCACGATACTGCCTTCTTATCCTTATATCACCGATATCCTCATTGTCTCTGATGGGATTGTTCGTCAATTTTATTCAACAAGTGATGAAGCGAATTTGCAAAATAAAATTCGTTCCATACCCCCTGGCTATGGTTATATCTCTAAAAGATTAACCATTACCGGACCTTTTCCATTCAAGAATAATAAGCTCAAATTAGCTGCTCGCTTGCCTGTTTTTATCGGCGATAGTGGTGATACAGAAAGAACACATTGGGGCTATGTTGAAGTGGGCATATCGCTTACCGACATTCTCGAAGCACAGCCACTTGAATCCATTACGGCATCAAAGTATCACTATGAACTATGGCGACAAGGCAATGGACAAGATGAGGCACAATTGATTTATGCCTCATCAACAGCAGCTCTCAATAATGCGCTTGAATATCCAGTCAGATTATCAATGGATGAATGGCGGCTCGGCTTGGTGCCTGTTGATGGTTGGCATGATTGGTCATTAACGACCTTACATTTAACGGTTGCTATTTTAGTGAGTTCTCTATTGGCTTATCTGGCGGCCTCATTACATGTTCTGCGTCGACAAGACGTGAGTCTGCAAGCCAAACTGGCCGAAGGCAACGCTCAAATAGATATGACGCAAATGCAGCTTGAAGCCACGTTTGATGCCATTCCTGATCCTCTCTGGCTAAAAGATATTAATGGTCTGTATATCAATTGTAATCATCGGTTTGAAGAACTTTATGGTGATGAAAAAAGTAACATCATTGGGCGTACAGACTACGATTATGTTTCTCAAGAAACAGCCGATGCTTTTCGTCATCATGATCTGAATGCAATAGAAGCAGGCGTAACACTTACCAATCAAGAATGGCTAACATTTGCTGAGGATGGTTATCGTGGATTGTTTGAAACGGTAAAAACGCCATTACGTGATCACGACGGAAACATTGTTGGTGTTATCGGTATTGCTCGTGACATTAGCGAGCACTACAAACACCTAGAAAAAATGCAAGAAAGTGAGATGCGTCTTCAAATCACGCTTGAGTCAACCAAAATTGGTATTTGGGAATGGGATGTCGCTGAAGATGTCTGGTTTGCATCCCCAACTTACCACACCATTTTGGGATATCCGCCAGTGCAAGGGGTAGGCGATCGAGAAAAAGAACTTGCAAAAGTTCATCCAGATGATCGAGAGATGATCAAAGGCAAAATCGGCAGCATTCTTGACCGATCTGAAACCAACTATTACTACGAAGCACGTTTACGTCATGCGGATGGTCATTATCGTTGGGTGGGGGTTCGTGGTAAAGCGGTTGAGTTTGATGAATCAGGTAAGCCCAATCGTATTGTCGGTGTTCGTATGGATATTGATGAACGACGCAAGGCTGAAGAGCAGATCAATTGGCTAGCCCACAATGATGCCTTGACGGGATTACCCAATCGTATTTCCCTAAAAAAACAATTATCAGCCGCACTGAATGCGGCAAAAGAAACAGGCGTTCAACTCGCCGTTCTGTTTATTGACCTTGATAACTTTAAAAACATTAATGATGCGCTTGGCCACAGTGTCGGTGATGCGTTATTACAAATGCTTGCTCAACGCATGCAAGAAGCACTTGAACAAGATGCCATCGTTTCTCGACAGGGCGGTGATGAGTTTATCGCTGTGCTGCCACATACCGATACAGAACAGGCAAAGATCAGAGCAAAAGCATTGATTGATCTGTTCTCAAAACCGTGTGCAATAGAACACTATGAACTCATCGTGACGCCTTCAATCGGTATTAGTTTATTTCCAGATGATGGTGACGACCATGACACGCTGCTTAAATGTTCAGATCTCGCCATGTACAGCGCTAAAAATGAAGGTCGCAATAATTTTCAGTTTTACTCACAACATTTACAAGCCAATATTGAACGCACAACGGCTATTGAAGCGGCTCTGCGTCGTGCTATTGAGCAAAATGAACTCAGACTGGTTTATCAACCTCAAGTTGAGTTGATCAGTAACCATATCAGGGGTGTTGAAGCATTATTACGCTGGCAGCATCCCACCCTGGGTCATATTTCGCCAGTAGAGTTTATTCCTATTGCCGAAGATTCTGGACAGATTATTGCGATTGGTGAGTGGGTTCTTCGAACCGCTGCAAAACAAATGAAGCAATGGCTGGATAACGGCATGCCACTCTCTGTCATCGCTGTTAATTTATCGGCATTACAATTTCGTCATCCGAATCTATTATTCCAAATCACCAAGATTCTGGATGAAGAAGGTTTACCGCCACATTACTTGGAATTGGAACTGACAGAACGCGTGGCAATGTATAAACCTGAAGAAGCGATTGCCATTATGCAAACGTTGAATAAAAAGGGGATTCGCTTATCTATTGATGATTTTGGTACGGGCTACTCCTCGCTGAGTTATTTAAAACGTTTTCCGATATCAAAACTTAAAATTGATCGTTCTTTTGTTAGTCATGTACAAGAAGATAGTGATGATCGAGCCATTATTTCGACCATTATTGATCTTGCGAACAATCTTGGATTAATGACTATTGCTGAGGGTGTGGAGAATGAGCAACAGCTTGAATTTCTTCGTATGCAAGGCTGTAATGAAGTACAAGGCTATTTTTTTAGTCCGCCAACCACGGCAGAGGAAATCGAGAGAATGACAAGTTGGAGCGCAGATGTATAAGGTATTTCGCAACTATAGGTATTAAATGGATTTAAACTATTTACCCCATATACAGAAGCTCTGAATATTATTGAAAAGAGTATTGGAACAATCAAAATTCAGATCACGGACTTAATTTAACGTAAAGAAAACACCTAAAAAGTGTAGCTGTTCGCGTTGATGGCGGATGCTCATACCAGGCAGCATGTCTCGGACGTTTTCACTTATCCTAAATTTTAACGTTACAAACAAAGGGGTTTTCACAATGATTAAGCAAGTTGGCAATACTAAAATTAAAGAACGGCATAAACTCACATGTCATTGTGGCGCAGTTGAATTATTGCTTCATCTGCCTGATGGAATTGTGAATCCAAGACGATGTAATTGTTCATTGTGCAGAAGAAAGGGTGCCATTGTTGCCACAGTGGCAGTGGATGGGTTGGAACTTATTAAAGGGGAATATATGCTCAAGCTCTATCAATTTAATACGATGGTAGCGAAACATTATTTCTGTTCAAACTGCGGTATTTATACACATCACAACCCTCGTTCTAACCCCTTAGAATATGGTTATAACGTAGGTTGCCTGGAAGGCGTAAATCCTTTTGAACTGGGTATCGTGCCCACATCAGATGGTATACATCACCCATTAGATAAATAGTTTCATCACAAAACAATCAATGGGTACAGAGTGTTTGATTCTGAACATTAAAATTCATAACACTTGTTGAAAAAGAACGGCATAATATTGCAGGCTTGTATCTGGTCCAGGCCCTGACTCTCAAGTCATTTCGCATTTAATCATTGGAACATCGAATGAAACGCATTGGATGGTTGCTTTGCATCTTATATAGTTCGAGCGCATTTTCTGCCGGCGAAGTCGAAATCCCTTTACTGGCTGAAACAACTCATCTTCAGTCCGCGATAAGTCGCGTTCTTGAATTTGATGAGAACGGCAAAGCGACACTTGGCCAAGATCCATGCAACCGGGTTGATTTATCCGATATGAAAGTGGCGACAGCTGATACCCAACTATCGGTCGATATGGCAGTGGCTGCAACAACGGGTGTTCGGGTGTTTGGCACTTGCCGGGGGCTAACGCCCTGGCAGGGCCGTCTGGCATTGAAACTGACACCACAGGTCACGGCATCAGGACTGGCGATAGAGTTTGTGCCTGCTGCGATTGAATTGTCTCGTCCAGATAGTAGCCCCGGCATTTTAAGTAAACCTGTGCAATTGATTGCCGATGCATTGGTATTGCCGCGGATGAAAAGGGTGAAAATAGATCTTGCTGGCCCACTAAACGAACTTGATGGACTGATTGAACAATTGTTGGGGCCAAATAGCACGCAGGGGATTGAACAATCCTTGGTTCAGCGAACTCATATTGCTCGCCTGCAAACAGAAGAAGATGGCGTTAGAGCCTGGTTGGCTTTTCAGGTTCGCGCTTCCGAACCTAGCGTTGAAAAGCCCGAGCCCGTTCTGGACGTTAACGAAGTGGCACAATGGCAAACGCTTGAAGATGAATTTGATGGTTTTCTAACCACCATTATTTCAACACTGGCCGAGTCAACTAATTCTCATGATTTACGAATGGAATTACTTGCCATCTTGCTCGATGCGAGATACGCCATTGCCGAGGCACTAACGGTTGATAATCCTGAGTCTGATCCCGTTCGAGATCTATTCCTGACGACATGGGAACGTTTACGCCCATTGATGAACGAATTGGAAGGCCTGGAGACACCTGGTTTGGAAGTGGATTACCGGCTTGCTGCCTTTATTGCAGGTGGTGATGCGTTGCTAGCGCTTGATGCTCTCGGGCCTGAATATGGTTTAGAAATCACTCGTGATGGACTGCGTAGACTTGCTCGTTTGCTGCTGGCTGGAACAGCGCCTCCGACGTTTACGCCATTGCCTTTGGAAGTCGATGAAGAGTTTCGTGACTTGTTTGGATTTGATACTGGAAAGAAGTCTATATCCCCATCAACTGAGTTATCACAACATATCATTGATAGTTTTGGTCTGTTAGGGGGATGGTTGTTACCTGCTGCCTATGCGGCAACGATGTCACCCGCCGAGGCACTAAAGGGCCTGGTACCACAACGCGATAATCTTAATGACTATCTTGATCTGGTTGCCAGTTTGCTTCAGGAGCAGTCCAGTACTTGGCTAGCTCAAAATAAAAAGATGCCGGATAGATTAGCTGACAGGCTCGATCCCTTGGTTCGCGCCACTGCTTGGAAAGAGTCCTGCTGGCGCCAGTTTGCCGGTTCAAGTAAAGATCCTCAGGTGTTACGGTCAGCGGTGGGGGCCGTGGGGATGATGCAGATTAATGGTCGGGTGTGGCGCAAAGTCTACGATCTTGATCGCCTGGTTGATGAAGTTGACTACAATGTAAACGCAGGCATCGATATTCTGACACACTACATGATTGATTATGCGATCCGACGAGGCGAGCACGAACAGCCCGGCGGGGATGATAATTTGATAAAAGCAAGCTATGCTGCATATAACGGCGGACCAGGACAGCTGGCGCGTTACCGTCGTGATGATACACCAGCAAGATTAAAATCCATCGATAATACATTCTGGAGCTACTACACCAGCTTCAACTCAGGTCAATTACCTGATGTTTCTACCTGCTACGTGGTCGGTAACTAGCAATTAGCCTGCTAAAAAACGCTGATCAGCCATACATTTCCAGGTAACTATTTTAACTGTCTCAATATAGAATAACGCGTGCTTTTGACGTTCACTTTTGGTGGGCAAGAATTAAAACACGACAGGAATGATATCCAGCAAATCACAAGACTAACCTTGTTTGATTTAGATTGATTACCTTACTGAGTATTAAGTTTGGATGAGTGCATAAGCACCCATCCGAACTCGCTGTAGTGAACTAATTATCTGACGGGATTTTGTATCTTGATAACCAGTGGGCATAAGGGGCTGGTAAGACCCAAGCGGGTTGATCTTTACCTAGCTCTTTTGCTGCCTGATATGGCCAATTTGGGTTTTCCAGATGGGCTCGTCCAATCATGGCTAAATCCAATTGCTCGTTTCGAACGGCTTGATCCGCCAGTTTCGGTGTGCCAAAGCCCCAAGCTGATGAAACAGGTATTTCGGCTTCATTCCTGACTCGTTGAGCAATCGGTGCCATAAATGCCGGACCCCACGGTATATTGGTGTCTGGAATAGTAAACCCAACACTGACACTTAACATATCGAGTCCGAGTTGACGCCATTCTTTGACTAATTCAATGGATTCACTGAGTGTTTCTTCATCTTTACCATCAAATTCAATCACACCAAACCGAGCGGTTAACGGCAAGTTTTCAGGCCAGACCTCTCTCACGGCTGACAGTGTCTCACGAGAGAAGCGTGCTCGATTTTCATAGCTTCCTCCATATTCATCTGTACGTAAATTTGAATGTGAAGAAGTAAAACTTTGTGCCAGATAGCCATGGGCAAAATGCAGTTCGAGCCATTCAAATCCAGCTTCATAAGCACGACGAGCGGCTTGAACAAAGTCATGCTGAACGCGCTTGATTTCATCAATACTCATTTCTTTGGGGACACGAGGAAGCTCTGCACCAAATGCAATCGCTGAGGGCGCTATTGTTTGCCATGCACGTGAATCATGTTCAGGGATATGATCATCACCTTCCCACGGCACATTAGCACTTGCTTTACGGCCGGCATGAGCAATTTGAATACCTGGCGTGGCGCCTGCTGATTTGATGAGTTCGGCTATCTCACGAAGTTGCTCTGCTTGTTCATCATTCCAAAGACCTAAACAGTGAGGCGTGATTCGACCTTCAGGTGACACAGCAGTGGCTTCAACAATGACCAGACCACTTCCACCTCGGGCTAGCGTTGCATAATGCGCTTTATGCCAGTCATTAACTAAGCCATCATCGGCCATGTACTGACACATTGGCGGGATCGCAATTCGATTTTTTAAGCTGATATCTTTTAATTTAAATGATGAAAATAAGTATGCCATGGTGATTTTCCTTTTTTTGGTAGCATGTAATTTCTGTTGTTCCAATATATTCGAACTATAGAATTAGATCAAGCAATATGCTAAATTTCTGCTATGAGAAAAATTAAACAACCCACCATAGAGCAGGTCGAGTTGACCGATATTATGTATGCCCTTGCTGATCCGACACGGTTGGAAATTGTTACGCGTCTTGCGAACGCAGGAAGGCAGCTAACCTGTGGTGAACTTGATCTTAATCGGCCTAAATCCAGTATGTCTCATCACTTTAAGATCTTACGGAGCGCTGGACTAGTTGAAACCGAGGTTAACGGTACTGAGCATATGAACTCGCTACGTATGGACGAGATTGAACAAAAGTTTCCGGGTGTGTTGAGTGCGATACTTAAAACACTGCAAGACAATTCGGACACGGCGACATCGTTATAGAAATGATTGTCGATTAATCTCCATTGTGTTGACATAAAAAAAGCCCCGCTGAAACCAGCAGGGCCTTTTTGTTTTCTATTTTAGCGAGATAAGCATTTAGCCATACTAATGCTTACCTTCAGCAAATTCCTCAATGGCTTTGCTGCAGAAAGCATCTAGATCGTCTGGTTTTCTACTGGTCACTAAACCTTGATCCACCACAACCTCTTCATTTATCCAGTTGCCACCGGCATTTTGAATGTCGGTTTTTAGACTGGGCCACGAGGTAAGCGTTTTACCTTTGATGATGTCAGCTTCTACCAGTGTCCATGGTGCATGACAAATTGCTGCAACAGGCTTGTGTTGGGTAAAAAATGCACGGACAAAATCGACTGCATTTGAGTCAGTGCGAAGTGCATCAGGATTTGCTACGCCACCGGGGAGTACTAGACCATCATAGTCACTAGCAGATACATCTGAGATGGCTTTGTCCACGCCAAACGCATCCGCTTTATCGAGGTGATTATAGCCTTGGACTTTTCCTTCTTCGAGTGCGACGAGTTCAGTGTCTGCGCCAGCAAGCTTGATTTGCTCCCAAGGGGCGGTCAGCTCCACTTGTTCAAATCCATCGGTTACAAGAAACGCAATTTTTTTTGCCTTGCAGGGTAGTTGTTGAGTTTTGCATTGGCTTGTCCTCCTCATTTAGTTGAGTGCTAAATTTGTTCAAAGTTCATGCACTGAAACTCTTTTCCTAGGGTAAAAGTAATAACTATTTAAAATCAAGGTAGAGGATTAATCTCACTTCTAAGCCAATAAAAAAATGAAATAATCCCTTGTTATTGGCTATTAAAAAAATATAAAAATACATTAAGACATGCTTTTATCACGAGGCTGTTGTGAAAAAATATGATGTGTTTATAAGGAGGCCTTGTGGCATTCTCTGAGTCAGAAAGAGAAGCACTCCTGTCTGTAAAATGGGTGGGACCGACCGTCGTAAAGAGGTTTGAGGAAATTGGCATCAATACGCTTTCAGATTTGGCGACTTATCAGGCAGAGGATATTGCGGAAATGGTGGCCTCAATGCTACGGACAAGCTGTTGGAAAAATAGCCCTCAAGCTAAAGCGGCCATTGAAGGGGCAATTGCTAGAGCAAAACAAGGGCTGTAATGTGAGTCTGCATTTAATTTTTCATTAAGTCTTAACAATGAAAGATAACTGAGCCTACTGCTAGAGAGCTATACTGACATTAATACCTTAGCCAGTAGTCATGCAATATAGGGAAAGATGAGTAAATACCGGATATTGTCTTTAGATGGTGGTGGAATTCGAGGGTTTATTACCGCCCGATTGCTTCAGCGACTGCTGGATAAACATCCTGGCTGGCTGCAACAAGTCGATTTTATTGCCGGTACATCTACCGGGGGCATACTCGCACTAGCTCTGGCAAATGGCAAAAGACCTGAAGAAATAGCTCAGCTCTATGCTAATGCTGGCCACAAAATTTTTGATGACAGTGTTTGGGACAACGTCAGAGATGTAGGAAAGCTGGTGGGGGCAGAATATTCTAATAAAGCGTTAAAACGCGAGTTAGATAAGGTCTTTGGTGGGGTGACGCTCAAAGAGTTAAAGAAGAAAGTCGCCATCCCTGCATTCGATTTAGATAATGAGCATACGGATAAAGCCAAAAGAACGTGGAAGCCGAAAATCTTTCATAACTTTTCCGGTAAAGATTCAGATGGCGATTTCACCGCAGCAAAAGTGGCAATGTACACCAGTGCTGCACCGACATTTTTCCCCTCTGTTGATGGTTATATAGACGGCGGTGTATTTGCTAATAATCCGAGTGTTGTTGCGTTGGCACAAGCGATTTCTCATGATAATCAGCCAACTGAATGTATTGATATAGCGGATATTGTTTTATTGTCTGTTGGCACGGGCGTGAGCCTGAACTTTATCAAAGGAAAATCATTAGACTGGGGGTATGGGCAATGGAGTCGGCCTTTGATTGATATTCTCATGGATGGTGTAGCTGGAATATCAGATTATCAATGTAAACAGTTGCTTGGGAATCGTTATCAGCGCCTGCAAATTGAGTTTGGACCAAATGAGTCCATCAAGTTAGACGATGTAAACAAGCTTGACCGTATGCAGCACATCGCTACTGAGTACGATCTATCAACAACGAGTGAGTGGTTAGAGCAACATTGGCTATAGGTGTTAAGTAAATAATGGGGGAGAAAACGCATATCGAGGTTGGTGGAAAATTTGTAAGAATTTGCCCAGCTAATCAAGTTGAGTCAGTTTTGCAAAGACATTCTCCCGAACGACCTGAAGCTCGCTATAACAGGCGTGGTCAGGATGCACTTTACCTGACGCCGACAGAAAGCAGTGCGCGTACGGCCATGATGAAATATGCCAAGAAGTTAACGGCACCGTTATTTTTGGTCACGTATGAGATTGATACATGCTCTCTGGCCGATTTACGCCATCCATTCTTCCAGTGTTACAGACACTTATTAGAAACTGACTGGCAAAAAGCGATTGAACAAGGCGTTGAGCCACCAAGCTGGCAAGTGTCCGATCTGTTAAGAAATGCTGATGAAGTCGGTTTGTTAGATCCTTCGCGTAAAGACCCCGCCATTTGGCATATCGTATTGTTCCGCTGGAATGAAGACGGGGCGCCTAGTGTAAGAGTCGTTGGTGAGCCCATTCCTATAGATTTAAATCAACAATCAAGCTGAGAATCAGTTAAACACTCAAAACGCACTAGGGTTATTGGATTGTTTAGGGATAACCGTGTCAAAACATATAGAAAACACTATTGCTGAGCTTATTGGTCATGTTTGCATTATCCTAACCATAGTTTTGCATCAAACTTAGAGGAAGATGGTCAGAAATATCTCAGGCAGGTCAAAGACAGCATTCAGCATTAATAGTGCACCCTAATTAAATTGCGCTACGATAATCATTTACATCAATTGTCTTAGTAGGCGAAGTTATTCGCTAGAAGAAAGTTAAAAAGGACGGGGTTTGAATAAAACAGTCATCATCACGGGGGGGAGTCGAGGTATTGGCGCCGCAACGTCTCGTGTTCTCGCCAAACAAGGCTATAACGTTTGCATAAATTTTATTAATAACGAAGCTGCTGCTTCTCAGCTTTGTGATGAGATAAAGCAGGGCGGTGGTCGGGCGATGCTTTTCAAAGCTGATGTATCAATAGAAGCAGATGTTGAATCGTTGTTTGGGGCGGCCAATGCTGAGTTCGGTACCGTTACTCATCTGGTGAACAATGTTGGGATTTTATTTGAAAAAACCGACTTTACTCAGATTACTGCAGAACGATTTATGAAAGTCATGAACACCAATGTTCTCAGTGCCTTTCTTTGTTCCAAAGCCTTTGTTCGTCAAAAAAACAAGGAGGGTGCAATCGTCAATGTCTCATCAGCAGCATCGAGAACAGGCTCACCTTTTGAATACGTTGACTATGCTTCATCTAAAGGTGCGATGGATTCGCTAACCAAAGGGCTTTCAATAGAATTGGCGGCTAAAAATATCAGAGTTAATTGTGTGCGTCCTGGCTTTATACAAACAGATATTCATGCTGATGGAGGTGAACCGGATAGAGTAAAACGGTTGAGTTCGCAGATCCCGTTACAGCGAGGTGGGAAACCAGAGGAAGTCGCCAATGCTATTGCCTGGCTTTTATCCGATGAAGCTTCATATGCTACGGGCTCATTTGTAGATATTGCCGGTGGAAGGTAATGATATAGACACTTTGATACCAAACTATGATGAATAAAATTCTAGCCGTCTGTTTTGTTGTCTTTTTTATTATGATACTAGTGAGTGTCTGTATCTTTTTTATTCAATATTTTCGTGCAAGTCTTTTTCATAGAAACTATAAAAGACCCTGGTATTTCGATTACCTGCCGTTTAATGACTTAAGAAAAGATCATTTTTTAAAGAGTGGGGATGAGCATATAGCAAAGGCATCTGCTTATGGGCCAATGTTTTTGATAGGTGTTGTGGGGTTCTTTATCACACTTTTACTTCATAAAGTTTTTTCTTGAGAGTTTGTCAGCCATAGTTATAAAAAAGCCGGTAGCCTACGCTAACCGGCTTTTGTTTTTTTCAATTAAGCTTATTCATCACCAATCACTTCACGGATTCGCTGAGTAATATAGCCGACGTGTGTTTCCAGTGCGAAGTGACCGGTATCCAGTAACTCGACCACAGCATTGGGATTATCTCGCTTGAAGGCTTCTGCACCGGGTGGGATAAAGAAGGGATCGTGTTTACCCCATATAATCAATGAAGGCAGCTGAGTTTCACGGAAGAATTCCTGAAACTGAGGATAAATTTCCAGATTGTTTTGGTAGTCGAGAAACAGGTCTAACTGAATCCCTTTATTGCCTTCACGTTCAAATAAAAATGTATCCAGATAATAAGCTTCCGGTGCTAACAACTCCTCATTTTCTACCCCATGAGCATATTGCCAGCGTGTACCTTCCAGATTGAGAATAGCATCATGAACTACCTGACGATTTTCAGCATTAGGTTCTGCCCAATATGCTTGGACAGGTGCCCAGGCATCGCCCAGACCTTCCAGATACGCATTACCATTTTGTGAAATAAAGCCGGTTACACGTTCCGGATAAGCTAATGCCAGACGCAGGCCAGCTGGTGCACCATAATCAAACACATACATGGCGTATTCATCGAGCTTCAACGTATCGACAAACTTCACCAAAGTATCGCCCAAGCTATCAAAGTTATAAGTGTAGTGGCGTGCATCAGGGACTTCAGTAAAGCCAAACCCAGGCAAGTCAGGTGCAATAATATGAAACTTATCGGCTAATAAGGGGATGAGTTCACGGAACTGATGTGATGAGCTTGGAAAGCCATGAAGAAGCAATAAAATGGGTAATGTTTTATCTCCGGCTTCACGATAAAAAATACGTACGCCATCAGTCTCGACAAATTTGTAATGAATTGGGTGGTGTGTATTTTTAGTCATCATTTCTCCTTGTGTAACTAATAAAAAGTATTTTTACAGGTTACCTGTGTGGTGCAGTATGAATAGTAAAAAGTAACTAGTCAAGTGCTATTTAACTGGTTACAATATTGCTAAGGTACAAGAGGGTGTGAAATGACTGATTTAGCTGGAATAAAGAAAGAACCTATTGTGATTGCTGACCACCTAGCATTGGATATGTTGAATACGGTGGCTATTGTGGATAAACAGCAGGCTGATTTTTGGCAAACGGATGAAGATGTGGTTTATTGGCTAAAGACGGTAGCAGGCATTAAGCTGAGATCTTATCAATCGTTTAAGCAAGGCGAGATACTTGAGACCGCCAGAGAGTTAAGAGAAGTCATTCGTAAGCTGGTGGTAAAAAAGAAAGCAGATTCGCTAAACAGTATTAAACCCATAGAACCCTTTCTAGATGCATCGCTGAGCTGGATCAGTCTGCAAAAAAATGCAGAAGGGCAATGGCATCAACACCGTTGTTATAAGCAGGATACGGTCAAACAAGTTTTCGGTCCGATAACAGAAGCGGCCGCTGCATTATTAGCTGAGGTAGATTTTAATCTGGTCAGAGTCTGTGAGCATGACGAGTGCATTCTCTGGTTTCTGGATCGCACCAAAACACATAAAAGACGATGGTGCAGTATGGCTTTGTGTGGCAATAGACATAAAGTGGCTAAACACAGAAAGCAAAAAGCCCAATAAATTTTATCAGCTTGCCTGGCAGAATCCTCGTAACTCATACGGTTATATGAGACTTTTGTCAGTTATTGACTCCAATATTTCAAAATTTCACTTTTTTCAAAAATCATACTTTTGGCTGATAGTTTTTAATGCCACATTTCTTTATGCTCCATCCGCTAATAAGTTTGTTAATTAACGATTGCCAAACATCACGTGAATCGAGGCGGAAAGTTTCAGGAATAAAGCTAACATGAGCTGGATTACACAAGTAAATGGGGTGTGAGAAATAAATAGCTATGGTCTACCTTAGCCATATTTACTGAGCCTTTAGGTGGTGACGTTAACCAGCTCTTGCCGACCCAGCATAAAAAATCAATCAGTCTAGTTTTGCCAAATAGAGAGGCATGCATCTGACACAAAGAAAGTTATTTTTACCTATAGATAATTGATTAATAAAAATAATAAATAAACTGAGAGCCTGAAAAATGTTGAGTGAGCCTACCTGCACTTAAAGGCAACTTTAATTACAAACAATGTTAAAAATAAATAAGAAATACGATGAAATCATCGAATCAAATATTCACAAAAGCACCTCGTTCAAAACTAAAACCACTGGTTGCAGCTATGTTGCCGTTGATGGCTTTCGGCATCCATAATCCAGTTTTGGCTGCTGTGATTGACTATACCAATGGCGAAGAGAAAACCGATGCTATTGCCTTGACTGATAACTCAACCCAGCTTCAGGTCACGGCAGGCACAGCAACGCAATCTGGGAGCATCGATGGTGATTTTGATCTCGAAAAAATTGGCGCTGGCACCCTCATATTCTCTGGAATGAATTCTTATAGGGGTGACACCAACATTTCTGCTGGAACATTACGCATAGCAAACACAGGGGCTATTCCTAATATAAGCGGCACCGTCAACGTTTCAGCAGGTGCGTTCTTCGATATCGCCACATCTGTTTCAATCAACGGTTTTACCGGTGCTGGAACCACGTCCATTAATACCAGTCAGACCTTAACCATAGGAGTTAATAGCTCAGCTAGTGCGCAAAACATTGAATATTCCGGAGTGATTACCGGCGCGGGCAACTTGTATTCATATGCAAATCGAACCTTATCAGGTAATAACAGTTACACAGGGACAACCACTGTCGATAACGGGACAGTCATCGTATCAGCAACCGGCGATATCAATGAAAGTTCGGCAATATCAATTACAGCCAACGGTACTCTTAATGTTGATGGTGGCGGCAATGCAGCAATCGGTGACACAGTTGCTATAACGAATGCGGGTAATTTCATACTGACAGGCAGTGATGAAACCATCGGTTCCATTACTGGCGCAGGTAATATCAACCTCAACAACAACACCTTGACCACAGGCAGTGATGGCACATCGACAACTGTTTCTGGAGTGATTTCAGGTCCCGGCGGCCGTTTAACTAAAGAGGGCGCTGGTACATTCACTTTATCAGGCGCCAATACCTACACTGGCGCTACTACAATCAATGCTGGCACACTACAGGCAGCCAACGCCTCGGCGCTGGGTAAAAACAGCGCGGTAACAGTCAATGGTGGTTCACTTGATCTAACCACCGACCTAAGCATCGGCTCATTAGCTGGCGCAGGCAATGTCACGTTAAATGCAAACACACTCACTACGGGTAGCAACAATAGCTCAACAACCTATTCGGGCGTTTTATCCGGCAACGGAGCATTAATTAAACAAGGCACGGGCACAACAACCTTATCCGGCACCAACACCTATACCGGCGGCACCACCATTAACGACGGCGCTATCCGTATTGGCGCAGCAGATAATCTGGGGAGTGGCGCGCTGACCTTGGATGGCGGCACTTTACAAACCACGGCGAGCTTTACCAGCAGTCGCGGCACTACACTGGGTGCTAGTGGTGGTAGCTTTAATATCGATGCCGGCACCACGCTGAGTCAAAGTGGGCAGATCACTGGTAGTGGCAGGCTCAGCAAAACAGGTGAAGGCACGCTGACCCTCTCCGGCACCAACACCTATACCGGCGGCACCACCATTAACGACGGTACTATCCGTATTGGCGCAGCAGATAATATGGGGAGTGGCCCGCTGACCTTGGACGGCGGCACTTTACAAACCACGGCGAGCTTTACCAGCAATCGCGGCACTACACTGGGGGCGAGTGGCGGTAGCTTTAATATCGATACCGGCACCACGCTGCGCGAAAGTGGGCAGATCACTGGTAGCGGCAGGCTCAGCAAAACGGGTGAAGGCACGCTGACCCTGTCTGGCACCAACACCTATACCGGCGGCACCACCATTAACGACGGCACATTACAGATTGGTAATGGCGGCACCTCAGGCACGCTGGGTACTGGGAATGTCATCAACAACAGCGCCCTGGTCTTTAATCGCTCCGATGATTCGAGCTATACCGGGGTCATTAGCGATACGGGGACAGTCACCAAAGACGGTGCGGGCACGCTGACCTTGTCTGGCACCAACACCTACAGCGGCGGCACAACCATTAACGCCGGCACCATCCGCATTAGTGCAAACAACAATCTAGGAACCGGCACGCTGACGCTGGACGGTGGCACCTTGCAGACCACCAGCACTTTTTCTAGCAGCCGCCTCACCACGCTCAACGCAGGTGGAGGTACCTATAACATTGATTCAGGCATCACGCTGACCCAAAGTGGGAATATCAGCGGCAGCGGCAGCCTCACCAAAACAGGTGAGGGCACGCTGGTTCTCAGCGGGTCAAACAACACTTTCACAGGTGGCACCGTCGTTGCTGATGGCAGGCTGATAGCGCTAGATGGTGGCGCGATAGCGAAAGCAGGAAACATCACCAACAATGCCATCGTTGAATTTCAGATAGGCTTAAACGCCAGTGAATATCACTACGATCAGATAAGCGGAACAGGCAGCCTGATCAAATCTGGAGCCGGCAATGTTGTCCTAAATGGCAACAATACCTATACCGGCGGTACAACCATCTCAGAAGGCATTTTATCCATCGGCGGAACAGCCGGATCAATAACAGGCGATATCCTTAACAACGGTGAGCTAAGGTTGTTGCGCACGAACGACTACACCTTTGCCGGGGATATCAGTGGTACGGGTAGTGTCTCCAACTATCTTTCAGGCACGACAACCCTAACTGGAAATAACACCTATTCAGGCATTACCTATATTCGGGACGGCATCCTGCAAATCGGTGACGGTGGCACTTCGGGCACGCTAGGTACTGGAAATGTCACCAACAACAGCACTCTGGTCTTTAACCGATCCGATGATTCAGGCTACGCAGGTGTGATCAGCGGTACCGGTTCTGTAACTAAAGAAAGCGCAGGCAACTTTAACCTCACCGGCACTAATACCTACACCGGCGCGACTACAGTCAACGCAGGTATCCTGTCAGTCAATGGCTCAATCAGTAATTCCACGACTAACGTGAATAGCGGCGGAACGTTAGGTGGTACAGGTACCGTGGGTGATGTCTTTATCAATGGCGGTACGTTTGCTCCCGGTAATTCCATCGGCACTATCAATGTGTCGGGCAATGTGGATTTTAGTGGTGGCGGTAACTACGATGTAGAAGTGGATGCAGCAGGGAATAGCGATAAAATCGTTGCGACAGGTAGCGCTACGTTAAACAGCGGTATCGTCAATGTGAAAGCGGCACCAGGCACCTATGCGTATGCCACAGACTATACTATTCTCACCGCCAGCGGCGGACTGGGGGGGGCAACCTTTGATAGTGTGAATGCGGATCTGGCCTTTTTAACGCCGACCTTGAGTTATGATGCCAATAATGTGTTTCTTAAGTTGACTCGCAACGATGTCAGCTTCAATGATGTGGCCAGCACGCGTAACCAACAAGCCGTAGCACAGGCTGTGGATAGCAATATTAATGATCTGAGCAGTTTAGTCAGTCAGATCACGCCCTTATCCAGTTTAGCTGCAAGACAGGCTTTTGATAGTTTAAGTGGTGTTCAGCACAGCAATAACCAACTTGTCAGCCGTTCTGTAAGTTCACAATTTAATAAGCTGTTGCTCAATCACGGCAGTCAAAGCGCGTCTGGTTCAATGGCTTTTAATGCCCAGTCGCCTAAGGCAACAGGTTATAACTCAGGTTCAGCATCCCAACTGGTTGAAGCTCGTGGCTGGTGGACACAGGGCTTTGGCAGTTTTAATAAGATTGACGATACCAACAATGCTCGCGGTGCTGATTATCAAACCACTGGCTTGGCCTTGGGGTTCGATGTCGATTGGAATGATTTTGTGATAGGTGTTGCAGGCAGTTATGCCCGCACGGATGTGGATCCTTATTCAGGTAACAGCACCATTGATTCCTACCAAGCCGCTATCTATGGTAGCTGGCAACAGGATAAGCTTTACGTTAATGCTAGTGTCGGACTGGGGCTGCATGAAGTCGATGCTTCGCGTACGGTCATCATGGGGTCTTCGGTCAGTACGGCTAAAGCTGATTACGATAGTTTTGACATCAACAGCACGATTGAAACAGGCAAAGACTTTGCTCTCGGAGCAGACACTACATTGACACCGTTTGCTGGCGTTTCTTATCTCTACAACACGCGGGAAAGTTTTACTGAGAAGGGGGCTGGTAGTGCTAATCTGAAGGTGGATAAGGAAAACGACGAGAGTTTACAGACTTCGATTGGTTTGCGTGTCAGCCACAATATCCAAATGAAGAATAACCGTGTTCTTACCCCGGTCGCTAGTATCGCTTATGTGCATGAACATATGGATAGCGTTACTGAGGTTGATGCCCGTTTTAACGGCGTGCCTTCATCAAGCTTTGTAGTGGAAGGTCCGGACCTGGATAGGCATCGCTTACAACTTGGCTTGGGAATTAGTGGTGAATTAACTTCAAGCACACGTTTGGTTTTAGGTTATTACGGTGAGTTTGCTGAGTCTCATCAGAATAACGCCTTCTCAGCCACACTGGATATGGCCTTCTAACGTTATGTTGACTCAATCTTATCGGAACATCTCCTGATAATGACAGTCCAGAATAGTGAGTTGTTATAACCACAAAAGGAGATGGTATGAAACTTAAAACGGCTTTCCTCACGTCATTGTTACTGACATCAACGGCTTTTGCTGCAGATGATATTACGGTCGATATGACCAATCTCAATACCGGTGAAAGTGTCGGCACAGTCACTATTAGCAGTCATCCATACGGTACCGTATTTACGCCACACTTAAAAAATCTGCCTACGGGTATTCATGGTTTCCATGTGCATGAAATTGCTTCCTGTGACGCCAAGAAAAAAGACGGTGAATTAGTACTCGGTGGTGCAGCAGGTAGCCATTATGATCCCTCCAATACAGGACAGCATGCTGCGCCATGGAGTTTTGAAGGTCATAAAGGCGATTTACCTGCCTTGTATGTGGATGAAAATGGCAATGCCACCTTACCGGTATTATCGCCAAAACTTAAACTGAAAGAATTACATAATCGTTCATTGATGATTCATCTGAACGGGGATAACTATTCGGATAATCCCAAGCCGCTTGGCGGTGGTGGCGCTCGACTGGCCTGTGGTGTCATCCACTAATCAGTTGTCAGAGAACCCGCTATGCAGCGGGTTCTTTTTATTTGTTCATATACGCTTTTATTTTCAAATAGATATCTTTGGCTGATCGGCCACGCTTTTGATACACCTTTGGATACTGAATATAGCAATTTTTTAATATGCCGCTTAATATCAAGGAGTGAGCAATTGGTGTATGTAATTGATAGAAGTAGATAAGTAACACATTAATGAGGTTCTCATGAGTCATCATCAAATCAATACCATCTTGAGAGACATGAGAGTCAGCCTTTATAGCTTATTTATATTGTTATTTTTTCTGGGCAGTTACTTTATTTATTTGATGGTGCAGTCATTTCATCACTTAAATGACAATGCAATTTCATCATCCCGAACTGTTGCTGACAGTGTTTTTTATAATGAGCGTGAGAGTCTAGGGAAAGTAGTTTACGACTACAGCTTCTGGAATGATGCGGCTGAGGCGCTTGCTGGCGTTGATGAAGCAGCCTATTTTGAAGAAAACTTTGATAATGATTATTTATTCAATACCTTCAATGTTAACCAAGTCATCATTTATGAACGCGATAGTACGCTTAAAGAAAGCTTCGTAAATGGTGTAAGTGAGGAGGTCAGTAGTCCAATTTATACTGCCACTGCTCTTGAGCGAATATTTGAGCGAGCCATAAAAACTGATTATGACTCGCCTGAGCCAGTCACTTCCTATATCAGTATGTCTGGTCAAATTCATGCCATCGCCGCATCCGCTATTGTGGCGGATAAACAAACTGACACATTGAATAAAGGTCAGCTGTATGGTGTCTTGATGATGACCCGCCAGTTAGATAAGCCGCTTCTGAAGAAATGGGAAAGACAGTTTCATTTACATGATCTCACTATCCAAACCACCAATGCCCTATTGAAAAAAAGCTATATCGCTGAAGACATTACAGATATTGATGGAAATGTTATAGCCCGGGCTATATGGAAGCCTCATCAACCAGGAAAGAACTACATAAGCGAGATATTACCGATTACCGGAGTTATCATTTTGTGTGTGGTTATTATCCTGGTTGTAATTTCTACCTTCATGAATAAATACATCAGGCACACTATGTCAGCTGCCAGACAGCTTGAAAATCATCGTGATGAGTTACAGCAATTGGCTCATTATGATTCGGTGACAAAATTACCTAACCGGCTGTTAGGCATGGATCGACTTGAACAGGCGATTCTGGCTTCATCACGCTATGGCTCGTTTACCGCACTATTGTTTATTGATCTTGATGGCTTTAAAGAGGTCAATGACACCTTAGGTCATGATATTGGTGATGAGTTGTTATATGAAATTGGTCAGCGCTTATTGTCTTGTGTGAGAGAGGGGATTGATACCGTATCCCGGCTCGGGGGGGATGAATTTATCGTCACCCTGACACAGTTACAAAGTCAATCTGATGCTATCAGTGTCGCTGAGGATATTCTTATGATCATCAAGAAAGATATTGTTATCAATGATAAGAACATTGCCATTTCAGCAAGTATTGGCGTTGCCATTTCACAGGGCGTTGACCTTGATGCAAAACAAATGGTCAAACAAGCAGATATTGCAATGTACAAGGCGAAGTTAGCAGGGAAAAATCAGTTTATTTTAGCTGATGAATAGTTTCCTTAATCAACGCTAGAGCTGTTGCTATATGTTTGCAAATCACGTAAGTAACTGAATATTAAGTTTTTTTCTGGTTTGATGGCGTGAATCTGAAAAGCCGGATGTTGCTGGCGTGAAGAATAAGACAGCTGGCGGCACCCGCACTGTACTGACGTTCGAAGTGAGTACAATCATTTTAGAATGGTTATCACCTAAGCAAACTCATCCTGATGTTGTTCCACGACCAAATAAATATTGCCGATAGAATCAAGTGCCGCACATTAATACTCACAAAAAATAAACGCAAAAAGGAGGAGCTAATGGCGAATATTGTTGTGCTTACCGGTGGTCCTGGAGCAGGAAAAACAACGGTATTGGATCAATTAAGAAAAAAAGGATATTCATGTTCAAATGAGGTCGGACGGAAAGTGATTCAACAACAACTCAAACAGAAAGGGGCGGCATTACCCTGGAGAGACAAAACCGCTTTTCGTGATGCTATGCTCAAACAAGAGGTGATTCGTTATCGCCAATATAATCATCACCAAGGCCCTGTCTTTTTTGACAGAGGCATACTGGATTCTTTGGCTTACAGTCGGCTTGAAGGGCTCGAAGTAGACGAAAAATGGTGTCACTTGTTTGAAGAGCTGACGGTGCATAAAACCGTGTTTTTATTCCCACCTTGGCAAGAAATTTATATGAATGATGCCGAACGTAAACAAGATTTTAAAGAAGCCATCCGCACATACGAGCATATGGTGAGCGTATATAGTGAGTATAGCTATACATTAATGGACGTACCTTGTGTGTCGGTTGATGAACGCACGCATTTTATTTTGAACACATTGGCTGAGTGAGGATTACTTATCTGCTGAAGCCTCGGCGGATATTGCTTGCATCTTCACACCGACGGCAGGCTCCCACTCTTCTAACAGCGTTAACATGCGGGCAATGTATTCCTCATTCTCATAGTTTGGCACACCCAGCTTATGGGCATCAGCGACAGCGAGCATGAGTTTTTTCTCATGATCATTAAACACATCGATCATTTTTTCTGCCTTATCCCGAACGATACCGAGTGCTTCAAAGGCTGAACGCCCCATACGTAAACTACTATCGTGTGTTTCCCGAATAATATCGCGGCAACCATGTGCGTAGAGATCATAAACATGATTATTATCGGTTGCACGACTGACAATATGCACATGAGGGTAGTTTTCAGAGACATATTTAACCAGTTTTGAAATTTTGTCGGTTTCATCAATGGCGACAATCAATAATTTAGCTTCATCAATGCCAGCAGCGGTTAATAAGTCGGGGCGAGTGGCATCACCAAAATAGGTTTTTAGTCTGAATCGTTTCAGAATTTCCAGACGTTCTGAACTGTAGTCGATGACGGTGGTATCAAAGCCCGCAGCCCGCAGAAGGCGGTCGATCATTAAGCCCATCCGACCCGAACCCGCGATAATGATATTAGCCTCGCTGTTGATTTCATCGGCTTCTCTGGCCTGAGTTTTATTGTATTGCTTTGCAATGACTTTATCGTAAATGATAAACAGCAATGGTGTGAGTAACATGGATAACGCCACAACTAATAATAAAAGTTCAGAAATATCGGCGGGGATAACACCGTTGTGAACGGTGAACGAGAGCAAGACAAAACCAAATTCACCCGCTTGTGACAGACCGAGAGCAAACAGCCATTTATGTGCACCATGCAGTTTGAATATAAGCGCTAAAAGCATCATGACAATGGCTTTGACCGCGATCAAACCCAACGTTGATGAGACAATCAACAGGAAATTATCAGTGAGCAAATGGAAATTAATTCCAGCACCAACCGTCATAAAAAACAGCCCCAACAGCAAGCCTTTAAATGGCGCGATATTGCTTTCGAGTTCGTGTTTATAGGCAGAGTTTGCTAATACCACACCCGCTAAAAAGGTACCCAAAGCGGGTGATAAACCGACTAAAGACATCAACAAAGCAATGCCAATCACAAACATCAAGGCGGTGGCTGTGAATAGTTCACGCAAGTGGGCGAGTGAAATAAAGCGGAATATAGGTGAAATCAGGTAATTCCCTCCTAATACTACGGTGCCAACAGCCGCGATAGTAACCAAAGCCACTTGCCAGCTATTCAGACCATCGATCAAGCTCAGGCTTTGCTCGGTTGCAGGAGCGAGTTCAGAACTGGCTTGATTGATCACGTTTACCAGCTCCGGCAGAGCAAGCAATGGCACCAGTGCCAGCATTGGAATGACGGCAATGTCCTGCATTAAAAGAACGGCTAAGGAAGCCTGGCCACCATCTGATTTTAATAGTCCTCTTTCCGTCAGCGTTTGCAAAACAATAGCTGTGGAAGATAAGGAAAAGATAAGACCGATAGTGAACGAGACTGACCAGGGTTGATCCAGCATGATGCCAATCGCTGTGACCGCGCCAGTGGTTAATAAAATCTGGCCGCCACCCAAACCAAGTAAACGAGCACGCATGGACCAGAGTTTTCTCGGCTCTAATTCCAAGCCAATCAGAAAGAGCATCATCACCACACCAAATTCAGCGATATGCTGTATGGCTGAGACATTGACATTGAACAGTGTTAACAGCGGGCTGATGAGGATACCAGCAATCAAATAGCCTAGGACCGACCCTAGTGAAAAATGAGATGCAATAGGGACAACTAATACACCTGCAGCCAGAAATACAAAGGTCAGAAGCAGGATGTCAGTCATCAGTTATATCCATAAAACAGAATAGTAGTAAGTAAGGAAGAACGCTTTGCAGAAGTGGTCTCAAACACACGATATGGTCGTCTGCTTGACGACACTACATCTGTTGAAAATATAGCATATACGATTTATTGCAAATGACTTTTTAGTGATGCATGCACCTTGGCTGGATAGATGCTAGCTTAGTGGCTCAAGTAGATAGCAAATCCGCTTAAATTACACAAAAGACGTTGGTTATAATGCCTTCAGAAAGGCTTATTAATCAGCAACAATTAGCAGGGTTGTTGAATATAAATAAGCTAAACATAGAGGCTTATTGAGGTTTTATTCAATGATTATTATTTACGGTATTAAAGAAAAGCTTAATCCAATCAAAGCTCAGTTATCAGATGTTATTCATACATGTATGCAGACTGTGTTGGGATTTCCTGAAGATAAACGGGCTCATCGATTTATTCCGATGGATAAAGATGATTTCTATTATCCCGGCGGGCGAAGCGATGCTTATACGGTAATAGAAATTCATATGATGTCAGGGCGACAAGTTGATACACAAAAACAATTGATTAAGACTTTATTTCAAGAAATTGAAACACAGCTTTTTATCTCTCCCAGTGATATTGAGATCACTATTCACGAACAGGCACCTTATCAGTGGGGATTTCGAGGTATGACAGGAGATGAAGCCAGAGATCTCAATTATAAGGTGAATGTCTGAGCATCAAAGCTCACGTATTTATTGAATATTGATATGATCCAGCCTTTTTCATTTGGAATGTAAACAATGGCATCTTCACCGTATATCACTGCCGAAGGCTACGCAGAGCTGAACCAAGAACTCACTGCGCGTTGGGCACGACGCCGTGATGTGGTGAAAGCGCTTTCAGCGGCGGCAGCTGAGGGTGACCGTTCTGAGAATGCTGAATATATTTACCGTAAAAAAGAATTACGTGAGATCGACCGTCGAATTCGTTATTTGCAAAAAAGATTACCTGATTTGAAAGTGGTGGATCAGGCGCCCGATAATAAAGATCATATTTTTTTCGCTGCCTGGGTGACCGTTGAGACAGAAGAGGGTGATGAAAAGGAATATCGCATTGTCGGCCCGGATGAGATTGATGCCTCAAAAGGCTATATCAGTATCGATTCGCCATTAGCGCGAAAGTTACTGGGTAAGACGATAGATGATGAGGTAGTCATTGAGGTTGCTGGTCAGAAAAAAGTCTACTTTGTCTTGGCAATACGCTATTAGTTCAGTGATGTTTTTTCTAAACGTCTAATTCCATTTTTAGTTTAAACCATCATTTTTCTTGCATCCGTTATTTTTTAACAATATGATACGATATATCATAAATTAAGAGGTGCTTATGAAAGACAATATTGCAATTGCTTGTTCAGGCTTGTGCTTAGTGCATTGTGTTATTACATCGATGTTGATGGGGTTAGCGGCATTAGGTGCTGTCAGCGCCTGGCTGGACTCACCCTGGATACATCAGGTGATGTTAGTACCGGTTATCTTATTTGCTCTGTTGAGCTTACCTTTTGCCTATATCAGGCATGGTAATCATGTCCCCATGATTCTAGTGGTTCTGGGAATCAGTGCCATGGTGTCGACCTTTTTTCTGCCCGAGCATTATGAGTTCTGGATTACGATTCCTTCGGCGCTGGCGATTATGAGTGGGCATTTCTGGAATCGTAAGTTAGTCACTAAAAAATCCTTAGTGATGGAGCCAAGTAATGGATGAAAAAGCCTTGTTGGCTATGGACCAAGCTAACTATATGAATGCTGAGCAGTTAGCTTTTTTTGATTCCAGGTTGCTTGAGTTGAGGCAAGAGACACTGGATGAAATTGAAGCATCAAAGGTGGACATTAACTATGAAAGAGTCAGTGATGTATCGGATCGAGCGACTCTGGAAGAAGAGGCTCAGCTTGCATTAAGACTGGCCGATCGTAAGCGTCAGCTGATTCCTAAAATTGACAAAGCCAGGCAGCGGATACGCCAAGGAGATTACGGCTATTGCATAGAAAGTGGAGAACCGATTGGCTTAGCACGGTTATTGATTAGGCCAACGGCAGAATACAGTACCGATATCAAGAATATAAATGAAAAAAGAGAACGACGTTATGAAGACAAACGATAAGCGCCTGCCAGTGACTGTTTTGTCAGGTTTTCTTGGCGCAGGCAAAACCACCGTACTAAACCATATCCTGAATAATCGTGAGGGTAGGAAAGTCGCGGTTATTGTGAATGATATGAGTGAAATTAATATTGATGCTCAGCAATTAAATAACGAAGTGGATTTTAATCGGGCAGAAGAAAAGCTGGTTGAAATGAGCAATGGCTGTATTTGCTGCACTTTACGTGAGGATTTGCTGATTGAAGTAAAACGTTTGGCAGATGAAGGTCGGTTTGATTATTTGGTGATTGAATCAACCGGTATATCCGAACCCTTACCCGTCGCCGAGACGTTTACCTTTGCCGATGAAGAAGGGGAGAGTTTATCGACGATTGCCCGGTTAGATACGATGGTAACGGTGGTCGATGCCGTCAACTTTTTAAAAGATTTTCGTGAAGCGCAGTTATTACAAGATACTGGCGAACATCTCGGTGAAGACGATATGCGTAGTGTGGCGGATCTGTTAATAGAACAAGTCGAATTCTGCGACGTAATTCTAATCAGCAAAACTGACTTATGTAGCACCGCAGAGTTGAATGAGCTGACATCCATACTGAGAAGCTTAAATACCCTCGCCGAAATTATTCCCCTGAAACATGGCCAGGTACCACTGGAAAAAGTTCTGGCCACACATAAGTTTGATTTTGATAAAGCGTCACAAGCACCAGGCTGGTTACAAGAGGCCCGTGGTGAGCATATTCCTGAAACGCAAGAATATGGCATTAGTAGTTTTTCATATACAGCACGCAAGCCTTTTCATCCGCGGAAGTTTTATGAGTTTCTGCATCAGGAGTGGCCGTGTGGAAAATTAATCCGGTCTAAGGGATATTTCTGGTTAGCCAGTCGCCCGCAGTTTGCCGGGCAATGGAATCAGGCCGGTGGTATTGCCCATCATGGTTTCGCGGGTATGTTCTGGAAGGCTGTCCCTACTGAACGCTGGCCACAAGATGATGCATCAATTGAAGTCATTATGGAGAACTGGCAAGAACCCTTTGGTGATATGCGTCAGGAGTTGGTTTTTATCGGACAGAATCTCAATGAAACTCAGGTCAAAAAGCAATTAGATGCTTGCTTATTGACGGATGAAGAACTATTAGCGGGTAAGTCAATGTGGCAGACATTACCTGACCCCTTTCCAGCGTGGCAAATGCAATGACAGCATTAAAAAGACAAGAGGTTGAGTTTCCAGGTAACATTAACTATGTATCTGAAGTGTATGATTTATCAAGTATATATAGTGAAAATATTAACTTGACTTTATGGCGCAGAAATAGAAGTTCAGCATTGCTTGATGATATTGCTGGCTTAGTGAATACCCATTCAAGTTTTGCGCTCAGGGCGGTGTTGAAACCCAGTGAAGTGAAAGAATGGTTGAGGGCCTCATTAAAACAACAGGCATTTACTGCACTGGAAAATGATATGACGTTTCTGGCGGAAGTGTTTGCAGATTTATTTGATTTAACGCATGTCGGCTTAAGACTGGAGTTATTAGATAAAACAATGTGCCCACGCTTTCATGTCGATAAATTATTATGTCGCCTGGTCACAACCTATACAGGTGATACAACACAGTGGTTACTGGAAGATAATGTCAATAGAGACAAGCTTGGTGCAGGAGCGAATGGTCAGCCTGATGAAAGCTCAGGCATTTATTGGCATGAGGATTCCATACAAAAAGCCATGCCAGGTGATGTTTTATTGATGAAGGGGCAGGGCTGGACTGAGTCCAGAGTGGATGGTTTAGTTCATCGATCGCCACTAGCCAGTCCAGATAACCGACGTTTGTTTCTCGGTATTGATTTCGCATAGGAATAATTCATAGTCTGTTTCGGAGTTAATTCCTGATAGGATGGTTAATTGTTAAAATTCCGTTATGATTGACCTGTCATCGTTAATGTTCGCGCCTGATGACCGCTACACCTTTAAGTGATGTTATGGATAAAGAGAAAGCAATAAATCAAGCTGAAAAAAGTTGTATTGAGCATGGAGGCAAACTGACACCTAAACGTAAAGTGGTGTTGGAGCTTCTTCTTGAAAATGCTCATCCTCAGTCTGCCTATGAACTCGCTGATCTCTATCAGCAAAAATTGGGTGAAAAAATTCCAGCAATGTCAGTGTATCGAATGCTCGAATTTCTTATTGAACAGGGCCTGGTCCATAAATTGGCCTCAACCAATAAGTTTCTTGCTTGTTCTCATATTACTTGCACACATAAACACGAAACACCACAGTTTCTGATTTGTGATAATTGCCAGTCAGTCAGTGAAGTTGGGGTCGATACTAAGCTTATTGAAGCATTAGAAAAAAGCATTCAACAAAATCATTTTCAATTAAATAGTCCCCAGTTGGAATTACATGGGCTATGTGAGCACTGTCAGCAACAATAAAAACCCAGAAACGCTGGGTTTTATTTATAATTAAATTTGATATGATATATCAACATCTTGAGAATAATTATCAAATAATAATAGGTCATGGACACGAAACTACATGTTAGAAGTCAGTAATTTGAACAAATATTATGGGAAGAACCATGCTGTAAATGAGTTAAATTTTACAGTAGATTCTGGTGAAATTTTATGTCTGTTGGGTGCTAATGGTGCTGGAAAAACAACTACACTCAATATGTTATTAGGATTTGTTAAACCAGATTCTGGTCGTGCTGTTCTGGATGGTATCGATATGTATCATCAGCGGACTGAGTGCCGTGAGCAGATGATGTATATCCCCGAAAATGTTCATCTCTATCCGAGTTTTACTGCCGTAGAAAATATCAGCTATCTCGCTGAGCTTGCCGGTGTAAAAGTCATTCAGTCAGATATCAAGGATGTGCTGCTTAGAACAGGGATTACAGAAGCACAATTAGAGCGAAAAATCGGTAGTTTTTCTAAAGGCATGAGACAAAAAGTGGCGATTGCCTTTGCACTGCTAAAACATGCCAAATTGGTTTTGATGGATGAACCCACATCCGGGTTGGATCCTGTTGCCACTCAAGAATTTATCGAAGTAGTCAATACCATCAAACAACGCGGTACTGCGGTTTTGATTGTCACCCATGACCTGCTATGTGCTCATCAATTAGCAGACCAGATCGGCATTATGAGTCAGGGGAAATTAAAACAGCTAATAAAAAATGATGATCTGACGTTACCTGATCTAACAGAACAATACTTTGAGCAATTCTCAGCTTAATTTAAGGATTATTTTAGTGAAAAAAACACTTCCCTCAACACTGGTTGTGACAAGTTTATTCCCAGTACTTCTGATGGCTGATAGCGATTTACCTGCTGAAATTGCTCCGATGGTTGTTACAAGTGATGCGCCTGATTATGTGAAAGATAATCTGGCGGGTTCTGTGAATGAAATAAGCAAAGAAGAGATTCAGATACAACAAGTGACTAATGTCATGGAGTTATTTACGCGGGTACCTGGTGTGTATTTGGCTCGCTATAACCAAGGCATTGTTGACTCTGAAATGGGTATCAGAGGTTTTTCTGCTGAGGGAACGACTCCTCATGCGGCAACACTGATAGACGGGATTCCATCTAACACACACTCTGGTTTCAGTGAAATGAATCAATTATTTCCAGCTGATATCAGTAATATTGATGTTTATAAGGGAAATAGTGATCCAAGATATGGATTATTTAATATTGCTGGCAACTACAATATCGAAACACGTAGTGATATTGGCCGAGAGGTCACTGTAACTGCAGGTAGCTATAACGAAAAACAAGTACAAGCCTATGCGGGTAAGCAGACTGGCAATTTAAGACATAATTATTTCTTTGGTTACCGCGACGCTGACGGGTATCGAGATAACGAGAAAACTGAAAAATACAGTGCTTCAGGCCGTTGGTTCTATGATTTTAATGATGATACCTCACTCGGTTTTATCGCACGTTTTTCAGGTATAGATGCCGATGCAGCCGGTTTTCTGGATCGTGACGTGGCAAAAAAACACCCAACACGATCAGCTGATTATGCTGCTCAGGATGGTGGTGAAAAGCATACCAACTCATTTAGTTTGCATTTTGACCACGCTTTCTCAGACAGCCTCGACTGGTCACTAAAATCGTATTTCAATCATTATGAACGTCAGCGTTGGGTTAGATTTAAGCAAGATACCGCTTTACAGAACAGAAATGATGAAGAAGATCATTATGGATTTATCTCTACACTGAGCTGGGAAATTAATCCAGAATGGAAAGTTCAATGGGGAGCTGATGTTCAAAAGCAAGAAGTGTTAGAGCAACGCTTCGGTACTGTCGGATTCCAGCGTGAACGTGATCGTAATTCAGTGAACCGTGATCGTCATTATGACTTTGTCAGCTACGGTAGTTATATACAGATCTCCAACTCTCCGGTTGACTGGCTATCCTGGAATGCTGCCATGCGTGCAGATCGACTGCGTGGAGAGTACTGGGATAAGGATCTGAACTCAATCAGTAAAAACGAACGCAATATCTATGATTTTGGCACCATTGTTCAGCCTAAATTGAATGTGTTTATTTATCCGACAGATGATGTCACCGTGTTTTTTAACTATGGCCAAAGCTTCCAGCATCCGGTTGGAAAAAATGCCTACACAGCTGGCGACACTTCAGCACGTGATGTGTCGATGAATGATGGCTGGGAGCTGGGTAGTAAATGGGCGGCTTTATCAACTTTAGAGTTGAGTCTTTCTTATTGGGAGCAGCGAGCCAGTGATGAATACATACAACTAGTTGATGGCTCATTTAGCAATGTGGGTAAAACCCTGCGTCAGGGCGTGGATCTGAGCTTTAGCTGGCAGGCTAATACGCAAACAACGGTTTGGGGTAATGTTTCAAAAATAGAATCAGAAATTCAAACACCTGGCGCAACGGATGGTAATCAGTTAATTGGCGTGCCAGATTATACGGCTTCAGTTGGTGTAAATTACCAGCTCACACCAAAGCTGATGTGGCAAACCACGCTGGATTCGCAAAGTGGTAGTTATGTGAACACCACTAATGAAGGCGGAAAGTTTGGTAAATACAACCTCGTTAATACCAGTCTGAACTATGACGCTGGCTGGGGTGATATTAATTTCCGAGTCAATAATTTATTCAATGAATATTATGAATATGTGTATGACTGGGGCACTGATGGTACTGATACGATTCATTCCCCCGGAAATGGTGTGAATGCATCATTGTCTGTTTCATATCGCTTTAAGTAAGTAGGTCAGTAAAATGATTTTTTCTATTGCTCGTCATGAGCTTAGCGAGTTATGGCGACATAAAACGTTAAAAATTTTACTGCCATTGCTGATCTCTCTCACCTTGCTGGTTGCTGTCAGTCACTGGCAGCAACAGCAGGATTTTATAGCGGTTCAGCAACAATGGCAGCAAACCAACGATGAAAAGTGGGAGGCTCAGCCTGATCGTCATCCACACCGAGCTGCACATTATGGGGCGATGGTGTTTCGCGTAATTTCTCCACTGAGTTTTATGGATGCGGGTGTGAATCCATTTGTGGGTAACGTGTTGTTTCTGGAAGCACACCGACAAAACAGCAGCCAGTTCAAACAATATCTGAGTAGTCACAGTTATATGCAGTTGGGCTATTTATCCGGGGCGACCTTGATATTAGTGGTGTGGCCATTGGTACTGATCGCTCTGGCCTATAAGAGCATTAGTGGTGAGCGTCAGCAGGGCACGCTGCGTCAAATTATCTCGCTGGGTGTCAGTTTCAGGCAGATGATTGTCGGTAAAGCGCTGGCATTTTTATTTATCTCATTACTTTTCCTGGCATTGGTGTTTTCGGTCGCTGCTATCTTTTTAGTGATGGCTGCGGTAGAGGCCGATGTCTATGTTCGTTTTGCTATGTTATTTGTGTTGTATTTTCTGTATTGCGTGATATGGGTCAGCCTTATCCTTTTCGTTTCAACGCTGTCTCGCGCTAATAATCAAAGTCTCTCAACATCCTTACTATTGTGGTTAGTGATGGTGGTGGTTTTACCAAAGCTGGCCTATGCCGTTGCCGAGTGGCGTTATCCACTTCCAGATAATGCAGTGTTTGATATTCAGACAGCCCAGGCCGTTGCCAAAGTCGGGGATTCTCATGATCCGGATGATCCGTATTTCAATGATTTTCGTGAGCAAACATTAAAAAAATACGGTGTTGAACGTGTTGAGGATTTACCGGTGAATTGGAAGGGCCTGTTGATGCAGGAGGGAGAGCGTATTACCAGCGAAGTCTTTGAAGAACAGTATGGACAGCTTTTAAATCAGATAGCTAAGCAAAATGCCTGGGTGTCACGCTGGTCACTGTTCTCGCCTTTTTTAGTGACAAGTCGTTTATCTAACCTGCTGAGTGCGACCAGTTACCAGCAGATCAGACAATACGAACAAGCCGCTGAAGCCTATCGTTATCAGTTGATTCAGTCATTGAATGATTTACATATTAACGAAGTGGATATGGCACATGATAATAGTGACCATCGGATCTCCAAATCTCATTGGGCTGAGCTTGCAGAGTTTGACTATCAGCCAGCTAAATTAGATGAGGAGTGGACATTTATGTCATCGTCAGCTGCCATGATAGGACTTTGGTTGCTGAGTTTATTGGCAGCGATTATGGTTATTAGGCCGAAGGTGACCTTAGTATGAGTCTGTTTTCTTTTGAATTGAAATTGTTTTGGGCGAATCGACTGAATAAATGGTTGTTATTGACTTATCTCGTTGCTGGTGTGATTGCCATTGCGTTAAGTCAGGCAAAAATTGAACGTGAACTCGACCATTACCAATTTTCTCAAGCCCATTATCAGGATGATATTCAGCATTATCGTGATCAGTATGATAAAAACCAGCTTCTTCCAGGCTATATGGGCTATTACTTATTTCATCCTGTGTCACAAACGCCGCAAGCCTGGTCTGCCATATTTCGTGGTGAACGTGATGAAACTGCGACGCATCTTCGGGTGAGGTTATTAGGCTTACAAAATCAGGTCAATGCAACTGCACCAGGCAATGTGGATGCTCAACGGTTTGGGCAATTTGATTTGTCCTTCCTCTGGTTATATTTGATGCCATTAATAATAGCCGCAATGAGTATCAATGTCTTAGCAGATGAAAAAAATACCGGTCGCTGGCCCATGTTAGTCGCCCAGGTTCCCAGAGGTGCCAGGTTGATCTTCAGAAAAATGACAATACCGGCGTTGATGGTACTGATCGTCAATATAGTTTTGTTAGTTGTTGCCACGCTAATCACTTCAATCAGTCTTGATAGCAATTGGTTTGGCGTATTAGCTCAGATCATCTTCTATCAGCTGTGCTGGTGGTTTATTTGTGGCTGGATTGTATTTCTGAATAAAGAAGCCAGTTTTAACTATCTGTCATTTATTACTATCTGGCTGGTGTTTACCTTTGTGGTACCCGGTTTAGCTTATCTTTATCAGATTCAACAACAGGATGCCGGTAAAGATGCGGCTATTGTATTTGAACAGCGTCAGTATATGAATGATAGCTGGGATAAAGATAAAAAAGCGGATTTTGCTGCGTATCTTGCTCTGTTTCCCCAATGGACTCCTACGGCACCATTGGGTGATGAATTTGATTGGCGTTGGTATTACGGGCAGCAACAAATGAGTGATGTGATTGTGGCTGATTTAGTTAGTCAGCGCCATCAGACACAGTTAGCGAGCTATCAACAAGGGCAAGCCTTTTCCTGGTTTTCGCCAGTGATGAGTATGCAATATGGTTTTAATCGTTTAGCCAATGCGGACACGCTGGCCAAGCTCGATTTTAATCAGCAGATTGAACGGTACCATCAACAAATACGTCATTTTTTCTGGTCAATTTATTTTCCTGACAAAGCTTTCGAAGAAGCAGACTTTGATGAAATTCCTGCGTTTAATTACAGCAGTAATATCGGATCAGGTTTATGGCAAAGCCTGCTGAAACTACTTGTGATAACTGCTGTATTTGCTGCCTTGATGTGGCAACAGCTACACCGGTTTCATGAGCACTAAACCGCTGAGAAGAGTCCCGACCAACATCATTACCGGCTTTTTGGGCGTGGGTAAAACCACGTCCATTAATCATTTATTGGCAAAAAAGCCAGTCTCTGAACGCTGGGCTGTATTAGTGAATGAATTTGGACAGATAGGACTGGATAAAACGCTGCTCGAAGCGGAGTCAGCTTCGCCTGGTTTACTCATTAAGGAAGTCCCCGGCGGGTGTATGTGTTGTAGTGCTGGCTTGCCTATCACAGTGGCATTAAACCAGATTTTACGTGAAGTAAAACCCGATAGATTATTGATTGAACCGAGTGGGCTAGGGCATCCGAAAGAAATTCTCGAGATACTCTCTGGTCAGCAATATCAGAATTGGATTGAGTTAGGCGCGACGATTACCTTAGTTGATGCCCGTCATTTCAATGATGAACGTTACACAACTCATAACATCTTTTTGCAGCAACTAGCGGTGGCTGACCTGATTGTCGTCAATAAATACGATAAGCAAAATCCGGCTGACTTGCTTCAGATGCAGACTGTTTTAGCTCAGTCTGAAGCTCAGGCCACTCCAATACAGATGACAGAGTGGGGGCAATTATCTCCTTCATGGCTGGATATACCATCCTTATTTAAACGCGCCATCTGGCAACAAGTGACTCAGACAAAACAACAGCAGGACGTTATCAATCAATATTCAGAAGCTGGCATTGTGGTTTATGAGCACCAAAAAGAGAGCTGGGCTAGCCTTGGGTTTCGTTTCGATAGTCGACATCAATTTGATGAGGCGGCGTTATTGCATTTTTGTGGGCAGCTGAACGTAGCGCGTATTAAAGCTGTTGTAAGTACTCAATTAGGCACACTTTTTATCAACCAGGTGAACACGGAGCTTAATTTTAACCAAGGCGATGCCGTGTTAACCGAGAGTCTGATCGAATTTATCAGCATCACTGTGTTATCAACTGAAGCTATAAAAGCCGGATTATCAGACTGTCTTATTCTCAAGCATCAATGAGGTTTTATGTATTCGTGTATAAAAAATGCCCGTGCCTATGATCCTGTTCAAAACTGGCATGGGGAGATACGTGATATCTGGTTCAGAGATGACAGAATCTGTAACGCACCCGCTATAGAGCAACAGCAGAAAGCCACTATTTATGATGTGAATGGTGACATCGTGATGGCGGGAGGGATTGATATTCATAGCCATATCGCTGGTGGCAATGTGAATACGGCACGATTACTCCTGCCTGAACAGCACCGGAATCACTTAATGAGACAAGCAGCAACACCTTTTGCCAATGCACGCTGGTCGTCGTTTGAAACTGGTTATAAATACACTGAGATGGGCTATAGCATGGTGGTAGAGCCTGCCATGTTGCCAGTAAATGCGCCACAAGTGCATGCCGAATTTGCTGATATTCCTATTATTGACACTGCAGCCCTGGCCATCCTCGGTAGTGATGATTTATTGGTCAATTTAATCAGGCAGGGTGCCAGTCAATCACAAATCAATGATTATGTGGCTTGGACGCTACATAAAACAAAGGCTTTGGGATTGAAGGTGATCAACGCCGGTGGTTCACAGGCATTTAAAGATGGTGCCGAGACATTCAATCTGGATGATGTGTTGACTGATTACAGTATTTCGTCTCGTCAGTTATTACAAACCCTACAAACAGCTGCGGTTCAGACTGGCTTACCGCATCCTGTTCATGTTCATTGTAATAACTTAGGTACACCAGGCAACATTCAGACGATTGTGGATACGATGGAAGCTGCACAGGGATTGCCTATGCATTTGGCGCATGTGCAGTTTTATGGTTATGGCAACGAAGGTAAATTTGGCTTTTCTTCAGCGGCGGCGCAATTGATGGCAGCGTTTAATCGCTATCCCAATATTACGATGGACGTCGGGCAAGTGTTGTTCGGTCAAACAGTGACGTTATCAGGTGACGTTATGGCTCAGTTTGCTCGCCGTGGTGATGCCAGCCCGAATAAATGGCACGTCTGGCATGCTGAGAATGAGGGTAGTGGCGGTATTGTGCCTTATCAGTACAAACAAACCAGTTTTGTGAATGGTTTGCAGTGGGCGATAGGTCTGGAGATTTTCTTATTATCTGAAGATCCATGGCGACTCTTCTTTACCACTGATCACCCTAATGGCGCGCCATTCACCCGTTATCCAGATTTATTACACTTATTGATGAGTTATGAATACCGCATGGCTTGCCTGGAAAATCTGCATCCTGAAATTACCGAGATGACCTTGTTAAAAGATCTGAAAAAAGAATTCAGTTTGTATGAGATAGCCATCATGACGCGAGCTGCACCTGCGCGTTTATTGGGTCAAAAAGACAGAGGTATGTTACAAGCTGGGGCGAGAGCTGACATCGCAATTTATCGTGAACAAGAGAATAAATCGCTAATGTTCCGTCATGCAGAAAAAGTGTTTAAGAACGGTGAGCTTGTGCTTGATGATGGGCGGATAACACAACGCACCAATGGCCGTACAGTTACGGCTTCTGTTGGTTTTAATCAGCAAATTGAACAGACCGTGCAAGATTACTTTGATCGGTTTTACACCATGAAACTGGCGCATTATGGTGTGGGCGATGACTTCTTCGCTGAACAGAAGAGAGTTTGCCTGCCAACAGATGTGGCAGGCGCATATTCAAATTAAGATTCGGCAGCTGTTAATTTGATAATGAGGGTGAAATACGATAGATGTCACCAGCATCAGTGCTAATAATCAAAGCACCATCTGGTGCTTCAATGACATTTCGTATTCTACTGGACAGTGTGTTTAATAAACGTTGTTCATCAGTGGCTTCATTCTTATCATTGAGGCTGACAATATTCAGGTGTTGTAAGCTGAGTGCGCCGATAATGAGTTTTCCATGCCAACCTGGAAATAAGATGCCCTGATATTGGATGAGACTGCTGGGTGCGATGGAGGGGATATAGGTTTTAATGGGCTGTTCCATTCCTTCCTCGTGAGTACCATGTCCCACAGAAAGCGGTGCCCAGTATTCTTTTCCATAAGAAATTTCAGGCCAACCATAGTTTTTGCCAGCTTCAATTAAATTGATTTCATCGCCACCACGGGGGCCATGTTCAATTTCCCATAACTGCTGGGTTTGCTGGTTATAAAACAGACCCTGAGGATTTCGGTGGCCATAACTCCAGATTTCCGGCAGGGCTTCATTTTTGCCAACGAAGGGGTTATCAGCTGGTGCCGTCCCATCCATATTGAGGCGTAAAATCGTGCCGGCATGAGTCATTAAGTTCTGCGCATTGGGACGTTCACCGCGTTCGCCGACTGACAGGAAAATATGGCCCTTGCCGTCAAACGTAATGCGTCCACCGTAGTGTACATCGTTACCGGTACGCGATTGTGTCACCAGTAATTCCTGCCAATGGGTGAGTGCGTTGTTTTCAATTTTAGCCCTAGCCAGAGTGGTGGCACCTTCGTCATCCACATCTTTGGCATAACTCAGATAAATCCAGCCTGTTTTTTCATAGTCTGGTGAGCGTTTGACATCGAATAAACCGCCTTGGCCCTGCACCAGAATATCGACGGGTAAGCCGGTAATTTCATGTAATCGTTTTGTATCCTGATGAAATTGATACAAGTGTCCATCGCGCTGGCTGATCAGCAAAACATTATCATTCAGATAATCCATGCCCCATGCGACAGGAATATCAGACAGTATTTTTTCAACATTAAGATCTTTATCCCGACTGATATCGGCAGCAACAAATGAACTGCTAATGATAAAAGCGAAAGCGGAGAGCGTCTTGACCAGGTTCACTGTCATTTCCTTAATAAATTACAGACTATGAACTACATGAGAGCATAGAGCAGCCGGGTTTGTTCCTGGCCCAGTCAGGGCGTTTTGCTGCATAGCTTTCATATTGTGGTTGTTCATCATAGGGGTGACGCATCACCTCCAGCAGTTCATTGATTAGGCTAGGGTCGCCTTGTTCCGCTTTATCAATGGCAAGCTGCGACAAATAGTTACGCAGAACATATTTGGGGTTTACAGCGTTCATCTTTGTTTTACGTTTTTCGTCACTGATGCCTTCTTCCTCAACACGGTTGAGATAATCTCTGACCCAGTTGGCGATGTCTTTTTTATCTGCCTGACTGAGTGCATCAGGTGAATAAAAAGCCACCATTAAGGGTGAGAGAAGCTCATCATCGGTTTTCTTTTTATCAGTGACTTTTACATCAGCGAGGTGCCGATAGAACAAGGTCATATCGGTTTCGGTGAGTTGCATAACGCGATTTAGATCCTGATGTAGCTCTTCATCTCCAGGCTTAAATTCAGATAGTCCCAATTTATCTGCACGCATCTGTTGCCATTTATCTGTATAGACAGTGACATAGTCATTCAGAATATTTCTCAACGCTTCAGCATCATCAATCAGTGGATAGATGGCGTTAGCCATTTGCAATAGATTCCATTGGGCAATTTGTGGTTGTGCACCAAAACGATAACGCTTACCGGTTGCGTCAGTGGTGTTGGGCGTCCAGTTGGGATCGTAGTCATCAATCCAGCCATAAGGGCCGTAATCGATAGTCAGGCCGAGCACGGATGTGTTATCTGTATTAAACACACCATGCACAAAACCCACTCGCATCCAGTCAACCACCATATCGGCTGTGCGTTCACAGATTTCTCGGAACCAATCTAAGTAGCTCTGTTTACTTGGCGTACCTAAGTGAGGATAAAACGTATCAATGGTGTAATCGACCAAGGTTTTTAAGGTTTCGCTGTCGCCACGGGCACTAAATATTTCATAACTGCCCAGACGCAGAAAGGAGGGCGCAACTCGGCAGACGACTGCACCAGGTTCGCTCTGTGGCCGGCCATCATAAAACATATCCCGAATCACATCGTCGCCTGTGGTGATAAGGCTCAATGCTCGGGTGGTTGGCACGCCAAGATGGTACATGGCTTCACTACATAAAAACTCACGTACGGATGAACGCAACACGGCCAGACCATCAGCTGTACGAGAGTAGGGCGTATCTCCTGAACCTTTTAATTGCAAGCTCCAGCGTTGTCCTGACTTGCCAATCAACTCACCTAAGTTGATGGCACGACCATCGCCTAGCTGACCAGCCCAATTACCAAACTGGTGACCGCCATAACATTGGGCATGGGGTTGCATGCCTTCAAGTTGTTGGTTGCCGACAAAAACCTGCTTGAATAAGTCGCTGTGACAATCCTCATCACTAAGTCCAAGTTCTTCGGCCATTTCTGCTGAGTAGGCTATCAACGTCGGTGATGTTGCTTTTCTTGGTGTGACATAGGAAAAGCAAGCACCGAGCACTTGCCTGCGGAAATTACCTGTTTCTGGATCAGCAGGTAAACGCTGAATAAATTGATTATCAAACTGCCAGTCAAGCAGGCTATTTGTGATGTTGCTTTCATTTGTCTGTGTCATGACACCATTACACCAAAGTTAGGCGAAACAAAAAACCTGTTAAACGTGTTGTTAATCAACACAAAAATACTAATTTAGCTGAGGGTTAAATTCGACAGCTGGATTCCATATCCGTTGCCAGACCCAGCGAACACCTTCCTTACGGTGATTGCTGGTTGCGAATCGGTTCGGAATGCTGGGTATGTATTGGTGCTGACCTTTTTCTGCGATGTTAAAGCGGAAAAAATAACTGGGCTCCATCCCCATGCGTAAATCTGAAGCCACGATATGATCACCTTGCAGTTCGAGTTTGAATAAGCCGTTGGTGAACCAGTCTATGCGTTTATAAGCCGGGTAATGTTCTACTTTATCAATGAGCTCAGCACCACGATCATATGTTTTGAAAATGATGGGCTGACGACCCTCGAATACAGAATGAAAGCCCTCAAAGTAGTGTTCATCATTGACGGCAATCACTCGCCACAAAAGCGTATTAAAAGCGGTTGCAGAGACTTGCATATGATCGATCTCAATACCTTGCTCAGCAAAAGTGCTCTCAGCTTGATGTTCAACCCACTCTTGAGCAAGCATTCCCCACGTTAGATACACACAGCTAAAAGCAAAGGTATAACGCATGAGTTTCGTACTGATGATTTTATCTGGTGCGATTAATACCGCTAAAAAACCAATTAAAAGCGGGATGGAGTAGGTCGGATCAATAATGAACACACTGCCACCAGAAACCGGACTCGGCATTAACGGCCAGAATAATTGCGTACCATAGACGGTGAGTGCATCCAGCCCTGAATGGGTAATTAAGGCCAACCAGGTCATCAAAAACCAGCTGAAGTAGCTGAAGGTTTTATCAAAACGATGCAATAAGATCGCGAGTAGAGGAGCGACAGCCGTCTGGACAAACCAGGAATGACTCCAACTTCGATGCAATGTCATTGAAGCCAGATCAGTCTCATGGGGAATAAAGATATCTAAATCGGGTAACACGGCAATTGCTGCTCCCCATAACACCGCTTTTCGTGGGGATTTTTTACCAGCAACCATATATCCTACGGCACCGCCGAGTAATGCTTGTGTTACTGTATCCATCTGATTTTTATAACCTTAAAATATGTAAGTTGATTAATGTGAGATTTTACGTTTTGCCAACGGTTGCGGGAAAATATTCCCTAGGCTACATTCGGCTATCTTAAATGATATCGATAATCTCTGAATTCAAGACGCTGAGCTCAATATGAAAAAGAACGCGCCCCTAAGACCACTATCTCAAGCAGAAATTCAACCCATCATCAATGCGTTAAATTCAGGTCAGTTAGCGATGGCGGAAGCCATGTCGAAAAAACTGCTTAAACAGTTTCCTAATGCGTTTGTTTTACACAACCTCTATGGCAATGCCTTAGCGGGACAAAATAAAACAAAAGAAGCGGTTGAGGCTTTCCGTAAGGCGATAAAAATCGATCCCAGTATTGCCGAAATGCATTTTAATCTAGCGGCGCTTCTCACCAATATGAACCGTCATGAAGAAGCTATTCAGAGTTATAAAAAAGCCGTCAGTCTTAAACCGAATCTCGTCGATGCTTATTATAATATGGGCATCGCTCATCAAGCCTTAAAACAATATCCGCAGGCAAGCCAAAATTATCAAAAAGCCATTGAGCTTGAACCGGGCTTTTATGAAGCCATGGTGAATCTGGGCGTTGTGTTGCAAGAGCAGGGCATGCTGATTGAAGCCATCAATACATACAACCAAGCTTTACAGATTCATAATGATGCACAGATTTATTTCAACCTCGGCACAGCCTACAAAAATCAGGGTAAATTAGGTGATGCCATCGCTGCATATAACAAGGCATTAGAGCTTAATCCGAATTATGCCGATGTGCATCGCAGTGTTGGGGAAGTCTTGCGTGATCAAGGCCGATATGACGAATCCGTTGCTGCCTACAAACGGGCCTTAGAACTCAATCCTGATCTACCGATGGCTAACTACAGTCTGGCTGTGTATCTCTACGATAGTGGCGATCTGGAAGGTGCATTGGAACATTTTCAACGTTCGCAATATGCTGACTGGCAGGAACGCTCTTTGTATTGTCTTTATAAAACAGAGCAGTTTGAGGAGTTTAAGAGCGGCCTTGATGCATTAAAACGAAGTAAAGATAACTCGCCATTTTTAGCGACGTTAGCCGGGCATTATGCTGAAAACTTCGGCACCGAGAATGACTACAATTTCTGTAAAAATCCACTGGATTTTGTGTTTCATACCGAAATCCCCGAGCTTAAAAACAATAGCGAGTTTTTAAACCAGCTTTTACAAGATATTGATACCTGTGATGTGGATGAAAAGTCTCAGGGACGACTCTACAACGGCGTGCAATCTTCCGGTAATTTATTTAAACGTCCCGAAGCATCATTTAGACAACTGGCTGAATATGTTGCTCAAGCAGTAGAACGATATCGTCAGACCTTTGCCGGAGAAAACTGTCAGTTCGTTAAGGCTTTCCCGAAAACCACCGAGTTCGCTAGTTCCTGGTATGTGAGAATGAAAAGTGGCGGTCATCTGACATCTCATATTCATGAAGAAGGCTGGGTCAGTGGATCATTGTATTTGTCATTACCAAAAAATAAACAGCACGAACACGAGGGTAGCATCGAGCTAAGCACCCATGGTGACGACTATCCGAAAAAGCATGACAACTTTCCAACAAAGACTATTGCTCCGGAAGTCGGTGACCTGGTGATGTTTCCTTCATCCTGTTTCCATCGCACCATCCCATTCAGCTCAGATGAAGAACGTATCTGTATTGCGTTTGATTTGAAACCGGTGTGATAGCAAATTAAAAAAGCCAAAAGGATATTGCTTAATGCAAAATCAATCATTATCACCCAGCAGAATTCTTGAAATTTTGCTGTTTTTACTTTTTGTCGTTTCGCCGTTTTACATTACGTCGAGTATCGGTGGTACAGGTTTTGATTTACCTTTTAATATTTCGGTTTGGTTTGCTGCAACGTTGGTTATTGCTTATATGCTCTGGCATATCGCTAGTAGTGACACGATTACCCTACCCAAAAATTACCTTTATCTGTTGATGTTGCCAGCGGGAATTTTATTATCCGCCGTCATTGCCGGCGTGGTTGAACCCGTCACCTGGTTATTCAGAATTTTATATATCCTTGCCGGTGTTATTTTCCTATTTGGTTTGTTTCAGTTTAAAAGCCTGTCGGTTGAGCGGGTATTGTTCTTTATTGTGCTATCAGGCTTGCTTGTGTCCATCTATGGCATTGTCCAGATACATCAATGGCAGAATTATATTGGCGGTTTTTTACTAAGTTCAAAAAATCTATTACCCACCACGATTTTTCAGCAAGTGAACGTAACGGCAACTTATCTCGCTACATCAATATTAATTGCCACTTACCTGCTGTTTACTTCCTCAATTAATACTAAAAAAGCATTTCAGTCGCTTCTTTATATCACGATCCTAATAGGTACTTATGTCTTGGTATCATCAGGGTCAAGAACAGGGTTGTTGTCACTGGGACTTGGTCTTATTTTTCTGCTGCTTGGTTTATTAAAATCTGTAACAAAGCAAAAAGCGAAGTTCAGCACGTTGATAATAATTTTGTTAGTGACTTCGTGGGTAGGGCAAGCAGGTTTAAATAGAACAGCGGATAAAGCCTATACTCTAGTCAAGGCAGAAAACTCAGAAGCAAGAGTCGTTATTTATGGAGCTGCTCTTGATTCAATTCGAACATCACCAATTTATGGGCATGGTATTGGTAGTTATAAAAAAGAGTGGCTAGCACATTCACTCGATTGGTATGAGGATTATCCATCTGTTGATATGCCTTATACATTAGGACATCCACATAATGAATTATTAATGTGGGCGATTGAGGGGGGGGGCTTAGCCGTTATTGGTATTTTAATGGCGTTGATATCAACGATATGGTGCGTAGCTCGGTTTTATGGGCTGGCAAGCTTAGCCTATTTTTCATTATTATTACCAATCTCGATGCACACTATGGTTGAACTGCCTTTTTATATTTCGTCATTGCATTGGTTTGTATGGTTATTTCTTATTTTTGTGGCACTAAAATCCATAGGTATTGATAAGAGTAATCAGCTTAGTCAGATGGCAAGACTATCTATCAAAGGTTTAACACTAATATTTGGTTGCGCTGCTTTGTTATTTTTATTACAGACAACAGTTGCTCAAAAAGATATTTCTGACTTTGCTTATGGACGCTCTACTGATAAACCTCTTCAGCAGGCATTGATAAATCCTTATTTTCAGGCTAATGCCAGAGCGATGGCAAACAGAAGCGTGCTCTACCATGCGATTGAAAATGGTGATGACCAAAAAATCATTCAACTGCTTGCTCAGTTTCAGCATGAATTAAATACAAATCCTGACTTAAAACTATTTGAAGATGTCATTAATGGTTATGAGGCTATAAACGATAAAGAGCAAAGCTGTTTTGTTGCTGAACGTGCATTAAAGATTTATCCATGGAATGGTGGATTAAAGAAATATTCAGCAAGTTGCTCAAGAAAGTGACAAAAAGTGTCACTTTTTGTCACTTTATGGTATATGCAATTACAGAGGGACCCAGCCTAATTCGATAAGTTCATGAAAAACATATGGAATCACAATTGGCACAATAACTGTATTGGACATATTTAAGCGTAGTGCTTAATTTAAGAAATACGGAGATAAACATGAAAAAAGTCCAACAAGGTTTTACATTAATCGAACTGATGATTGTTGTAGCTATCATTGGTATTCTAGCGGCGATTGCTTTACCTGCATATCAAACATACACAGACAAAGCTAGATATTCTGAGGTTGTCATGGCTGCAAGTGGATTGAAATCTGCTATTGAAGTTTGTGCACAAGTTCAAGGTGGATTTACAAACTGTGCTGCAGGTTCAAATGGTGTTCCAGCTAATATGAGCGCTGGTGATGACCCTTCACAGATGGTTGATAATGTAACGTGGACTGTCACTAGTAATACAGCAGGTACAATTGCTGTAACTCCTAATGCTGTTGGTGGCATTACAGCAAGTGATATTTATAATATGAATGGTGCATACAGCACGACAACTGGTGTTGTTCAATGGACAGGTAACTGTTCAAATAATCCTGCATTATGTTAGGAAATTCAGTTTTTAAAAAAGCCCCGCATCGCGGGGCTTTTTTTTACCTATAGAAAATGAAATTTATTTCACTCTCATTCCTGGCTGAGCACCGTTATCGGGATGCAATATAAACAAATCCTTCCCACCCGGCCCTGCTGCCAAAACCATACCCTCAGATAGACCAAAACGCATTTTGCGTGGTGCCAGATTAGCGACCATGACGGTTAATTTACCGATAAGGTCTTCTGGCGAGTAGGCTGATTTAATGCCTGCAAATACCTGACGTTTACCTAGGCCTATGTCTAAAGTGAGTTTAAGCAGCTTATCGGCACCTTCCACATGTTCTGCATTTACGATTTTGGCAATACGTAAATCGATCTTGGCGAAGTCATCAAACTGGATTTCATCGGCTATTGGATCAATATTGGTATTGCTTGTTGTTTGCTTTTCTACTGGTTTTGTTTCTGTCATATTTTCTTTTGATTCTTCAATGATGGCATCGATTTTTTCTTTTTCGATACGTGTCATCAGAGGTGTAAATTTATTAATTGTGTGACCAAGCAGTGGCGATGCAATATCAGTCCAGTTCAATGGTTCGATATTGAGGAAAGATTCAGCTTGTTCAGCAGTTTTCGGTAATACCGGTTTCAAATAAGCGATTAATACACGGAATAGGTTAATGCCCATGCTGTAAATGGCTTGAACCTCTTGCTCTTTACCTTCTTCTTTGGCTAGCGCCCAAGGTTTCATTTCATCAATATATTGGTTAGCACGATCGGCGAGCGCCATAATTTCACGCATGGCTTGACCAAACTCTCGTTTTTCGTAGCGTTCAGCTATTGGTTCAGCCTGATTGACAAAGCTATCAAACAAATCCGCATCGGCTAGTGAATCACTTAACTGGCCATCACATTTTTTACTCAGATAACCGGCGCAGCGGCTGGCGATATTGACGACTTTACCCACTAAGTCAGCATTAATCCGGGTTTGGAAGTCTTCCAGACTTAAGTCAATATCATCAATACCACTGCCGAGTTTGGCAGCAAAGTAATAACGTAGATATTCTGGGTCAAGGTGATTCAAATAGGTACGAGCTTTAATGAAGGTACCGCGAGATTTCGACATCTTCTTGCCATCGACGGTCAGGAAACCGTGTGCATAGATATTATCTGGTTGACGGAAACCTGCACCTTCCAGCATCGCTGGCCAGAACAGGGCATGGAAATAAATAATGTCTTTACCAATAAAGTGCACCATTTCGGTATCGCTGCCTGGTTTCATAAAGGCATCAAAATCAACGCCGGTACGATCACAGAAGTTTTTGAAACTGGCTAAATAGCCAATCGGCGCATCCATCCACACATAAAAGAATTTATTCTCTGTATCCGGGATTTCAAAACCGAAGTAGGGCGCGTCACGTGAAATGTCCCAGTCTTGCAAACCGCTATCAAACCATTCGCTGAGTTTACGTGTCACTTCTGGCTGAAGATGATCACTGTTGGTCCATTCTTTTAATGTTTTTTCAAAATTACCGAGTTTGAAAAAATAATGCTCGGATTCTTTGGTAATCGGCGTAGCGCCAGAGACAGCAGATACCGGGTTTTTGAGTTCGGTGGGTTCATAAGTGGCACCACAGACTTCACAGTTATCACCATATTGATCGGCGGCACCACACTTTGGGCATTCACCGCGAATAAACCGATCGGGTAAGAACATTTCTTTTTCCGGATCGTAGGCTTGGCTAATGGTTCTGGCTTCAATATGACCCGCATCTCGGTTAGCAAGATAAATCTGACTGGCTAAGGCTCGGTTTTCATCGCTGTGGGTACTATGAAAGTTATCAAAGCCAATGTTGAACTCAGAAAAGTCAGCTTGATGCTCTTTGCTGACATCGCTAATCAGCTGTTCAGGTGTGATGCCTTCATTTTGAGCACGCAGCATAATCGGTGTGCCATGTGCGTCATCTGCGCAAACATAAAAGCATTGGTTGCCACGCATTTTCTGGAAACGTACCCAGACGTCAGTTTGGATGTATTCCACCATATGGCCCAGATGTATTGAACCATTGGCATAAGGGAGAGCGCTGGTGACCAGAATTTTTCTTTGCATGTGTGAACCGAAATTAACCGTGAGAAAAACGATAAAAGATACCAGAATTAGGGTGTTTACACCACGTATCAGTCAGCTTTGTCGATGTGATTTATCCGTATGTTGAAAAGCATCAGGCTTTGCATTAGATTGAACCCAACACGCAATATCTAATTCACGCTTTCTCGGGGTTATCAATGGAGCTGATTTTACACAATATTCATGCTGACTCGGTTGAGTTGGCATTAGAAAAAGCTCGCCAATATCGTTCTTTAAATGAGCCTGAGATTGCCGAAAGCATTTGCTTGGATATTTTGCACATCGAGCCGGATAATCAAAAAGCGATTGTTTTGTACATTCTGGCTTTGAGTGATCAACTGCATCATGCAGGTAAAAAGACGCAAGTGAAATCGATTGAAGAAGCCATTGAAAAGTTACAAAGCCGCTATCAGCAATTTTATTATACCGGGCTGCTTCACGAGCGGCGTGCACGCTTTATGCTGACTCAGAGTATGGCGAGAGTGTTCGCTTATGACTATTTTATAGAAGCTTTACAGTTTTATCAGAAAGCGGAAAAAATAAGGCCAGAGCATAACGATGAGGCAACACTTCGCTGGAACAGCTGTATCCGTACTATTGAAAAAGAAAACCTGAAACCTCGTCCTGACAGTAAGGATGCCAGATTGGATATGGAAAGCTGAGCATGACGTTATTACAGATTCAAAAACGCACGATGACTATAGCAGGGACGGTATTAAGCGTTTATCTCCTGTTTCATATGTTATCCAATCTCAGCTTCTTTTTTGGCGATAGCTTTAATCAGTTTTATCAGATTTACAATTCAGCCTGGATACGTTGGCCTGTGTTGGTCATCGTACTGATTTGTCTGTGGATTCATGTTCGGGCAGCAGTAAACATACGCCGAAAAAACAATCAGGCTAGGCAGGTTGGCTATAAAAAACATGACAAATTTCATATCCCGGCAGCACTGGTTACGCTGAGTATCATCTTATTATTCTTATTTATTGTTATTCATATTATTCAATCTTTATATGTGAATCCGGATGATGTCAGAAGCTCAGTAATGAGTTGGTTTAGTTCTGTAATAATCACGCTGTTTTATCTGACCGGTGTGTTTATATTGGTAATGCACTTACAGCACTCTTTGATTAATGTTCTTCAAACCTTAGGAATTTCAGCAAAAATGCACCATATCGCTATTCATTCGACCGTAGCGCTTTTAGGAGTAGGGTTTGTTTCTATTCCTGTTTATGTATGGTTAATGTCATGAGTGAGTTTGAGTTAGATAGCCACGCGCCAAAGGGGCCATTACAGGATAGATGGAAACAGCATAAGTATAATTCTCGGGTTGTCAGTCCGGCGAATCGTAAAAAATATACAGTGATTGTTGTTGGAACTGGGTTGGCTGGCGCTTCTGCTTCTGCTTCATTAGGCGAAATGGGCTTTAATGTAAAAACCTTTTGTTTTCAGGATAGTCCGCGCCGAGCTCACAGTATTGCTGCCCAAGGGGGGATTAATGCGGCCAAAAATTATCAGAATGATGGAGACAGTGTCTGGCGTTTGTTTTACGACACGATTAAAGGTGGCGATTTCAGAGCTAGAGAATCTAACGTTTTCCGTCTGGCTGAATTAAGCACCGCCATTATCGATCAGGCAGTGGCACAAGGTGTACCTTTTGCCCGTGAATATTCGGGATATCTGGCAAACCGTTCGTTTGGTGGTGCTCAGGTGTCGCGGACGTTCTATGCCAGAGGACAAACCGGGCAACAACTGTTACTGGGTGCCTATCAGGCCATGAGCAGACAGATTGCCGAAGGTACAATTACCCATCAGTCGCGTTGTGAAATGCAAGAGCTGATCATGGATGGTGACAGAGCCGTTGGCATTATCACTCGTGACCTGGTCACCGGTGAGTTAGAAAGTCATATTGCTGATTGTGTGGTGTTATGTACGGGGGGGTACAGCAACGCCTTTTATCTGTCGACTAATGCAAAAGGCTGCAATACTTCAGCTATCTGGCGTGCTCATAAAAAAGGGGCTTTGTTTGCCAACCCCTGTTTTACCCAGATTCATCCCACCTGTATTCCACAGCATGGTGAATTACAGTCAAAACTGACATTAATGAGTGAATCTCTGCGTAATGATGGCCGTGTATGGGCGCCTAAAAATAAAGCCGATTGTGATAAACGGCCTGAAGATATTCCCGAACAAGATCGTGATTATTTTCTGGAACGCATGTACCCGTCATTTGGTAATTTGGTACCGCGCGATATTGCGTCACGCGCCGTCAAGCTCATCTGTGATGAGGGCCGTGGTGTCGGTTTTGAAATTGAAGGCAAAAAATTAGGTGTCTACCTGGATTTTGCTCAGGCAATCAAAAAACAGGGATTAGCTGCGGTTGAAGAAAAATATGGCAATTTGTTTGAGATGTATCAGCGAATAACCGCTGAAAATCCGTATGAAACCCCAATGCGGATTTATCCTGCTGTGCATTACACCATGGGCGGCTTGTGGGTTGACTATAATCTGATGACAACCATCGATGGCTTGTTTGCCGGAGGCGAAGCGAATTTTTCAGATCACGGCGCCAATAGATTGGGCGCCAGTGCATTAATGCAAGGGCTGGCCGACGGCTATTTTATTTTGCCTACGACCGTAGCGGATTTTTTAGCCAAGCATAAGCCTGTTAAATCAGAAAATTATTCAATGCAGATTGATGAAGCCATGTCGTCAGCCAAAAGCCGAATTGATAGCTTAATGAATGCACCTGAACCATCTGTTACCCCCGATGAGTTTCATCGTCAATTGGGACAGATCCTCTGGCATGCCTGTGGAATGGCAAGGACAAAATCTTCACTTGAACAAGCCATTAAGGAAATACAAACGCTGCGCGAGCAGTTTTGGCAGAAAGTAAAAATTTCTGGTGCTGAATACGGCTTAAACCAAACCTTAGAACGCGCGGGACGTGTTGCCGACTTTTTTGAATTAACAGAGTTGATGTGTATTGATGCACTGGATAGGGAAGAGTCCTGTGGCTGTCATGCACGTGAAGAGCATTTGACAGAAGAAGGGGAGGCCAAACGAAACGATATGGATTATTCCTATGTGGCCGCCTGGCAGTATAGTGGTGATATCAGCCACCCAACACTTTATCGTGAATATCTGCATTTTGATTTCGTTCGACCCAGCATAAGAAATTACCAATGATTTTTAAACTGAATATCTGGCGGCAATCTGGACCCAATAAAAAGGGTGATTTCGAGACATATGAAATTGAGGCGAGTGAAGATTCTTCATTTCTGGAGATGATGGATGCTCTGAATGAAAAGTTGATTCTACAAGGGGATGACCCGATTGCTTTTGACTTCGACTGTCGTGAGGGGATTTGTGGCTCATGTAATCTGATTATCAATGGCACACCGCATGGTAAACAACGGGCAACGACCACCTGTCAGCAGTACATGCGTGACTACATAGATGAAAAAGAATTATGGATAGAGCCATGGCGAGCCACTGCTTTCCCGATTATCAAAGATCTTATCGTTGATAGAAGTGCCTTTGATCGTATTATCCAGGCCGGCGGATATATCCCCATCCGCACTGGTTCGGCCTGTGAAGCAAATACTTTACCCATAGATAAACAGGTTGCAGATGATGCATTTGATGCGGCGACTTGTATCGGCTGTGGTGCCTGTGTCGCTGTTTGTCCAAATGCCTCAGCGACATTATTTGTTGCAGCAAAAATCTCCCACCTATCGGTCCTCCCACAAGGAGGTATGGATAAACAGCGACCAGCTAAATTACTAAAAGCCATGGAAGATGAAGGTTTTGGTAGTTGCAGTAACTATCGTGAGTGCGAAAGCGTTTGCCCGAAAGAAATCAAAATCAGCGCGATTACCACCATGAATCGCCTTCTTTACCAAAATCGTTGATGCATTCTACGGAGTGTTATCATCCCTCACTGAGAAAACGAATGGTTACCATCGGATGACAGAAGAGCAAAGTAAAGCAGCATTATCAGAATCTATTACTGTGGGCTGGCGCGAGTGGTTGAGCCTCCCACAACTTGGCCTCACCAGAATCAAAGCAAAAGTGGACACCGGAGCAAGGACCTCAGCTATCCATGCCTTTTCAGTTGAAGAGTTTGAGCAGGATCAGCAACTCTGGGTTCGATTTGGCGTGCATCCTAATCAGGGAGACAATGACACTATCAAATGGTGTGAAGCCTTAGTCATTGATCAGCGCAATGTGACGGATTCCGGGGGGCATACGGAAAAGCGTTATGTTATTCAGACTGAGCTATCACTGGGCCATAAGCAATGGCCTATAGAAGTCACTCTGACAAACCGCGATAATATGCTGTTTAGAATGCTGTTAGGTCGAACTGCCATGACCGCCGGCAATCTTATTGTCAATCCTGCCATGTCATTTATGACTGGCCAAAGTGTTCAGGAGCATGATGAACAGCCTGTTAAAGAATTTTTTGATGGAGAAAGTTGATGAAAATCGCCGTTCTTTCTCGTAACCCCAAGTTATATTCAACCCGTCGTCTGGTTGAGGCCGCAGAGGCTCGTGGTCATGAAGTACATGTATTAGATGTGCTTCGCTGTTATATGAACATTACTTCATTAAAACCAGAAGTTCACTACAAAGGCGAAATTCTGACAGGTTATGATGCGGTCATTCCGCGGATTGGCGCTTCTGTCACTTTTTACGGTACTGCTGTGCTGCGTCAGTTTGAAATGATGAATGTGTATCCGCTGAATGAGTCAGTGGCTATTAGCCGTTCACGAGATAAACTACGTGCGCTGCAATTGTTATCCCGAAAAGGGATTGGTCTGCCAGTGACCGGATTTGCACACCGACCGGATGATGTTGATGACTTAATCAAAATGGTGGGCGGTGCACCTTTAGTTATTAAGCTGCTGGAGGGAACGCAAGGTATCGGTGTTGTTTTAGCAGAAACAGAACAAGCTGCAGAGAGTGTTATTGAGGCCTTTATGGGAATGAAGGCCAATATTTTGGTTCAAGAATTTATCAAAGAAGCAGGCGGTGCCGATATTCGCTGTTTTGTGGTGGGGGATAAAGTGGTCGCCTCAATGAAACGTCAGGGAAAAGAAGGCGAGTTTCGCTCTAACTTACATCGTGGTGGTAGTGCTAATTTAATTCGTATTTCTCCCTTAGAGCGAGCAACCGCAGTTCGTGCCGCAAAAACGATGGGTTTGAATGTCTGTGGTGTTGATTTATTGCGTTCAAATCACGGTCCGGTTGTAATGGAGGTGAATTCATCACCAGGCCTGGAAGGCATTGAAAATGCCACTGGTAAGGATATTGCCAGCATGATTATCGACTTCATCGAGAGAAATGCACGTTCAGGCAAAACAAAAACGCGGGGCAGGGGCTAAACATGTCCGATGTGCTGGTGTTGGCTGGTGAAGAAGTCAGATTAGGACAAAGTAAGATTATTGATGTGCCTTTGCCTGATCTTTACATGCAAACAGCATTGAGTATGCCGGTACATGTCATTCGTGGACGTCGTAAAGGGCCTATCCTGTTTGTTTCAGCCGCGGTACATGGTGATGAAATCAATGGTGTTGAGATCATTCGCCGTTTGGTGAAAAGTAAAAGTCTTAAAGGTCTGAAAGGTACAATAATCGCCATCCCCGTTGTCAATGTGTATGGTTTTTTAAATCAGTCTCGTTATTTACCAGACAGACGTGATCTCAATCGTTGTTTTCCTGGTTCGGATGAAGGTTCACTTGCTGCCAGATTAGCGGATTCTTTTATGAAGGAAGTCGTCAGTCAGTGTACCCATGGTATTGATCTGCACACGGCTGCCATCCATCGCGATAATTTACCGCAGATACGCGCTGATTTATCCAATCCTGATGTTGAAATGATGGCCCATGCTTTTGATGCGCCGGTGGTGGTGAACTCCAGTTTGATTCAGGGGTCATTACGTTATGCCGCTGCGGCTTATGATGTGCCGGTTATCGTTTATGAGGCTGGTGAAGCCTTACGTTTTAACGAAATGGCTATTCGTGCAGGTGTTAAAGGCGTGTTAGCCGTGATGCGTCACATTGGGATGCTAGCCATCACAAGACAAAAAAAGCGTCCTCACGAACCCTTTGTAGCACGCAGTAGTGTTTGGGTCAGAGCACCTGAAAGTGGTATTTTCAGAATGCTGGTGCCTATGGGGGCCAGTGTCAATAAAGGCGATCTACTAGGCATGGTGGCCGCACCCTATGGTAAGGGAGATTCGGAAACTGAGGTGCTGGCAAGCAGTTCTGGTATCGTCATTGGTCGCACAAATATCCCTTTGGTCAATGAAGGGGAAGCCTTGTTTCATATCGCAAGGTTTAATAAACCGGACGAAGTCGCTGATAGTCTGCTGGCTTTTCATACGGACTTGGATCCAGCGACAGACACTGCAGTGCCTGATGAATTACCCATAATTTGAGCCGATGTCACTGTGGTGTCATCTCGGTAATGTAATAATTGAAATAATTCTTTGCTTTTTCACTGCAAACTAGTGAAAATCGCGCCCTTTAACTAACCAAGACGGGAATAATCGTCAATGCAGAAAACGCCTTTTCCTCCTATCGATAACGAGCTGGATTTAAGTACTGAATGGAGTGCTGAACATAGTGCTCGCTTATATGGTGTCAGGGACTGGGGAAGCGACTACTTTGATGTGTCAGAAGATGGTAATGCTGTTGTCACCGTCCAGTTTGGTGAGAAAACCATACAGGTACCTATCATTGACATCGTCAATGGCATGCGTGAGCGTGGACTGGATATGCCAGCTGTGTTACGCATTGAAAATCTGCTAGATCAGCGCATCACTCAACTTAATGAAGCATTCTCACGGGCGATTGATGAAGCAGGTTATAAAAATCATTACCGTGGCGTATTTCCTATCAAAGTTAATCAGCAGTGTCATGTTATTGAAGAGATTGCTGACTACGGCAGTCGTTACCATCATGGTCTGGAAGCGGGCAGTAAAGCGGAATTAATTATTGCTCTGTCACAGCTACGTGATCATGACAGTCTGATTGTCTGTAATGGCTACAAAGATGAAGAATTTATCGATCTTGGTCTTTATGCCCGTCAAATGGGAATCAAGTGCTTCTTTGTGCTGGAAACCGCCATGGAGCTGGACATTATTCTTGAGCGTAGCCGTGCTCTGGGTGTTGATCCCTTAATTGGCGTGCGTATTCGTCTGGCTTCTATGGTGGAAGGTCACTGGAATGAAGACAGTGGCGATCGCTCGATCTTCGGTTTATCTACCAGTGCTCTATTAGGCGTGGTTGATAAGCTTAAACAAACCAACATGCTGCACTGTTTACAATTGCTTCATAGCCATCTGGGATCTCAAATTCCTAATATCCGTAATATCCGTACTGGTGTGATGGAAGCCTGTCGATTTTACGCTGGCCTTATCGAAGAAGGCGCTCCAATGGGATACATCGATATGGGCGGTGGTTTGGCTGTTGACTATGAGGGGGCCAGAAGTAACAGCACGCATAGTATGAACTATGGTTTGGACGAATATTGTTACAACATTGTAGAAGCCTTACAGGAAAGTCTGGACCCATTGGATATCCCACACCCAGTGATTATTTCTGAGTCTGGTCGTGCGCTGGTGGCCTATTCTTCAATGTTATTATTCAATGTGCTTGAAGTACGTGAGCATAAAGCTGAACCGATCCCTGCCGAAGCCCCAGAAGATAGTCATGACCACATTATCAATCTATTTAGTGTGCTTGATTACGTCAGTCCGGAAAATTTGCAGGAGTGTTACAACGACTCTCTCTATTACCGTGATGAGATGCGTGAATTATTTCACCATGGACAAGCGACCATTCGTGAACGAGCATTAGCAGAAAACCTGGCACTCGCTATTCTGGAAAAGATTTCTAATCTCCTGCCACAGGCAAGACGCGTGTCTCAGGAGCTGGAAGCGTTACCCGAATTGCTGTCTGATATTTACTATGGCAATTTCAGCTTATTCCAGTCATTACCGGATATCTGGGCAATTGATCAGCTTTTCCCGATCATGCCAATCCATCGATTAAACGAAGCGCCGGTCAGAGATGCAGTTTTAGCGGATATGACCTGTGACTGTGACGGTAAGATCGATAACTTCATCTCACCAACCGGAGTGAAAAAAACACTACCGCTACACGAACTGAAACATGGTGAGGAATATTATTTAAGTGTTTTCCTGGTCGGTGCGTATCAGGAAACCTTGGGTGACTTACACAATCTGTTTGGTGATACCAATGTCGTCAGTGTGCATATCAACGAGGAAGGTGGTTTTGATTTCCGTCGTGAGTTCCATGGTGACAGCATCGCCGACGTATTAAGCTACGTTGAGTACGATCCTAAACACATGTTAGAACAATTCCGTCGTATCGCAGAAGAAGCAGTGCGTGATGGACGAATTTCGGTGCCGATGCGCCAACAAATGTTGCATGCTTTTAAAGAAAGTATGCATGGCTATACTTTTTTTGAACGTTAATTGAGACGAGTTAAAGGAATTCAGCAATGTCTAAAGTCCTGATTATTGGTGCCGGCGGTGTCGGTGGCGTAGTCACACATAAATGTGCACAGTTACCAGAAGTATTCTCTGAAATTGTTTTGGCAAGCCGAACAGAAGAAAAATGCAAAGCTATCGCTGCCCAATTGGATCGCCCGATTAAAACAGCGAAAGTGGATGCAGATAATGTCGCTGAGTTAACGGCATTGCTTGAACAGGAAAAACCGGACTTAGTGATTAATGTCGCTTTGCCATACCAGGATCTGACGATCATGGATGCGTGTCTTGCAGCAGGAGTGGATTATCTTGACACAGCCAACTATGAACCTTTGGATACTGCCAAGTTTGAATATAAATGGCAGTGGGCTTATCAGGATAAGTTTAAAGAGGCTGGTTTAACAGCATTGCTGGGAAGTGGTTTTGATCCCGGTGCAACCAATGTCTTCACCGCCTATATTGCTAAACATTATTTTGATGAAATCCATGAACTGGACATTATCGATGTCAATGGTGGTGATCACGGTTATCCGTTTGCAACCAACTTTAACCCGGAAATTAATATCCGCGAAGTGACTGCTGAATGTCGTCACTGGGAAAATGGTGAGTTTGTTGAAACCCCAGCGATGTCGAAAAAAGCGACATTTACCTGCCCAGAAGAAGTCGGTACCTACAATATTTACCGTATGTATCATGAAGAGCTGGAATCATTAACTAAAAATTTCCCGACACTGAAACGCGCTCAGTTCTGGATGAGTTTTGGTGAAAGTTACCTGAAACACTTGGAAGTGCTTGGAAATGTGGGCATGACAGGTATCGAGCCGATTGACTATAACGGTCAGAAAATCGTACCGATTCAGTTTTTGAAAGCCTTGTTGCCTGATCCTTCTACCTTAGGACCACGAACCAAAGGCAAAACCTGCATCGGTTGTGTGGTGAAAGGTATTAAAGACGGTAAAGAAAAAATTGTTTACCTCTATAACATCAAAGATCATCAGGATTGTTATAAAGAAGTGCAGTCTCAGGCGATTTCATACACCACAGGTGTGCCAGCCATGATTGGTGCCAAAATGATGTTAGAAGGCAAATGGAAACAACCTGGTGTTTGGAATATTGAACAGTTCGATCCTGATCCCTTCATGGAAGACATGAATAAATATGGCTTGCCATGGAATGTGATTGAGCTTGATAACTTTAATCTGGACAACTAATCTCCATGCAGTTTACTGATTTTGGCAAACTGGATTTATCCCGTTTGCCATCACCTTGTTTTGTGGTTGATGAAGTCGCGGTTGAGCGTAATTTACGTATTCTGCATGGCGTGGCTGTGGTCAGCGGTGCAAAAGTGCTGGGTGCCTTAAAAGCCTTTTCAATGTGGTCACTCGGTGAGTTAACTCGCCAATACCTGAATGGCACCTGTGCCAGTGGCTTACATGAAGCTCGCCTGGGTTATGAAGAATATGGTGGTGAAGTGCATGTGTTCGCCGCTGCTTTCAGTCAGGCAGATATAGATGAGCTGTTAACGTTTGCGAATCACATTGTGTTTAATTCATGCAGCCAGTGGCTGCGGTTTAGAGAGCAATGTCTAGCGGCCCAAAAGCAACGACCTGATCTGGAGTTTGGTTTACGAATCAATCCTGAACATTCTGAAGGGGCTGTGCCCATTTATGATCCGTGTTCGCCTGGATCGCGTTTAGGGATAACCTTATCGCAGTTAGATGAAACCGCATTGGCAGGTATTAGCGGTCTGCATTTTCATACCCTGTGTGAACAAGGTTTTGAACCACTTCAACGTACCGTAGCAGCGGTTGAATCAAAGTTCGGCCATATCTTGCCGCAAATGAAATGGGTCAACTTTGGCGGTGGTCATCATATTACTGCTGATGGCTATGATATTAATGGGTTGGTCGAGTTAATACAGGCATTTCAAGCACGCCATCAGGTGCAAGTGTACCTTGAGCCGGGTGAAGCAATGGCCATCGGCACAGGCATTCTGAGCTGTGAAGTGTTGGATATTACCTGGAATAAACTGAATCAAGCTATTCTCGATACTTCCGCCACCTGTCATATGCCGGATACGCTGGAAATGCCATATCGCCCTGATATTCGTGGTGCTGGTGAGGCAGATGAGTTCGAATATACGTATAGACTGGGGGGCTTAACCTGTCTGGCGGGTGATGTGATTGATGATTACAGCTTCAAAGCACCGCTTGAAGTCGGTCAGCGGCTGATTTTCGAAGATATGGCGCATTACACGATGGTCAAAACCACCACATTTAATGGCACAAAATTACCAGCCATTGCGTTGTGGAACTCAGAAACCGATGCCTTACGCATTGTGAAAGAGTTCAGCTACGACGATTTTAAACACAGATTATCTTGAGTTGATGCAAATGGAAGATTATCCAATTTTTCTCGGTTCAGAAATTGAACAGCCAGAACCCGAACAAGCACTATTTCATGTTTTGCCAGTACCGTATGAAAAAAGTGTGTCTTACGGTGGCGGTACAGCTTTGGGGCCTAATGCTATTTTACAAGCGTCATGGCAGTTAGAAGAATGGGATGGCAAGAGCAAACCCTGCGACGAGGGAATTTATACTTGTGAGCCGGTGGATTGTAGTGTTGCGCCACAACAAGTCATCGACAATATCGCTAAAGCAACAGCTGATATCGTAAAGAGCGGTGGAATGCCAGTTGTACTGGGTGGTGAACATACAGTCACTTATGGCGTAATAAAAGGCTTGCGTGATGCTGGTATAGAGGATTTTGGCATTGTGCAGATTGATGCACATGCCGATTTACGTCAGGCCTACGAAGGTGACTTTCTGAGCCATGCCTCAGTGATGAAACGTGCTGTGGATATGGGGATTCCACTTTATCAGCTGGGTATTCGCGCTTACTGTGAAGAAGAAATGGCCTTCCGCGAAGAATTTGGCGTGTTATATCAGGATGCCGACGAGTTAGTGCCCAACCGCATTCAATCAATTGAGCTACCTGACGATTTTCCACAAAAAGTGTTTTTTACACTGGATATCGATGGCATGGACCCTTCCGTTTTTCCATCAACTGGCACACCAGTGCCTGGTGGCCTTGATTGGTATCAGACACTCAACTTATTTGAGTCGGTTGCAAAACAGCGCGAAATCATTGGTTTTGACATTATGGAATTTGCCCCTATTGAGGGTTTCCATGCCTATGATTTTTCTGCTTCTTTGCTGACCTATAAATTGATGGGTATCGTGCAAAGAAATCGTCATTAATTAATAGGGCTTGTGCGCGACTCAAAAAACGAATGAATCAGAAAGCCTGTTTATAGGCTAAGGATATGAGGCAATTAACAAATTAAGTCTTTTCCTCATTCCTTGAAACAGATAAAATTCGGCCTTTTTCTAATCTTTGGGATTTTTTCATCATGAATCAAGCTACAGTAAAACTGTTGGAAGACTACTACAATGCATTTAACCGCGGCGACATGGATGCATTTCTTAATATGCTGACAGACGATGTCATTCATGATGTAAACCAAGGTGGTCGCGAAATCGGTAAAGAAGCATTCAAAAAATTCATGGATCGTATGAATGCTCACTATAAAGAAAATATCGTTGATATTTCGATCACAACCAATGATGCTGGTGACCGTGCTGCGGTTGAATTCACTGTATTAGGTGAATACTTGTCAACTGATGAAGGTTTACCAGAAGCCGCAGGTCAAACATATCGTTTACCAGCAGGTGCATTCTTTGTGATTCGTGATGGTAAAGTCGCTCGTATTACTAACTACTACAACTTAGAAGACTGGATCGCCCAAGTCGCAGGCTAAGAGGTGTGCGATGTTAAGACTGGAAAGACTGTCTGGCGATAAACTCAATCAATACATTCCGGAGCTCGCCGAGCTCCGGATTCGTGTTTTTCGTGACTTCCCTTATCTTTATGATGGGGATCTGACTTACGAAGAAAAATATCTTAAGACATATATCGAAGCGCCTGACAGCGTCATTGTATTGGCCTTTGACGCTGAGCATGTTGTTGGTGCGTCTACTGGCATTCCACTCAAATACGAAACAGACGAAGTCAAAGCCCCATTTATCGCTGCTGGTTATGATATCGATAAGATCTTTTATTGTGGTGAATCGGTATTACTGTCTCAGTACCGTGGACAAGGTGCCGGTGTTGCGTTTTTTGATGAAAGGGAAGCCCATGCGCATGAAGTCGGTGGATTTGAATACAGCTGTTTTTGTGGTGTTCAACGTCCAGAGGATCATCCACAGCGACCCGCTGACTATCAGCCATTAGATAATTTCTGGCGTAAACGCGGTTATGAAAAACACCCTGAACTCAATACCACATTCAGCTGGAAAGAAGTTGGCGAGACAATTGAATCGCCTAAGCCAATGACTTTCTGGATGAAAAAAATTTAAATCTCTTTAGCGTCTGGCTTTTAACACTCAAGCGACGTTATACCTAATTCTCTGGAACATGAATGAGCAAAGTAAAAGCGGCAGTTGCCCAATATGATATTGGCTTTTTCGCGCAATGGTTTGAATTTGAAGATAAATTAACACAATGGGTAAGCCAGGCAGCTAACAATGGGGCTAAGTTACTGGTTTTCCCTGAGTATGGCAGTATGGAACTGGCTTCCCTTTTTGGTGAGTCGGTTTATAAAGATTTGGGAAAACAACTGCATTCGATGCAAGAAGTCTATGCCGATTATGAGGCGCTTTATGCTCAGTTAGCCAAGCAGTTTGATGTGATGATATTGGCCAGTTCTTTCCCGGTACTGCAGTCTGATGGTAGCTTCCGTAACCGCGCTAATCTGTATGGTGTTGATGGTCTTATTGACTATCAGGATAAACTCATCATGACACGGTTTGAAAATGAACAATGGTTAATTCATGCCGGACAAGACATTAAAGTTATCGATACAGATATTGGTCGCCTTGCTATCAATATTTGTTATGACAGTGAATTTCCGTTAATCGCGCATCAGCAAGTTCAGGCTGGCGCTGATGTAGTACTGGTGCCGAGCTGTACTGACACTCAAGCGGGTTTTTATCGTGTCAGAATCGGTTGCCAGGCACGAGCGCTTGAAAACCAGTGTTATTTATTACAATCACCGACATTTGGTGAAGCATTGTGGTCAGAAGCCGTCGATGTGAATACAGGACGTGCCAGCATCTACACCCCCGTAGATTATGGCTTCCCAGATAATGGTATTCTGGCTGAAGGTTCTGCGGATACTGCACAGTGGGTCTATGCCGATTTGGATTTGAATGAGATTGCCCGTGTACGTCAGCAGGGACAGGTATTTAATTATCGTGATTGGCCCTTGCAAAATGAACTACGTGGCCCCAGATTAGATTGATATTAAACGCCGTCTTAAAGATGGCGTTTTTTTTAGATAGCCGTTTTAGCCAAACCTTCAGATTTAGCGTCTGGCATGCCAATAAAAATAGAATAGATGCGTGTCTTCAGGCGAACGCATGAAATAGACAGGAGTGCTCCATGTTAGATAATGCTCAGATAAAGCAGATTATTAACGACTTTCAGGACCCCTCGACCGAAATAAAACTCGGAGAGACGAACCCAGCGATTATGGTGGCAGAGAATGCAGGTAAACAAACTGTTTCTGTCGTTCTGCGTTATCCGGTCAAAGGCTATGTTGAACAACTCAACACAGCATTAACATCTGCTTTACAACAAGCAGGAGCAGACAATGTCAGTGTTGTCGTTTCAAGCGAAATTATCAAACATAAAGTTCAGCAGGGCGTCCAGGCACTGGATAATATTAAAAACATCATTGCTGTTGGCTCTGGTAAAGGTGGCGTCGGTAAATCAACCACGTCAGCCAATCTCGCTCTGGCACTCGCTGCAGAAGGCGCAAGCGTCGGTGTGCTGGATGCCGATATTTACGGACCAAGCCAACCTCGAATGCTGGGTGCCAATCGCCGTCCTGAATCTCCCGATGGCAAGTCGATGAATCCCGTCGAAAGTTACGGTATTCAAACCATGTCGATTGGTTTCCTCATTGATGAAGAAGAACCGATGATCTGGCGTGGGCCGATGGTCACTCAAGCCCTGCAACAATTATTGGGCGAGACAAACTGGAAAGATCTGGACTACCTGATTATCGATCTGCCACCGGGCACAGGTGATATTCAATTAACCTTGTCGCAAAAAGTCCCTGTCAGTGGTGCCGTTATTGTAACGACGCCACAAGACATTTCTTTGCTGGATGCTCGTAAAGCATACAAGATGTTTGAAAAGGTCAAAGTACCGGTACTGGGCATTGTTGAAAATATGAGCACCCATATCTGTAGTCAGTGTGGCCATGAAGAACACATTTTTGGTGACGGTGGCGGTCAGCGTATGGCCGAACAGTACCATCTTAATTTACTTGGCAGTTTACCTTTGGATATTCGAATCCGTGAAGATGCTGACTCGGGTAAACCCAGTGTGGTGACCGAACCTGACGCTGAGATTTCAATGGCGTATCGACAGATTGCTCGTCGCGTTGGTGCCAGACTGGCCATGCAGGGCAAAGATTACTCAGCAGCGTTTCCAAACATTGTGATTAAAAATGACTAATGTTTAGCTAAGACACGATAAAGCCTGTTTAAGATATGTTTTAATAGGCTTATGATTGGACATTTATAAAGGTATAACCAAGCAACTATGATTAAGTCAGATAAATGGATCCGTCGTATGGCGGAGCAGGGAATGATTTCGCCTTTTGAGCCAGGCCAGGTTCGATATCGTGATGATAACCGTATTATCTCTTATGGCACCTCCAGCTATGGTTATGATGTTCGTTGTTCAAACGAGTTTAAAATTTTCACCAATATCAACTCAGCGATTGTTGATCCTAAAAACTTTGACGAAAGCAGTTTTGTGGATGTGACATCTGATGTTTGTATCATTCCACCGAATTCATTTGCCCTGGCCAGAACCGTTGAAACCTTCAAAATTCCGCGTAATGTTTTGACCGTATGTTTGGGTAAATCTACTTATGCACGCTGCGGCATCATTGTGAATGTCACCCCGCTGGAACCAGAGTGGGAAGGGCAGGTAACATTAGAGTTTTCTAACACAACCCCATTGCCTGCCAAGATTTATGCTAATGAAGGTGTGGCGCAGATGTTATTTTTCGAATCTGATGAAGTGTGTGAAACATCGTATGCCGACCGCGGTGGTAAATATCAAGGCCAGTCTGGTGTGACCCTTCCTCGTTCCTGATGCCGATGTCTTTTTTTACTCAGAATGTAATACGAACCCTCAGTGCTGCACTGTTAGTGCTTTCAGTGTCAGCCTGTACAGAAGAAAGAACACCGACAGAATCCTGGAAGCACAGTGAAAATGGCAGTTATGCGTCGAGTTTCTCTCCAGATGGTCGTTATGTTCTGGTGGGAGACATTGATTTACCGGCCAAGCTTTGGGACCTTGAAACGAATAAGGTGAAATACACTTGGCAAAATACGCCAAACGATAGCGGTACTACCACGGATGTGGCTTTTTCTGATGACAGTAAAGTCGCTGCCACCGTAGAGTCTAAAGTCATTGTGTTATGGAATATGGAAAACGGTGAGCCGATGATTCGGCTTGAGTTTCCTGTCACTATTAAAGACATTGCTTTATCGCCCAGAGGTGATCATCTGCTTTTGGCTTTGCAGGACAGAACCGCCGTTTATTTTGATGTCATCAGAAATCGTGTGGTGCAAATTTTTAAACACGATGGTAAAGCCGTAAACTCACCGATTGACCAGCTTATTAATACAGTGGATATTTCACCCAATGGTAAATATGGACTTACAGGTGGTGATGATCACACAGCAAGAATGTGGAATCTGGAAACTGGTCAGCAATTACGCATCTGGCAACATAAGAATGATGTGAGTTTTGTCTCGTTTGACCCGAGAGGTGGCAATGTCATCAGTTCTGCAGGTAATGCTCAAACTCGTATCTGGAGTGTAAAAAGTGGTAAGCAAGTCGCTGTGTTGACCACATCACCAGTGGATGTAGATGGTATATGGGGTGACTTCCCAGTTTTTAAAACGACGACCACGGCGATAGCTTATTCACCTGATGGTAAATATGTTGCTACGGGTCACCCAAATCGTGAAATTTGTGTCTGGCGAGCACAAAATGGTCAAGCCTTGGGCTGTTGGTTAACACCACGTAAAGATGCGTTAAAACCGGGTGTGGTAATTCAAGCACTGGCTTTTAGCCCTGATGGCCGTTCAGTATACAGTGAGCTTGGCAATGGTCTCGCACAGAAATGGCGTATTCGATAATTGATGGCGGACACATTATTAAAACTGGTTTTTTTTGTCCCTGAATCTCACAAAGAAGTGGTTAAACAGGCAATTTTTGCTGCGGGAGCCGGACAATATGATGGTTATGATTCCTGTTGCTGGGAATCGCAAGGAATGGGGCAGTTTCGTCCTCTAGCTGGAAGCCAACCTTATATCGGCCAACATGGTCAGGTGGAATATGTACCTGAGTTCCGGATAGAAACCGTTTGTCCCAGCCAAAAGATAAAGCCTATATTGCAAGCCTTAATTTCTGCACATCCTTATGAAACCCCAGCCTACGAAGTCTGGTCTGTAAAAACACTAGACGACTTTTAATAGAGAAATATGATGGATCTTTCTAACGTGGAACAGTCACCAAAAATGACCTTATTAGCCAACTATCAGGTACCTCGTTATCTGGTGGATGAGGCATTACTTCATTTTGATTTGGATAAATCAAAAACAAGGGTTATCAGCACGTTAAAAATGCGGCTTAACCCGGAATCATCTGCTGGTGAGTGTGTGCTCGATGGTGAGTCACTGGATTTGATTAGTATCAAATTGGATGGAAAGTTACTTTCTGATAGTGGGTATGAGGTCAACAGCAAGTCACTGACTATTGCAGATGTGCCTGAACAGTTTGAATTAGAAATTATTACCGAGATACATCCCGATCAGAACACGGCCCTGGAAGGCTTATATCATTCGGGACGTTTATTGTGTACTCAATGTGAGGCAGAAGGTTTTAGACGCATTACCTATTACCCTGATCGTCCTGATGTAATGACGGTATTTACGGTGACGATTGTTGCCGATGCAAAACAGTGGCCGGTGATGTTATCGAACGGTAACCTGGAAGAACAGGGCCAGTTTAATGATGGTCGACATTGGGTGCGCTGGCATGATCCTCATCCCAAGCCGAGTTATTTATTCGCGCTGGTTGCTGGTGACTTATATTGTCAGCAAGATCACTTCACAACGATGAATGGTCGCGATGTCACATTACGTATCTACGTTGATCCTGAGAATAAACATAAATGTGACCATGCATTAGTCTCGTTAAAACAATCAATGAAATGGGATGAAGAGGTCTATGGCCGTGAATATGATCTAGATGTATTCATGATTGTGGCTGTTAACGACTTCAATATGGGGGCTATGGAAAACAAAGGCTTGAATATCTTCAATGCTGCCTGTGTATTAGCCACACCCGAAACAGCGACCGATGATGACTTTTATACCATCCAAAGCATTGTTGCCCACGAATATTTCCATAATTGGTCTGGCAATCGTGTTACTTGTCGGGATTGGTTTCAGTTAAGTCTGAAAGAAGGCTTTACTGTGATGCGCGATCAGAGTTTTAGTGCTGATTTGAACTCAGCTGCTGTACAGCGCATTGATGATGTGAATGGCCTACGCAGCATGCAGTTTGCTGAAGATGCTGGCCCAATGGCACATCCAGTTCGCCCAGACTCCTATATTGAAATCAGTAACTTTTATACGGTGACGATTTATGAGAAAGGCGCTGAAGTCGTCCGTATGATTAAAACATTGGTTGGCGATGAAGGTTTTAGAAAAGGAACAGATCTTTACTTTGATAGACATGATGGTCAAGCTGTCACCACCGATGATTTTGTTAAGGCGATTGAAGACGCCAATAATGTTGATTTAAGTCAGTTTAAACGGTGGTATGAACAAGCTGGTACGCCGGAGCTATCGGTTAAGACACACTACGATCCTGTGCAACAACGTTTCAGCCTTACCCTCCACCAATCCTGTCCAGCTACACCAGGACAAGAGAATAAGTTAAATTTCCATATTCCTGTTGCTGTGGGCTTACTGGATAGTGATGGTAATAATATGCCAATGCAGCTAGCGGAAGAAACAACACCCTATGACGGTGATACCCGTGTTTTGTCATTAACAGAAACAGAGCAGACGTTTGAGTTTATCCATGTTTCTGAAGAGCCTGTGGCATCAGTGTTACGCGGGTTTTCAGCTCCGGTAAAACTCAAGTATGACTTAACGAATAAGCAATTAGCCTTCTTAATGGGCCATGACACCGACAGCTTTAATCGTTGGGATGCTGGTCAGCAATTAATGATTAATGTGTTGTTGGAAATTGTTGATGATATTCAAAAACAGAATACATTAGCCTTATCGCCATTATTGCTGTCACAGCTTGAAGCCGTCTTGAATGACGAACAGTTAGATCAGGCACTTGTAGCAAAAATGTTGACTCTGCCAACGGAAAACTATTTGGCTGCACAGATGCCTGTAGCTGATGTAGATGGCATTCATCAGGCTAGAGAGTTTGCAAAGCGACAGATTGCCATATCACTGAAGCCATTATTCAATGCACGTTATGAAAGTCTGAGTAAAAAGAAAAAATATCAGTTTAACGCAGAAGATATGGCTGCACGTAGTCTTAAAAATCTATGTTTATCCTATTTGGCCGCCACCGATGATCCGCTACAAATGCAACGCTGTCTGCGTCAGATGAAAGTGACTGATAATATGACAGAATTATTGGCCGGCTTACGTTTGATGGTCGATCAGGCTGGACCTGAACGCGAACACGCATTACGTGCGTTTTATGAGCAATGGAAACATGATCGTCAAGTAGTTGATAAATGGTTATCAGTGCAGGCGGTATCGAAACTCCCTGATACCTTGTTACGTGTTAAAGCGTTGATGAAACATGAAGCATTTAACATTAAAAATCCAAATAATGTTCGTGCGTTAATTGGCCAGTTTTGCCGTAATAACCCTGTCCATTTTCACGCGAAAGATGGTTCAGGCTATCGATTCCTGGCAGAGCAAATATTAGTGTTAGATAAGCTCAATCCTCAAGTTGCAGCAAGAATGCTCGGCGCGTTAAATTCATGGCGTCGTTATGATGTTGAGCGTCAAGAATTAATGAAAGCGTCATTGGAAGAGATTGCTGCGCAAAAAGACTTATCCGCCGATGTTTATGAAATCGTCACAAAATATCTGGCAGCATAATAATGTATGAGCTTCATCCACAATTAAAACTAGACACTATCCGGATTGGCGAGTTTGAACTGTGCGAAGTTCTGTTAATGAACGATATGCGCTATCCATGGTTGATACTGGTGCCGAAACGTGAAAATAAAGCTGAGATTTATCAGCTGACTGAGCAAGAGCAGCAGCGTTTGTCGATCGAGTCCAGTTTTGTGAGCAAGGCTATGTCGGTTTTATTTTCAGCCGATAAAATGAATATTGCAGCTTTGGGAAACATGGTTGAACAACTGCATATTCATCATATTGCTCGCTTTAAAACGGATGCTACTTGGCCAAAACCGGTCTGGGGTATAGGGCAGGCTGAGCCTTATTCTGAGATGGCGAAAAACGCGATGTTGTCACAGCTGATACAAGCACTAGGTGACTATTTAGTGTAGAAGATAACTGCAATGACCCGATTACGCTTTCGAATGCATCTTACTCCTGAACAAGCGCTTCGTTATTATCAAGGCATGGCCAAAACGGTCATCGTTACTGCTGAAACGGGACAAAGATTAAGTTTCCCTGCTGAACATATTCGTCAGTTCGTTGATGGCAGAGGCGTGAATGGTTTGTTTTCCATTGAGTTTGACGACAATAATAAGCTGATAGGTATAACACGCCTGACTCACTGAACGAACGTTATTGGTCCATCAAGTAACGTGGGCTGGGGCTTTCCAATGTGATATCCCTGAGCATAATCGACACCAAGTTCAGCCAAAACTTCGAGAATCTCAGCACTCTCAACAAACTCTGCCACCGTATTTTTTCCCATGCCTTTAGCTACAGAAACCAAGGCTTCCACAAATAGCTTGTCATCATTATTTTCTGTGATATGGGTGATAAACATGCCATCAATTTTCACCATATCAACAGGTAGTTCTCGCAAATAACGGAACGAGGCAAAGCCAGAGCCGAAGTCATCTATAGAGAATCGACAACCTAAATCACGCATTTCACTCATCAATACTCGTGCTTGATTAATATCAGCGACGGCTGCCGTTTCTGTCAGTTCAAATAATAAATGATCTGGACTGGCATTATATTGATCTAAAAGGTGTTTTAGCAGCGGTATAAGATCAGCATCAAGCATTGCGTGGGCAGATAAGTTCAATGATAAAGTGATGTTTATGCCTTGTTGTTCCAGATCCGCTAGTTTGGCAATGCCTTTTTCTAATACATAGTGATCGATTCGGTGGATTAAGCCTGATTGTTCAGCAATTTCAATAAACATGCCTGGACTATGTATTTCACCATCCTCATCTAACATGCGTAGCAGCACTTCATAATGACTCACCGCTTGGGTTTGAATCTGCATGATAGGTTGGAAATAGAGTATAAAACGGTCGTCTGACAATGCATCTTCTATTTTCTGTTTCCAACGCATACGTTCCTGGAGTTGTTTTCCTAGCATGTCGTCATGGGTAAATAGCCGCCATGTATCTTTACCATGTGACTTTGCTTGATACATCGCCAAATCTGCACTGCTTAAGAGGCGATCCACATTGAACTCATTGAGTGGAAAAGGCACGATGCCGATACTGGAAGAAATGCTGTAGCGAACTTGTTCAAATTCAAAGTGCAGAGTATGTAATCTTGCACTGATTTGTTCACACAGAATAATAGCAGTATTTAAATCAGTCTCAGGCAAAATGATGGCAAATTCATCACCGCCTAATCGCGCTAATACATCTTTATCACGACTGACCTCAGTGAGGGCTCTTGCTACATTCTTGAGTAATTGGTCACCAATATTATGACCACAACTGTCATTGATATCTTTGAAATGATCTAAATCGAGCACCAGCAAAATACCCTGTTGGTCATTGAAAATTGCTTGTTTGAGAAGGTGTTCAAACTGATTCTTCAGTTTTTTTCGATTATAGAGTTCAGTTAATGGGTCATGGGTTGCAAGCCAGCGTAACTCCGTCTCATTTTGTTTTTTTTCTGTTATATCGATGCCTACTGAGAGAATTACAGCATTATTGGTGGGCACGCGAAAATTGGAATGTATCCAAGAGATAGTATGGCTCTGTCCATCAGTTGAGAGAATATCGGATTCCATGTGAACTATCTTTTCACCATGATTGGACAGTTGCTGAAGTGATTGATGGACCCTCTGCCAATCAGAGGGATGAAAACATTGTTCAAATGACTGATTTAATATGTCACTTGCTAGATAGCCGGTGATGCGGGCCGCAAGTTCATTGAAGCTAGAGATACAGTGATTTTTATCCAATGTAATAATGATTAACTGGGCTGTGTCTATCAGATTACTGACAAAGTCCCTTTCTTGTATCAGCTCTTGCGTCCGCTTATTGAGTGAATCTGTCTGCTTGTTAACAGAGCTTTCCAGATCTTCCAGTTGTTCAGAAAGTACTACGGCAGACTGTTCAAGGATATTCAGCTCATCAATGTAACGTCTTGGCAATGTATGATTCAGCATATTTCTGACTTGAAGGTATTTCTTCTCGGCCAGAAGAGGCAGGGCTTTGGAGACTGCTGATAATCGCCTCAGTGGCGCTGATAATAGTAAGAATAGACTGCCACCAATGGCGATTAAGCCAATAAGTGACCAGGCAATGGTCCTGTAAGTAAGGCTGCTAAGCTCATGTTGCTGATTAGCGATATTATCGATTATCACCAGTACTACATTGCTCACTTGTTTGAGCTTAACAAATTGAAATTCAACCGGTAAATTCGAATCGCGTAAGATCAATTTATCGTGATCAATGTCTTGATAATGATAATGTTTTGCTAGATATCTTAAATAAGCGATATTGCTATTGAATGAGGTGAGTACATTGAGATGACGGTCCCAGAGCGATGTATCAGCTTGACGTAACTCCTGTGTATTGGACTGATCAGAAATAATGGCAATATCGGCACCCGTTTGTGCCCGAAAATCCAACAATGATTGCGTCAGATTATAGCCGAGCACTAAGACATGATTAGACGGGCTATCCGCCAGAATAGGTAATAAGAGGTATTGTTTGCAACTGACTTCGCAGTTGAGTTGATTCTGAGCTAGTTCAGTTTCTGCGGTGCGTGTAATAATCGATTTTATGAATTTTGGTGTGGGCGGACCCCATCCACCTAGGTTTCGACCAGTACTATCAAACAATTGTACTTGGGAGACATCCCAGTTCAGTTCAAGGTCACTGCGGTAACGCTGAATACGCTCTAAAATATCTTTGTGTTTTCCTGATGCTGCTTGTTGCGTGGTATCAGGCGAAATAAGCAACTCAGCAAGTCGTTGTAGCTGATCTCGTGTGGTCGTGATTTGTCCGAGCAGCTGTTGATGATATTGCTCCTGTAACTGAGAACGAAAAAAAACAAATTTTTGCTGAACGTTCCAGTAAATAATGACATGAAAAATCAACAGAAAAATCAATAAAATAGAACTGAAAAATAAACCAGCTTTCCATCGAATACTTAAAAATGGGTTGCTAGTATTCATCTGTAGCACTAAAACCGATATGACAGAGATACAGCAAACATATCCCACCTTTTATTAGTATCTGTCACATCGTTTTCCCGTGGTGATAGTGTCGCTACACCCTCCACAATGTGATACTCGGTCCGAAGCATTAAGTTTTGTGAAATATGCCAGCGTCCACCTAACACCCAACTCTTTGAATAATATTCATGTGCTGGAACGGGGGCTCGATTGATCCCATTTGCAGCCAGTTGCTGACTATTGATGCGGTTTTGTCTAGCTGCTTTTTTTCCGTTCCAGTCATGTTTATTTAGCTGGAATTCTTCATAACGGATGAAGGCTTGCCATGCAGGCGTAAAATTGTAATTTGCCTGTAAGTAATAACCAATTGAATTAATATTCATCTGTGATACGGGACCACCGATATCAATATAATCAACATTTTCAAAGGCAACTTCACTGGTAAACTGCCATTTCTCACCGTTATATTGACCTGAGAGGACGGTATAATCGATTTCAATTTCGCCTGAATTCATTCCCGGACCGAAAGGAAAGGGTACGCGGTCACTCGCACCAGCATCAAAATCGAGCGTGACTCTTGTCCCAGTGATTGAATATATCCATTGACCGCCATTATGCTCATAAAGGAGTTTTCCGAAGATACCCAATTTATCGTTTTGGATTGAGCCTGCCCAGTCATCACCCATATAGGCATATTCAACATTTTTATCTGCCAGGGTATAGCCGGTGCCTACTTCCATAAAGACTGTACCGCTATCTAGATCAAGGTTGTTATAAAAGTGCACACCATCGGCTGCCATAATGGTGTTTCTGACTTTATCGAAATAAATCACTTGAGGTAGGAATATAGCGCTTCTTGTATGAGCCACGTCCCGCGTTTCGTTATACAAACCAATTTCGTTTTTGATTCTGCCGATGTAGAGTCCAGAAGAGTAGGTGGTAGAGGAATACAGGGAAATATCAATTAAGCCATAATCAAGTCGTGGCGAGCCGTTATCAAATCTACCTGCTTGTCTGGACAATAGTTGGGCAGATAGCCTGAGTTTGGGATTGAGACTCAAGCTGCCATTGATACCAACTTCAGTGAATTCAAAACTACCATCATCACTCGGACCAAAAAAATGATTGTCAGTTGTATGTATGTAACCTTGAGATGCAAAACCGTGTAACACGATCCGTTCAAACCAAGGTGTATCATCATCGGCAACCGCAGCTGTCGAAATGCTGAGAAAGATGGATAGTAGTATTACCCTCATAAGTCCACCTTAATCATTTGAATACCTTCGTGTGTATCAGCGTTGTCCAAACTGATATAGCCAATTGCCCCTTCCGTACTGGCAACAGCATTAAGCATTTCCTGTTCGGAGTTAACGACTACGGGAGCAGCGCCTGTTCCAGAAAAAACCTGCCGGTCCCAAATTCGTCTGAGCTGGTATGGAAACATGCCCAATATAGACTTACAAAACTCATTATGCGTAGGGTTCTGATCTTGAAGAACGAAGACTTTGATTGGTGTGCCATCAGGCCATTGATGAACTCGCATGGCAAAGATCGAACGAGCAGTGGTTTTGCTTAGTTGCTTGGTCTCAACCTGAACGTTGGCAATAACATTTTGAGCTGGTAGATCTTGCGATACCAGAAACAATAAAGTGATGAGGATTCTGATGCTTATCCATGTCATCAGCCTTGTTCCTTAAGCTGTGTTGAACCCAATTCTAGGCATGAATACAAAAAAAAGCCATGGTAAAACAACTTTATGTTGTTCGGCTTATTCTTTGACAAAAATAAGAGAGGTTTTTGCTACTTGGTTATACCAGCTTTGTTTATCTTTACTTAGCCACTGCCACCAGAATCCCAAGCCCAAACAGAGCCAGGATATAACGCCTAAACTAAAACGTATGGCTGTCTGTTTCCAAGAGATTGACGGTGTAGTTAAGCTAATAAGTTTTATTTTCCATGCTCGCATACCGAGGGTTTGTCCTCCATGAGTCCAGAACCAGCCATAGAATAAAAAACACACTGACAGTAAATATAATAAAAAAAACACATTGCCCGGTGTAATGGCTTCACCACCATTTAGCGCAACTGGAATAATAGCGGCGAATAATAAGGCGGATAGTAAAAGTAAGAAGTCGTATACCATCGCCATTAATTGACGAATTGGGCCCGGTCGATTGTGAACAGCTACACTCATTATGATTTCCAGCGGATTTTATTTGGGCGTTAAACCTTACATAAAGTATCATTATCGCTTTAGTTTATCTTGAATTGGGATCCGCATGCTGCAATTGATTGGCCGCCCGGCTTTTTCTGCTTTCCGTCTGGAGAAATTACTAAACAGCATTCAGGCTGAAGTGCCTGTTGTCACGGCTGTTAGAACTGAGTTTCGTTATTTTATTGAAATTGATGATGAATGTATTTTGCCTTCGGCGGAGCATCAGATTCTTGAAACACTGCTTGAAGCAGAAGCGCGCGAAAGCGAAGCAAAAGACAATGAAAGCTTTTTCCTGGTGACACCAAGACCCGGCACTATTTCACCTTGGTCAAGCAAAGCCACCGATATCACCATTAACAGTGGTGTGAAAAATGTTGAACGTGTTGAGCGGGGCGTTGCTTTTTTTGTTGAATCCTCTGAAACACTCAGTCAACACCAGAAAAATCGCGTTGCTAGCTTCTTACATGACCGTATGATCGAAACGGTATTTGAAAGCGTGGATGAAACCGATCGTTTATTTATGCATGGCGAGTCACGGTCATTAGTCAGTGTCGATATTCTAAACGGTGGTCGCGAGGCATTAGTACTGGCTAATCAGCAAATGGGCCTGGCTTTAGCCGAAGACGAAATTGATTATCTTTTTGAAAATTTCACCTTATTAGACCGTAATCCCAACGATATTGAATTAATGATGTTTGCTCAGGCGAACTCAGAGCATTGTCGTCATAAAATTTTCCGTGCTGACTGGATCATTGATGGCGAGACACAGCCTCATACCTTATTCAATATGATCCGCAACACCCATGACCTTCATCCGGAAGGGGTTGTGAAAGCCTACAGTGACAACTCCTCTGTAATTGAAGGCCCAAGAAGTCACCGTTTTCAGGTGGATATGGCGACTGGCCATTATCATTATGAAGGTGAAGTTCAGCACATCCTGATGAAAGTGGAAACACATAACCATCCTACGGCCATCTCTCCATTCCCTGGAGCATCCACTGGTGCAGGTGGTGAGATTCGTGATGAAGGTGCAACAGGACGTGGTTCAAAACCGAAAGCAGGCTTAACCGGGTTTTCTGTTTCCAATCTGGAAATTCCTGGCTTTGAACAACCCTGGGAAACACCTTACGGTAAACCGGCTCGTATGGCCTCTGCCCGTGAAATCATGATCGATGGTCCTTTGGGTGGGGCCGCATTTAATAATGAGTTTGGTCGTCCCAATCTGTGCGGTTACTTCCGTACTTATGAAGTGCAGGTGCCGACGGATAATGGTTTTGAAGTACGTGGGTACCATAAACCGATTATGGTGGCCGGTGGAATGGGCTCTATCCGTCCACAGCATGTTGAAAAAGGCATTATGGATCCGGGCGTACAATTAATTGTACTGGGTGGTCCAGCCATGTTAATCGGTCTGGGCGGCAGTGCGGCTTCATCCGTCAATTCTGGTGCCAGTGATGAAGGGCTCGACTTTGCTTCTGTACAGCGTGGCAACCCTGAAATGGAACGCCGTTGTCAGGAAGTCATTGACCGCTGTGTGGCGCTGGGTGAACAAAACCCGATCATTGCGATTCACGATGTCGGTGCAGGTGGTCTGTCCAATGCTTTCCCTGAACTCGTCGATGACAGTGGTCGTGGTGGCCGTTTTGAACTGCGTGTTATCCCAAATGATGAACCCAGTATGTCACCGATGGAAATCTGGTGTAATGAATCTCAGGAGCGTTATGTGCTTGGCGTTCACCCTGATCGTATTGATGAATTCAAAGCGATCTGTGAGCGTGAACGTTGCCCGTGGGCCGTGGTAGGTGAAACGACAGAAGAAGAACATTTATTACTCGGTGATGCTGATAATGAAACATCACCGATTGATATGCCGTTATCACTTTTATTGGGTAAACCACCCAAAATGCTGCGTGAAGTGAAGCATGTTAAACAAAGCTATCCTGAGCTTGATCTTGACGGTGTATCTGCCCGTGACGCATTGGAGCGTGTACTTAAACTACCTACTGTAGCCAGTAAGAGTTTCTTGATTACCATTGGTGACAGAAGCGTCACTGGTCTGGTTGCACGTGACCAGATGGTCGGCCCGTGGCAAGTCCCTGTCGCTGATTGCGCTGTGACATTGGCTGATCATCACGATGTGTTAGGTGAAGCCATGTCGATGGGCGAGCGTGCGCCAATTGCTCTGATTAATGCGGCTGCATCAGGTCGGATTGCAGTAGGTGAAGCGATTACCAATATTGCAGCGGCAAAAATTGATAAGTTAGGCGACATTAAACTGTCAGCTAACTGGATGGCCGCTTGTGGTCACCCCGGTGAAGATGCCTTGCTGTATGACACGGTTAAAGCGATTGGTATGGAATTGTGTCCTGAGCTGGGCATAGCGATTCCGGTTGGCAAAGATTCATTGTCGATGAAAACGGTGTGGGATGAAAAAGGTGAAACCAAAGCGGTAACATCACCTTTATCGCTGATTATTAGTGCCTTTGCACCTGTAACAGACGCGCGTGCTACCTCTACACCACAGCTACGAACGGATCTGGGTGACACGGATCTGATCTATATTGACTTGGGGCAGAATCAAAATCGTTTAGGTGGTTCTGCACTTGCTCAGGTATTCAGTCAGGTCGGCACTACAGCGCCTGATATTGATGATGCGGTACATTTGAAAAACTTCTTTAATGCCATTCAACGCTTGAAGAATGAAGAATTGTTATTGTCTTATCACGATAGAGGTGATGGCGGCCTTGCTGTCACGCTTGCTGAAATGGCTTTTGCAGGCCACTGTGGTCTGGACATTCATCTTAATGGTTTAGGGGATGCGCTGTCAGTCTTGTTCAATGAAGAATTAGGTGCGGTGATTCAAGTGCCTCATGCCGATTTGAACCACGTAATGAATATTCTTAAAGATTACAATTTGACCTCAATGTCATTTGCTATCGGTAAAGTGACGGATGAGCAGCAGATTCGTATTCATGTTGAAAAAGAACTGGTGATTGATGAGTCACGTGTGACATTACAGCGCTTCTGGGCTGAAACCAGTTATCAAATGCAGGCATTACGTGATAACCCAGACTGTGCTAAACAAGAGTTTGATGCTTTATTGGATGAGAATGATCCGGGCTTATTTGCCAAGCCATTATTTAACCCAGCAGAAAATATCGCCAGTTCACTTATCGTTAGTGGACATCGTCCAAAAGTCGCCATTCTGCGTGAGCAGGGGGTTAATGGTCAGGTAGAAATGGCTGCCTCATTTGATCATGCTGGTTTTAATGCGATTGATGTGCATATGAGCGATGTTCTGGAAGGGCGTATTGAACTGACTGACTTTGTTGGTTTAGTGGCCTGTGGTGGTTTCTCTTATGGTGACGTGCTTGGTGCTGGTCGTGGTTGGGCAAGTACTATTTTGCATAACGATCGTGCACGTCAACAGTTCACAGATTTCTTCCATCGTCCTGATACCTTTGCACTGGGTGTATGTAATGGCTGTCAGATGTTATCGCAGTTAAAGGAGCTAATTCCGGGTAGTGATCACTGGCCTCGCTTCTCACGCAACACATCTGAACAGTTTGAAGCACGTTTTTCTCTGGTAGAAATTGTTGAATCGCCTTCTGTAATTCTGAAAGGTATGGCTGGTTCAGTCATGCCAATCGCCGTTGCTCATGGTGAAGGCCGTGTGGATTACAGTGAGACAGGTTCAGAACAGCAGGCAATCGTCGCCATGCGTTATGTCGATCATTATGGTCAGGCAACAGAAAGTTATCCAATGAATCCGAATGGTTCAGTAGGTGGTGTGACTGCTCTGACAACAGATGATGGTAGGGTGACCATTATGATGCCTCATCCTGAGCGAGTGACTCGCACGGTTCAGCACTCGTGGCATCCAGATGACTGGGGCAAGGACGGTCCATGGGCCAGACTGTTCCAGAATGCCAGATGTTGGGTTAACTAAAATTATCCACTATCTAATAAAAAAGGGCCTGATGGCCCTTTTTTATTACCGGAACTTTTAAACCTTAAATCGCTGCACTATGGTATTGAGTTGTGATGCCAGACTTGCCAGGTTTTGGCTAGCGATAGAAATTTGTTCACTACCGTGCAAGTTGTCTTCAGATAAGTCAGAAACCCGGGTGATATTACGATTAATTTCTTCTGAGACTAAACCTTGTTCTTCAGCTGCGCTGGCTACATGGGTACTCATGTCAGAAATTTGAGTCATGGAATTAACAATATTCAAAATGGACTGCGTCGCCGACTCAGTGTATTGGACCATGCCAGCGGCGTTGGATTTTTCTTTATCCATTACCAGCACTGCTTGTTTGGTTTTTTGCTGCAAGTTATCCACCATGACTTGAATCTGCTCAGCAGACTCTTGTGTTCTGTTGGCGAGGGAGCGGACTTCATCGGCAACAACAGCAAAACCGCGCCCATGATCACCGGCTCTGGCTGCTTCAATAGCTGCATTCAAAGCCAGTAAATTAGTTTGTTCCGCAACCCCTTTAATCACGGTTAATACCGAACCAATCTGCTCACTACTCTGACTCAGTTCCGCAATGGTCATGGCAGCTCTACCGACATCTTCTGTGAGAGAATGAATGGATTTCACGGTTTCAGAGATGACCGCTTGTCCTGACTGTGATTCATTATTCGCTGTACGGACTTCTTCTGCTAATAATTCAGCATTCTGAGCGATTTCTCTAATCGTGCTGGACATTTCATTCATTGCTGTGGCGATTTGTTCAGACTGGTTTTGTTGTTCCTGCGAGTTAGATTTTGACTGAAGGGTATTTGCTGATAACTCTTCGGAAGCGGCAGCTAACTCATTTGCGTTGAGTCTTAATTGATTGACGATAGTATTTAAATTATGTGTCATTTCATTGAGTGCTTTAAATATATCCGTAGTTTCATCTTTAGCAGGGCTATCAATTTGTATGGTGAGATCACCCATAGCAATACGCTGAGAGGCCTGAGTAATATGTCTGATCATATTCACTGTTGCCTGATAAAAACCAATAAACAGATAAAGCGCAACTACAAGTGCAATGACGATAATCGTGATGACTAGGTTTTTCTCAAATTGCAGGTTCGATAACCGTTCATCAAGTAATGTGCTTAAAGCATCAGCCAAATAGTCATACATCGCATAGTTTGCTGAAATAGCCTGACTACCCAGATTAAAAATGGAATCGGCATCAGTTTTAATACTGTTACTCTCCAGAATATCTTGCTGAATGATATGAATAAACTGTGCAAGAATGTTTTCTCGATCCTGTTCCAGTTTTGCTATCGATTCTTTCAGCTTGGGATTGTGTTCAATGATATGTGTTATCGCTTGCTGAGTGTTGTCAGCTTCATTTTGAACTTTGCTGAGTGTTGCTGTGAGTTTGATACGTTGTTCTGTGGTGATTTCATTATCAGCTACGATACCTGAGGCTAATCCTCGTGTTTGGCCAATATTCTCAGCAAGCAGGGGAATATAACTGACAATGGTTTCAATGATGAATGTGGTTTCAAGCTCAGGATCCACAATCAGCCCGGAGTTATGGTTAACAAGATTCATCAAACGTCGTATTTTTGTGATCAGTTGAGTGTGTGCTGTAAAAATAGCATTTGAGTCTGTTCCGCTATCGTCATTAGATAGGAGTAACCAGTCCTGCTTGATTTCATTCAATAATGATGAGGTTTGAAATTCTGAACCGTATTGCTGATCAATAACATCAATTTTTTCGATGCTTTGTTGGATATCCTGACGTTTGCTCAGGATTTTTTCTTTAAATTCTGCAGCACCATTGAGGTATGCATTAGTCATTCCCCGATGTTGGGGAAGTTGCTGATAAAAAGGTTTCAATGCTTTTAGATATTCCAGCCCTTTTTGCTCATGATGACTTTCATTGACGACCTTATTGAGATGATAAATCAGTAGAAAAAAACTCAGTAGTATAGGGATCAGCAACACACTGGTGATAAGCGTCATTTTTTTGGGGTAGCTGAGAGAGTTCATTAATTTAATCGCTACGCTCATCATTTTTGACTCCTTAGAACTCACTGGGGATATATATCTTTTATTGGCATTGCGCTTTTTTTCTTTAATTTTGATGACTTACTGGCGGCTTCAGCAATGATGATTTGGAGAAAGTTTGTTGTATTGTGTTAATAGTTTTTGTTTTTTATTGTTTTTATAATTTTTTTATGAGAACTTTTTACACAACAAACAAGGTATATAGACTTATAACGTCTGCTATAGATGTAAAGTTTCATTTAAGTAACAGAGTTTATTGCCGTAAAAGAATGAATACTATCTTTAAGTACCAGGTCCTTTGTGACCCTATCTGCATCGAGCTGGAAAGGATGTCTAGCTGTTTGAATTTGTTTCTTTAGTTAGACAGTGAGAGATTGGAGTGAGAAAGGATTTAATTACACATTATCTTAATGTGACTATGGCTCGATATTTCTTACTGTTCTCTCTATTAACTCTGTTGTCTCCCGCGTTTGCTATGCATGAGCATGGAGCTGAAGAAGTGACAGGCTGGCAATATCGATGGGGGGATTCACCCATTGTTGATGGAATACCACAATGGATTTCAGCACCGCAAAATGTTAGTACTGACTGGACAGATATCAATTCTCCTGTAAAACCACCAAATCGGGATGAGCATAATACAGTTTGGTTTAAAGCTAAATTGCCAGATTCTGTGCATCAGTACCTGCATCCAGTTTTATATATAACCAGTATTGACTTAATGGCTGAAGTTTTTCTGGATAATAAGAAAATCTATCAATTCGGTGATTTTGATCAAAAAGATAAAAAAACATTTTATGGCTGGCCATGGCATTCGATAAGTTTGCCAACAGATTATGCTGGTAAAACCATATATTTCAGGGTGTATTCTAACTATCGTGATATTGGTTTGTGGGGTGAAGTTAAGCTATTTGAACAATCAAACTTACTGTTTTATGTCTTGAAAAATGCGTATTTTGAAGTTCTGGTGGCGTTATTTTCATTGTTTGTCACTATCATCACCTTTGCCTTTTCGATGATGCAGAAAAATGATCGTCATTTCCTTTATTTGTCTGCATTTTCCTTAACTTCGGCGCTGATGTTGCTTTCCGAAAATCATGCAGTGCAGTTTGTTTTTAATTATCCTTTGTTTCGCGTCTATCTGCTGGCGATTTCCTATTATGCACTGCCAGTTTTTATCTGTTTATTGTTATCTTCATGGTCATCAGCCTGGCAAAAAAATTGGCTGAAAAAAATTGCTTACTTTCATGGTAGTTATCTAGTCATTGCTATCATGTTATCAATGCTGGGTGTCATAGAACTGGCGCCGACCTTTCCGGTTTTTGATGCTTTATTCGCCATTTCAATTATTCTTATTATTGGCTTGGGGCTAAGCATGCGACCTTTGCCAGGATCAGATCAGCAATTTGTGATGTTGTCATTCACGGTGTATGGCATTTTTCTGTTACTGGATATGGGAATTGCCAATAGTGTTTTGCCTTGGATTAACCTGGATATTTCAATAGCTGCCTTGCTCTTTGCTTTGGTGTTAATGCTAATTTCACTTCGGCACTATTCTCATGTACAAAAAGCATTAAAAGAACTCAACGAGCATCTGGAAATGAAGGTGGCTGAACGGACTGCCACTCTTCATGCTTATGCTGAAGCTGAACAGGAAAGAGCAGAGCAACTACACAGGCTTAATATGCTTGGTGCTAAGTTAGAAGAATTAAACAGCCGTTTACAAGCATGTCATGATCTCGATGAAGCAAGAAAAATTCTGGTACGTAAATTACCTGAAGTTTTTTTGCCTGTTGAAGTAAAAGTGTCAGCATCGATTGAAAATCAGCCGTTTGATTCGGTACTTGCACAAATCGAGCTACAGGAAGTTGATGGCTCGTATAATGTCTTCGTCCACATCTTACTGGCTAATTCCAGCTCGAGATTATTAATACCTCATGAGAATCTGGATGACTTGATTAGCCGAGTAAAATTAAGGCTGGGTGTCACCCTCAGCAGTATTAAACTGAGAGAGGAACTACAACGATTTTCCTTTGAAGATGCATTAACTGGCTTGCGCAATCGTCGTTATTTCGACGACGCCCTTTATCGTGAGACGCAGTTATCCAACCGTCAGCAACAGACTTTGTCACTATTAATTTGTGATATTGATCATTTCAAACGCTTTAATGATGAATATGGTCATGAAGCGGGAGATTATGTGCTCAAAACACTTGCTCATTTGATGCATGAGTTTTTCCGGGAGACTGATATTCCTTGTCGTTATGGCGGTGAAGAATTTGTGGTGATTATGCCAAATGCGACATTAGCTAATGCGGTAGACAAAGCCGAAGCGTTAAGAAATACCATTGCAAAGAAAAGTATTGAGTTTAATGGCAAATATCTTGGTCACATTACGATTTCCATTGGTGTTGCGAATCTGTCTCTTCACAGCCTCCATTCGGAGCAGTTGCTAAGCGAAGCAGATAAAGCGTTATACAAAGCCAAACAATTAGGAAGAAATCGTGTGGAAAGTGTTCAAATATAAGCCTGGTTTACGAATAGCGGATGATTGTTTTTGTCACTATAAAATTCGCATGATTTTCACGCCCGAATTGTTGAAATAATCTGGTAAACAAAAAGGAGAAGTTATGAAAATGTTGAAAACTGCTGTAATAGGTGTTGCTGCTTCGACTGTGTTGATGACAATGAATGTGTTTGCTGCAGAGCATACTGTCACGACGCAAGGGTTAAAATTCAGTCCTCTGGTCGTTAAGATTGCGCCTGGTGATAGTGTCAGCTGGACTAATATGAGTACCCATAATGTGGAAATGATAGAAGGCCTGGTTCCTGAGGGTGCTGAGCTGTTCAAATCAGAGATGAGCCAGGATGTGACTCATACTTTTGATAAAGAAGGTGTTTACATCTACAAATGCACACCTCATATTGGTGCTGGTATGGGTGGAGCGGTAATCGTAGGTAATCCAGTTAACCTAGATGCTATCAAAGCACAAGATGTTTCAGGCGGTGTTGGTCGTATTGTCAAGAAAGCGATTAAAGAAGCTGAATCAATGTAATTTTGCACTGGCATTATCTATAAAAAAACCGGCATTGCCGGTTTTTTTATATTCGTTAGAAATGATGCATTGGCTCGGGCATGACATCTGCATGAAATAGCTAGGTTTATTGAGGAATCAGCATGAACAAACTTGATCAGTTTTTCTCATCCTTGCCTGAATGGTCGGTAGCCATGGCGGTCGTCATCAGCTTATTTATTCTTCTGTTAGTAGTGAAAAAGTTTATTTTGCTCAGAGTTGGAAAAGTCACGGCAAGAACCAGCTTTTATTACGATAAGCTGTTGGTCAAAGTCATCAGCTTTCCACTGACACTGTGTTTGCTGGCATTAACCATAAAACTATCTGAACATGTTGTCGTCTATTTCGATGTCGAAGCAGACTTTAGTATGTTTAATTCCACCGCACGACTATTGATCGTCGCTGCACTGGTTTTGTTCATCGATGGTTTTCTGACGGGTACGGTCGGACACTATGCCGAGAAATCGTCTACGCTGAAAAGCAGCAGTTCAATTATGCAGGGCGTTACTCGTGCACTCATCCTCGGGCTGGGCGTTTTAATCATTCTGGGCACCATGGGGATCGCGATTACACCTGTCATAGCGTCACTGGGTATCACTTCACTCGCCGTGGCTTTAGCGCTACAGCCAACATTAACCAACTTTTTTTCAGGTGTGCAGTTAGTCATAGATAAACCCATTCGTGTTGGCGATTTTATTGAACTCGAGTCTGGTGAACAGGGATTTGTAGATAAAATCGGCTGGCGTACAACGTGGATCAGAATGTTGCCAAATAACTTTATCATCATTCCGAACAGTGTTTTATCTCAATCGAAGATTATTAATTATTATTATCCAGAGAAACAACTGTCAGTCCCTGTTGAGGTCGGGGTACATTATGATTCCGATTTGGAACATGTTGAAAGGGTAACACTGGAAGTAGCCCGTGATATTCTGAGAACCCACAAATGGGGCGTGCCTGATTATCAGACGTTTGTTATTTTTCATACCTTTGATAGTTCGAGTATAAACTTCACGGTGATGTTAAGAGCACAAGAATACTTCAATCGATTTTTTATTAAATCTGAATTTATCAAAGCTTTGCATCAACGTTTTAAAGAAGAGGGTATTACTATTCCTTATCCTATTCGGGCCATTAACTACGAACAGGAAAAGTCTAATTCGTCAGGTGATACTAAAATAGTAGGTTAAGCCCATGGTCTTAGTTCGTCTATATGTACCATGTCGTATTCAATTTAATTAGGTTTTAGCTTTTTGTTGTTGGACAATCTATGTCGTCAGATCCAAATTATTTACTAGATCAGAAAAAACTCGAATCATTAAGTCACTACATTGATATGTTACTTGATGCGATCTGTATCGTTGATAAAGAAGGCCATTTCCTTTTTCTCAGTGCCGGTGCTGAACGCATATTCGGTTATTCACGGGAGGAGTTGTTGGGTAAACAAATGCTGGAAATGGTTCATCCTGATGATCGTGAAGCCACGCTCAATGCGGTTGACGACATTATGAATGGTCTGGAAAAAACAGACTTTGAGAACCGCTATATACGTAAAGATGGACAGATTGTTTATTTACTCTGGTCAGCGAAGTGGGCGAGCAATGAGGCTTTTCGTATAGCCGTTGCCAGAGATATATCCCGGCATAAACGCGCTGAAGCGATTCAGTCTGCTATGTATGCGATCTCTGAAGCGGCACATCATGAAGAAAGTTTGTCATCATTGTATAAGCGTATTCATCAAATCATGGAGACACTATTACCGATCAGTGATTTTGTTATTGCATTGTATGACCAGCAAACTCAACTTCTGACGTTTGCTTATACTAGTAGTGATGTCGATGGAGAATTGCTGCATGCGCATCTCAGCCAGAACCTGACATCCTGGATTGATTCAAGAAAGGTATGCTTCGATACTGATAATGGTTGGATCAAGGTACCACTGTGCACAGCAGAACGTGTTATAGGTAGTCTGATTGCCAGAGTTGAGGCTCAGCATATCAATACCGAAGATAGCCAACATTTACTTGAATATATTTCAACGCAAGTTGCTGCTGCAATTACGCGGAAACAACTGCATGACCGTTTACGCTTTCTGGCGATGTATGATCATTTAACAGGCTTGGCAAATCGTGAGTTGTTCCATGACCGCATGCAGCTTGCCATCGCAAGGGCGCTAAGACAAAAAACTGAATTGGCTTTGTTTTATCTTGATTTGGACAACTTTAAGCAGGCGAATGATAATTTTGGCCATGATGTTGGGGATGCCTTATTACAACAAGCTGCTGAGCGAATACAGTCGTGTGTTCGAAGTTCTGATACGGTAGCCCGCTTCGGTGGTGATGAATTTGTCGTATTACTCGAAACGATAAGTCATCAGCAAGATGCAAAATCTATTGCAGAAAAAATAAGGCAGACGATGGCAAAGGTATTTATCGTCGGCGGTTGTGAGATTCATTTGTCTAGCAGTATTGGTATTGCTTTATTACCCGTTCATGGTGATGTCGAAAAAACATTATTGCAGCATGCTGATCATGCTATGTATGAAGCAAAACGTTTGGGGGGTAATCAATACATCATCTGATTAATAGATATATTTTGCATCGCGTTTACTCAGGGTAAAACACTTTGCTTACCGATTGGCTGATTTTTGCGATTACCGCATTTTTTTCATTTTTTGAGCGTTCTGAGCCAGAGTAATACACGATCAATAGATAGGGGTGGCCAGCCTCCGGCCAGATAATAGCAACATCATTATTGGCACCATTAGCACCTGATCCGGTTTTATCACCGACAAGCCATGTTGCGGGAACACCAGCACGTATTTTGTCATCTCCTGTTTGGTTGCCAATTAACCAGTGAATAAGACGTTGTTTGGATGCTTCAGATAAAGTGTCACCAAGTAAGAGGGTTTTTAAGGTTAACAGCATCGCCTTGGGGGTGGTGGTATCTCTAGGATCTTCAGCTAAGTTAGTATTCAGATTTGGCTCAATTCTATCTAAGCGAGTGGTGTTATCGCCTAAGCTACGGAGATAATCAGTTAGTCCTTGTGGACCTCCCAATGTATTAAGCAGTAAATTGGCAGCAGTATTATCACTTAATTGCAATGCGGCTTTACTCAAGTCTGCTACCGTCATTGATCCTTTATCAAGATGTTGTGATGTCACTGGCGCATATTCAAGAATCTCAGATTTATCATAACTTATTAATCGTTCAAGCTTTTCTTGCTTTTGGTCAATACGTTGTAACACATTAGCGACGAGTAATAATTTGAAGGTACTGCACATGGCAAACCGTTCATTTTCACGGTAGTGAAGTTGTTGACCATCATTTGCATTCCATGCCGATACACCAATACGTCCACCATAAACCGTTTCTAGCTGTGTTACCTCGTCTTGCCAGCCGGAGGCGCTATCAGCGGCAAAGACAGGAGATTGAATAGGGATAACAATAAATAATAAAGTTAATAGTTTTAAGATTGATTTCATAGATAAGGGATTTATATAGCTAAAAAGTGATTACAGCAGTAGCGAGCAGCAATTGAGTGAAGTGTGACGGGCTACGATCGCAAGGAAAGAATTATAGCCTCAAATCACTACATAATCGAATGTGATAAAGGCAGTGGCTTAATGAAGAGGTCGGGGCTTTTTGATGTAATCGCTAAAGTCGTCTAAAGGCATAGGTTTGCCAAATAAATAACCTTGATAATTCAAACAGCCGTTTTCAGCCAGGAAGGCTTCCTGAGCTTCAGTTTCTACACCTTCAGCAATCACTGTCATGCCCATATGATTGCTCATATTAATGACTGTACGAATGATATGAGCATCATTTGCATTTTCCAGCATGTGATCGACAAAACTTTTATCGATCTTGATTTCATCGAGTGGAAAGCTACGTAGTATGGATAGAGAAGAGTAGCCCGTGCCAAAGTCATCCAGTGATAAAGTGATGCCATAAGACCGTAATTTTTCAATCTTTGTGGCCAGTTCATTGATATTTTTTAACATCAGGCTCTCAGTTATTTCCAGCCGCAAACGCGAGCCAGAACAGTGATATGTCTCAATGCTTGATAAGACAGTTTCAACAAAGTTCTTTTGCATAAACTGTCGTGCACTGATGTTAACGGATAATACTAAATGGGCTGTCTCGGGATTATTCTGCCAAATCGCTAATTGTTTACAGGCGCTTTGCAATACTTCAGTACCAATACGGTGAATAATGTCAGAGTCTTCAGCAATCGGAATAAACTCTGCCGGTGAAATCATGCCATGTTTAGGATGTTGCCAACGTAGTAAAATTTCTGCTCCGATCAATTCATGACGATGATTCACCTGTGGCTGAAAGTAGGGAATGATATCGCGATCAAAAATAGCATCGCGGAGGTCATTTTCCAGGCTGGCTTTGAATTCAATACTTGGTTGCAGTTTTTCATCAAAAAAGCGAAAACAACTACGACCATCTGACTTAGCCTGAAACATGGCATTATCAGCGCGTTTAAAGATTTCATTAACGGATAGAGTATCGCCGAGAAAGTTGCAAATACCAATGCTGCACGAAGTCCGATACTGAACATTGCCAATACTGTATATATCACTGATTCCATTGATGATTTTATTGGAGATTAATTCTGCTATTTTTTTGCTTTTGCCGAGTGTTTCACCAATATTCTCGACTAATATCACGAATTCATCTCCACCAAAGCGGGCAATAGTATCTTCTTCTCTTAGCAGTGTTTTAAGTCGTGTTGATACCGATTTTAGTAACATGTCGCCAGCAGAATGGCCGTGTAAGTCATTAATATTTTTAAAGTTATCCAAGTCGATAAAGAAAATAGCGCAATAAGATTTGTTTCGACTGCTTGAATGTATCGCATGTGTGACACGGTCTGTTAATAAGCGTCGGTTAGGCAAGTCAGTTAATGTATCGTAATAAGCAAGGTATTGGATTTCATCCTGATTTTTTTTGAATTCCGTTTTGTTCTGCACTAGCGTGGCTAAACCCACGACTTGATTCTCACTGTCACGTAAAGCGGTATAGGTCCACTCACAGTAAATAATCTCATGCTCTTTGGTCAGGTTTTCATTTTGACAATGTGTCGAATTGCCTTCTGAAATGAGTTTGTGCATTTTTTGAAGCACTTGATGTTGAATATCTAATGGCAAAATAAAACTGGCATGTTGATGACGTGCTTCATCTTGACTATAGCCAAAAATCTCCTGCGCGGCCGCATTCCATGAAACAACGCATAGATTGAGATCCCATTCAATCACGCCCATCGGGGTATGGTCTAAATGGATACGTTGATGTTGAGATAATTTCTCGATTTCTTCCTGTTGTTTGATAGCAGCATGATGTAGCAAGATGTTTTCATGAAGCTTTTTACCTAAATTAGTCGATGCTATTGAAATATAGACAATATAAACGGCTAACAGAATGGCCATTGCCAGTGACAGTTCTGTCTCGTTGGTAAAAAAGCCGGGCAAAGATAGCAGGTAGATACTGCCAGAGAATAATTTTGATGTAATGGCATCTACTGCATATACCACCATCGCACCCCCTGTTACGCCGACAATAACGAGCGTAATGAAAGCTTTATGAGCGACTTCATTGGTTTCTGAAAGAAAGTAATACCCAGCAAATCCCCATGCCATTCCACACGCTAGAGTTGATAATCGGAATATATTTAACCAATAATCTGTGGGGTAATTAGCTGAGTGTCGTTGAAAATACAGCGTGGTACAGAAGCGAAGGCCATAAACGAAGCAAAAAATGACGCACCAACCAAATAATATGATGTTGTTGACTTGATCGTATTCCACATAGGCCAGTGTGATAGCAACCAGGCTAGCAACGATAAAGGATTTGAGGTTGCTACCGAACAACATGTTGATGATTTCGGCTTGTAGTGCCGTTTTCTCATCTTGTTTAACCGGTCTTTCAGCGGCTGCTTTGGCGTCCAAACGGAAGTATCCTTTTTCTGCTTAAACCACAGATTAAACGTATAGTTAAATGGCTTCAGCAAGCTATGCTAAATACCTACGTTTAAAATGGTTTTAGCACAGAAAAAATATGCTGTCTATTTTGTTGTGGCCTAATTACTTTGAGACCTTGTTTGGATTAATCTGGCCGAACCTTTTTGGTCTGGGCTTCCAACCAATCCATAAATAAGCTCAGTCGTTTAGGGATTTGTCTGCGCGATGGATATATGATGGAAATTGGAATAGCAGGTGCTTTTAAGTCTGGCAATACTTCGATCAACTCACCACTTTCTATATAGCTTCGGGCACTTAAGTCTGGAATCTGAGCGAGTCCCAGACCAGATAAGCAGGAGAATAAATAGGCATCTGTACTGTTAACCTGGAGTTTGCTTGTCATTGGTAAATGATGGACAACTTCCTCTTTTACATACTCAAATACGGGTGTTTGTGTTTGCAGATTTTGCGCGTAATCAATTAATACATGGTGATGTAGATCATCAAGAGACATGGGTACGCCATATTCATCTGCATAGTTCGTACTGACACAATTAATCGTTGATAACATGAGTAATGGCCGTGCAATTAAGCTGCTATCTTCGAGTTGGCCGGCACGGATAACGCAATCAATACCGTCTTTAATTAAATCTGTGCGTTGGTCATGGCAGCTGAGTTTGATATTGATATTTGGATAACTGTCATACCAGTCATGTAGGTTTGGCAGAACAATATTGGCGGCAAAGCGACTAGGCATATCGATATGCAATGTGCCAGATAGCTGTGAGGGATGTAAGAAATGCGTGTCGAGCATGTCTACTTGCTCAAGAATGGATAGACATTTTTCAAGATAAATTTCGCCATCATGGGTGAGATGAATCTGGCGGGTACTTCGTTGTAAAAGTCTGGTTTTAATCTGTTGCTCAAGTGACTTAACGGCTTCGGAGACGCTGGATTTAGGCAAACCAAGCACATCTGCAGCACGGGTAAAGCTGCCTGTTTGTACGACAGTAACAAACCGTTTCATGTTTTCCAGTTTATCCATACTTGCCTTATCTATTGTTTGTTATATCCAAACAATGATATCGGTTTTTGTCTGTTTATCATGAATTAATTGGTCTTTATGATTTCAGTGAATTCACCAGAAGAGATAATTAAGATGAAAAAAACTAGTATTGGTTACAGGTGGTAGTCGAGGGCTGGGACGCGAAACTGCGCTTTATATAGCAGACAAAGGCTGTGACGTGATTATTACCTACAACAAAAATAAGGCTGCAGCTGAGGAAGTGGTAAATGCCATTCAGGAAAAAGGGCGGGCTGCAACAGCGATAGCATTGGATGTCAGTCAAGCGTCTACTTTTAAAAGCTTTGCCGATGCTGTTAAAACTCAACTTGGAACGGCGTTTGAAACCAACCAGCTGGATGTCATTATTCATAATGCGGGGATTGGCATACATAAGTCTTTTGAAGATACCACCGAGTCTGATTTTGATACCTTGATGAACATTCACTTGAAAGCACCGTTTTTTCTTACCCAATCGTTGTTAGCGATGATCGCGCCTCAAGGTCAGATTATTCATATCTCATCAGGTTTAGCGCGTTTCAGTCTCCCTGGCTATGCCGCTTACGCTATGATGAAAGGTGGTGTTGAAGTATTAACACGTTATTTGGCAAAGGAACTCGGTACAAAGCAGATTAGAGTCAATACACTGGCACCGGGAGCCATTGAAACTGATTTTGGTGGCGGCATTGTACGAGATAATGCCGAGCTGAATCGCAGTATCGCTAATCAGACTGCCTTAGGCAGAGTCGGCTTGCCAGATGATATTGCAAAGGCGATGGCAATGCTGATTAGTGACGATAGTGCATGGGTTAACGGTCAGCGAATTGAAGCTTCCGGTGGCATGTTTCTCTAATAAACACGAGTGTGGTTAATGCCCACCGGTTTTAGAAAAGAGGTTGATCACCAGCACGCCTGAGATAATTAAGCCCATGCCAAGCAGGGCAGGCAAATCGAGTTTTTGCCCGTAAAGTATCCAGGAGATGATGGCGATAAGCACAATTCCAAGCCCAGCCCAGATGGCATAGGCAATACCAACAGGAATGACTCTCAGTGAAAGAGTCAGAAAGTAAAAAGCGGTCAGATAGCCGGTAACGACAATTATCGTGGGAATAAGACGGGTAAATTCATGGCTTGCTTTCAGGGCTGAGGTTGCAATGACCTCAGCAACAATAGCGATAGCTAAATATATCCAATGTGGCATCGTGCTAGCGGCTGAATGTACTGATGTAAAGTTGCTCGACTTTTTTTCTGGCCCAGTCTGTTCTACGCAGAAATTTCAAAGAGGATTTAACAGAGGGATCGTTCTTGAAACAGTTCAAGTTGATACGCTGAGCAAAGCCATCCCAGCCGAAATGATCGACCAGTTCGGTAACAATCGTTTCAAGCGTAATGCCATGTAATGGGTTATTGGGTTGTTGATTCATATAACACGCTTATTGTTTAGCTGAAATGATCTTGTTAAGAGTAGGGTCAATGCTTATTAAACAATGATACATGACTGTCGTTGCATAGCCTAAGATTAACATCCATGTTCGACATCCAGCCAAAATATCTTTATCAATGAAGTCTATCTGTTTTCAAACAAGGGGGATACATCGCTGAACAGTCAATGCGATAGTCTAGCCGCCCGCTGTTTAAAACTGAATATCAGAATTAACATCAGCGTCAGCAATAAGCTGGTTATCCCCAAATGACTCAATGCCAGACCACCTTCAGCCACGGGTTTATCAAGAAAATCACCCACTACCGCACCTAATGGTCGGGTAAAAATAAATGCCGCCCAGAACAAAACAGTGTGTGAAACAGTGGTAGTGAAATAGACAATGGCAATACTGATAAGCACTGCGCTAAATAACAACGCGCTAGTTGCGTAACCCAGTCCTTCAGTATCTGCAACCCAATCACCCAAAGCGGTTCCTAATGTTTGTGAGAATAAAATGGTAATCCAGTAAAACATTTCGGCTTTGGGCGAACGTATCTGCTGAATGGAAACTGAGCCTACACTGTTGCGCCAGATAAATAACGATAACATCAATAATACTAACAACAGTGTAGAACCACCGGCATAACCAATCCCTAGAGAACGATCGGTAAAGTCAGCAATGGTTGTACCCAATGTAGTGGTTGCAATAATGGTGGCCCAGTAGATGAATACGTTAAATGTTCGGGCATTGATTTGCAGCGACACTACAGTAAGAAAAATAACAGCAAAAATGATGCTACTGATGAGATAGCCAATATTCATTGCCATTGAAACTAAATCGCCAGCTGTTTCACCCACGGTGGTCGCAAATATCTTGATTATCCAAAATATCAGGGTGACTTCCGGTACCTTGCTTACAATCTCATGATGTTCTGTTTTCACTGCTGCCTCACTGTTTTAAATCTATTAGAGTTGAAGCCTCTATTTCGATGAGTGACCTATTGTTAATAGGACGACAGCGTTATTGTTCTATGGATTACTTAAACGTAACTTAAGCAGTGATATTGATATTTATACCAATGTTGCTTTTGCATAGGTTGGAGTATCAATCTCAACAGTTTCTGCGGTAATGGTGATATCGGCCAAAGGCAAGGTAGTACAGAGACGTTCTACAATCAGATTCGTTAAGCGTTTTTTCTGTTCTTCTGTTCGTCCCCGATGAAGCCTGACGGTGACATGTATAAAGTGGCTATGATGATCACCCAGTTGAAATGTTGGGTAAGCAATACTGCGTGTTTTGATATGAGCTGGCTCAAACAGTAAAGCGTCGACAGCTGCTTGATGCACAGTCGACACTAAAGCGGCATCATTGGTGATGTCGGCAGTCGATGCGGAATGTTCAATAATACAATGTGGCAAAGCTATTTCTCCCCAATATCAGTAAGAAAAAAGGCCGCTGATAGCGGCCTTTTTATCGTCGTCAAAACGGCTTATTTTATAAATAACATCTCACGATATTTAGGCAATGGCCATAAATCATCGGCAACCTCACCTTCCAGCATATCAACATGACTGCGTACCTTATCCATCAGGCTGCGAATATCGTTCGCACAGAACTTCATATGCGCTTCAATGGAGTCAAAGTCATGTTTTTCTATCGCAGCTTGAAGATCAGCTACGGTGGTTAACATTGCATTAGTTTCTTGAGCGATAGTACTGACAACGGCATTATTCATCTCAATACCTAGATCCGCCATGCTGGTGTGCGTGACAGATAGTTCTGCTAGATATTGTGAGGCAGATGGGTAAATCAACGTTTTTGCCATCTCAATGACAAGCTTGGCTTCCACCTCAATAGAAAGAATATATTGCTCGGCATAGACCTCAAAGCGGCTTTCCAGTTCAACAGGTGTGAACACGCCGGTACGAGCAAATAATTCACGAATGGCGTCATCACGAAGATACGGAAGAGCGTCAGCAGAAGTAGGCAGGTTTTTCAAACCACGTTCTTCCACAGCAGCTTTATGCCATTCTTCTGAATAACCATTGCCGCCAAAAACGACGTTACCGTGTTGTTCCATTAACTGTTTTAATACAGCAAGGACAGCATTAGTTTGGTCTTTGCCACTGTCTAATTCCGTTTTAAGCTTATCAGCAATCCATTCAAGGGAATCAGCCAACATGGTGTTCATTGCAACTAATGGCCCGGAAACGGATTGTGACGAACCTACAGCGCGGAATTCGAAGCGATTACCTGTGAAAGCAAAAGGTGAAGTACGATTACGGTCACCTGGATCACGTTCAAATTTTAGAATTTGTGATAGACCCAGATCCATTTCGCCACCTTTTTTCGAGGTCGCAATATTGCCTGCTTTAATATCTTGAAATACTTTTTCTAATTGGTCGCCAAGATACACAGATAAAATGGCTGGAGGCGCTTCATTAGCTCCCAGGCGGTGATCATTAGATGCAGATGCAATTACGGCACGAAGCAAGGGACCATATTGATGCACACCACGAATAACGGCGCCACAGAATAATAAGAAATTCAGATTATCATGAGGTGTTTTACCTGGGTCCAACAAGTTTCCTTGTGTGGCATTGCCAACAGACCAGTTAACATGTTTTCCAGAACCATTGACACCGGCAAAAGGTTTTTCATGCAGCAAACACATAAAGCCATGTTTTTTTGCCGTAGCTTTCATCAAGGTCATCATTAATTGCTGATGATCAGCAGCGATGTTGGCTGACTCGAAATAAGGTGCAATTTCAAATTGGCCTGGAGCTACTTCATTGTGATGTGTTTTCGCAGGAATACCTAAACGATAAAGCTGATCTTCAAAGTCCTGCATAAAGACCTGAACACGTTCAGGAATAGCACCGAAATAATGATCATCAAACTGCTGACCTTTTGCTGGAGCTGCTCCAAATAATGTACGGCCCGCTAACAATAAATCAGGACGAGCCAGTGCAAAATTACTGTCTACCAAAAAGTATTCTTGCTCAGCACCACAGCTCGAATTAAGTGGGGCAATATCTGTCTCGCCCATTAAGGTCAGGACTTTCTTGGCTGCACGATCCATGGCTGAAATTGATCGCAGTAAAGGGATTTTCTTATCAAGTGCTTCACCAGTCCATGACATGAAAACACTCGGGATCATCAGTGTTGAGCCATTTTCAGTATGCATAATGAAAGCCGGACTAGTAGGGTCCCAAGCGGTATATCCACGCGCGGCATTAGTCATTCGTAAACTGCCGTTAGGGAAAGACGAGCCATCTGGTTCGCCTTTAATCAATAAGCTGCCTGAGAATTCTGTGATGGCATTGCCTTCAGCATTGGTCACAATAAAACCATCGTGTTTTTCCGCGGTGATATTGGTCATGGGGTAGAAAATATGTGAGAAGAACTTCACGCCTTTTGATAAGGCCCAGTTTTTCATCGCTGCAGCCACAACATCTGCAACGGCGGGATCTAATGGCGCACCTGTTTGAACAGTTTGCTTAACCGCCTTGAAGGCTGACTTGTTTAATGCTTCTTCCATTTTGGCCAGATTGAAAACATCCGTCGCCCAGATTTTATCTAGAGGTTCAGGTTTGTGAACGACTGTTTTCTGGCGGTTTATGATGTTTGAAATCGCTTGCAGACGTGATTCATTTCCACTCATTTTTCTATCCCTTAATCGCTGATGATTAATTGTTAATTTGATAAACGTATTCGTCTCTGTGGCAAACAATATGATTGCTTGCGCATACGCAGGTAGGGTTAGCAACTATGCTAAATAACGATACGCACATCTAATCGTCTTAATTGATGTAACACTAAAATAGAGAATAACCATATCAACATATTGATTATCAATATGAAATCATCGGTGATTCGATAAGGCACGACATTCAGCGGAAAAGGTATTCTTGCGTGGTCGATATGCGTCTTTATTAAACTATTTAAGGTGTGACAGCTATCAATATAGAGTAAAAAAATTAAGTTATGAAGTCCTGATTTTGTAATAAAAATAGTGTAGTAGAAAAAACCGACGCTAATAACCATTAAAGAAAAGCGGCTCTATGACGATGTGTATAGAAAAGGACTTTCTTACTTACTTGTTTGGATATCTATTATGAATGTCGATCTCTCATCAGTTCGCAGCAGCGGTACAACAAAACAACAAGCGCCTAGTGGCACATCGCTTGATTCACGTATTGCTGCATTAAAGAAAAAAATGGTCGATTTATTTAATAAGCTCAAAGAACTAGGGCAGGAGCCCAGCGAAGATTCGCTAAAACAAGCTGAAGCCATTCAAAAACAGATCGAATTACTGCAGGCACAGATACAGCAATTGGAAGCGTTAAAACGGCAGCAAGAGAAAGCAGAACAGAAAACCCAGGTGGCAGAGGTTGTGCCAGCAGAGCCTATATCGATTGCCGACGAAGATACTCGCAGCAAACTGGGTAATCATATTGATAGCTATGGTTGAATAAATAATAGTCGGCTGGCCAGAAGTATAAATATGACGGCGGTGAAGGTATGGAGAATATTTTGTGCATAGGCTGACCGTAATAACCATTTCCCCAACTTAGCTGCGCTCATTGCTATTACAAAAAATACTAACAGCGCACTTGCCATAAAAATAAGTCCTAAACATAAAATCTGTACTGACACATAGCCTTTATCGGCTTCAACAAATTGCGGTAAAAAAGCCAGAAAAAATATCGCTACTTTGGGGTTGCTGACATTCATCAAAAAGCCGGTTCTTAATAAGGCTATTGAATTATGCAACGACGCTCCATCTTTTAAAGTTGATATAGGAGCGGCTTTAAATGCGCGCCAAGCTAAATAGAGTAAATAACTGGCGCCGATGACTTTTAGCAATAAAAAGGCAGCGGGGCTGGTCGTTAATAATGTTGCTATGCCTATGACCACTGCCAAGATATGGACAATCAGACCGCTACATAATCCCAAGGTAATAATTACACCTGTTTTGCGGCCATAAAGTGCAGATTGTGTGAGCACGTATAAATTGTCCGGGCCTGGCGTCATTGCGAGCAGGACGGAGGTCAGCAAAAAAATAGCTAAATCACCGCTAAAAAACATCTTGCTCACGCTATATAGCGTGGCAGTTTTACCCAGCTAAATGCCTTTTCTAAAAAGGACACGGCCTGCTCATCAATAATTAAACCATGTGCCATTACAATTTTTTCAGGTTGCCAGCTAATAATGTGTTGTATGTGCTTTCTGGCAATATCTTTGTTAAAACTGAGGCGCCAGTCGATGGGCATTTTGCCGTTTGGGGCAAGTATGCCACTTATTTTTGCCAGAAAACGTTTGAAGGGTGGAAAAGCATCAGCCGGAAAGTTCTCAATTAAATCAGTAACGATAAGTGTTTTACTGTCACGATGGAAAAACACACATTCCTGCATCGCTTTTGAGCCAGTAAACAGGCACTGTTGTATGTCGTCTTGCCAGGGCGGCATGAAATCAGAATTGAGGATACCCTTAAATTTAATATCTGATCGTTTTTCAGCGACTTGCTCTGTACCAAAAATGGCTGCTGAAGGGTAATGTTGTTGCCAGTCTTTCAAGAACAGATGGTGTAACTTATTGGGTGCAATTAAAAAATGTACCTGACCGAGTGCATCAATTTGCGTCGCTAACTCCTGGGTGAGTTTGATTGGGCTGTGAATCCATAAGCTATTATCGCTTAAGCGAACGATCACCATACGTGTGGTGTAAGGAAGGGTATAAAAGGGCACACTATCGCCATCAACATACCAGATATTGTTCCCTAAGCTTTTCATTACCACTCCTTCGTTTACGATAAAAGCATTCACGCTGTTGTCGGTAATTTCTTATCAGCATAGACAGATGGGATGTGACAGAATATCAGCGTTGCCAATCAATTATAGCTGAGGATAAACAGGCTAATGACACTGCGATCAATTCTACGCAAATGGACAGAACGTTATTTCTCTGATGAAGAAGCCGTCATACTGCTGATTGTATTAGTACTCGGTTTTGCCGTTGTAATCTGGCTGGGCGGGATGCTGGCGCCGTTTTTTACTGCACTGGTCATCGCGTTTTTATTACAAGGTGTAGTAAATATGTTGACCCGACGCCGTGTGCCCAATATGGTAGCGGTGGCCATTGTCTTTCTGGGGTTTGTCAGCTTGATGTTAGCCATGGGCTTTTTATTAATGCCACTATTATGGAATCAGCTGGTTAATTTGGTTCAGGAAACACCAAAAATGCTGTCAAATGGTGAAGACTGGTTGATGAACCTGCATACCCATTACCCGAACTTAATCAAACCTGATGAGATACAAAGCTGGATTTCCAGCACAGCAAAACAATTCACAGTCTACGGTCAACGGGCTGTTTCTTTGTCTATTGCCTCGCTGGGAAATGTGATTGGCTTAATTATTTATCTGGTGTTAGTGCCCATTCTTGTCTTTTTTATGTTGAAAGACCGGGAAAAACTAGTGAGTTTTGTGCTGTCTTTTATGCCAGAAAAACGAGGTTTGATGAACCGTATCTGGAATGAAATGGATGATCAGATTGCCAATTATGTGCGTGGCAAAGTGGTTGAAATTATCATCGTTGGTGGTGTCAGCTACGCTACTTTCACATTCTTTGGCTTGCAATACACTGCACTGTTGGCGGTTTTAGTGGGCTTCTCTGTGTTAATTCCATTTATTGGCGCCGCTGTGGCCACACTACCTGTTGCCGCGGTAGCAGGTTTTCAGTTTGGCCTCACAGAACAGTTTGCCTATATCCTGATTGCTTATGGCATTATCCAGGCGCTTGATGGCAATGTGTTGGTGCCGATTTTATTTTCGGAAGCTGTCAATTTGCATCCTGTTTCTATCATTCTTGCCGTGCTGTTTTTTGGCGGAATATGGGGAGTATGGGGCGTATTCTTTGCCATTCCGCTGGCGACTTTATTAAAAGCGTTGATAACCGCCTGGCCAAGAAGCTTGCATGATACATCAGTACAGGAGCAACCCTAGTTTTTGGCGTGTTGTAATAGATTTATGAGGAACGTGGAGTGAGTGTGTTATTTTCGCCGGTAGACATCGGACCATTGACATTGAAGAACCGATTGATCATCGCACCGATGTGTCAGTATTCAGCCGAGGATGGACAAGCCCAGGATTGGCATACTATCCACTTAGGGCAATTGGCTTTATCTGGTGCCGGATTGCTCATCCTCGAAGCCGCAGCCGTTTGCGCTGAAGGTCGAATTACTTACGGTGATTTGGGTTTATGGGATGACACTACAGCGTCTGCTTTAGCGAAGACGCTTACTGCCATTAGAAAATATTCAAATATTCCTATGGGTATCCAACTGGCCCATGCTGGCAGGAAAGCTTCCACACAAAAACCATGGCATGGCGGGGCACCGATATCGCCTGAGGATAAGAACGGTTGGCAAGTTATTGCTCCGTCGGCATTGCCTTTTCATGAAGATGGACCTGTTCCTCTCGCTGCCAGTCAGCATGATATTGCCGCTATTGTGCAACAGTTTGTTGAGGCTGCAAAACGTGCTGCAGACCTGGGATTTGAGGTCATTGAAGTTCATGCTGCTCATGGTTATTTATTACATGAGTTTTTATCGCCATTGAGCAATCAACGGCAGGATGAGTTTGGTGGCAGTCTGGAAAACAGAATGCGTCTGACTCTGGATGTCTTTAGCGCTGTACGCGCCTGTGTTCCCGAGAACATAGTTGTCGGTGTTAGAATCTCAGCGACCGACTGGGTTCCTGGTGGTTGGGATGTTGAGCAGAGCACGACACTGGCTATTGAACTGGACAAGCTCAATTGTCATTACTTGCATGTGAGTAGTGGAGGTTTATCACCACAGCAAGAAATACCCGTCGAAGCAGGTTATCAGGTGTCACTGGCTGAAGCGATTAAGCCGTATATATCGATGCCAGTGATTGCTGTGGGCTTGATTACTGAACCACATCAAGCTGAACAAATATTGGCTGATGAACGAGCGGATGCCATCGCTATGGCGAGAGGCATTTTATATAACCCTCACTGGGCTTGGCAGGCTGCGGCTGAGCTGGACGGTAAGGTTGAAGCCCCTGCTCAGTATTTGCGTTCTGAACCGCATGGTCAGAAAGGGCATCTAACAGAGATGGATTTGTTCAAAAATACTTAAAATGCCCATGTTAATCGTTCAAACCATTGTGAAGCAGTGGGATAAAAGTCAGCAAAGTAAGCAATATCAACAGCAGCGAATGAGTTTACCGGACCGATATCTTGTCCATATTCCCCCTGCGGAGTGGGTGCTAGATAATCAAGTTCTGCTTGATCAGCACGGTGATGATATTGAAGGGAAACGGATTCAGTACCTTGTCCATGAACAAGTGGATTTTATTATTGACCGCTTCCGTATTTCCTTGCCTAACAAAACACTGGAATATAAAACAGCTCAATCAGAGCCCAGGCTGATTTCTCAATTAGCTGATGGCTGGGTGCAATGCCGTTATAACTGGCGTCGGCGCGTTGAACAGGGTGGGTTTATCTATTGGCTTTATGAAGATGTCACCTTAAACGCTTGTTTTGTCGAGCAATATGATGCCCAGGTCTTTATGACAACGAAAGCTGAAACCGTTTTTACGGATCTAACGTTGCCAGAGCTTTAAGGCCAAAGGTTCAGAAAGTATCAATAGCGGCTTTGCCCCAAAGAGTGTCAACTTGCTGCTCGAATCTGCTTCGCTCACTGTTAGTTAACAATAAGGTCGAGCCAGGAGTCTGCTGAGCAGAGAGTAAATTCTCTTGCTGAAGTCGTCTGTTGACTTCTCGGGCGACGGCTTCTTCCGTACTGATGACATTAACGGTTTCTCCAACCACTTTTTGGATCACCGTCTTGAGGTGAGTGAAATGTGTACAACCGAGAATAATGGTATCGGCGCCTTTATCCAGTAACGGCTGTACATACGTTTGTACTGTAGCGGAAGCTTCTTCATCGCTTAGCTTTAAGGCCTCTACTAATAACACTAAGTCAGGGCAAGGCTGAATTTCGACGGTTGCGCCCATGGCAACACGTTGAGCAAGATCATGAAACGATTGACTGGTCAGGGTTTTTGCTGTGGCTAAAACACCAATCACGCCAGTTTTTGTATTTAAAGCCGCCGGTCTTAAACCTGGTTCTACGCCGATAAATGGAATAGGGTAGCGCTCACGTAAGGTTTTGATACTGACAAGAGTGGCAGTATTACAGGCGACAACAATGGCTTTTACGTCACGTTGTAATAGATAGTCAGTAATGTTGAGCGAACGCTCCAGAATATATGCTTCTGTTTTCTCGCCATAGGGGGCATGTAAGGTATCGGCAAGGTAGATAAGGTTCTCATTTGGCATAAAAGAGCGGACTTGTTTAGCGATCGGTAAGCCACCAATACCAGAGTCGAATATGCCAATAGGTCTTGCGTCAGCCATGATAATTTCTGTTTTTACGTCGCTGGATGAATAAAAAGACGACGATTGTACTGTATCTATCTGCTGATGGTTGAAAATGGATTATTTGGTCAAGGCAACAAATTCACCGCGAAAGAATCCTGCGCGTTGTTGATTGTAATGCAGTGTTGAGATTACCGTTGTTCGTGCTTTACCCATACGTGAAAAATGGCGTAGAAATTTAGCCCAGTCTTGTGTTGATTCAAGTTGCGCTGTGGCGGTAAATTCACCGCTAATTGGTTTTTCATACTCCATCGTATTACGTTGTATGACGAGCGTAGACTCGATAGCAGCCTGATGTAACCGAGTATTTAATAATGACCAGGCAGACAGAATCACCAATGTTGATGCGCTGCCGCCAAACACGGTTTCATGATAATTAATATTCGGTGTTAGAGGGGCTCTTAGCACGACTTTATCATGGCTGACATGATCAACAGAGACCTCCATGGCCGCCGATAAAGGAATGTGTTGATAAAGATATTGCTGAAGCTGTTCAGGTGTCATAAGTTTTTATATCAAAAAGTGTTTTTAAAATGATAACGTCTTCTCTGTACGTGAAAAAGTATTTACGCTATCGATGATCATCAGCGCGTTGAAAAGGTTCGCACAATAATGAAAATATCTCTGCATATACAATGGCTGTCGATTCTCGCTTTACTGTTTTACCTAGCTCTGTTCACTGTAGACGTGTTTGCAGATGATATTCAGGATGGCATTGCTGCCTATAAACAAGGTGATTTTCAGACCGCCTATCAGGCATGGCATCAAGCTGCAGAAAACAATGTTGCTGAAGCACAGTGGATGTTAGCTATTTTGTTATTAAACGGTCAGGGCGTAAAACAAGATAAAGTCGCTGCCTATTCATGGTTAACGTTAGCTAGCGAAAAACAGCATAAACAAGCCATGATTGACCGCATGGCCATAAGAGACAGATTAAGCGCAGAAGAATTAATGAACGCTGATACCTTAACTAAGGCATTCAGAGACAAACAAATGGCAAAAACAGCCATTAATCATCATAAAGAAAAGGCTTTTCATTGGTTTGAAAAGGCAGCCAAACAGGGGGATCCTCAGGCTCAATATCAACTGGGTGAAATGTTACTGAATGGTGAAGGCGTTAAACAGGATAAAGTCGCTGCCTATTCCTGGTTTAGTCTGGCCAGTGAACAAAATCAGCCTCAGGCGATTGTGAAGCAGGCACAACTGAAAACCGAGTTAAGCCGCAGTCAGATTGAAAAAGCCAATGCCTTAATGCTGACTAATCGCGACAACCATTTGATAACGGATAAACCACCTGGTTTGCCGGATTTAGTGAATGAAGTGAATGAAGTGGATGAAAAAAATAAAGAAAATCAGATTCTTGCAGAACAATCTTCAGTTGACACTTCGTTGTTAGAAGCAAGAGAAAAACCGTCATCAGAAAAGCTTGATGAACCCGCCAAGCTTACACAAGTAAAACCAGAGACAAAACCAAAGTCAGTGATGACTACTGTCTACCGTGTACAAGTCGGGGCGTTTAGGTCAAGACAGCAGGTAGATATCGCATTAACGCAGCTAACAAAAAAATCAGCCGCTATCGTTCAGAAATATGAGACAACGATTACTGAACCTGTCGAAAATACAGAAAAACCGGATTTTTATCGCCTCCAGCTGGGTAATTTCGCAGCAAAATCTGAAGCGACAACCTTGTGTCGGCATCTTGCTGAAAACAAACAAGCATGCTTTGTGGTCACCGCAGATAAAATGCAAAAAACCACCGTTGCTAAGCAACCGTGACGTGCACGATGCACTAAAGCTGCCAGACAGATTTAGACTGAGTGCTTGATATGTTTTAACCGTTTTTTGCCACGGTAACTTAGGTAAGTTTACTTCGAAACACAAAATAAACCGCACCAACTAAACACAGGCCAGCCCATAGATAGTCGAGTTTAAGGGGTTCTTTCAGGTAGAACACGGAAAAGGGAATAAACACCATTAAGGTGATCACTTCCTGAAGAATTTTTAACTGGCCCACATTGAGTATGGTAAAGCCAATGCGGTTGGCGGGTACTTGTAATAAGTATTCGAATAATGCGATTCCCCAGCTTATCAATGCGGCAATAATCCAGGGTTTATTGTTGAGTTCTTTTAGGTGAGCGTACCAGGCAAACGTCATAAAAATATTGCTGCAAACCAGCAAGGACACACTAACCAGTATTGGATTCATTAACTCTAACCTAAACGATAAAAACAGCCATTATTCATGAAATAATCTTTTAAGGAGCACGTATAACGCACCTGTGCCGCCATCATCTACCGTCGCACTGCAAAATGCGAGCACGCTCTGACTTTGTCTTAACCAGTGATTGAGTTTGCTCTTTAGTACAGGCTTGTTATCACGCGAGCCCCAGCCTTTACCATGGATGATACGCACGCAACGAATTTGTTGCTGCTGGCAGAACTCTAAAAACTCGGACAGTGTCGGTTCGGCTTTGGCAATGGTCATACCGTGTAAGTCTAATTCTGCTTCAATATGCACCTTGCCATTACGCAGCTTGCCGAATAGTTTGTGCTGAATACCGGGGCCACGGTATTCGAGGTATTCCTCATTGCCTACGGTTTCTGGAGAAAACATATCAGAGAATGGTTCACCCTGATATTCATCATCAATAATTTTTTGCCGGATAGCTTTTGCAACAGGTTTGGGTTTGTTATGAATCAGACGGTTTTGGCGGATACGGGTAGCATCGCGCATTTCTTGGCGAAATAATGCAAATTCGTCCTCATCGGTATCGTCATTTTTATTTGCCATGAGCGTGCGGCTGCCTAAGGATTTAAGTCAAAGTTGGCGACTATTGTGCCAGATGAGGCTTGTGCAAAAAACCCTTTTTGATTTACCATGCGAATCACTTGTCGGGGTGCCCGCCCGGAATAATCCGGAAAGGCTGAGATGAAACCCGTTGAACCTGAAGAGGCTAGAACCTCCGTAGGAAACAAGCAGGACACCTGTTTTACACTCGAGATCCATTTTCGTTTGGTGTCTGTCTTCTTGTTCGCTTTCGCGCAACGATCTCATCTTCCCCGTCGTGGTTTTCATTTAGGGGAAGAGACGTGTCTACACAATCCAATAAAGTTATTAACATTAAAGACCGTAGTGGCATTACGACTGAGCCTTTGGCGGGGAGTGAGAAGTTTTACATCAAAGGCAGCCGCGACGATTTACTGGTGCCATTCCGTCAGATTCATCTAACCGATACACCCAACGCCAATCCTGACTTGCCTGCTATTCCTAACGAACCTGTTGTTGTATATGACACTTCGGGTTTATACACCGATCCAAAAGCGACCATTGATATTGAAAAAGGGCTGCCATTAATACGTCAAACCTGGATCGATGAGCGGGATGACACTGAACAGTTAGCCCAGTTCAGTTCGGCATATACCCGTGAGCAAGATGCTCAGGATTTTGATATTCCACTGTTTAATCACCGCCGTTTACCTCGTAAAGCAAAAGCGGGAAAAAATGTTAGCCAAATGCATTACGCACGTCAGGGCATCATTACCCCTGAAATGGAATATATTGCCATTCGTGAAAGTATGGGGCGTGAAGCCTTAGCACAGCGTGGCGAGCTGCCTGAGAATATGGATCACTACATTACAGCCGAGTTTGTACGAAAAGAAGTGGCTGAAGGTCGTGCCATTATTCCTGCCAATATCAATCATCCAGAAACCGAGCCGATGATTATCGGTCGTAATTTTCTGGTAAAAATTAATGCCAATATTGGTAACTCTGCGACCACTTCGTCGATTGAAGAAGAAGTCGAAAAAATGGTGTGGAGTACCCGCTGGGGCGGTGACACAATTATGGATTTATCTACCGGTAAACATATTCATCAGACCCGAGAGTGGATCATCCGTAACTCACCCGTGCCAGTAGGTACGGTGCCGATTTATCAGGCACTGGAAAAGGTGAATGGTGTCGCTGAAGACCTGACCTGGGAAGTGTTCAGAGATACCTTAATTGAACAAGCTGAGCAGGGAGTGGATTATTTCACTATCCATGCCGGTGTTCGATTGGCGCATATTCCACTGACGGTAAACCGTACAACGGGTATTGTTTCGCGCGGTGGCTCGATTATGGCGGCATGGTGTCTGGCGCATCATGAAGAAAGCTTTCTTTACACTCATTTCGAAGATATCTGCGAAATCATGAAAGCTTATGACGTGTCATTTTCACTGGGTGATGGTTTACGTCCAGGCTCGCAGGCGGATGCCAATGATGAAGCCCAACTTGCTGAATTAAAAACCTTAGGTGAGTTGACGACCATTGCCTGGAAACATGATGTGCAAGTCATGATCGAAGGTCCGGGTCATGTGCCGATGCACAAGATCAAAGAAAATATGGATCTGCAATTGGAATGGTGCCATGAAGCGCCGTTCTACACCTTAGGTCCATTGGTGACGGATATTGCGCCTGGTTATGACCATATCACTTCCGGAATTGGCGCGGCGATGATCGGTTGGTTCGGCACCGCAATGCTCTGTTATGTCACACCCAAAGAACATTTGGGTTTGCCGAATAAAGATGATGTGAAAACCGGCATCATTACTTACAAAATTGCTGCACACGCGGCGGACTTAGGTAAAGGTCATCCTGGTGCACAAATTCGAGATGATGCGATTTCTAAAGCCCGTTTTGAATTCCGCTGGGAAGATCAGTTTAATCTTGGTTTGGACCCTGACACTGCCCGTGAATATCACGATGAAACGTTGCCGCAACCAAAAGCGAAAGTAGCGCATTTCTGTTCAATGTGTGGACCTAAGTTCTGCTCAATGAAGATTTCGCATGATGTGAAAGCCGCCTTTGCTGAGAAATCTCAGGAATTCAAGGAAGGTGGCAGCAAAATTTATCGCCAAGTTTGATGAGCCATTATCTCATCATCGGTAGTGGCCTGATCGGACGCCTGACAGCTTGGCGTCTGATTCAGGCAGGCTATCGAGTAAGCCTGTTATCTAAAGACGATAAAACCGGTACAGACAGTGCCGGTTTCATTGCAGCATCCATGGTCGCACCGGCAACAGAAGCGGTGACGTCAGAGCCTTTGGTGAAAACAATCGGGCTTCGTTCGTATGCACTTTGGCCGGAGTGGTTAAGTGAATTAGACGAACCGGTTTTTTATCAGAATCATGGCACGCTGGTGGTCGCTCATCAGGGCGATAAAGCTGAAATGGCGCGTTTTGAGCAGCGGGCGAATCATGTGCTGGAAGCGGGAGATTTTCAGCGTCTTGATAAAACCTCGCTGGCCGAACGTGAGCCAGAGCTTGCTGAGCGTTTTGAGCAAGCCCTGTTGTTTGAGCAAGAGTCCTGTATTGATAATCGTCAGCTATATAAACAGCTGACAACGTTTATTGAAACGCATGCTGAGTGGGTGAAAACCGCTGATATTGGTGAATTAAATCACATTGAAATCGAACGTTTGACACAAGCTTATTTAAAGCGCTCAGCCGATGAGTTTGATGCGGTACTGGATTGTCGTGGTAATGGCGGTAGAGCGAACTTAGCTGAATTACGCAGTGTGCGTGGTGAAGTGATAAGAGTACAGGCACCCGAGGTCGACTTTAAACATGCTATTCGGCTGATGCATCCACGTTACCCTTTTTATCTGGCGCCACGACCAAATAATGAATATGTACTGGGTGCGACCGTTATCGAAAGTGATGATCGTTCTCAGCTTACTGTCCGAAGTGCCCTGGAGTTAATGTCGGCCTTGTATAGCCTGCATAAAGGCTTTGCCGAAGCACGTATTCTGGAAATGGCGGCACATTGTCGACCCGGTCTTCCCGATAATCTGCCGACCATAAAACGTACTGACTGGGGCTATATCATTAATGGTTTTTATCGGCATGGTTATTTGTTTGCACCTGCTGTCGTTGATGATTTATGTCAGGTGCTGGCTGGGAATAAAGAACAGATAAAGTTTGGAGCGTTATATGACATCTAACCTTATGTTACAGGTTCAGTTGAATGGGGAACCGCTAGATATTAATCACAAGCAGACCGTATCGGAATTTGTAGCTAAGCAGGATTTCAATGGCCGCTTTGTCATTATCATTAATGATGAAATGGTAGCGAAATCACGCTGGCAAGATGTGGTCATTCAAGGGGGAGATCGCATCGATATCGTGTCTCCGATTAGTGGAGGTTGAGATGAAAGCATCCAATTGGCAAGTGTATGGGCAAACGCTGAGTAGTCGACTCTTTATTGGGACTGCACTCTATCCTTCGCCGAAAGTGATGGTGGACGCCATCAGAGCTTCAAAGGCGGAAGTGATTACCGTGTCATTACGACGACAAACATCAGCAGATAAACAAAGCGGTGGCCAGTTCTGGCAAATGATAGAGTCTTTAAACTGCCATCTATTACCCAATACTGCAGGTTGCTACAGTGTAAAAGAAGCCGTTAACACCGCACATATGGCCAGAGAGTTATTTGATACCGACTGGGTCAAACTAGAAGTATTGGGAGACAGTTACAACTTGCAACCCGACCCGTTTGCCTTAGTTGAAGCCACTAAAATACTGATTGAAGATGGCTTTAAAGTGTTTCCTTATTGCACAGATGATCTGGTGTTATGTCAGAAGCTGGTGGAGCTGGGCTGTGAAGTTTTGATGCCGTGGGGAGCACCTATTGGTACCGGGCAGGGATTACTCAATCCTTATGCCTTAAAAACACTTCGTGAACGTTTACCAGACATCACATTATTGGTTGATGCGGGGATAGGCAAACCCTCTGATGCTGTTCAGGCACTGGAGTTAGGTTATGACGGAATTTTACTCAATACCGCAATTGCCGAAGCACTGGAGCCAGAGAAAATGGCTTATGCTTTTGCGGATGCCATTAATGCGGGGCGTTTGGCCTATGAAGCAGGGGTGATGCCTAAACGTGATAACGCCAAACCCAGTACACCGACCTTAGATCAGCCAATCTGGCAACAACATGGATAATCCTGTTCAAAAGCCTGCCGTGCTTTTAATCGGAGGGTTGGATCCGCAAGGTTGTGCTGGCATCAGTGCTGATATCATGACGGTTCAGAATCATGGTTGTCACCCATTGTCATTAATCACCGCGTTAACTGAGCAGAGTTCGCAAGGGCTGACAGAGTTGGGTTTGGTGAGTCCATCGAAGATAATGGCGCAGTATGAAAACTGTATTGCAGATTTTGATATCAAAGCGATAAAGATCGGTCTGATACCACATATCATCACAGCACAATACATCAAAGAAATGCTGTTGGATTTTAGCGGGCCAGTCATTTTAGATCCGGTGCTTGCGAGTACCAGTGGTGGTGTGACCGTACCTGATGAGGTGAAAGCGTTCATCCGTGATGAGATTATTCCCTTAGTGACCATAGTCACACCAAACCTGCCTGAGTTGGCGGCGTTGACACGAACGAATCTCAGTGTGGAAGAAGGGGCGAAATCATTACGTCAAAAAGGTGTGTCAGCGTGTTTGATTAAAGGGGGACATGCTGAGAGTGCCTTAGCAATAGATTATTTTTCATCTGAATTAGCGGATTTTTATCTTTATAACGATAAAACGGTAAGCCAGGTTCGTGGCACAGGTTGTGTATTGGCTTCTGCATTGGCCTCACAGCTTGCCTGTGGACAAGATCTCCGTGATGCCGTTGTGCTTGCCAAGGCTTATGTGAGTCGTGGCATACGGCTTTCAGCAAAGGCTGGGCCGTATCAGGTCATCAGACATAGTCAGCAAGATATTGCCTTAGTGGATTTTCCTAAGCTTTGTTATCAGCCTGAACTGATTGGGCAGACCTTTAATTTCTCCAATTGCCCTGAATTAGGTATTTATCCGGTGGTAGATAACGCAGATTGGGTGGAAAAGCTTATTGATGAAGGTATTCATACCATCCAACTGCGGGTAAAAGATTTGGATGATGAGTCGACAAAACAACAAATCGTATCTGCTCTAGCTTATTTAAACGATAAATCGGTACGGTTTTTTGTCAATGACCATTGGCAAACGGCGATTGAATTGGGCGCCTATGGTGTGCATCTGGGGCAGGAAGATCTGCATGATGCCAATTTAAAAACATTGGCTGAGGCAGGGTTAAGATTAGGTATTTCTACGCACTCTTATTGGGAGCTTGCTCGAGCTCTTGCCGTGAATCCAAGCTATATTGCTTTGGGGCCCATTTATGAAACCACCAGTAAGCAGATGCCGTTTTCTCCTCAGGGCATAGAGCGCTTACAACAATGGGTCGATTTATTAAAAGGTCACTATCCAGTTGTGGCTATCGGCGGCATTACCGTTGAACGAGCAGAGCAACTCAAGGCCACTGGCGTCGGCTCGGTCGCGATGATTACAGCTATTACGCAAGCGAATGATTACAAAAAAGTCACACGACAATTATTGGATTTGTGGCAAGAGATCAGTTTTTACCCAGATCAGGTTTAACCTCTCCCCACTGTGGTCCGATATCTAGTTTATGCTGCTGACTGTAGCGGTATTCCTGATACTGAATAAGTTTATCGCCGCTTGACTCGGCTTGCTTATCATCAGTAAATGAGGGTGTCGCAGGAGCAACATAGTCACTGGCTGTCAGATCTTCATTTTTGAGATGTTTATTTTCATTCGACAATTGTTGGATTTGTTTAATCAGCTCCTGGTTTGTCGATTGTTGTTTATTCAATTGCTGCTGTAATGCCATGACTTCTTTTAGCAATTTGTCCGGCGAAGTTGTATCTGTACTTGCTGTATTTGTTCCTGGGCTGTTAGTGGGCGAGGCATCGGTTCCCGTTGATGTATCATTGACTGTCGGAGCTGACTCGGGCGCTGTATCTGTGGCCACCATTGAATTATCGACATCAGGCAGAGGATCGATCAGGTTATCCGATGGGATAATATTGCCATTTTCATCGGTTTGTTTTTTTACCACGGTGGGAACTGTGACACTTTCTTCTTCGTCACTTTCCATATCGATATCAACGGGAGGTAAGGCTGTTTCTTCCTCGTTATCTGCAGAGACAGGATCTGTAACATCTGACTCCGAAACGGCATCACCGTCTTCAATAAGCATGGGATCGGCTTCCTCAGCTGTATCATCTGAACCCATCAGAAAAAAAGCCGCTAAACCACCAATAAGCAATAAAGCTGCCAGACCAATCCCGATTTTTATCAGTAGCGATGTCGATAGGCCAAGTAATTTTGACTTCTGTTTGCTATCGCCTTTGTCTTTACTATCGTTATCGCGCTCTGACCTTTGCTCCGGTTCGGGACTAGGGCTTTCATCAGTCGCTTCTTCGATAATGTCGTTATTGTCTTCAGCCATGGTGTTACATCTACCTCAACCATTTATTCCTAGTTGATATATCGGCTTTGATCATGAAATCTTTTGTTATGAAGGCAAACGATTTTCATCAAGACTGCCATCGACTTCAGGTCCACTCATTTCAGCTGGGGTCAGATCGCCTTCATCTTGCACCAGAGCGACAATGGTCCAGCCCATTTCTGGTTGCAATGATTCTGCAGCGGTAAAAAAGCGCAGACGTTTGCGGGGGTTAAATGCAAACAATGGTGTGACGCGGCGACCATGTTCACGCAAGTAATCGGCAAAACTAAAGTTTTCAGTCAACTTGGTTTGTTTTATTTTGGCGCCTTTTGAAATCAGGCTGGCCATTTTGGCATAGGTAATTTCATTACCGAAGAGCACATGCGAGTCATGACTGATAGCTTTTCGCGATTTGACGATGCTGCGTTCTTTATCTTTTTCTTTATCAGTTGATAAAAAGTAAACGCGGTTACTGCCAAATTCCGATTTATAGCGCATACACGCCAGTGCATTGAGTTCGCTCTGTGGCGTTAGTGCCAGTATTTGGCCCAGTCCAATAAGATCCAGGTGACGGTCAGCATGTTCAGACACCGCATTACCATAGTAAGTATCCATGCCTTTCATACGGGCTTCTTTGACATTGCTCCAGCTACCATCGGTGAGACGGGTTCTAAAGCCATTATCGTTTAATGCCTGAGCCACCACACGGGCAACTGAATTAGCACCAACAATAAGAAAACCACTGTCATCGGGTTCGGCAACACCCAGACGTTTTGCAATAAATTTAGCGGTAGCACCTTGTACAAGAACGGTACCGATAATAATGGCAAACGATAATGGTACTAGCAGGTCGGCCTTATCATAACCAATGTCCTGTAAACGAAGAGCAAATAATGCAGTCACCGCTGCGGCAACAATACCGCGTGGCCCAATCCAACTGATCATCGCTTTTTCTTGCCATGTTAAGTCTGAACCAATCGAGCAAAGAAACACTTTCACTGGACGTACGACAAACTGAATAAATAAGAACAGGATGACCGCACCCAGACCAAGCTGGGTAAATGAGTCAAGGTTAAGGCGTGCAGCAAGTAAAATAAATAAGCCGGAAATCAGAAAGATACTCAGATCTTCTTTAAAGTCGAGGATGTTTTCAACTTGCACATTTTTCATATTGGCCAACCAGATACCGAGCACGGTAACAGTAAGCAAACCCGATTCTTCAGAAATTTCGTTCGATACGGCAAAAGTGCCAAAGACCAGTGCCAGAGCTGCCACATTGTGCAAGTATTCAGGTAATAAATGTCGGCGCAGTAACAGGCCAAAACCATATCCTGCCGTCGCACCAATTACCAAACCCACTGCAATGGTTTTAGCGAACATATAAAGGGTATGACCAACTTCTGCATGTCCTTGAAGTTGTATGGATAAAAGCACTTCGAACACCAAAACGGCAAGAATGGCACCGAGTGGATCAATAACAATACCTTCCCAACGCAACACATTCGAAATTTTGGCATTTGGCCGAACGGTTCTCAGCATGGGGACGATAACGGTAGGACCGGTTACCACCATAATGGCACCAAATAAAATGGCCAGAGCCCAGGGGAAATCCAGAAGAATATGTGTGGCAACCGCGATAGCGGACCAGGTGATGAGCACACCAAGGGTTAAAATATTACGAACAACTTTTTGTAAACCGCGTATTTCTTCAAATTTAAGTGTCAAACTTCCTTCAAACAGAATGACAGCAACGGCCAGAGACACTGTAGGAAAGAGTAAGTCACCAAATAAGCCTTCAGGGTCTAACCAGCCGGTTACCGGACCAAGAATAATACCTGCGATTAATAACAGAACAATGGCGGGTAATTTAATCCACCAGGCCAGCCACTGACATACGATGGCGATAATTCCAATAACTGACAGTGCCATGACTGCTTCTTGATTCATTCTCTTCCTTTAGCTCAATGGAGCAGTAATAAACGGTATGTAATGGTGACACTAATTAGCTTTGTCGAAAAGACTTTTACCTGACTAATTCAATTTCAGCCCGGCGATTATAGGCTCGTCCTTTCGGGGTTTTATTCGTTGCAGCAGGATCATGATCAACAAAGGAACGCAGTACGATTTTCTCTGCTGGAACTTCATATTTGCTAACAAAAAAGTCACGAATGGTTTTAGCCCGTGCTTCTGATAACGGCACATTTAAGCGTTTACGACCAAAGCTATCGGTATGACTGGTGATGATGATTTGATTCACACTGTCATCCACTTTTACATACTCAGCTACCCGTGTGAGCGCATTGATAGAGGCTTTGTCCAGATTCGCTTTTTCTGATTCAAAATAAACGGTGAGTTTTCTGATTTCATCAAAGCTATCTGGATATAGATTGCTTAAACACTGTTGAAATGCGGGTAAGGAATCATTGAACTTCACCGTGGATAACTTCACCGTGGTATCGCCATTATAAGATTGAGATTGATAACGGATGATCGGGAAACGGCCATCCTGCATTTTTGCCAGTGCTTGTTGTGCTAATACTCCGTCAAAAATAAATTCGCGTTGACCGGATATGGTCGGCAAGGTGGCTAATGTGTCGTATTGCTCTGTGTTTTGCCAGGGCGCTGCAGACATTTCTAACAGTACGGTGTCTTGTTCGGCTGAAAGGCTGTCAGTGATAAATTTTAGTTGTAATGCCTGACCATTACGACGATAAAAACCTGCCTGACCAAAGCTGGGTATGGTTTGCATGAGCGAACACTCAAGTGGTGACTCAATAACGTTCCAATTGGTATCTGTGACCGGAGCCTGAAACTCTTCGGCATAAACAGAACTGGTAAACAACAGCGAGGCAATAATCAATTTCAACATGATTTTAGTAACTTATTAGCGTGTGTATAGGGTAAGACGTTAAATTGTTACGGCCTTGTAAAAAACCAAGTTCCATAACAAAGGCACAGGCGACTACTTCGCCACCCAGATGTTCGATTAATTCGCAGCTTGCCCGAGCCGTTCCACCAGTAGCCAGCACATCGTCAATCACTAAAATTCTGTCACCGGCACTAATCGCGTCAATGTGGGCTTCTAAAGAGGCTGTCCCATATTCAAGTGCATAGTCTATACGCTGGACATCATAAGGTAATTTACCTGGCTTACGCAGTGGAATAAAGCCAACACCGAGCTCCCAGGCCGCCAGGGAACCAAAAATGAATCCTCTTGCTTCCATTCCCGCCACCGCAGTAATGGATTCTTGCTTAAACGGACGAATTAATTCTTCAATACATTCCTTAAGCAGCATCGGGTCTTGTACCAATGGCGTAATATCCTTGAATACAATGCCTGGTGAAGGGAAGTCAGGGATGTCTCTGATTTTAGCTTTCAGCTTTTGCATAATAATCTCATTGAGCGAATTGGCGATCAGCGTCTATTATATCGGCAGTAATCGTCCGCTTTTTAATGACAAACGAATTAACTACAAAAGGAACCATTTTGACTTTATATTCCCGACTGTTTTTTTCTGTTTTTATTTTATCGACATCTCTGCTGCTTAGTTCTTGTTTTAGCTGGGGCGGCGGTGAGAAAGAAGTGGATATGACACCACGTTATTATGTGTTGGACGTTGAACGGCCTGATGTGGCTGCTGACTTTCCTAGCAATCGTGTATTGCGACTTAATCCGGTACGTGTTGTCCCACATTTTAAAAGTAAAACTCTGATCTTCCGTGTTGGAGAAAATGAATATAAGGCCGTTGATCCCCATCAGTTTCTGGTGGATCCGGAAGTGATGTTTACCAATATTCTTAAACGCTGGTTACAGAAGAGCGGTCAATTCAGCAAAGTGGTCACTGATGACTCTGTGCCTGCTGATTTCACTATGGACGCTGCAGTAACGGCTTTTTATGGTGAAAAACGGCCGGCTTATTCACCTCAATCTGTTATTGAGATGCAATTTTTCATGACAGCAGCGGATAACCCTGAGAAATTATTGTTTCAAACAGGCTTACGTGTTGATGTGGATATCGAACAAGCGACACCGAGCAATGTTGTTACAGGCTGGAAACAGGGAACTGAAGAACTTCTAACGACTTTAGAGCAGGATTTAAGCGCATATTTTTCAAAAGTAGATGCTAGGTAGCATCTTGAGTTTAGCGTGCAGGATATGGGCTTTAGTGGTAGGATAACAGGTTTGGTGGTTTAGACGCAGTGGCCCTGCATTTGGGGTAAATGTCTGTTTCCGGTAGTGCCTGTGCAAGTTGCTGAAATTTGTGAAGTTATATCTGGAAATCTTTCGGCTGGTTTCGTCTTCTGAGACTGGTTGATAAACCATGTATGTAGAACTGACTACGCTACACCCTTGTTTACTGAAATTTCGTGAGCAGGCTGGTATGTAGTCTTATGCTTTATTTGGACGGTCAATAAATGAGTGAAATTGCCTTAGAACTGGATTCGATAGGTATCGAAACCGAGATGAAGCAGTCGTACCTCGATTACGCTATGAGCGTTATCGTGGGACGGGCGCTACCTGATGTTCGTGATGGTTTAAAACCTGTACATCGTCGTGTTCTGTATGCGATGAGAGAACTGGGTAATAGCTGGAACAGCCCATATAAAAAGTCTGCTCGTATCGTCGGTGATGTTATTGGTAAATATCACCCTCATGGTGATACTGCCGTATATGACACGATGGTACGTATGGCTCAGCCGTTCTCTATGCGTTATATGCTGGTTGACGGTCAGGGTAACTTTGGTTCGGTTGATGGTGATCCGCCTGCTGCGATGCGTTACACCGAAGTACGCATGGCTAAAATTGCTCATGAAATGTTGGCCGATCTTGAAAAAGAAACGGTAGATTTTGTCCCTAACTATGATGAGTCAGAATCTGAACCTGCGGTATTACCTACAAAAATCCCTGCTTTATTAGTTAATGGATCATCAGGTATTGCGGTGGGTATGGCGACCAATATTCCGCCACATAACCTTACTGAAATCCTTAATGCCTGTATCGCGATTATTGATAATCCTGATGTCACTACACATGAATTAATGGAATATGTGCCAGGACCTGATTTCCCGACATCAGGCATTATCAATGGTGCACGTGGTATTGCAGAAGCCTACCAAACAGGCCGTGGCCGTGTTCACATCCGCGCCCGCGCCGACATCGAAACGAATGAAGCCACTGGTCAGCAGAGTATTGTTGTTAAAGAACTGCCGTATCAGGTCAATAAAGCACGCTTGTTAGAAAAAATTGCCGAGCTTGTTAAAGATAAAAAAATAGAAGGTATTTCTGCCTTACGTGATGAGTCGGATAAAGACGGTATGCGTATGGTGATTGTACTGAAGCGCGGTGAAGTACCTGAAGTTGTACTGAATAATTTGTATCAGCAAACGCAGATGCAAACGGTATTTGGTATCAACATGGTGGCGATTGTTGATGGTCAGCCGCGTACGCTAAATCTGAAAGAAATTTTAGATGCCTTTATTCGCCATCGTAGAGAAGTCGTAACACGTCGTTCGATTTACGATCTAAGAAAAGCACGTGAACGTGCTCATGTATTAGAAGGTTTAGCGACAGCCTTAGCCAATATCGATGAAGTTATCGAACTGATTAAAGCTTCTCCAAACCCTGCTGAAGCGAAAGAAGCTTTAGTGTCTAAGGGGTGGGCATCAGGCATGATTCTGGAAATGCTGGGTGCGGCAGGCGCAGCGGCATCCCGTCCGGAAGACTTAGCAGATGAATTTGGCTTAGTTGATAATCTTTATTATCTGTCTCCGGTGCAGGCACAAGCTATTCTTGATATGCGTTTGCATCGTCTGACAGGTCTGGAACAAGACAAAATTCTGCAAGAGTACCGTGAAGTTCTGGATGTGATTGCTGAATTATTAGCGATTTTGAGCGACCCAGATAATTTGATGGCAGTGATTCGTGAAGAGTTAGTGGCGATTAATGCAGAATACGGTGATGAGCGTCGTACAGAAATTCTGGCAAATCATCTTGATTTAACACTGGAAGATTTGATTACCGAAGAAGAAATGGTGGTGACGTTGTCACATGCTGGCTATGCCAAAACACAGCAGCTTGATACCTATCAGGCACAAAAACGCGGTGGTAAAGGCAAAGCAGCAACAGCAATGAAAGATGAAGACTTTATCGAACATCTGTTTATTGCTAACACACACGATACACTTTTATGTTTCTCTAGCGCCGGTAAGGTCTACTGGAAAAAAGTGTATGAACTACCTCAGGGTAGCCGTGCATCGCGAGGCAAACCTATCATTAATCTATTGCCATTAGAAGAAGGTGAAAAAATTAATGCGGTATTGCCGATTCGTGAATTTGAAGCCGATAAGTTCATCTTTATGGCAACGGCCTCTGGTACGGTCAAGAAAACGCCATTAGTTGATTACTCCCGTCCTCGGGCTAACGGTATTATTGCGGTTGACCTGAAAGAAGGCGATCAGCTAATTGATGTGGCGGTTACCGATGGTCATTCTGACGTCATGTTATTCAGCAATACCGGTAAAGTTATCCGTTTTGCTGAAACAGATGTTCGCTCCATGGGACGTGTCTCGCGTGGTGTCCGCGGTATGCGCATAGCTGAAGATGAGAAAATTATTTCTCTGATTATTGCTGAAGAAGAGGGCGCTATCTTAACAGCGACAGAGTTTGGTTACGGTAAACGTACTAATCTTGCTGAATACCGTGTTCAGGGTCGTGGTGGACAAGGCATTATCTCAATTCAAACGTCGACGCGTAACGGTAACGTTGTGGGGGCGGTGCAAGTCTGTGATGAGAATCAGATTATGCTGATTACCAACGGTGGCACGCTAGTGAGAACTCCAGTTAAGGATGTTTCTTTGGTGGGTCGTAACACACAGGGTGTCAGATTAATTAACCTCAGTAATGGTGAGAAACTAGTCGGTCTTGAACGTGTTATCGAAGATGAAGACGAAGATGTCGATTTAGCGATCGACAATGCTGATGATACTGACGAAACGATAGAAGAATAAATTTGAGAGCGTATAACTTTAGTGCTGGTCCTGCGATGTTGCCTGATGCTGTCATGCAAAAAGCACAGCAGGAAATGCTTGATTGGAATGGGACCGGTATGTCGGTGATGGAAATGAGCCATCGCGGACCGGAATATACAAAAATCGCTGAAAAAGCAGAAGCCGATCTGCGTGAATTAATGGGTATTTCTGATGATTATGCCGTGCTGTTTTTACAAGGCGGTGCATCACTTCAATTCCCTATGATTCCGATGAATTTGCTCCGCGGCAAAAAAACGGCTGATTATCTCAATACCGGCGCCTGGTCTACAAAAGCCATAGCGGAAGCTAAACAATTTTGTCAGGTGAATATTGTTACAGACTCTACGGCAAACCATTTCACTACGATTGCTGACCCTGAACAATGGTCATTATCAAACGATGCTGCTTATGTGCATTACACGCCCAATGAAACCATTCATGGCCTTGAGTTTGCTGACATCCCGGATGTAGGTGATATTCCACTTGTAGCCGATTTATCCTCGACGATTTTGTCTCGTCCGATTGATGTATCTAAATTCGGCATGATTTACGCCGGTGCTCAGAAAAATATCGGTCCTGCAGGCTTATGTATCGTCATTATCCGTAAGGACTTACTAGGTGATGTATTGCCGGGTACACCGACCATGCTGAACTATAAAACCCATGCCGATAATGGATCGATGTTTAATACACCTGCCACCTATAGTTGGTATCTGGCTGGCTTGGTCTTTGACTGGCTAAAACAACAAGGTGGGTTAGAGGCCATGGCAGAGTTAAATCAACGCAAAGCAGCCAAGCTTTATGCCGCCATTGATGGCAGTGATTTTTATAGTAATCCGGTTGATATTCGTTATCGTTCTTGGATGAATGTACCGTTTACGCTGGCTGATGATAAGTTTGATAAACAATTCCTTCAGCAAGCCGCTGAACAGAATTTATTAACACTCAAAGGCCATCGTGATTTAGGTGGCATGCGAGCCAGCATTTATAATGCGATGCCAGAAGATGGTGTTGATGCACTTATCAATTTTATGAATGAGTTTGAGCGTAAAAACGGGTAACTGCTGCCAATGAATGAAAAAGAAGCCTTAGCCAATATTCGTCAAAAAATTGATGATATCGATTTAAAAATTCAACAACTGTTGAATGACAGGGCCGCGATGGCGCAAGAAGTGGCTCGAATAAAAATGGATAGTGGTGAGCAGGCTGACTTTTATCGTCCTGAGCGTGAAGCGATGGTGCTCAGAACAGTGATGGAGCGAAATCAAGGGCCTCTGGCATCTGCAGAAGTGGCACGATTATTTCGTGAAATTATGTCCGCCTGTCTGGCTGCAGAAAAACCTTTGCAGGTTGCGTATCTCGGTCCGGAAGGCTCTTTTACTCAAGCGGCAGCACAAAAGCAGTTTGGTGGTAGTGTTGAGCTACATCCGATGACTACGATTGCTGATGTTTTCCATGCCGTTGAGACATCACATGCTTGTTACGGTGTTGTTCCTGTAGAAAACTCAACGGAAGGTATGGTTTCGCATACCTTAGATCGGTTTATCTCGTCGCCTTTGAAAATTAATGGTGAGGTGACCCTTCGTATTCATCATTATTTGTTAAGTAAAGAGAAAAACCTGGAAGATATCAGCAAAGTCTATGCACATCCACAAGCCATAGCGCAGTGCCGACAATGGTTGATGGAACAGCTTCCGCAAGCGGAATTGGTTCCGCTTAACAGTAATTCCGAAGCCGCTAAACGTGTCGCAGCAGAACCTCAAAACAGTGCAGCCATTGCGGCCAATCGGGCAGCTGATATTTATGGCTTATCCATCTTAGCCAGAAATATTGAAGATGAAGTGGATAACACTACGCGCTTTTTAGTGATTGGCACACAGAATGTTGGCCCATCTGGTGTGGACAAAACTGCGTTATTGGTTGCAACAAAAAACAAACCTGGTGCTTTACAAACCTTGTTAAAACCGCTGGCTGATAACAGTATCAGTATGACCAGAATTGAGTCCAGACCATCCAGAAAGGGGATTTGGGAATATGTGTTTTTTATCGATATTGAAGGGCACATTGACGAACCGGCTGTAGCATCTGCACTCTCTCTATTAGAAAACGAATCTTCTATGTTTCGTATATTAGGTTCTTATCCAAAGGCAGTTTTATGAGTAAAGAACTCATTTTGGCGAATCCACGAGGTTTTTGTGCGGGTGTTGATCGTGCAATCGATATTGTTGAACGTGCACTGGAATTGTTTGGTGCGCCCGTTTATGTACGCCATGAGGTAGTTCACAATCGCTTTGTTGTTGACGGACTACGAGATAAAGGCGCTATTTTCGTTGAAGAAGTAGACGAAGTACCTGATGGAAATACGCTGATTTTCAGTGCACATGGTGTATCTAAAAAAGTTCAGAGTGAAGGCCGCAAAAGGGACTTAAAAGTATTCGATGCCACTTGTCCATTGGTGACTAAAGTACATATGGAAGTCTCTCGCTATGAGAAACAGAATATGGAATGTATTCTGATTGGGCATGCCGGACATCCAGAAGTCGAAGGCACAATGGGGCAATATACTTCGACAGAAGGTGGAATGTATTTAGTCGAATCTCCAGAAGATGTCGCTAAACTCAAAGTGAAAAATCCACAGCGATTGGCCTTTGTTACCCAAACAACCCTTTCTGTTGATGACACATCCGTGGTAATTGATGCATTACGTGAGCATTTTCCCGACATTATTGGCCCAAGCAAAGATGATATTTGTTATGCCACGCAAAACAGACAGGATGCTGTAAAAAAACTGGCGAATGAATGTGACCTGGTATTAGTAGTAGGCTCCGTGAATAGTTCTAACTCCAATCGCTTGCGTGAATTATCAGAGAAATTGGGGACGCCAGCATATTTAATAGACAATGCAGAGCAAATAGATCCACAATGGCTTGAAAACAAAAATCGAATTGGTCTGACTGCTGGTGCTTCAGCACCAGAGATATTAGTCAATCAAGTCGTTGAAAAACTACGTGACTTAGGTGTTGATTCGTCATACGAAGATGACGGTTTAAAAGAGAACATTGAGTTCTCATTACCCAGAGAACTAAAGATTGATACATCAAGTCTGAAAAAATAAAACAAGGCTGACCATGTCGTTTTTGCCCGTATTTCTTTGGACAGACATTTTAATCTTCTTGCTCCTCACAATAATTGTGGCAGCAGTCATCTATATAAGAAGACGTCCTCATCTGTCTGCGCCTTGGAAATCAGTAATAATGCGAAAACGGGGTATGATCTCCGTGATGATTCTGTCCTGCTACGTGGTTATCGGACTACTGGATTCTTTGCATTATCGCCCCGCCATGGAATCTACAGAACCTTCACAACAAACATACTATTCCTCAGAAGTGTTGAGTGTATTTGATTGGTTGGTTTTACCACTTAAACAGCAAATGGAAAAAACCTATTCCGCGCCGTTTTCAGATCGACTGTTTGTTAAAGAAATACAGACAATGAATGACGGCTCGATTAAATATGATTACCCAAAACTGAAATACGGCGCAGCACATCTTGCTCAAGCAGGGGATAAAAAAGCAGATATTTACCAAACGGTTTTAAAAGCCAGTCTGCTGAGCTTGTTGTTACTGTTTCTGATGTATATTTGTCATGTGGCTGTTGCCTCGCGGGCTAAGCCGAATCAGTTCCTTCGCCAGTTTAAACGTATCTTTCTTAATCAATCTCACTATCCACTCTATACTTTCTATTTCACTGCTTTTTGTCTTCTTTTTGTTGTCCTTAATCTCGCTTTCCTCAGTCAAAATTATCACGTATTCGGCACCGATAAGGTGGGGCAGGATGTGTTATATCAATCCCTGAAAAGTGTTCGCACAGGTTTAGTGATTGGTACCTTAACCACCCTGGTTATGCTGCCGATGGCGATTATGTTGGGTATTGCGGCAGGTTATTTTAGAGGCTGGATAGACGATGTCATTCAGTATATCTATACAACCTTAAATTCGATTCCGGGTGTATTGTTGATTGCCGCAGCCGTTTTAATTTTGCAGGTTTACATGAATAATCATCCTGAGAATTTTAAAACGATTGCTGAGCGTGCAGATATCAGGCTTTTATTTTTATGTATTATTTTGGGGATGACCAGTTGGACCGGGTTATGTCGAATCCTGAGGGCTGAAACCCTGAAGTTACGGGAAGCGGAATATGTGATGGCTTCACGTGCGTTGGGTGCAGGCAGTTTCAGTATTTTACATAAACATATTTTGCCTAATCTGATGCATTTGGTACTTATTGCGGTTGTACTCGACTTTAGTGGTTTGGTTCTGGCCGAAGCTGTGTTGTCCTATGTCGGTGTTGGTGTGGATCCTTCGATGATTAGCTGGGGCAATATGATTAATAGTGCACGGCTTGAAATGGCACGGGAACCCGTGGTTTGGTGGTCTTTAACTGCTGCGTTCATTTCTATGTTTGTGCTGGTTCTGGCAGCTAATTTATTCGCTGATGTTGTTCGTGATGCCTTCGATCCCAGAATGCAGGAGGCAAGATGAGCACGCTATTGGAAGTGAAAGGTTTAAGAACCTGGTTTGGTGATAATAGCGAGCCCTACCGAGCGGTAGATGGCATCGAATTCTGTATTGAAAAAGGCCAGACCTTTGCCTTACTAGGTGAGTCTGGTTGTGGAAAATCGATGACAGCCTTATCACTTTTAAGGCTGAACCCATACCCAGCAAGTCATATTGTTTCAGGCGAAGTCAGGTTAGCCGGAGAGGAAATTCTGTCTTTATCTGAAGCAGAAATGGAAAAAATTCGTGGCCGTCGGGTTGCTATGATATTTCAGGAACCACAGAGTTCATTGAATCCGGTGCTGACAGTGGGACAACAGATTGCCGAGGTGTTTCAATGGCACTTCAAGCTGGATAAAAAAGCGATCTATACGCGAACACTCGAATTACTTCACGCAGTCGGTATTCCTGATCCTACTGAACGAATAAATGCCTATCCCCATCAACTATCAGGCGGTATGAAACAACGCGTGATGATTGCCATGGCCTTGGCAGGCGAACCTGAATTACTGATTGCTGATGAGCCGACTACCGCCTTGGATGTCACCATTCAGGCGCAAATTCTCGACTTGTTAAAAGAGATTCAACAAAAGACGGGAATGGCTATTTTATTAATCACCCATGATCTGGGGGTTGTTGCACAAATGGCGGATCATGTCGCAGTAATGTATGCCGGACAGATTGTTGAGTCGGCCAGCCGAGAGCAATTTTTTAATAATACCCAACATCCGTATACACAGAAACTGTTTGAGGCCTTACCTTCTGAACAGAAACGTCAAGAAAAGCTGACAGTTATCAAAGGCAGTGTTCCACCATTGAACCGACAGTTTAAAGCTTGTCGCTTTGCTGAGCGTTGTGATTTAGCCTGGCAGCATTGTGAAGACGCTGAACCTCGCTGGATTAACAATAACGATCACGGTGTACGTTGTCATTTGTATGATCCAGATATTGACGCTGAGCATATTCAATCTCAAAAGCAGGTATTCAGCTCGCGATTATCTGAAGTTGTTCCAGCGAAAAATGCTATTTTGCAGGTCAGTCAATTAAAAGTGCACTTTCCTATCAAAAAAGGGCTTTTTCAACGCACGATAGGATCGGTTAAGGCTGTTGATGATATTACTTTGGAGCTGCGTTCAGCTGAGACACTTGCTCTGGTGGGCGAATCAGGCTGCGGTAAAACAACGGTGGGTAAAGGGATTTTACAGCTTGTCCCAGTGACTTCAGGTAACGTTATTTTTCAGGGACAAAAACTGAATCGCTTATCGAATCGCGCTTTACGTTCAGTTCGTGCATCCATGCAAATTATTTTTCAGGATCCCTTTGCTTCGATGAATCCGCGAATGACTATTAGTCATGTCATTAGAGAAGGGATGCTGACTTCGAAGATGAAAGATTCAGCCACCCAAGAGGCAAAAGTGGATGAATTATTAGCGCGGGTAGGTTTACGAGCAGATATAAAACACCGCTATCCACACGAATTTTCCGGTGGACAACGCCAGCGTATTTGTATTGCCCGGGCATTGGCTGCTGAGCCTGATTTAATTATTTGTGATGAACCCACCAGTGCCCTAGATGTATCTGTACAGGCGCAGATTTTAAATTTACTGCGTGATATTCAACATGAGTTCGGCCTATCTTTCTTATTTATCACTCACAATATTAGTGTGGTCGACTATTTAGCTCATCGTGTTGCGGTTATGTACTTGGGGCGAATTGTTGAGCAGGGTACTCGTGAGGAAGTGTTAAATAGCCCAAAACATCCCTACACCCAAGCATTGCTTGCCGCAGTACCTAAAATTGCGGCAGACACTCATCTGAGTAAACAAAAACTGGAAGGTGAACTTCCTTCACCAGCCAATCCACCAAAAGGCTGCCACTTTCATCAACGCTGTCCACATATGATGCCCGTGTGTTTAGAGCAATACCCTGACACGACATTACTGAGTCCAACACATAATGTGAAATGTTTTTTATTTGAGGAAAATTATGGATCAACAAACACAAACTGAACTGGAAGCAGCCGCATTCAGACGTTTACTTGAACATTTACGAGAAAATACTGATGTTCAGAATATTGATTTAATGAATTTGGCAGGCTTCTGTCGTAACTGTTTATCAAAATGGTATTTAGCTGCAGCTGAAGAAAAACAAATCGAAATGGATTACGAGCAAGCACGTGAGTATGTCTATGGAATGCCTTACAGTGAATGGAAGGACAAGTATCAGACAGGTCCAAAACAGTAAGGATTTAAACCCTGTGAGCTCATCTCGATTCTGAATCAGACAGAGCTCGCAGCTTTTCTGCTAATGCTTTTGTATCCGTTTGATGTTCTTCTGTCGGATGAATAGTGGCAATGGTATTAATCGTCTGACGAATCTGCTGTAAATAATTACGGCAGCAGCTACAGATAACCAAATGTAAAAACAAACCGATACGTTTTCTCAAAGGCAGATCTCCTTCAAGATAGTTGCTGGCTTCTTCTGCTACATCTTTACATTGAAACATCTGCTTATAGTCCTCGGTACTCTTCAATTTTGTGATGCAATGTAGTCCGTGCCCGGTGTAAAAGCACTCTAGCATTAGACGAACTAATATCAAGAATGTTACAAATTTCTGACATGTCTAGTCCTTCCATATCATACATAGTTAACATAGCGCGCTGATTGGCCGGTAACTGGCGGAAGCTTGTTTCGATAATAATTCGTAGTTGTTCATTTTCTAACAAAGCGTCTGGCGTGTCTTCATCCCAGGGTAGGACGTCATCTAAGCGATGTCCACGTTCATCAAATTTGTCGTGTGAAACAGACTCCCAGCCGTCATCAAGCGAAACTTGACGTTGCTCGCGTTTAAAGCGGGTCTTAGCGCCGTTGCTGGTGATTTGTAATAACCAGGTTTTCAGGCTTGAGCGACCCTCAAAGTTAGGTAATGCTTTGATAGCAGATAACCAGGCATCCTGAACAATTTCATCAGCAAATGCTTCTCCAACAATAGCTCTTGCTACGGTTAACATCAGCCCGTGGTATTGAGATACGACATAGTCAAACGCTTTCGCATCGCCATTGATAAGTTGTTTAATTAAGCTTTGCTCATCGGCGGGACTCAGCTTCACTTTTTTTTTCATTTTGTTTGTAACAATCCTTTGTGAGGCTCGTCTACTATGCAAGACGGGATGAAAGCCCGTTGGAATTTTAACAACAATAGAAGGAAGTAATCATCATGGCAACATTAAATAAATCATCAATCGCTATTGCATCATTTGCAGCAGGTTTAGCGATGGCACCATCAATGGCCAGTGCAGGTAATAACCCATTTGCGTCGACGGAATTGTCGAGTGGCTATATGCAGCTTGCTGAACACCATGCTGAAGAAGGTAAATGTGGTGAAGCGAAATGTGGTGCTGAGAAAAAAGCTGAAGAAGCTAAATGCGGCGCTGAGAAAAAAGCTGAAGAAGGTAAATGCGGTGCAGAGAAAAAAGCCGAAGAAGCGAAATGTGGCGCTGAGAAAAAAGCCCATGAAGCAAGCTGTGGTGGTAATAAATAAAGTACGCTGAAAGGTCAAATAAGGGCTCATTGAGCCCTTATTTTCTTTGGGAGAACCTCATGTTTTGTCGTCTTTATCAAACACTCTTTTATCAGTTGAATAAAACTCGTGCTTTGGATTTTATTGCACCCGTTTTGTTGCGACTATATCTAGCACCTGTTTTTTGGGTAGCTGCCAACAACAAATGGAATCCGTTTGATGCTGATAGCTCTCTGAATAATACGATTGCCTGGTTTGCTAACCCGGACTGGGGATTGGGTTTACCTTTTCCAGAGGTCATGGCGTATCTAGCCTGGGGGGCTGAATATTTTGGTGCCATTTTTCTGGTTCTAGGTCTGGGAGTCCGCTTAGTGTCTATTCCGCTAATGGTTACGATGATCGTCGCTATGGTCACTGTCCACTGGAAAAATGGGTGGCAAGCAATTCACGACACAATGAGTCCTTTTGCTTCTGCTGATGTCAATGAAGCTATAGAGCGCTTACACAAGGCGAAAGAAATTTTGCAGGAATATGGTCATTATGACTGGTTAACGCAACATGGCAATTTCGTTGTACTGAATAATGGCATTGAGTTTGCGGCAACCTATTTTCTCATGTTGCTCGTTCTATTTTTTATCGGGGCAGGAAACTATTTGAGTGTCGATTACTGGCTGAACAGACGTTGTCAGCAAAGTGGGGAGGGTAAGTAAATGTTTTATAAAAAACAAAAATCTTGGGAAATAGCTGAATCTGAAGTCACCGATTATGAGGTCTATCAAAACCGTCGACAGTTTCTTGGTACAACTCTGGCGGTGGGTTTGGCTGGTGCACTGCCAACAATGGCATTAGCCGATGTGACTGAACAACCGAAGCCCTTCGTTGACGTGAGTAAAAGTCCATTTTCCACCGATGAAGAAAAAACCGATTTTGAGTCCATCACCACCTATAATAATTTTTATGAATTTGGTACATCAAAGCAGGACCCTGCAATCAACGCCACGGCTTTTCCAGATAGATCTCAACCCTGGAAAGTAGTCATTGATGGTGAATGTGATAAACCCGGCACATACGATTATGAGGACCTGATAAAACCGTTCACGTTAGAAGAACGTATCTACCGAATGCGCTGTGTTGAAGGCTGGTCAATGGTCATTCCGTGGATTGGTTTCCCTCTTGCAGACTTATTAAAAAAAGCCCAGCCAAACTCCAAGGCGAAGTTTGTTGAATTCACTACCTTGTATGACCCTAAACAAATGCCTGGGCAACGGCGTGCTGTGCTTGACTGGCCTTATGTTGAAGGTTTGCGTATTGATGAAGCGATGAATCCTTTGACTTTACTTTCCGTTGGTCTCTATGGCAAAGAGTTATTGGGTCAAAATGGGGCGCCAATACGACTCGTTGTGCCATGGAAATATGGCTTTAAAGGCATAAAGTCAATTGTGCGTATTCGCTTTGTTGAAGAGATGCCTCAGACCGCATGGATGAAAGCTAACGCCAGAGAGTATGGTTTTTATTCGAATGTTAATCCTGATGTCGATCACCCTCGCTGGAGTCAGGCAAAAGAGCGTCGCATAGGGGAGTTTCTGAAACGTAAAACTTTAATGTTTAACGGCTATGGTGAACAGGTGGCAGACTTATATGCAGGCATGGATCTTAAACGTTATTTCTGAACAACGATTGTCAGCGAATACCAAAGCAAATGTCGTAAAGACGTTGTTGTTTATTGTTTGTCTGCTGCCTCTCATTTATCTTGTCTGGGGACTTTTGACGGATAACCTCGGAGCAAATCCTGTGGAAACCTTAACCAGAAGTTCTGGTTTATGGGCCTTACGTTTTTTATTAATTACTCTGTTGGTGTCGCCTATTCGTTGGTATACCGGATTAACTGCGATTGTAAAATATCGGCGTATGCTGGGCTTATATGCATTTTTTATGCCAGCGTGCATATGCTGTTATATCTCGGCTTGGATCAGCTATTTGATATTCAGGATATCTGGAAGGATATCCTTAAAAGGCCTTTCATTACCGTAGGGTTTATCAGCTTTATACTTTTGTTGCCTCTGGTGATGACATCAACCAACAAAATGATGAAACGACTTGGTGGCAAGCGTTGGAAACGGTTACACCGCTTGACCTATGTAATAGCGACTTTATCCTGCGTGCATTTTCTTATGTTGGTGAAAGCGGATATCCGTGAACCGATCATTTATATGATTCTTCTATCATTTCTCTTCTCCATCAGATTATTTCATTCATTGAATAAAAAAAAGCTGGTCAGCCGCTGAATTTTTTCGCAAACTGCTAAGCAACACCGTGAAGTCGTGGTGTGAACTAACCATAAGTCAGTAAACAAGTTTCTGTTTAAATTCTGTGTCAAGTGGCATTGTATATAGTGGTTTGAGTCATGAATTCAAACAAAAACTGTTACAATGTTCCGCTGTTATTCATCGCGTTATGATTTGAGAAGGTATTTATGACTGATTTTGTCGATCACGATCCACAGGAAACTCAAGAATGGCTTGATGCCCTTGAGTCTGTAATTGAGGCCGGTGGTGAGGAAAAAGCGCACTTTATCATTGAGAAGCTCATTGATATGGCTCGTCGCACCGGGATCAATCTCCCGTATAGCGCTAACACTGCATACGTCAACACCATCCCTGTTGATCAGCAAGAACGCATCCCTGGTGACCAGGCGATGGAACACAAGCTGAGATCTTATATTCGCTGGAATGCTATGGCGATGGTAGTGAAAGCTAATATGAAACCCGGCTCTGTCGGTGGTCATATTGCTAGCTTTTCATCAGCAGCCACCCTTTACGATGTGGGCTTTAACCACTTCTTTAAAGGTGATGAATATGGCAACGGTGCAGATATGGTTTTTGTTCAAGGCCACTCATCACCTGGTATCTATGCTCGTTCATTCCTTGAAGGCAGACTGACCGAAGAACAATTAGAAAATTTCCGTTTCGAAGTAAACGGTAAAGGTCTGTCCTCATACCCACATCCATGGTTGATGCCTGATTATTGGCAGTTCCCAACCGTGTCAATGGGCTTAGGCCCCATCCTCGCCATCTATCAAGCACGCTTCATGAAATATATGCAGCATCGCGATATCGTTAAAACAGAAGGCCGTCATGTCTGGGCTTATCTGGGCGATGGTGAAATGGATGAGCCGGAATCACTAGGTGCGATCACTCTTGCGGGTCGTGAGAAGCTGGATAACCTTATCTATGTAGTTAACTGTAACTTACAGCGTCTGGATGGTCCTGTGCGCGGTAACGGTAAAATCATACAAGAATTAGAAGCCTTATTCCGTGGCGCTGGCTGGAATGTCATTAAAGTCTTATGGGGTAGTGGCTGGGATCAGTTACTAGCTCGTGACACCAATGGCCTGCTACTGAAACGTATGGAAGAAGTGGTTGATGGTGAATACCAGAACTATAAAGCGAAAGATGGTGCTTATGTTCGTAAACACTTCTTTGGCAAATATCCTGAATTGTTAGAAATGGTTTCTGACATGACGGATGAGGATATCTGGCATTTGAGTCGTGGTGGTCATGATCCAAGAAAGATCTACGCTGCTTATAAACGAGCTGTAGACCATGTAGGACAACCGACAGTTATCCTTGCTAAAACCGTAAAAGGTTACGGTATGGGTGAAGCCGGTGAAGGCCAAAACACCACGCACCAACAGAAGAAACTGGAAATCGAACAAATGAAACGATTCCGTGATCGTTTCAATATTCCTTTAACCGATGAAGAAGTGGATAAAGTCCCGTTCATCAAGCTTAAAGATGACAGCCCAGAGAAGAAATATTTACTGGAACGTCGTAAAGAGTTGGGTGGTTTCTTACCAAAACGTAATAACAGTGCACCTGCACTGAAAATTCCTGAATTAAAGCTGTTTGATGCCGTACTGAAATCAAGCGGTGATCGTGAACTTTCTACCACAATGGCGTTTGTTCGCGTCTTAACTGCACTGATTCGTGATAAACAGATCGGTAAGAATATTGTGCCAATCGTGCCAGACGAAGCCCGTACCTTCGGTATGGAAGGTCTGTTCCGTAGTGTCGGTATTTATTCCTCTTCTGGTCAACGTTATGAGCCTGAAGATTCAGGTAAAGTCATGTGGTACCGTGAAGATACCAAAGGTCAGATTCTGGAAGAAGGCATTAACGAAGCGGGTTCAATGGCTGAATGGGTTTCTGCTGCAACGGCTTACAGTAACTACAACGTTAATATGGTGCCGTTCTATATCTACTACTCGATGTTTGGTTATCAGCGTGTAGGTGATTTATGGTGGTTAGCGGGTGATATTCAAGCTAAAGGTTTCCTCATCGGGGGGACTGCAGGTCGTACGACCCTCAATGGTGAAGGTTTACAACACCAGGATGGTCACAACCTGTTGATGGCAAATGCCATTCCAAACTGCATCAGTTATGACCCAACCTATGCCTACGAAATGGCTGTTATCGTTCATGATGGTATGAAACGTATGTATGAGAAGCAGGAAAATGTCTTCTATTACATCACTGCGATGAATGAAAATTACAAACATCCTGATATGCCTGAAGGTGTCGAAGAGGGCATTATCAAAGGTCTGTATAAATTAAAAACGGGCGGTAAACACAAACTTAAAGCACAGCTTATGGGCAGTGGTACGATTCTGCGTGAAGTGGAAGCGGCTGCGGAGTTGCTGGAAAAAGACTGGAAAGTCTCTGCTGATGTGTGGAGCGCGACTAGCATGAATGAATTGGTTCGTGATGGACAAGAGGTTGAACGTCACAATCGCCTCAACCCAACCGCACCGAAGAAACGCAGCTATATTTCCGAATGCTTAGATGATGCAGCTGGTGTTGTGGTTGCAGCAACAGACTATGTACGTTTGTATGCAGAACAAATTCGTCCATGGGTTAAAGCGAGCTATACCGTATTAGGTACAGATGGTTTTGGCCGTAGTGATACACGTGAAGCATTGCGTAGCTTCTTTGAAGTTGACCGCTATCATGTAGTGGTTGCAACTCTGCATGCATTAGCCGATGAAGGTCAGATTAAATACGATGTGGTTGCTGATGCAATCAAGAAGTATGAGATTAATGCTGATGCAATCAACCCAGTTAAGGCATAAATAATGGCAGAATTAATTGAGTTAAAAGTTCCTGATATTGGTGACTTTGAGGCAGTCGAAATCATTGAAGTGCTTGTTGCTGTTGGCGATAGCATCGATGAAAACCAAGAAGTCATTACTGTTGAGTCTGATAAAGCGATGATGGAAATTCCAGCATCGCAAGCAGGCGTCATCAAAGAAATGAAAGTAGCCGTTGGTGATAAGGTGAGCGAAGGCACAGTTATCGCTATGCTTGAAGTGGCCGAAGGTGCTGGTGCTTCATCTGCAGAAGAAGCTAAACCAGAAGAAAATACAGAAAAGCCAGCTGCTGCACCTGCTGAGAATCCGCAGCCGAAACCGGAAGCGAAGGTTGAAGCAAGTCCTGCAGCCAATACGCCACCAGCGGAAGCTATTCCTTATGCACCTGATAATAAATCGGGCATTCGCCGTGCACATGCTTCACCATCAGTACGTCGTTTTGCTCGTGATTTAGGGGTCGTTTTAACCTCTGTAACCGGTAGTGGTCCTAAAGGTCGTATCACCAAGGAAGATGTTCAAAACTATGTGAAACAGGTCATGACTGCACCAGCAGCTGCACCTGCTCAGACAGGTAGCGGTATCCCATCAGTACCTGTGGTGAATTTCGAACAGTTTGGTGATGTTGAAACACAAGAGTTATCTCGAATTAAGAGAATTTCTGGCAAACATTTACATGCATGCTGGCTGAATATTCCTCATGTGACTCAGTTTGATGAAGCCGACATTACGGAGTTAGATGCTTTCCGTAAAGAAAATAAAGAAATGGCTGCGAAAAAAGGCGTTAACCTCACACCTTTAGTTTTCATCATGAAAGCGGTTGTTGCCTGTCTGAAACAATTCCCTGAGTTCAACGCGTCACTTAGTGAAGACAAAGAAAGTCTGATCCTGAAAAATTACTACAATCTGGGTGTGGCTGTCGATACACCTAATGGCCTTATGGTGCCAGTAATCAAGGATGTCGATAAAAAAGGTTTCCTTGAATTAGCCGGTGAGCTGGGTGATATCAGTGCCCGTGCACGTGAAGGTTCATTAACAGCCAAAGATTTACAGGGCGGCACATTCTCTATTTCAAGTCTTGGTGGTATTGGTGGACAATTCTTTACACCTATTGTCAATGCACCTGAGGTTGCTATCTTGGGTGTCAGCCGTCATCAAATGAAACCGGTTTGGAATGGAAAAGAGTTTGTTCCACGACTGATGTTGCCATTATCTGTATCGTATGACCATCGTGTTATTGATGGTGCAGCAGGTGCACGCTTTACCGTGATGCTCAGCCAAATGTTGTCCGATATTCGTAAGGTGCTGCTATGAGTGAAATAGAAGTAAAAGTCCCGGATATTGGTGATTTTGATGCTGTTGAAATCATTGAAGTGCTGGTTAGTGAAGGTGATGTCGTTGAAGAAAATCAGGACATTATCACGCTAGAGTCAGACAAGGCAGCGATGGAGATTCCAAGCACGGCTAAAGGTAAAATTGTCAGCTTAAAAGTGGCTGTGGGTGACAAAGTATCGCAAGGTGATGTCATTCTGACGCTTGAAGCTGAACAGCCAGCTGGTGAAAACACGGATTCAAAAGATCCAGCAACGGAAACTAAAGCTACTGCACCTGCAGCTGAAAAAACGGCACCGACACCCGCAGCGGCGCCGCAAGGTGATGCTGATGTACATGCCGAGGTATTAGTGCTGGGTTCCGGCCCTGGTGGCTACACTGCTGCGTTCAGAGCTGCTGACCTTGGTAAACAGGTTGTGATGGTAGAGCGCCATGAACGTATTGGTGGTGTTTGTCTTAACGTCGGTTGTATTCCATCTAAAGCACTGTTACACACTGCACAGATTATTAATGAAGCTGAAGAAATGTCGCATCACGGGGTTAAATTCAATAAACCTCAGATTGATATTCGTGAATTAGAATCATGGAAAAGCAGTGTTGTTAATCAACTGACTGGGGGATTAAAAGCCTTAGCCAAAACACGCAAAGTCACGATCATTCAGGGTGAGGGGAGCTTTACCAGTCCAAACACCTTGAAAGTAGAAGGTCCTGATGGCGAGAAAACGATTTCGTTTGATAACTGCATTATTGCTGCCGGTTCTCGTGTCACTAAAATCCCGGTGTTTCCAAATGATGATCCAAGAATGATGGATTCGACCGATGCACTGGAACTGGAAGATGTACCAGAGAAATTATTGGTCATCGGCGGTGGCATTATCGGACTGGAAATGGCGACTGTCTATGATGCCTTAGGCTCAAAGATAACCGTCGTTGAATTGCAGGATAGTCTGATTCCGGGTGCAGATAAAGATATCGTTAAACCATTGCTCAAACGTGTGCAGGAAAAATACGACAATATTTACCTGAACACAAAAGTCAGCAATATCGAGCCGAAAGATGACGGTTTATTGGTGACCTTTGAAGGTAAAGAGGCACCTGAACAAGCTATGTTTGACAAAATACTGGTTGCTGTCGGACGCTCACCGAACGGTAAGCTGATTAATGCTGAAGCAGCGGGTGTTATAGTGACTGATCATGGCTTTATTGAAACAGATGGTCAGATGCGTACTAACGTCCCTCATATTTTTGCCATAGGGGATATTGTTGGTCAGCCTATGTTGGCACACAAAGCCACCCATGAAGGTAAAGTTGCTGCTGAAGTTATTGCTGGACAGAAATCGGTGTTTGAACCAATGACGATTCCTTCTGTTGCTTACACCGATCCGGAAGTCGCATGGATGGGTATGAGTGAAGATGAAGCGAAAAAACAAGGTATCGACTACGTCAAAGGAGCTTTCCCATGGGCAGCCAGCGGTCGAAGCTTGAGTCTTGGCCGTGATGAAGGTCTGACAAAAGCCTTGTTTGAAAAAGAAACGGGCCGCTTGATTGGTGCTGGTATTGTCGGTCCCAATGCCGGTGAATTAATTGCTGAAGCAGTTTTAGCTTTAGAGATGGGCGCTGATGCAGAAGATATTGGTCTGACGATTCACCCGCATCCAACATTATCTGAAACACTAGGTTTTGCTGCTGAAATGGCGGAAGGTTCGATTACCGATCTGATGCCTCCACGCAAGACATTGCACTCTAAGTAAGCCTGTGTAAACTGGCTATAGCCAGTAATTAATGGGGGTATATCTGTGTTTTACACAGGTATACCCGTTTTTTTGTCTATTATTTTTATTTGAGTTAATGACGAGCAAGGGCCATTTTGATGCCACGTTAAAACCGCCACTCAAATGGGCAGGGGGGAAACGCTGGTTATTACCCGTTCTTAAACGCTACTGGAGTAAACATCAGCAATCCAGACTGGTGGAACCCTTCTGTGGTGGGCTTTCTGTCGCGCTCGGCCTGGCACCTGAGCGTGCGTTACTCAATGATATCAATCCTGCATTAATCAATTTTTACCAGCATTTAAGTGAAGGACTAGAAGTTGATATATCATTCATTAATGATGAATCAGCTTACTATCATTGTCGTGATGAATTTAATCAACTGAATGCTAAACAAAATAATCCGGCACGTGCAGCACAATTGTTCTATTACTTAAACCGAACGGGTTATAACGGTTTATGTCGTTTTAACAGTAGTGGTGGTTACAATGTGCCTTTCGGTCGCTATAAAACCATTAATTATTTAGAGAGTTTTATTGACTATCAGCCGATTTTGTCCCGTTGGCAATTCAGTTGTCAGGATTTCGAAACAATACCACTCGAATCTATGGATTTTGTGTATGCGGATCCGCCATATGACACGCCTTTTCATCAATATTCACAAAAAGGCTTTAAGTGGGAAGATCAAGAGCGGCTCGCACATTGGTTAAGTCAGCATGATGGCCCTGTTTTATTATCAAACCAAGCCACAGATAGAATTATTGATTTATATCGACAACTTGGATTTAGACTTCGATATCTTGATGCTCCACGATTAATAAGTTGTAAAGGAAATGGTCGTAAAGCCGTGAAAGAAGTGCTTGCAATCCGTGGTTTTTGATACAATACGCGTTCTTTTTTATTCAAGTTAATTTCTATCTTGCCGATGTTATTACTATGGTGATTTAGGGATTAAGTCAGCTAATTTTTTACAGGAATAAATATCACCCATGTCTAAGATCAACAAAGTCGTTTTAGCCTATTCAGGTGGACTGGATACTTCCGTTATTTTGAAGTGGTTGCAGGATAAATATGAGTGTGAAGTAGTTACTTTCACAGCTGACCTTGGGCAGGGTGAAGAAGTTGAACCAGCCAGAGCAAAAGCAAAATCGCTAGGTATCAAAGAAATTTACATTGAAGATTTACGTGAAGAGTTTGCACGTGATTACGTTTTCCCAATGTTTCGTGCGAATGCCATCTATGAAGGCGAATACTTATTAGGCACCTCCATCGCACGTCCATTGATCGCAAAACGTTTGGTTGAGATTGCTAATCAAACCGGTGCTGAAGCGGTTTCACATGGTGCTACAGGTAAAGGTAACGACCAAGTCCGTTTTGAACTTGGTGCCTATGCCTTGAACCCTAACATTAAAGTTATCGCACCTTGGAGAGAATGGGACTTATTGTCTCGTCAAAAGCTACTTGATTACGCTGAACAGCACGGTATTCCAGTAGAAATGAAACAAGGTAAAAAGTCGCCTTATTCGATGGATGCGAACTTGTTACATATCTCCTATGAAGGCGGTATTTTGGAAGATCCATGGGCTGAACCTGAAGAGTCTATGTGGCGTTGGTCTGTGTCACCAGAAAATGCGCCAGACAAAGCAACTTATCTTGAATTAACCTACGAAAAAGGTGATATCACTGCAATTAATGGTGAAGCAATGTCGCCTGCGACTGTGATGACGTATTTGAATAAAGTTGCTGGCGAAAACGGTATCGGTCGCCTGGATATTGTTGAAAATCGTTACGTCGGGATGAAGTCTCGAGGTTGTTATGAAACACCTGCGGGCACAGTAATGTTGAAAGCTCACCGTGCTATTGAATCTTTAACGCTGGACCGAGAAGTTGCACATCTTAAAGACGAATTGATGCCACGTTATGCCTCGCTGATCTACAACGGATACTGGTGGGCACCAGAGCGTGTGATGCTTCAGAAAATGATTGATGAATCACAGCAAACAGTTAACGGTAAAGTACGTATCAAATTATATAAGGGTAATGTTTCTGTGGTTGGTCGTGCGTCAGATACGGATAGCTTGTTTGATGAGTCAATTGCAACGTTTGAAGATGACGCCGGTGCTTATAATCAAAAGGATGCAGAAGGCTTCATTAAATTGAACGCCTTGCGTCTGAAAATTGCTGGGAAGGCAAAGCGTAAGGTCTAATAAACCTCACGCAGGCTTTAAGCATGGACTACAATGAATTATCTGATAAAGCCGCAGAATATATGCGGCTTGCATTGCCTCTGATGCGCAAACATGGAGTGCCAATGACACCAGATAATTATACGGTCTGGTATGAGCATGTATCTGGTGGTAACCAAGAGCTTTCGCTGTCTATCCAAGATATGGTGAAAGAAACGCCGCTATTGAGTGAAAGCCAATGCAAGACGCTGTTCAAGCGATTTTTCAATATAGAAAAAGAGCGTGAAGAAGTTTATCAAATGCGTCTTGAATTGGCGCGCTTGCTGAAAGAAGTCATTAATTTTATCTATAGCAGTGTCATGCATACGGATAAAACGAATCAGCGATTAAATGATCTAATGAGTCGGATCAATCGTGATATGTCTGCTGCAGAAATTCATCAGATTGTCGACGATATTCTCGCTGAAACACGGCAGGCGATGAATAGTGGTGAGTTGCTGACTGAGCGTTTAAATACCGCGATGACTGAGGTAGAAAAACTCAAGAAAGAGTTTGACGTTTCTAAGCAAGAAGCAAAAACAGACACATTGACAGGCTTAGCTAACCGTAAAGCCTTTGATGATGTGGTAAGCAAAGTCACCAATGATGCAGATGATTCCGGACTGGATGTCTGCATTATCTTCGCCGACCTTGATATGTTTAAAAATATTAATGATAAACATGGGCACTTGGTGGGTGATCAGGTGCTGCGTGTGGTGGCGAATGCATTAAAAGATAGTGTTAAAGGACGTGATCTTGTTGCAAGATATGGTGGTGAGGAATTTGCCATTGTCTTATTGAATACCAGCCTGCAGAATGCAAAAAATGTTGCTGAAAATATTCGTCAGGAAATTGCTTCTAAACGTATACAGCGCAAAGATACCAGGGAGTCACTGGGTGTTATCACCATGTCATTTGGTGTGGCACGTTATGTTAGCTCTGAAGGTAGTGAGAGCTTCATGCAGCGAGCTGACAGAGCTTTATATATGTCTAAGAGGAAAGGGCGCAACTGTGTGTCAGAAGCGCCACCCCCAATCATTTAGTTTCGTCTGGAAACTTGTCTGTAAACAGGACTTCATCTAGCTCTAGCTGTCCCGAGCGTGGACGTGCTTCCTGTAGTTTTTTACCGATTGTAATCATCATTACAATGACGTGATCATGAGGCAAATTGATAATTCTTGCCACTTTATCAAAGTCAAAACCATCCATTGGGCATGAATCATAACCCATGCCTTTTGCCATTAACATAATAGTGCTGGCAGCAATGCCGACAGATCGAAAACATTCATCGCGCTGCCCCTGATGATGGTTGGTGTAATAACCTTCAATGGCTGGCAGCATGAAGTCTTGCACTTCTTTTGGAGCATGACGCCAGTAGCGTTGAGGATCTTTCTCCCAGGCATTTAAATCGGCACACAGCACTAATAACATCGACGAATCTGTGACTTGAGCTTGACCGTAACTGGCTTCGCGGATTTCTTGACGAAGCTGTTTATCTTCAACATTAATAAAACGCCAGTGCTGAAGATTAAATGCTGTTGGAGATAATATCGCATGCTCCATTAATGTTCTGACTTCTTCTTTTGTCATTGTGTGGTCAGGGTCATAATGTTTAACAGAACGACGGGTAAGAATCGCTTCTTTGATATCCATAAATACTCTTGTGATTAATTTGAAGATGTTTCGACTTTCAGATAGATAATTTGTTGCTGGCCTTGATGTGTTTGATACTGTTTCAGCCCCTCTTTTTGTTCATGCTGATCTTCTGAAACATAGGCTATTTCTATCCATTGGCCTAATTTGCCATGTACGGTGCTGATAAGGTTACTACTGTTAATTTGCCCATCGTGGCTACGGTCAGAGAAAAAAGGGTGTATTTCTACCTTCACATTATTATCTGACAGCAAAAAGGGGACAGCCATAAATCCTCTTGAGGTCGATATATATTGTGTATTCGAGGCGAAACCGATATTGCCATTGGCGTTAACGAAGTATAGATAGTCTTTTTCTGGTCTAGCATTACCGATATTGATAGCAATCGGCTGTCCAGCAATACCTTGCGCGCTATAACGATTATTTTTATCGTCTTTGCCTTTTGTTGACCATTGTTTTATTGATACTGATGCATTGGGTTCTTCCGTGGACAGTTCGATATTGGCCTGATGACCAGACTGATGATTGAGCTGTTCAGATGTCTGCCAGACAGTGACCAGAACAGACTTCAGAGGAACATCCAGCTTTTTAATCAGCTGTTCAACATTTGCTACAGTAGCGCGATCAGACTTCAAAATAAGCATATTGTCGTACGCTTTTATCGTGGCTGACTCGGGGAGAAAAGGGCGGACTTGATCGACAACCTCACTTGCCAAGCGATGCTTCAGGCTGATGGTATGAATGTCGGAATCTGCAAATAAGCTCTTGCAGAACATTAGTATCGCAACGGTCAGAATGAGTTTTTTCATAATTGCAAACGCCTCGTATTCACATCAAACTGGCTTCTTGACCACATGTCCTCGAAGTCCTTTTTTCTATTACTGACCTGACGTACAGCATCAAAGTCAACTATACCCTCGTAACGGGCAGAATTGGGACAATATAAAAATGCCTTATTATCTATCAATAGATACATATAACGAGATTTCTGATCTTGCTTATCTGCAATATGAATTTGAATTTTACTGGACAACCTCTGCGCTAAAGGAATAAGTAAATGCCTTTGGGCAGTTGTTTGCTGAGTACTGTGCACTAAAAAGCGAATACCGCAGCGCTGGCTTTGGTTAATAAAGGCGATTAATTTATCGACGACAATTTGATTATTGAATAAAACACTATCCAACTCAGGTCCACAAAAACAAATTTCCTGTCTGGCGGACTCGATGAGTTCGATAGTGTAGCGGCTTGCATATTCCCGACTGTCGAACGGTATAGATTGATCGTCAGTCGGGATACTCTCACTCATGCTTAACCGTTTTTGGCTTGTTCTGCTGCGTTGCCAAGATAATTAGCGGGTGTCATCGCCTTTAATTTATCTTTGGCTTCTTGAGGCATATCAAGTCCATCAATGAACGCTTGCATGATGTCTTTATTAACGCGTTGGCCACGCGTTAAATCTTTCAGCTTTTCATATGGATTTTCAATACCGTAACGACGCATCACCGTTTGGATTGGTTCAGCTAATAATTCCCAGTTAGCATCCAAATCAGCGGCCATAACCTCAGGTGCAGGGTCAAGTTTGCTGATGCCTTTTAATGCTGAGCTGTATGACAATAGTGAATGTGCAAAACCTACGCCTAAGTTGCGTAATACAGTAGAGTCAGTCAGATCTCGCTGCCATCTGGAAATAGGCAATTTGAGCGCTAAATGATCAAATACAGCATTGGCTATGCCCAGATTGCCCTCAGCATTTTCAAAGTCGATGGGATTCACTTTATGGGGCATGGTCGAAGAACCAATTTCGCCTTTCACGGTTTTTTGTTTGAAGTAACCGATAGAGATATAACTCCAGACGTCACGACAGAAATCAATCAGCACAGTATTGAATCGAATCATGGCCTGAAATAATTCAGCCATATAGTCATGGGGTTCAATTTGTGTTGTGTATTTATTCCAACGCAGTCCGAGTCCTGTCACAAAGGCATTTGCCATCATTGGCCAGTCAACATCAGGGTAGGCTGCATAATGAGCATTATAATTACCTACAGCGCCGTTCATTTTACCGTATAGTAAAACAGCTGCTACATGGGTGCGTTGCAGCTCCAGACGCTGTACCACATTGGCCAACTCTTTACCTAATGTGGTTGGTGAAGCAGGTTGACCATGGGTACGCGACATCATTGGTGTATCAGTATGTTGTTGTGCCACCTTACGGATAGCAGCAATAACGGTATCCATTTCTGGCAAAATCACTTTCTCACGAGCATTTTTCAGCATGATGCCGTAAGCCGTATTATTGATATCTTCTGAAGTGCAGGCAAAGTGAACGAATTCACTGACGGCGTTCAGTTCTGCATTGTCTTTAAATTTTCTTTTGATGAAATATTCAACGGCTTTAACATCGTGATTCGTTTCACGCTCAATATTTTTTATTTCCTGAGCATCTTCAACCGAGAAGTTATTAATAATGTTATCTAAAAAAGCTTCTGCTTCTTGACTAAGTTTCGGTACTTCCTGAATACTGGCATTATTACCGAGTAAATGTAGCCAGCGAAGTTCTACTTCTACACGGGCGCGCAGTAGTCCATACTCACTAAAGAATGGGCGCAGCGCTTCAGTTTTTCCGGCATAGCGGCCATCAACCGGTGAAATCGCGGTCAAAGCGGTTAAATCCATGAATACTCCGATGAAAGATTTAGTTAATAAATTTGTGCGAAATTATAGCAGAGTTCGCTCGTACTAAACGCTTTCAGGTAAAATGTCACCGTTTCATTCTCAAACTTTGGGGTACACATACGTGCTGAAAGAATATCAATCGCAAGTTGAAGAACGTGCCAAACTTGGCTTACCACCGTTACCACTTGATGCTGAACAAGTTTCTACCTTAGTCGAACAACTCAAAAATGGCAGTGATGACAGTGAAGCATTACTCGAACTCCTGATTCACAGAGTTCCGCCAGGCGTCGACCAAGCGGCCTATGTGAAAGCAGGCTTTCTCACCGATATTGGAAAAGGTGAAGTTAAATGTGCTTTGATTTCACCCGTAAAGGCGACTGAATTACTCGGTACGATGATGGGTGGTTACAATGTGCAATCATTGATTCAGCTACTTGATATTGAAGAAACAGCGGCGACGGCTGAGAAAGCATTATGCAAAACACTGATGGTTTACGATGCGTATCATGACGTGGTTGAAAAAGCTGAAACCAATGACTATGCAAAGCGCGTATTACAATCTTGGGCTGACGCTGAGTGGTTTACCTCACGACCTAAATTAGCAGAACAGATCACGCTAACGGTATTTAAAGTCCCGGGCGAGACGAATACTGATGATTTATCACCAGCAACTGAAGCCTGGAGCCGCCCAGATATTCCATTACATGCAAAAGCCATGCTTGTCAGCAAAATGGATGATCCCATTGGTGATATCGAGAAATTGAAAGAAAAGGGCCATCCACTAGCCTTTGTTGGCGACGTGGTAGGAACCGGATCTTCAAGAAAATCAGCGATCAACTCAGTGTTGTGGCACATGGGCCACGATATCCCTTATGTACCTAATAAACGTCAGGGTGGCGTCATTCTCGGTAACAATATTGCTCCTATCTTCTTTAATACAGCCGAAGATTCTGGCGCGATGCCGATTGAATGTGATGTCCAGAACATGGAAACAGGTGACGTTATTACGATTCTGCCTTATGAAGGCAAGATATTAAACGAAGCGGGCAATGTCATCAGTGAATTCAGTATGCGTCCAACCACACTGGCTGATGAGGTGCGTGCCGGAGGTCGTATTCCACTGATCATTGGTCGTGGCCTGACCGATAAAGCCCGTGAAACACTTGGCTTACCTCCCTCTGATATTTTTGTACGCCCAGTTGAACCTGTTGATACCGGTAAAGGTTTCACACTGGCTCAGAAAATGGTTGGCCGTGCTTGTGGTGTGGATGGAGTTCGTCCTAACAGTTACTGCGAACCTAAGGTCACTACTGTTGGTTCACAGGATACAACGGGCGCAATGACGCGTGATGAGTTAAAAGAATTAGCCTGTTTAGGTTTTTCTGCTGACCTGGTTATGCAGTCTTTCTGTCATACCGCTGCTTATCCAAAACCGGTTGATATTAAGTTACAGCATGAACTACCTGACTTTATCAGTACACGTGGTGGTGTTTCATTACGTCCAGGCGACGGTATTATTCACTCGTGGTTAAACCGCATGATTTTGCCTGATACCGTGGGTACGGGTGGTGACTCGCATACTCGTTTCCCCATTGGTATTAGTTTCCCGGCTGGCTCAGGCCTGGTGGCATTTGGTGCTGCTCTTGGGGTCATGCCACTGGATATGCCGGAGTCAGTGCTGGTTAAATTTAAAGGGGAAATGCAGCCCGGCATCACCTTGCGTGACCTGGTAAATGCGATTCCATACGCCGCTATTCAACAAGGTTTATTAACGGTTGAGAAAAAAGGTAAGAAAAATATTTTCAATGGCCGCGTGCTGGAAATTGAAGGTTTGCCTGATCTGAAAGTGGAACAGGCGTTTGAATTATCTGATGCCTCAGCTGAACGTAGCGCGAATGGTTGTACCGTTCGTCTGAATAAAGAACCTATCATTGAGTTTTTAAATTCAAATATGGCGCTGATGGAATGGATGATTGCTGAAGGCTATCAGGACGAACGTACATTACGTCGTCGTATTGATAGCATGAAAGCCTGGTTAGATGATCCACAATTACTAGAGCCTGATGCTGATGCGGAATATGCTGCGGTGATTGAGATTGATCTCAATGAAATCAAAGAACCTCTACTCGCTTGTCCAAATGATCCTGATGACATTAAACCGTTGTCAGAATTACAAGGCAATAAAATTGATGAAGTGTTTATTGGCTCATGCATGACTAATATTGGTCATTATCGTGCTGCGAGTAAAGTGTTGGAAAATATGCGTAATTTGCCTGTGAAATTATGGATTGCGCCGCCTACTAAAATGGATAAATACCAGCTGACTGAAGAAGGGGTTTACAGTACCTTTGGACGTGTAGGTGCCCGTACAGAAACACCAGGATGTTCTTTATGTATGGGCAATCAGGCTCGGGTAGCTGATGGAGCGACCGTGGTTTCTACATCAACACGTAATTTCCCGAATCGTTTGGGTAATAATGCCGATGTCTATCTGTCTTCTGCTGAGCTTGCTGCAGTGGTGGCCAGTATAGGACGTTTACCCACCGTTGCCGAATATCTTGAAGCGGTAGCAGGAATTAAACCGATGGCGGCAGAAATTTATCGTTATCTCAACTTCCATGAGATGGATGAATATCGACGTGCTGCCAGCTAATTACTAGTCGTATCGTATGAAACTAAAAAGGCTGTTTTTGTGATAAAAACAGCCTTTTTTATATCTGAGAAAATATAAGCATGAATACATCGGTGCAAGTCATTTCGAATTTCCAACTGACTCTAGCTTTCATTCCAGTAGTGGTTGTCTTGCTGATGATGCTGCATTGGTCGCTCAAAGCGGGTTTTGCCGTTTATGCACTGATTCGCATGTTGATTCAGTTGTTACTCGTCGGATATGTGTTAACAACGGTATTTGCCGCTGAACAATCCTGGGTAGTGATGCTGGTGATGTTTATCATGGTGAGTGCAGCCAGCTGGATTGCATTAGGCACCGTTCAGATTCAACGTCGGCAGTTGTATCCGCTTGCCTTTGTTAGCATTTTGTTGGGTGGCGGTCTGACGCTGATGTTAGTAACACAGAGTGTGATCGGGTTATCGCCATGGTTTGAGCCGCGATATATGATTCCATTAGCGGGGATGATCTTCGCTAATGCGATGAATAGTATCAGCCTGGCCGCAGAGCGTTTATCAGCTGAACTTGCAAGAAATATCGATTACCTGAGCGCTAGAAATGAAGCCTTTCAGGCTGCATTCATTCCTACGATTAATTCGATGTTGGCTGTGGGACTGGTGTCTTTACCAGGCATGATGACCGGACAAATTTTATCGGGCGTATCGCCAATTACTGCCGCCCATTATCAGATCGTAGTGATGTGTATGATTTTTGGTGGCTCCGGTTTATCGATTATTCTTTTCTTATGGCTGGCTAAAGCCCGTTTTAGCTAGACTTCACGCGACAGTGCTTCAGTAGCACTGAGTAGTTTTCCGCTCTGAAATAGAAACTGCCAGCGCCGTCCGCCTTTCTGTTGCCATAACACGGTAGCGCGAATACCACTAAGAAGTAGGGCTCTTACTCGGTTAATATTGTCTGGCTGTTGTAAAAATCCGGGATCACCATAGACCTGAATTCTTGGCTTTAACTCACTCAAGGTACGTTGATAGATATCGGCAAAACGAGCGATGACTTGGGGCGACATAATATCGCCGAAATAATCAATTTGTGCAGGCACTTGCTGAATTTCACGATCAATCAACGCCAGCATTTCCGGTTGCTTGGCTAATTGGCGTTCAAGGTGAAGAAGACTGATGACATAACGTAATAAGGTCACATCTTTTTTGTCTTTCTTCTTTGATAGCTGGGTATTAAGTGCTTCAATTCCTGTTCGTAATTGATTGATTGAACCATACACAGACTCGGTATCAGGTGCATTTTCTACCAGCAAGCTTTCCAGCATTACTTTCATATCAGCACTGTTTACCTGACCGGTTTCAGCAACTTGTTGAACTAATGAGGCGGCTTGAACAACAGCGGAAATGGCAATCGTCCGGTCACGTAAACGCGGATTAAGACTCATGGATGAATACCGGGTGCATCAGTGGAGACGATGATACCGCCACCCAGGCAGTCATCGTCCAGATAGAATACAACAGATTGACCAGGTGTCACTGCACGCTGTTTTTCGTCAAATTCAACATGGATGTTACCGTTATCATCCTGAGTAATGGTGCATGCCTGATCAGGTTGACGGTAGCGAGTTTTCGCTGCTGCCCGACAAGGAAATTCAGGCGGATGACCCGCCACCCATGACAGTTCTTCAGCGACCAGGTTTTGACTCCATAACCAGGGGTGATCACCCTGAACAACGTAAAGAATCTGATTATCCATATCTTTACCGGCGACAAACCACGGCTCACCTGTACTGTCTTTACGCCCGCCAATGCCAAGACCTTGGCGTTGTCCGAGGGTGTAATACATCAGCCCCGCGTGTTCACCAATTATTTCACCTTCAGGTGTCCGCATTTCACCAGGTTGTGCCGGTATGTAGCGGCTCAAAAATTCGCGAAAGTGGCGTTCACCAATAAAACAAATGCCTGTACTGTCTTTTTTATCGTGATTGATAAAACCGGCTTGTTCAGCGATACGTCTTACTTCTGTTTTAGGTAAATCACCCAAAGGGAAGCGTGTGCGTGATAGCTGTTCCTGTCCCAAAGTATACAAAAAGTAGCTTTGATCTTTTTTGTGGTCCTGACCTTTGAGGAGATGGAACTGGCCATTTCGTTCTTCAACTCGTGCGTAGTGGCCAGTGGCAATAATGTCACCACCCAATTCAATCGCATGATCGAGAAAGGTTTTAAATTTGATTTCACGGTTACAAAGAATATCCGGGTTCGGGGTACGACCTGCACGGTACTCATCGAGAAAATGTTTAAAAACATAATCCCAGTATTCCATCGCAAAGTTGGCTTCATGGAAGGGGATACCAACTGTTTCAGCTACAGAGCTGGCGTCTTTACGGTCTTCTTCAACGGTACATTCACTTTCATCTGCAAAATCGACCCAATTCTTCATAAACAGCCCTTCAACATGATCAAATTGCTGTTTTAGCAATAATGCGGCTACAGAAGAATCGACGCCGCCGGAGAGTCCGACGACTACTTTATTATCATTACTCATATTTAATTACGTAAAATATCCAGAGGATAGCGGTGGCCATCAATATAGTCTTGGAAACAATCGGTTACAAGTGTACTACGCAGATCCGCTTGTCTGCGGCGTATCTCATCAAAAGGTAACCAGAGTGCTTGATAAATATCATCATCCAGCGCTTGGTTTGGATCGTGATCGGTCACTGTTCCTGAAAAACAATAACGAATATACGTTTCCCCTTTACGAGGGTGAATCCAGCGATAAATCCCGACCAGTGATTGCGGATGAAACGTCCAGGCAGTTTCTTCCTTTGTCTCACGAATCACTGCGTCGATAAGACTTTCGTCTGGTTCGAGATGGCCGGCTGGCTGGTTTAAGGTCATTTTGCCGTTGATCTCCTCTTCGACCAGAAGGAATCGATCGTTCTGTTCGACTACGGCGGCGACTGTTGTTCGAGGCTTCCAAATCATCCCGCCATTTTATCACGTCATTGGCATTAACGGAGCACCATTGCCCTGGTTCTAGATCATTTAATTGCCATGGACCAATAGCCGCGCGGATAAGCCGAAGTGTCGGGTGGCCGATGGCAGCTGTCATCCGCCTTACTTGTCGGTTTCGGCCCTCAGTGATTTTTAGCTCCAGCCACTGTGTAGGAATGGCTTTTCGTTCACGGATAGGCGGTATTCTTTCCCATATGCTGGGCGGTTGAATCAAGCGTACTTTCGCAGGTTTCGTCATCCCATCTTTCAGTTTTACGCCTGAAACCAACTGTTGCAGTGACGCTGAATCAGGAATATTCTCCACCTGGACCCAATAGGTTTTTTCTAATTTGAATTTGGGATTGGCTATTTGATGCTGTAGTTGACCATCGTTGGTCAATAAAACCAGTCCTTCACTATCCCGATCCAGCCGGCCGGCAGGGTAGACCTCGTCAATGTCGATATAGTCTTTTAACGTCTTTCGACCTGACTCATCAGTAAATTGGGTGAGAACATCATAGGGTTTATTAAATAGGATCAGCTTCGCCATAATTAGTGTGTGAAGGAGTTTAATGATAAAATACTCAACTTTTTTTATCGTAGAATGTATTGTTTAATGCACTTAGCGATGTAATGACAACATAACGTCAAGTTTTGTCTAACATCTGTTAAGTCTGTTCTTGATGATAAAAAATTAAGCTGATGATGGCTTTTATTAGTTAGCAAGGTATTGATACTATACCAGCGCAGGCTAGTAAAAGCGGATGGATTCATATCTGAAATTATTAGCGAACAGCTATTAGTAACGTCGTACTTGAGTCGTATTGATGACAATAATAGCTGTTGATGTTTAAAACCAAGACAAACTGAACGTCAGATTGATTCAGTTGTATGGCGAGAACATCAATAAGTTGTAGTGATTATGCTGCAGCTGTAATCCAAAACATGTAAGTGAGGAATCTAAATGAAAGTTGCAGATAATACTGTTGTAGTAATCGACTATACCCTGACTGATAACGATGGCAGTGTCATCGATAGCTCGGAAGCAGCGGGCCCGTTAGCTTACCTTCATGGTGCAGGTAATATTATTCCTGGTCTGGAAGATGCGCTGAATGGCAAAGAAGCGGGCGATGCGGTCAAAGCAAGTATTGAACCAGCCAAAGCGTATGGCGAAAGACACGAAGAGTTAAAGCAAGACGTACCACGTGAACTATTCAGCGGTGTTGATGATGTTCAGGTTGGCATGCAGTTTCAATCTGAAACAGAGCAGGGACCGGTTCTGGTAACTGTTGTCGACATTAAAGATGACACAGTGACAGTTGATGGTAATCATCCTTTAGCAGGCGTTCACCTGAATTTTGATGTAACTGTCCGTGAAGTTCGTGAAGCCAGTGCAGAAGAACTTGAGCATGGCCATGTTCATGGTGAGGGCGGTCATCATCACTAATAAGGGTTTTTCCTTATAGTGAATGACTATACTGTCTATGGAGAGACGGGCGTAAGCCCGTTTTTTCGTTTGGAATAGTGAATATGCAGGATTTAGAAACACTTAACCGTCTGTTTGGTAAAGAAGCTGAAGTGTGCTTTGTTGAAGGGCAATCAGGAATGCCCATCATTGAAATAGCCACGAAAAAAGCTTCTGCGACGATAGCCCTTTATGGCGGGCAAATATTGTCGTATAAATCAAATGGAATGGAACACGATCTTTTTTACTTAAGTGAAAAAGCCATTTATCAGCAAGGCAAAGCGATACGTGGTGGTGTACCCGTTTGCTGGCCATGGTTTGGCGAAGACCCTGGTAATTTAGGTCGTCAGGCACATGGTTTTGCCCGTAATTTATTATGGAATGTGCTGGACTGTCAGTTACATGATGATATTGTCGAAATTACCCTGGGTTTGGAATCGACAGCGACCAGTAAACAATGGTGGCCGAATGAATTCCGCCTGCGTAAGAAAATTGTTATCGGTGAGCAGCTGGATATTTCTCTGACAACTGAAAATAGAGGCGAAATACCGTTTAGTATTTCAAAAGCCCTACACACGTATTTTCAGGTGGGAGATATTTCGCAAACCACGGTGGTGGGGTTAGATGGTCTGGATTACCTGGACAAAACATTAGACTTTTCTAAGCACACCCAAGTGGGAGACATTACCCCCTTTGCTGAAACAGATCGTGTTTATCTGGCATCTCCTGCACGTGTTCAGATTATTGACGAAGTTTTGAATCGACAAATTAATATCGAACAGAGTGGGGCAGAAAATATTGTTGTATGGAATCCCTGGACGCGAGCTTCTTTACTGAATGATATGGATGCCAGTGACTACCAGCAATTCATCTGTGTTGAAACGGCAAATGCCATAGCGAACAGCGTGATTATTGCGCCGGGAGCATCGCATCAAATGCAGGTTAAGTACAACGTGAGTTCGATTGCTTAGATGAAACAAGTAATCTAATGGAAGAGCTGATCAAAACAATATGGAGTAATGAAACGTGGTTATGGTCATTGGGAATCATCTCCATACTCAGTTTTGTTGCTTCTTTAGTTTTTATACCCTATCTGATCGTCAGGATGCCCGCCGACTATTTCTCAGCAGAAAAGAGACATAAAACGCCTTGGGCTGATCAACATATCATCATCAGAACAGTGCTTATCACCCTGAAAAATTGTCTGGGAATTGTTTTAGTCATTTTGGGCTTGGCCATGCTGGTATTACCCGGACAGGGATTATTGACGTTATTTATCGGTCTTATATGCCTTAATTTTCCAGGAAAATATCGACTGGAAAAATGGTTAATCCAACAAAAAAATATTCGACGTTCTATTGACTGGCTACGTCAGCGAGCGGGCAGTGAACCTTTGAATTATGAGTGATTTTATTGCCATTGCTGGCGAAGTTTATCGCGGTTTAATTGTAACCACTGAATAGCAATAAGTGGGATCGCTGATTTAATGCGTCCGCTTTCAACGAGCTCGCAAGCATCCTCAAAAGTAACAACGCTGACAGCGATATCCTCATCTTCTTCAGCAAGGCCATGAACACCACCCACTTCACTGGTATCGACTTTGCCACAGAATAAAGTGAGGCATTCCGAGGTGCCGCCGGGCGAGGTATAAAACTCGCTGACCTTCATCAGTTCTGTGATAACACAACCGGCTTCTTCCTGAGCTTCTCTGATAGCAACTTCTTCCGGTGTTTCATTTTCTTCAACAGCGCCGGCAACAATCTCAAGTAACCAGGCATCTTCTTGTGGTTTCGACAATACTGCCCCGGCACGAAACTGTTCAATAATAACCACTTCATCACGATGCGGATCATAAAGCAAAACGCCAACGCAGTCGCCGCGATGAAAGACTTCTCTTTCAACAACCTGACTCCAGCCACCATGATAAAGCGTATGTTGCAGTGTATATTTTTTTACGCTGAAGAAACCTTTGTATACGGTCTTCTGATTAAGCACTTTAAAAGACTTTTTAGTCATGGGCATTTACAGTGTCTGTCGCGTTATTATTAATGAATGCATGCTGATAATCCATGCCGGTGAGTCGGCGAAGGACTGCAGTAAAGGTGGTGCCATCTTCGGTGTGTTCCAGTTTTACTGGTAAATAGGAAAGGGAAGGAGCACACCAGAGTGTTGTTTCACGATCATTATCTTTGTCACGGTGCCGGGTTAATTTAACCGCATCAATTTCACCCAGCGGTGTTTTGATGCGTTCCTGGCCTAATATACGGATCTGATAGGTTTTTAATTTGCCGCCATCAGCAATACGATAGTTGATGTGATCACCTTCATGCTTGGCTAAATCCCGCATCAGGCTGATTTGATAAACGAGTTTATCCAAGGTGTTGGGTTCAAGATGAAGCTGCCAGGGATGTTCCTGATCATCAATCTGTACCGTCATATCTGGCCAGTCAAACTTCATTTCCAGGCGTTTTTCTTTTTTTCCGCCAGTTCGAAGATACCGATAGAACTGGGGTTGTACGGTATTATCGTGTATTTTCCATAAACTGGTTTCTTCAATGACATCCGGTTTAAAAAACGAAAATACGCCCTTGGCTTGTGAAACAGAACTGAAGTGTCTGATCCCTGTTTCATCTGTCTCAAGTGTACGTTTCAGCTCACCTGCCTGAATACCATTCAACTTCACTGAATAATTGGCCGAAAAGTCCGGTATATCTGCCGCAATAGATACTTTTATAAAAATAAACAGCAAAAAAACACTGAACAATAGTCGCATTATTAGTCCTGTTTAACATTCACCAGTTTTTGTATGGCAGCAGGATACAACTGATGTTCCTGTTCTAATACTCTTGCAGCAAGTGTTTGTGCTGAATCATCAGGCATAACCTGGACTTTGGCCTGCATAATGACCGGACCATCATCCAGTTCTGCAGTGACAAAATGTACACTGGCTCCATGTTCTTTTTCACCGGCATCAATAGCGCGTTGATGTGTATCAAGGCCTTTGAATTTCGGTAATAGAGAGGGGTGAATATTAATCAGTTTATTTTGATAATGCTCAACAAACTCAGCAGTAAGAATGCGCATAAAGCCAGCTAAAATCACGTAATCGGGATTAAATTCGTCAATTTGCTGAGCTAAGGCTCTGTCAAAACTCTCCCTGTCTGCAAAAGCCTTGTGATCAATAATCTTGGTAGGAATGGATTGGCTACTGGCATATTCCAATCCCGCAGCATCTGGACGATTACTGATAACCGCAGCTACCGTAGCATCAAGTTGCTGATGATTAATCGCTTCGATAATAGAGCGCATATTGCTACCGCGGCCGGAGATTAAAATCACCAGCCGGGTTGTAGATTCATTCACACTCATGGTTATTGAATTTCGACTAGTTCGTCAGCCGCATTTGCTGTTTCAATTTGACCAATTAAACTGGCTTGTTCACCAGCACTGTTCAATACCGCTAAAGCTTCAGACACATCATTCTCTGCAACCACGATAACCATACCTATCCCATTATTGAATGTGCGATACATTTCTTTATCTGTAACGTTGCCATTTTCTTGCAGCCAGTCAAACACAGCAGGACGCTGCCAACTACTGGCATCAATGACCGCTTTCACACCTTCTGGCAGAACGCGTGGAATATTTTCAAGCAGACCGCCACCGGTAATGTGTGATAACGCATGAATGCTGACTTTTTCATTCAGCTGTAATAGCGATTTCACGTAAATTTTTGTTGGCGCTAATAATTTTTCACCTAAAGTGGCGCCATCAAATGCCGAGCTTAAGGATTGACCGCTACGTTCAAGAATTTTACGGATGAGTGAATACCCATTTGAATGTGGACCAGAAGCGGCGAGACCAATGAGTTTATCCCCAGCAGCGACTTTTGAACCATCGATAACGGCTTCTTTTTCAACCACACCGACACAAAAGCCTGCTAAATCATAATCGCCATCTTCATACATGCTAGGCATTTCAGCTGTTTCACCACCGACTAACGCGGCTCCAGCCTGCAAACAACCTTCAGCTATGCCAGATACCACAGACTCTGCAATATCGACATCCAGTTTTCCCGTTGCATAATAATCGAGGAAGAATAAAGGCTCTGCGCCCAATACAGCGATATCGTTGACACACATCGCCACCAAGTCAATGCCGATGGTATTGTGGATACCGGATTCGATCGCCAGACGTAATTTAGTGCCCACGCCATCGGTGCCGGAGACTAGAACAGGCTGTTTGTATTTATCGACCGGAAGTTCGAAAAGACTACCAAAACCACCTAAACCAGCCATAACACCTGGTCGACGGGTTCTTGCTGCGTGAGGTTTAATGCGATCGACTAAGGCGTTGCCAGCTTCAATATCAACGCCGGCATCACGATAACTAAGAGAGGTGCGAGAAGAGTCCACGCTATCGGTCATAATGTATTCCTGAAAATGTTGTGCATCACATGCTTAAAACAGCGTGTTAGAATACCACAATGCACCGATTATTTTATGCCCTTATTTTGCTGTTTCTGAGTTTTAGTAGCTATGCTGCTGAGGTCAATAATCTTTATCAGGCGACAGCTCCTGTCACGACACAACAGCAGAAAGAGCGCGATGCTCTGGCACCTGACTTGCTCAAGCAAGTTCTTATTAAGTTAGTCGGTAATGAAAATCAGCTTAGTCAAGCCGATATTGCTCCGGTACTTGCCAATGCCACGCAACTGGTCGAACGTTATGAGTATATTCGTAACAATATAGAAGCTGCCGATTTAACACAGCCTGATCAACTTTCATTGCGTTTGAGTTTTGATAAAAATGCCGTCAATGCGGTTATACGTCAGCTTGGTCTGCCTCGATGGGGGAAAGTCAGACCGGACGTGCTGGTCTGGTTAGCTACTGATATAGATGGCCAGCAAAGTTTGCAAGGTTTAGAAAATATTCCCCAAGACGTTTTTAAACCGTTACAACAAGCGGCTGATGAACGAGGCTTGCCCATTCTTATGCCGTTGATGGACCTGCAAGATCAGTCTGCTTTGAGTTTTGACGATGTATGGTCAGGTAACGATGATGCCATCAAGGCCGCTTCGCAGCGTTATGGGGCGGATATCATTCTTATTATCAAAATGACAATCCATAATGACACCACTCAGATTATCTGGCAGTCAGGCACGGGTGAAACCCGTCAAAGCTGGACCTCAGAAGGCTTTATCAGCGCTTCGATAAATAAAGGCTTAGGAGTGTTAGTCGATAGTCTGGCTAGCGAGTATGCTCAGCATAACCAGGTGTCTGATACGAATAAGACACTTTCTGTGCAGATTGATGAGGTTAATGACTACGTGGATTTTTCCAGAGTCATGGCCTATCTCAACCAAATCGACAGTATTGACAATATCCGGGTGAATAATTTGGGTATGAATATTCTCGATTTAGATATTAGCTATAGTGGTGACATGCAAGTTCTGCAACGTCTTTTGTCTGTTGGTGGCCTTTTATCAGAATTAACCGAACCTGAGGGCACGATAACGGATAAAAAATATTATCGGTTAACACATTGAGTTTACGTGACATTCCCAATCTGATTTCATTGTTACGAATTTTGCTGGTGATTCCAGTGGTATGGGCACTGGTGCACGAACGATATGTATTAGCACTAATCGTATCCGCCATCGCAGGCATTTCAGATGGTATTGATGGTTTTCTCGCCAAACATTTTCACTGGCAGTCACGTCTCGGCTCAATTCTTGACCCGATAGCTGACAAACTCTTGTTGGTGGCAAGTTTTGCCACTTTAGCCTGGATTGGTCTGCTTCCGATGTGGTTGCTTTGGTTAGTGCTTGCCCGGGATGTCATCATTGTGTGTGGTGGATTAGTCTATCATTACACCATTGGCGAATTTGAACTGCTGCCGTTATGGAGCAGTAAACTTAATACGGCATTACAAATTCTATTAGTGTTGCTGGTAATCATTGAACAACAATGGCTGCCTGCTCTGCATACTGTGGTGACCATGGTTATATGGGCCGTTGTGACCAGTGTTTTATACAGTGGTTTTGAATATGTGATTATTTGGGGAAATAAAGCATGGAAGCAGAGAAAACAACCATAATGACGGATACCAATAAGTTTTTGCTTGTGGCCATCGTTGTTATAGCAGGTTGGTTATTATTTGAGCTGTCACCAGTATTGATGCCATTTTTTATTGCGACGCTTTTTGCCTACTTGGGGGATCCTTTGGTAGATAGACTGGAAAGCTGGAATTTATCCAGAACCATGTCAGTAAGTGTGGTGTTTGCCGTTATTTTTATTGTGGTTGCTTTGATGTTATTAGTCATGCTGCCTTTACTCAGTGCTCAGGTAGCCAAATTGTTTAGTAATTTGCCTGATTATTTAACACAGACACAGAAACTGATAGAGCCGTGGTTGAACTCAGTGGGGTTACCAACCGATGTGTTTAACCTGCAGACAGTAAAACAGGCGTTGAGTAAATACTGGTCGGAGTTTGGGCAGGTTGCCGGAGGTGTTTTCAGCTATATGACACGCTCTGGCATGGTGTTAGTGCAGTGGCTGGGGAATTTGCTTTTAATTCCGGTACTTACTTTTTATTTATTGAGAGACTGGGATAGTTTAGTTGCCCGTTTCAGAGAGTTACTGCCAAGACGATATGCGGAAAAATTCATTGAAATGTCATTGGAATGTGATGACATGTTAGCTGGCTTTATGCGTGGTCAGTTGATGGTGATGTTCGCACTTGCGGTGATATATACCTTAGGGCTCAGTTTGATTGGCCTGGAATTAGCCTTATTACTGGGCGTAATTGCCGGGCTTGTCAGCTTTGTTCCATATCTTGGCTTAATCGTAGGCATTTTACTGGCTGGATTGGCCGCATTCTTTCAATTTGGTGACTGGCTACCGGTGCTGCAAGTGGCCATTGTATTTGCTGTCGCCCAAGCTATAGAAGGGATGGTGCTGACGCCTCGTTTTGTTGGTGAGCGTATTGGTTTGCATCCAGTGGCCGTTATTTTTGCTGTATTAGCCGGTGGGCAATTATTTGGCTTTACCGGTGTGTTACTTGCTTTGCCTGCCGCTTCGGTTGTCATGGTGTTGTTACGCCATGCGCATCAGCGTTATCTCGATAGTCATTTGTATTCTTAACTTAGTCACGCACACATGTCATTAGCTGAAACACAACTAACGCTTCGACTATCTCCTCAGGAGATATACAGGCTCGATAATTTCTTGTTTGCCAAACAAGAAACCAAACAAGCTCTACAAGCGTTTTGTCAGTTAGCTGAATTGGATTTCCTATACCTTGCGGGGGATAGTGGCACAGGTAAAACACATTTGCTGATAGCTTGTGCCGAAACGGTTCAGCAAATGGGTTACAGGGTCATTTATTTGTCGTTATCAGAACTTGTGAAAACGGCAGCGCCTGCAGCACTTCAGGCAATTGAACAAGCCGATTTACTCTGCCTGGATGATATCGATGCGATTGCTGGCTTACCCGAGTGGGAAGAAGCTGTTTTTCACTGTTTTAATCGCTTGCATGATGCAAAGGGGCGCCTGTTGGTGGCAGCACAACAGACCCCAGCGAATAGTTCAATTCGATTACCGGATTTACGGTCAAGGCTGGCGACAGGTCTGGTTTATCAATTAGTGATGATGACAGATGAACAGAAACAGCAAGCCCTGATATTACAGGCACAGTCACGTGGATTAACGATAACAACCGAGGTGGCACAATATTTACTGCGTCATTATGGACGCGATATGCCTGCTCTGATGACTGTTTTACAACAGCTAGATAAAGCTTCTTTACAGGCTAAACGAAAGTTAACCATACCGTTTATCCGGCAAGTTTTGGCGAATGGCTAGCCAACAACTGACGCTGATTCTGCCTGCTTTTTCGGTCGTCGTTGCCAATCCAATAAACCAGAGCTTTTTACCTCAATCATTAAAAATACTGATGAAAAGAGGGACGTTTATTGAGTCTGAAGATCGTTTTTTTCAGCAACTATTATCATTATTTTCTGAAGAAACAAGATATTGGGACGACTTCCCCATGGCGAGGTTAAGAGGTGGAACGGAGTTCAGTCTGTGTGTAGATCCCTGTTATTTACAAGCTGACCGGGACCAACTGCTGCTATTTCATCATGGCCTGGATATCAGTATGGACGAAGCTGAACAACTTATTGCTTCGATTCAATATCTGTTTGATGATTTGGGCGCTTCATTAAGCATTAACACAGCGAATCAATGGCTGCTGAGCATGCCAATCGAACCTGATATTGAATTGACTTGCGTGGATAAGGTCGATCGTCGTGCAGTGACTGAATTTTTACCCAAAGGCGCTGATGCCCGCTTATGGATTCGTTTATGGAATGAGATTCAGATGGTGTTATTCGACTGTCCGGTGAATCAGGCAAGAGAAGCACAGGGTAAGGTGCCGTTTAATAGTGTCTGGTTCTGGGGGAAGGAAAAAATGCCTGATGAATGGCAGACCTGGTCACATGTTTCTGGTCAAGATGAAACATTGAAGCAATTGAGTCACTACAGTGGCTCTGAATGGCTGGAGAATATTGACCATTTTACTGATATTCAAGCAAAACACGCCTTGCATTTAGCCCATTTTGATCCGGATAAAGACTGGTCAACGCAAATGGAAGTGCTTGATAAAAACTGGTTAACGCCTATTTATAAAGCATTAAAACGTTTTCAGTTGGATTCCGTGCATATCGTTATTCCTGAGTGGGGGACTTACCATTTAACACCGACATCGGCCTGGAAAATCTGGTTATGAGTGTATTACCTGATATTGTTGAACGCCCTCACCATGGCTGGGATAAGCTCCCTGAGTCATGGCCAGACAGTTTGCGAAAAATCATGGCCGCACGCGGTATTACCGCGGTGGAACAGTTGTATTTTGAACTGGCTGACCTACCAAGGCCAGATCAGCTCCTTGGCATGCAGGCCGCTGTTGAATTATTAGCCACTGCTTTGAAAGAACAATGGAAAGTCACGATTGTTGCTGATTTTGATAGTGACGGTGCTACCAGTTGTGCTTTGGCGATACGTGGTTTGCAGTCGATGGGCTTGAAACAGGTTCATTATATTGTTCCTAATCGCTTTATTCATGGCTATGGACTGACTCCCTCGTTATTAGAGGATATTCCAGCGCATGAACAGCCAGATTTACTGGTGACGGTGGATAATGGCATTGCCTCAATATCAGGGGTAAAAGCGGCACATCAACGAGGAATGAAAGTGTTGGTGACTGATCATCACCTGGCTGGTGAGGAATTGCCGGAAGCGGATGCCATCGTGAATCCCAATCAAACCGACGATCCCTTCCCCTATAAAAATCTGGCTGGTGTCGGTGTCTGTTTCTATGTGTTATTGGGCTTAAGGCAGCATTTAAGAACAACCGGCTGGTTCGAAAGCGCCGCTTTGCCTGAACCGAAAGTGGGGGATTGGCTCGATCTCGTCGCTTTAGGGACGGTAGCGGATGTGGTGCCACTGGATAAATTAAATCGTACATTGGTCAATCACGGATTGCAGCGTATTCGTCGCGGTAAAGGCTGTATCGGCATACAAGCACTGATTCGAATTGCAGGCAGAGAAAAAGAAAAACTAGTTTCTTCTGACTTAGGCTTTAGTATTGCCCCCAGATTGAATGCCGCTGGGCGTATGGAAGATATGGGACTCGGCATTAATTTACTGCTGACAGATAATGCTGATCAGGCCCTTAGTATAGCGACACTGCTGGATAGCATTAATCTGGAACGACGCGCGGTAGAGCAAACGATGCAAGTGGATGCATTGAAGATGCTGGAACAGATTGATATTGAGGACGATACTTTAAGAACAGGCTATTGCTTATTTAATGAAGATTGGCATCAGGGTGTGATTGGGCTGTTGGCCTCACGTATTAAAGAAAAAACATACCGTCCGGTTATTGCTTTTGCTCCCGGTAATGACGATGAAGTGAAAGGATCGGCACGTTCTATTCCAGGCATACATATTCGTGATGTATTGGCCCGAGTAGCTGCTAAACATCCTAAATTGTTAGAACGTTTTGGTGGTCATGCTATGGCGGCTGGTTTAACGATAAAAAAAGCCGATTTAAGTGAATTTAATCGGGCATTTGAATCGGCCTTGAATGAGATGGTGTCAACCGAAACCTACTTACAACAACTACCTTCAGATGGTGAGTTAGCAGCAAGCGATTGCCAGTTGTCATTTGCAGAAATACTGTCTGAGGCAGCGCCTTGGGGCCAGGGTTTTGAGGAGCCCAGGTTTCATGGGGTGTTTAAAGTAAATCATTTTCGTTTAGTTGGACAGGAACAGAATCACCTGCGTTTACAGCTTGAGATGAATGGTAACAGGCAGGTGAATGCGATGGCTTTCGGTCAGGATAAACCGAGCTGGTTAGATGAAAACAGTCTAGTATTAGTGCGTTATAAATTATCTGTAAATGAGTTTCGCGGTCAGAAAACCTTACAGTTCCTGGTGGATGAATTAATGCCAGCCAATACAGATACGCATAACTGACCATCATTAGTTATATCAGGTAGATAAGTCATGCCCACTCATCAAATTGCTGTGTTTAGTGCTAAGTCATACGATGAACGCTTTTTATTGCAAGCGTCAGTGCCTGCGATTCAATTCATTTGTCATGAGGTCACACTGAATCCATCCACCGCGGTGATGGCAGAGGGCTTTGAAATTGTCAGTGCCTTTGTTAATGATGATTTGAGTCGGGAAACATTAGGCACACTAGCAGAAGGTGGCACACGACTGATTGCCTTACGCTGTGCGGGTTATAATCAGGTCGATCTGATTGCCGCGCATGAGTTGGGCATCAGCGTGGTTAACGTTCCGGCCTATTCGCCTTATGCTGTAGCTGAGCACACCATCGCATTGATGTTGGCATTAAGTCGTAAAATTCCTCGTGCCTATAATCGTGTCCGTGATGGCAATTTCTCTCTGGATGGCTTACTCGGCTTTGATTTCTACCAAAAAAACGTAGGGATAGTCGGTGGTGGGAAAATTGGTTTATTAGTGGCGGAAAGAATGCGGGCGTTTGGGTGTGAGGTGCTTGTTTATGAGCCTGTTAACTCGCAACACTGCGTAAAGCAAGGATTTCAAGTGGTTGATTTAACAACACTTATTCAACAATCCGATATTATCAGTCTGCATTGCCCGTTAAATAGTGACACGCGTTACCTGGTTAATCATGACAGCATTGCCAGCATGAAACCGGGAGTGATGTTAATTAACACCAGTCGCGGAGCGTTAATGGATACCCGAGCGCTATTAGACGGACTGAAATCCAAACAAATCGGCTATCTCGGCATTGATGTCTATGAACAGGAAGGCAGTTTGTTTTTTGAAGATCATTCACTTGATATTATTCAGGATGATTTATTTCAACGTCTGTTAACCTTTCCAAATGTATTAGTGACCGGGCATCAGGCCTATTTCACCCAGGAAGCTGTTCAACATATTGCTGAAACCACAGTAAAAAATGTGCTGGCTTATCTTAATGGTGAACGTTTAAGTAATAGAGTAGGCATGTGACGGCAGTAACAACATTATTTGAGCGCATCGAAGCGGCGATGCCTGATTTTAAGGCGCGTCCACAACAGGTGCAAATGAGCGAGTTCATTGCTCAAGCCATGTCAAAACCACCGCAAAAACGGGTGGCTGTCGTCGAAGCACCGACTGGGGTGGGTAAAACGCTGGCTTATCTGACCGGCACTATTCAAACAGCCCTGCTACAAAAGAAAACACTGGTGATCAGTACTGCCACGGTCAACTTACAACAACAGCTTATTCAAAAGGATTTGCCTCAGTTTTCAGCGACACTTGAAGAACCTATTCGTTTTGTTCAGGTAAAAGGGCGTCGTCGTTATGTCTGCCCCAGTAAGCTCAATCAGGTAGCCACCACACCGGAACAGCAGTCGCTCAATATTGATGTGGATGAAAAGTATCAACAGGTGCTGCATACGGCGCAAGCTAAGCAGTTACTGAGTGACTGGGACGAAGAACGCTGGGATGGCGATCGCGATAGTCGCCGTGACAAAATAGACGCTGAACTCTGGCATCAGATCTCTACAGATTCCGAAGGCTGTGCCGGGAAAAGCTGTTCCTTCTACTTACGTTGCCCATACTATAAGCTACGGCGGGAAATGACGGCAGCACAGGTGGTGGTCGCCAATCATGATCTGATACTGAGTGATGCAGACTTAGGTGGTGGTTTGGTATTACCGAACCCGGAAGAAATTCTTTTTGTGTTTGATGAAGCGCATAACCTGCCACGAAAAGCGCTGGATCATGCGGCTAAAGCATTAAATTTTATTCAGCTTTACCAAACCACAGAAACAGCGGACAGTGTACTGAAAAAGATACCGTCCACATTGGCATACAGACAACATGATTTTGGCTATATGCTGTCGGAATTAAGACATGACTTACCGGCGGTAATGAGTCATTTACAACAGATTGAAACCATTTTGCACAGTGATGGTGTTGTGCAGGACTTATTAGAAAAGCATATCACTGAGCCGCGTATTTTCTGGAATAGCCCGTTAGTCAATGCCTTATTAATCCCTTGCCAGGGGTTATTACAGCGCGCTAATTCGATTTATAAACATTATTCTGTACTGGCCAAATGGATTAAGGAAGGGCTGGAAAAAACACAGCTTCCGAATAAAGTTGGGGAAGCCTTATTACCGCAAGTGGGTACGGTTCAGAATATTTTTGGCTACCTCATCGACTTTATGGCTTTGTTTCTAGAGCCTGACCAGGAGGATCGACCGCCTAATGTACGTTGGATATCCGTAGAAACATTTGCAAAGCAGCAAACACTGGTTGTTCATGCCGGCCCGATGACGGCAGCATATTTCCTGGATCGCAGTTTATGGTCAAGAGCCTATGGTGTTGTTCTCACCTCAGCGACACTTCGTGGTTTGGGGTTATTCCATCGTTTCAGATTGGATTGTGGTTTACATCGCTTTGATGAACAGCACTTTTTAGCCGTGCCTTCACCGTTTAACTATCAGAAGCAAGCATCACTACATATTCCTGATATGCGTTTCCTACCCAATGAGCAACAGCAGCAATGGCAGCAGGAAGTTGTTAAAAAACTCATCGATATTATTGACGTCACTGAAGCCACTTTAGTGTTATTTACCTCAAAGCTGGTAATGGAAGCGGTATACCGACAATGTCCCGCCGCGATTACGGCCATAACGATGGTGCAGGGTGACAACCTCTCTCCTAAAAATATGGTGCATCGTCATATTCGACAGATTGAGTCAGGCAAAGGCAGTATTATTTTCGGCTTGGATCGCTTCGCTGAAGGTGTGGATCTGCCGGGTCATTTATGTACCCATGTGGTGATTACAAAATTACCTTTTCCAGTATTCACCAGACCGATTGAACAGGCAAAACAAGAGTGGATTATTCGTAAAGGTGGCCAGCCTTTTACTGCGCTTTCCTTGCCCGCGGTTAGCGTAAAACTGATACAAGCGTGTGGCAGGTTGCTAAGAAAGGAAACGGACTCGGGAAGAATTACTATTCTTGATAAACGTTTATTAACAAAGGGTTATGGTAAACAATTGCTTGCCCATTTACCTGATTATCAGCTTGAGCAGTCATAATCGGCAACGCCACAGGTCACAACATCCTCGTTCAGCAGGAAGCGCTTCCTTAATCAAAAGGATTTAATGTAGCAGCGATTGGGAGGTTCTGCTGCATCTATTCCGTCTTCATTACTCTATTCTATTTCCTAAGCTAAATAGTCCCTGAGCTACTGATTTTTAATTTAACCTGAGGAAGGAATCTGACCATGAAAAAAACAACGTTTGCTGCTTTAACTGCATTGAGTCTTGTTGTTGCACCTGCATTTGCTGATATTGAAAACAGAACGTTTTCTGAGCAATTACAGTTACAAAAAACACAACTGCGTCCACATGCGTTTAACTTCTTTTCTGATCGCTACCTGCAAGTACAAGCGATGAAAAAACCGGTTACTTTAAGCTTTAAAGAGCAATTAGATAGCCAAAAAACATTACTGCGCACGCAACAGTTTAATCCAATCAGTGATGCTTATTTACAGACGCATGCTCGTCAGTCATAAGCCTTATTAATAGGTTGAAATAAAAAACCCGGCTAAAGCCGGGTTTTTTTATGTCTTATTCAGTGCGGCTAGTCACTTCTAATAAGTGATAACCAAACTGTGTTTTTACTGGTCCCTGAACGGTGTTAACGGGAGCAGAAAAAACCACTTTATCAAATTCAGGCACCATCATACCTGGGCCAAATTCGCCTAAATCACCGCCTGAACGGCCAGATGGGCATGAAGAGTGTTCTTTAGCAATGTCAGCAAAATCGGCACCTTGTTCGATTTCACGTTTAAGTTCTAAACAGATTTCTTCACTATCTACCAGGATATGTCTTGCTGTTGCTTTAGCCATGTTCACTCTCTATTTTGATAAAAAGCGACAGTATATCAGTTTCAGGCAAACTTACGCAGACGACTCAGTAAGGCCTGAGCAGTGACTTCTGAGGACTGTGGGTTTTGTCCAGTGATTAATAAACCATCCTCACAGCAGAATGGGGCCCAGTCGTCCGCTTTATGATAATAACCACCGGCATTTTTTAATTCGTCTTCCAGTAAAAACGGGACCACATCGGTAAGGCCTACGGCGTCTTCTTCTGAGTTTGAGAAACCGGTTACCGACAGATTCTTAACAAGTGGTTCGTCGGTGAGTGTTTTTACATTGAGTAATACGGCTGGGGCATGGCAGACTGCTGCCACGGGTTTATCCTGGAAGATAAATTGTTGAATTAATTCAATCGACTTCTCTGACACACTGAGATCCCATAATGGGCCATGACCACCGGGATAAAACACCGCATCATAATCATCAGCACGGACAGTATCGAGAACCAATGTATTAGCCAGTTCAGCTTGTGCTTCTTTGTCTTGTTTAAAGCGTTTTGTTGATTCTGTCTGTGAATCTGGATCGTCACTTTTTGGATCTAATGGCGGTTGACCACCTTTAGGACTAGCCAAAGTGATATCAACGCCAGCGTCTTTGAATACATAATAGGGCGAGGCAAACTCTTCTAACCAAAAGCCGGTTTTTTTACCTGTATTTCCTAAACTATCGTGAGATGTCAAAATCATTAAAATTCGCATATTTCTCCCTTTTTTTGTCAGTATTGATGGGGCATGAATGGGTATCTACCACTAACATATGGCTAGCACCTTTCTGGAATTGATAATCAACAGGCTGCTGCTGCAGATTATAACCCCTTTGCGTTAATGCTTTGCTTATCAAGCCTAGATGAGGAGAGGGGGTATTGTCCAACCCAATCAACGGATACACTCTGACTTCTCTGGCGACTCGACACAACTCAAGCATGGCATGCAGGTGAAACTCAAGGTCAAAATGCTCGCTGTATAAAAACAAAAAGTGTGAGCATAAAGCTAAATCAAATTGCTTATCCTCAAAGGGCAGTTGAGGTAGTTGCGCATTAATATAAAACGACGCGCTGGTTGGTAGCGCATAATCGGCTAAAAATAACTGCATTGCCCTGATGCGCTGTTGATATAAATCATCAGCATCAGAGAAATCCTGCCAGATAAACTGATGTTGATGCTCACGGACCTGACCGATCACATCCGGCCCTACCTGTTCGATTCGCTGCCGGATCTGTTCAGCATTGAATTGATAGATAGGGTCTACTGATGTGACATTTGCACCTTTTTGTCTGGCTTCGACATTAAAACTCGCCGGTCCATCACCACAGCCTAAAATAGATTGTTGAAAGTCATCATCACTGAGCAGAAACATCCGTTGATATTCCAGCAGATTACGCCCCCACGGTACGACCTTATCTAATTTCATTCTTTACTTAATCAGTATGGCGTTTAGATTGCTGTTGATAAGATGGGTTTCCATTCATTCTAATTGGTGAAGAAAACTGGAAATCCATCAACATTCTGGCGTTTATTCAGAGATAATCAGGGTAATATCTTCAAAGCCAATTTCATCTCCACCGACAATTTTTCTGCGCTTCCGTGTTTCCAGTTCGCCATTTACAGAAACCAGACCTTGTTCAATAAAGAGTTTAGCTTCTGCACCGCTGGCTGCGATACCTTCGAATTTAAGTACTTTATATAGCTCAACCGGTGTACTGGTGAGTTCGACTTCGATTGTTTGAGACATGATGAACTCTCATAAAAAAGACTCATGATAAAGCCTATCTGTGACAGTGTGATAACGATTTCTTAATAAAACATGTCAAAACTATTCAAGAGTGTGAATCAGGTCGCGCACTATTAATCTATCTTCTTTTATATTGTGCTAATTACACGGAGTGTTTATAGATGAAACTACTGGTTAATTTCATACAAATTCTGATTATCGGCGTCATCGTTTATCCCATTTATTATGTATGGGAAACACAGCATATTGATAATTTTTGCAGAGAAATTACACCAGGAATGTCTGATAAGAAACTGATTGAATTAGTTAAAGAGTATCATGTCACTTTAATTGGCCTTGATGAGAACGGTGCCGAGAAAGGTAAGTGGCTGGCACAAGTTAAAGCGAAATCATCGTTTTCAGATTATCGCTGTGAGATTGGTGGAATAGCGAATAAAGTGGCTCATGCCAGCATAATGGAAGAAAAATAGACACCCTATCTGTTCGATAGGGTGTCTATTAATCATGCTATGCGCCGACGTAATTAATCAGAATACCTGCGGCGACAGCTGAGCCGATAACACCGGCAACATTCGGTCCCATCGCATGCATTAACAGGAAGTTATGTGGATCAGATTCTAAGCCAAGCTTATTGGATACGCGTGCGGCCATAGGCACAGCTGATACGCCCGCAGAGCCAATCAGTGGGTTAATCGGTTCCTTGATCAATTTGTTCAGCACTTTAGCCATGATGACACCCGATGCCGTGCCGATAGCAAATGCCGCCATACCTAGTACCAAGATACCTAGCGTCTGCAAATCAAGGAATTTATCTGCACTCAGCTTTGAACCTACGGCTAAGCCTAAAAAGATGGTTACCGTATTAATCAGCGAATTCTGAGTGGTGTTGCTTAAACGATCTACCACAGCACACTCTTTCATTAAATTACCAAAACAGAACATACCGAGTAATGGTGCTGCATCAGGTAATAAAAATGCGACAAGGATAAGTAACACTAGCGGAAAGACAATTTTCTCTCGTTGTGAGACATGACGTTGTTGCACCATTTTGATTTTACGTTCTGATTCGGTAGTCAGTGCACGCATAATCGGTGGCTGAATTAATGGCACCAAAGCCATGTACGAGTATGAGGCTACCGCAATGGCGCCGAGTAAATCCGGAGCAAGTTTACTGGCAACATAAATAGACGTTGGGCCATCTGCACCGCCGATAATACCTATGGCGGCGGCATCAGCCAGACTAAAGTCAAAAATGCCAAAGTGAGCTAAAACAACGGCACCCATTAAGGTAGCGAAGATACCGAACTGGGCAGCGGCGCCCAGAAACAGTGTTTTAGGATTGGCTAACAAAGGACCAAAGTCAGTCATTGCGCCTACACCCATAAAGATGATGAGAGGAAAGGCGCCGCTTTCAATACCGACCGCATAGAAAATGTGCAGGATACCATTACCTTCGGCGAGACCAGCACCGGGAATATTGGCCAATACACCACCAAAACCAATGGGCACCAACAGTAAAGGTTCGAAGTTTTTCTTGATAGCCAGATACAGCAATAACATGCCGATCAGAATCATGACACCTTGGCCAGGTGTCATTTGGTTTATGCCTGTTACTTGCCAGAGATGAAGTAGTTTATCCATGAATTCCCCCAATTAAGCGATGGTTGCCAGCTGATCACCGACTTTGACGGAATCACCTTGTTTAACAGAAATGGACGACACGGTACCTGATTTAGAAGCCACGATTTGTGTTTCCATTTTCATGGCTTCCAGAATCAAAATAGTGTCACCTTCATTGACTTGCTGACCGACGCTGACCTCGACTTTCCAGATATTGCCGGATAAGGGGGCTTCAACAGGATCCCCTTCACCCATTGGTGCAGATGCAGATGCTGTTGAGGATTCCACGTGGCTGATATCACCACCTTCATTCACTTGAACAACATAGCTCTGGCCATTGACTTTAATGGTATAGGTTTCTTGTTCCTGGCTTTGAGGACGAGAGGGGGATGATGGGGTGTTATCAATAACAGGAACAGGTTCAAATGCGTCTGGGTTATGACGGTTTTTGAGGAATTTAAGCCCAATTTGTGGGAAGAGGGCGTAGGTTAAAACATCATCAACGTGTTGTTCACCCTCGGCCAGATCAATTTTTTCCTCATCAGCGATAGCGAGAAGTTCGGTCGTGAGCTTTTCCATTTCTGCTTCAAGTAGATCAGCAGGTCGGCAAGTGATGGGTTCAGCACCTTCAAGTACCCGGTCTCGAAGCTCTTTGTTATAAGGCGCCGGGGCTGCCCCGTATTCTCCTTTGAGAATACCTGCCGTTTCCGCAGCGATGGTTTTATAACGTTCACCGGTCAGAACATTGATGACGGCCTGGGTGCCGACAATTTGAGATGTAGGAGTCACCAGAGGAATAAAGCCCAAGTCTTCACGAACCCGTGGAATCTCTTTTAATACCTGATCCATCTTGTCCAGTGCATTTTGTTCACGCAGCTGACTTTCCATATTGGTCAACATGCCGCCCGGTACCTGAGCGACCAAAATACGTGAATCTACACCACGCAGGGAGCCTTCGAACTGGGCATATTTTTTTCTCACCTCGCGGAAGTAGGCTGCTACTTCTTCGAGGAGTTCGATATTAAGACCTGTATCGCGATCCGTATCTTCAAAGATAGAGACAACGGATTCTGTTGCTGAGTGACCGTAGGTCATCGACATTGATGAAATAGCTGAATCGACATTATCAATACCGGCTTCCACGCATTTCATAATAGTGGCTGTCGACAAACCGGTGGTGGCGTGTGATTGCATGTGAATCGGGATATCAATGGTCTGCTTAAGGCTTTGAACTAATTCATAAGCTACATAAGGCTTAAGCAAACCAGCCATATCTTTAATACATAAAGAGTGGGCACCCATGTCTTCAATACGTTTAGCCATGTCTAACCACAAATTCAGATCATGAACCGGGCTGATTGTATAGGCGATGGTGCCTTGTGCGTGACGGTCATTTTCCAGCACCGCTTTGATAGCGGTTTCCAGATTACGTGGATCATTCATCGCATCAAATACACGGAACACATCAACGCCATTGATCGCCGCTCTTTCAACAAATTTTCTGACCACGTCATCAGCATAGTGGCGATAGCCTAATAGATTCTGACCCCGTAACAGCATTTGCTGACGGGTATTCGGCATAGCGGCTTTGAGTGAGCGAATACGATGCCATGGATCTTCGCCCAGATAACGAATACAGGCATCAAAAGTGGCGCCGCCCCAACTTTCGACAGACCAAAAGCCAATTTGGTCAAGCTTGTCAGCGATGGGCAACATGTCATTTAATCTGAGTCGGGTGGCAAATAATGATTGATGAGCATCACGTAAAACGACATCCGTGATACCCAGTGGTTTTTTAACTTCGGTCATATTCATGGCCTTAATTGATTGATTTGAAAAAGTCTTTAATGCGGTGATTTATTTATGGCGGGAACGAAATTTGTGCACTGCAGCAGAGAGCACAGTAATTAAGTTTTTATCATCATTAGCATGTTGAGACTGATTCATGGCCGGGCTGATGACAGCGGTAGGTGAAGAAATGCCTTCTTCTGGTAAGACACCTACATTTTTTTCGTAGCTGGTGATAATGCGTGACATGATGGATGTGACAAACACCAGTAATGTCAAAAATATAAATACGAACCCCATGCCGATAAGCATCAAGTTCAGACCTTCAGTCATTAAGTTTGAATTAGTCATTATTATAATCTCTCTCCGTTGGTTTTCTTAGGTCATTAAATCAATGACTTACAAAAAAGCAGCCGGCAATTATACCATTGTTGCCCTATGAACGAATCACTGTGCCGAAACTCCTTAATTTTAAAAGAATAATGGAGAAAAAATCCCTTGTTGTAGTGACGTTAATCTATTCATTGTACGTATGATATTTTCCTATCTGTTGAAACCCTGCCAAACTAATAGTCACGATAGCAAGTAATAACAAAGGACATCTATGACACCTGATGAGTCTGATTTCTGGTTTTTACCTTTGGGAGGAACCGGAGAAATAGGGATGAATCTCAATCTGTATGGCCATGATGGTCGATGGCTGATGGTTGATTGCGGGGTGACCTTCGAAGTCAAAACCGATATTGATGGTGAACCGATAGAAGGGGCTCGAGCAGAAATACAAATGGCTGATCCACAATTTATTGTGGATCGTCGAGAGCAATTAGACGGCCTTATTATCACCCATGCCCACGAAGATCATATCGGGGCTGTGCCGTATTTATGGGAACGATTCCGTTGTCCTATTTACACAACGGCTTATACGGCTGAAATCTTACGCCGAAAACTGGCTGAGGCCGGATTAATAAAAAAAGTGAAAGTCCATATTGTTGAAGCGCATGCATCAAGACAAATAGGCGTATTCAATGTGCAGTGGATTCAGCTGACACATTCTATTCCCGATCCCTTTGCTTTATTGATTACAACCCCTGTTGGCAAAGTATTTCACACCGCCGACTGGAAGCTGGATTCAGGCCCTGTGGTCGGTGAGGCGTATAGGGAAGAAGATTATTCCCGGTTGGGAGAACTGGGGATTGATGTGATGGTTTGTGATTCGACCAATGCTAATGTACCTGGCTGGTCAACTTCGGAGGCGTCTTTATACAAAGGCTTAAAACACCATGTAGAGCAGGCTAAAGGACGGGTTGTTATAACCTGTTTTGGCAGTAATATTGCCCGATTACGAACGGTGGCGGATATTGCTAAAGAAACAGGACGTCATTTAGGTCTGTTGGGACGCTCATTATTAAATACCCATGCGGCGGCAAAACGAGTTGGTTTGTGGAATGGCATTGATACCTTTGTTGATCCTCATCATTTAGGTTTTCTGCCGCGAGATACGGTTTTATTAGTCGCTACAGGTAGTCAGGGCGAACCGCGAACAGCACTGAGCCGGCTGAGCCAGAACAGTTTTCGTGATATTGAGCTGGAAGCCGGTGATACCGTTATTTTCAGTTCTAAAGTCATTCCTGGAAATGAACTCCCGATTGAGGCATTAATTGAACGGCTAAAGGCAATGAATGTGGACGTGATTACCGTGGATAACAGTCGACTGGAAATCCACGCTTCAGGTCATCCGGCTATGGAAGAACTGAAGGCGATGTATCGTTGGGTTAAGCCAGCTTGTGCTATTCCTGTACACGGTGAGTTTCAACATCTCAGAGCGAATGCCCGACTGGCAAAATCAGTAGGGGTTCCTGAGCAACTCGAAGGCAAAAATGGTGACTTATATTACATAGCGCCTGTAAAAGGCATCCGACGTGATGCAGTAAAAACAGGACGATTGGGTCTTGTCCAGAATAAATTGAAAAAATTGTTTTAATCACATTGTTATTAAATAGCGATAAGCTAACAAAATGATAGAAGAACTGAGACGGTTTATACGCCACCCAAGTAGCGTGCCTATCCAGATTAAGCTAGGTGAGCAGCATCAACAACGTTCGCTGAAAGATGTGAGTAAGGGTGGCCTGTGTTTTTGTTCAGCTGAGCCCATAGCTGTCGGCACGCTGGTTGAGATCAATATCCTGGCCTGTAAGCCGGCATTTACGGCAAAAGGTATTATCAGTTGGTGTAAACCTGAAGGAAATCAGTACCTGGTAGGGGTTAACTTTCAGAGTAAAGCTATGACTTATGCACTCAGAATGGTTGAGCAGATTTGTTATATAGAAGATTACAGAAAACGTATTAGTGCTAACACCGGGCGTCAGTTAACCAGTGATGAAGCAGCGTTAGAATGGATTCAGAAATATGCGGCAGACTTCCCGATATTAAACGAGTAAACCATGTCAGGCTTTTGCTTCAAAGCGTTGTGAGCGGCGATCGGATGAGACCCGACGTTCGATAAATGGTCTTTGATTTCGTTTTCTACGATCATAGCGTTGTCTACGATCACTATTGTTGGCTGGTTTTGCTTCTTGAGCAGCAGGGCGAGCAGGTTCAACCTGTGATGGCGGGCTGATAGTTATCATCGTATTGTGATATAGCTTAGGTATCTCGTTCATTTTTCGCTGAAGATGAGTTATATAAACAAGCTATCGGATTGATTTTTCTAAGCTTTAGAATTTATTTTGTGTCAGCATATTCCATTAGAAACTGGCCGTTTTTAATACGGGGCTTATTGCTTAAGGGATATTGATAAATATAGGTCCAGGCAAGCGATAGACTGACATCGGCAGCGTGTGGTTGGATAGTGATTAACTGACGCTGGTATTCATGTGGTTCAGGGAAAGATGAGGAACATTCTTCATAATCATCCAGTTGACTGAGCACCCAACTGGCATTGGATAGTTTATAGAGTTCGCCATAGACGATGTCGTCTTTGCTCTCAGAGAGAATGGCGCCCGGATAGTAGTCAATAAGGTAGAGTTGGCCCTGCATTGAGGCACGACAAATAAACTCACTATGTTTGGTAAGTAACTGCGCCATTGAATGATTGGTGTCTTTCATCAATGTGCCGTACACAAATAAATAGGTATTTTGTTCAGTCATTACTTTATTAATCTTTTTTATCTATATGATAAATATAACAAACTATAGGTTTTAAGTTGAGCGAAAAATTAAAGGTAGGCCTGGCATTAGGAAGTGGGGCAGCGCGTGGCTGGGCACACATTGGCATTATCAGACAGTTAGAAAAACTGGGTGTTACTCCCGATATTGTTACAGGTACCTCAATAGGTGCATTGGTTGGTGCAGCTTACGTAGCGAATAATATCGACAAATTGAATGATTGGGTACTGCGGTTGGATAAATTGAAAACTGCTCAGTATTTTGCGATTAATCGCTCACTGCAAGGCTTCGTTAATAAAAACCGTTTACGCAGTTTTCTTAATGAATACGTGGTGGAACAGGATGTTGCCATCGAAGATGTACAAACGCGTTTTGCTACTGTGGCGACAGATTTATACAGTGGTCGTGAGATATGGAACACACGGGGCAATATAATGGATGCGGTCTGGTCATCCATGTCCTTACCTGGATTATTTCCAGCGATTAAACACAATAACCGTTGGCTAATAGATGGTGGCTTGGTCAATCCTGTCCCCGTCTCTTTATGCCGTGCTTTGGGCGCCGATGTGGTGATAGCCGTTAACCTTAACAGTGGCATCGTGGGTAAACATTTTAGAACGGATACTGATGATAGCGAGCCCGAAGCAACTCTCGATCTCCCTACCAGTTGGACTGGCAAAGTCAGTCATATGGTGGCGGATTACACCAATAACTTATTTCCCAAACGACGTGAAGAAAAAGAAGAAGCACCTGCATTATTAGACGCCATTGCGGCATCGATTAATATTACGCAGGATCGTATCACCCGAAGTCGTATGGCGGGTGATCCACCAGAAATTATTTTAAACCCACGTCTCTCCCATATAGGAATTCTGGAGTTTTATCGTGCTGGTGAAGCCATAGAAGAGGGTATTGCCTGTGTCAAACGTCAGCAAACAGAGCTGGGTTATTATTTGCCAATCGATAAATGATTATCTGGCAGGACACTCCCAGTTTTTCAGTTTGGCAAAGTAGTCACGTAAGAAATCGATTAATATTCTGACTCGGTGAGATAAAAAACGTGTTTGAGAATAGATGGCATAAATCCCGACCTCTTTTTGAACCAAGGCATCATCCAGTATGGTAATGAGTTTGCCGGACTTGATTGCCGGGTAGGAAATAAAATCCGGCGTCAAGATTAAGCCTTTTCCAGTTATACAGACATCTCGCAGGTATTCGCCATTGTTTGATGAAAGCACGGTTGGTAAATTCACAGAAATGGCTTGGCCCTGATAATCCAGTAATGACCAACTGCTACTGACGTGGGAATAGTGCAGCTTCACATGACCGTAGAGAAGATCTTCTGTTTTTTCTGGTAAGCCATTTCGAACAAAGTAATCCGGGCTGCCACAGATTTGTAATCGTGTTGAAGCCAGTTTACGAGCGATTAAACTGGAGTCAGTTAAGTTCGATATACGAATGGCTAAATCTAAACCCTCAGCGACCAAATCTTGGTGTCTGTCGCTAAAGTCGATATCAAAAATGATTTCCGGATGGATCAGATTAAATTCACGTAAAGCTGGACTTAAATGCATCAAACCAAAACTAATGGGTGCAGAGAGCCTGATATGTCCAGACAGCGATGTTTGCTCATTACCTAAAGCATGTTCAACCTCATAAATATCATCAAGAATACGGACGCAATGCTGGTAGTAACTGCGACCGGCATCGGTGAGCGTTTGTTTACGCGTTGTTCTTTTGAGCAAGCTGATACCCAGTCGTCTTTCTAAATCTGTTAAACGTTTGCTGATAGCAGATTTGACCGTATTCATTTGCTCTGCGGCTTTGGTGATACTGCCAGCTTCAACTACCCGCACAAAACATTGCATTTCTTCTAACTGACTCATTTGTATTGTTCTCTATTTGGTAACAATAAGTTCATTAATACACTGTTTTATAAAAATATGGAAACGATAAACTGTGAACCATCAAGACAACACAACAAAAAGGAAAAAACATGAACGCAGTAACAGGATTATCAACAGTCACAGGTCGTTTTTTATTGAGTCTGATGTTCATTTCAGCCGGCATTGGAAAACTCGGAGCAGGTTACGAAGCGACACAAGGCTATATGAGCATGATGGGAGTACCGACATCACTGTTGCCTTTGGTGATTGCAACAGAAATTTTAGGTGGTTTGGCGATTTTATTTGGTTTTAAAACGCGTATCGCTGCTTTCTTATTAGCTGGGTTTACCGTCATCGCAGCCGCCATCTTCCACAATAATTTTGCTGATCAAATGCAGAGCATTTTGTTTATGAAGGATTTAGCCATTGCCGGTGGTTTGTTGTTACTGGTGGCTAATGGTGCGGGTAATTTAGCTATCGACAATATTAAATAATGTTATCGAAAACAGGAGAATAAACATGAATAACACGATTTTACATATCAATAGTAGTGAACGTATTCAGGACTCTGTGACACGCCAGGTATCTGCTGAACTGGTCTCGCAACTACAAAAGCAGTCTGGGCTAGCTATTAAATCTCGTGATCTAGCGAAGGGTATTCCGTTTATTAACGAAGATTGGATCCATGCCAATTTTACCGATCCGGAGCAACGTACTGAGCAAAATAGACAGGCTTTAGCTACCTCGGACCAACTGGTAGAAGAATTACAAGCAGCCGAGATACTGGTCATTGCATCGCCTATCTATAACTTTAGCGTACCAGCCGTATTAAAAGCCTGGATCGATCAGGTGGCGAGAGCAAGAGTCACATTTCGTTACACTGAAAATGGCCCAGAAGGTTTATTGAAGGCGAAAAAAGCGTATCTGGTGATGGCTTCTGGCGGCGTGCCTCTGGGTAGTGAAGTCGATTACGCTTCTACTTACCTGAAGCAGGTCATGAATTTTCTTGGAATTCAGGATGTCACTGTGGTGGATGCAGGCAGTCTGATTCAAGAAACAGAAACACTCACACAAAAAATTGCTGATATTGTCAGCTAATATCTATTAGGAGAATGTGATGACTCAGACAAGGGAATTAAGACAAATCATCAACGGAGACCGGGTCTCAGATGGCGCAGGTGTTCAGCTGACGCGTATTATCGGCTCACCACATCTCAATATGCTTGACCCTTTTCTGATGTTTGATGCCTTTGGTTCAGATAAGCCTCAGGACTATATTGCTGGCTTTCCTCCACATCCTCATCGTGGCTTTGAGACGGTGACCTACATGTTAGAAGGTCGTATGCGTCATGAAGACAGTGCAGGCAATGCCGGGGTAATTGAGACCGGTGGTGTGCAATGGATGACGGCAGGCAAAGGGATTATTCATTCGGAAATGCCAGAGCAGAAAGAAGGACGCTTAGCGGGGTTCCAGTTGTGGGTTAACCTGCCGGCAAAAGAAAAGATGAGTGAGCCTAAGTATCAGGAGTTTGATGCTGAGCAGATTCCGGTAGCCAAATTGGATAATGGCACCGAAATCAAGGTCATTGCTGGTCAGACAGATAGTGGCGTGAGTGGTGTGATTAATAACCCGTTTGTTAATCCCCTATACCTGCATGTGTTTTTACCTGCGGGAGTCACGTTTGAGCAGACAGTGAAGGAAACGGACAACACGTTTTTGTATCTGATGAAAGGTCAGATACAGATCGGCGATAAACAGCGACTACTTAATGCTGGTCAACTTGCCGTATTGGAGACAGGATCAAAAGTGCGTGTCTACAGTGAACGTGATACTGAGTTTGTGCTGGTATCAGGGCAGCCTTTGAAGGAACCTGTCGCCAGGGGAGGACCGTTTGTGATGAACACGCGGGAACAGATTGAACAAGCCTTCGATGATTATCGTCAGGGTCGGTTCGCTTAAGTTTTGTTTGTTTTGCTAAGGAAAAGCCACTGATTTGTCAGTGGCTTTTTTGTTTAAGTATTTTTTAAGTTGCAGGGATTAATCTTGGCCAAAATTAATTTGGTTGAGGTTTATCATGCGTCGTGCGATTTCTTCTCAGTATCTAGTATTACTGTTCTCAGTGCTCTTGATGCTTGCTTATAACAATGGTTTGTGGGGTGGCATCGTTCAGGCAAATCAATTAATCACCCAACATAATCTGTTGTTTTTAGGTTCATGTGCCATCTTCATGACGGCGCTGTTTAATTTAATATTTAATTTGGTGTCATCCCGATACTTGATAAAACCGATTTTGATTTTCATTGTGTTATGTTCCGCCGCCGCCAGCTATTTTATTGACAGTTATGGTGTGCATATTGACAGTTCGATGATTCAGAATGTGTTAGAGACGGATACCGCAGAAACAAAAGAATTATTGAGTCAAGATTTCATTATTCATTTTCTGTTATGGGGTATTTTGCCGGCATTTTTAATTGCTAAACTACGGATTGCCCATGTCCGTTGGACAAAGCAATTACTGATGAGCTCGTTTTCTATCACCATGAGTATTTTAGCCATGGGCTTGGTTGCTGCTTTTTTCTATCAGGACTACGCTTCTACCTTCCGCAATCACCGGGATTTACGTTATTTAATCAATCCCACCAGTTATATCTATGCGGTCACCAAAATTGCCAAACAACAGTTTGCTGAAGCCGATAAACCACTGATACCTATTTCACAAAATGCCGCGCTCGGCAGCTTCGCGCATGAGAAAAAACACCGTACAGTAACAGTCATGGTGGTGGGGGAAACTGCCAGGGCAGAATCGTTTCATCTGAATGGTTATGAGCGTGAAACAACCCCAGAGTTAGAGAAAACCAATAGTCTGTATTTTAATAACGTTTCGTCTTGCGGTACGGCGACAGCTACTTCAGTGCCATGCATGTTCTCACAGTTTTCTCGTGATGATTATGACGATGAAAAAGGCCATGGTTATGAAAGTGTTCTGGACGCTATTTCTGCTGCCGGTGTGAAGGTCAGCTGGCTGGATAATAACAGCGGCTGTAAAGGTGTATGTGATCGCGTTGAGCACCAGAAAGTGACAGACGTTAATCTGGCAGAGTTATGTCCTGATGGTGAGTGTTATGACGAAGTGTTACTCACTAATCTGAAAGCGCTGGTCGCGAAGTCTGACGGTGATCAGTTGATTGTGTTACATCAGAAAGGCAGCCATGGTCCGGCCTATTTCAAACGTGTACCAGTAGCCTTTGAAAAGTATAAACCGGTGTGCCAAACCTCAGAGTTACAAAAATGCTCTAATGAGGAACTCAGAAATGCGTATGACAATACGATTTTATACACCGACCATGTGCTCGCTCAGCTGATTCAGTATCTGGATAATTTATCTTCTCAATCGATTGATACCGCGATGATTTATGTGTCTGATCATGGTGAGTCCTTAGGTGAACATAATCTGTATCTGCACGGCACACCTTATTTTGCAGCACCTAGCCAGCAAACCCATGTACCTATGGTGGTGTGGCTGTCAGATAACTATGAACGTGACTATCACATTAATCCGCTGTGTATGAAAAATGAAACCGGTAAAGCGGTCAGCCATGACAATATTTTCCATTCATTGTTAGGCATGAACAATGTCTTACTGCCAGGTAAATATGACCCTGCTTTAGATATCTTTGCCAGCTGTCAGCATAGCTAAATCAACTATGCAAAATCATCTGGTAAGACTATGGGGCCTGTATTTTATTCTGATCAGTTTTATTGCTGTCACAGAGCTGGATAAATTAGTCGCCAACATCTGGTATCAACTTGAAGGCGGCCAATGGCAATTGAAGCATTATTGGCTGACACAAACCTGGTTACATGATGGCGGTCATGACCTGGCAGTCATCCTGTTTATCCTTGTATTACTTAGCTATGTCATCAGTGTTTTGACGCGATATTTATCACCATATCGTCATGTTTTAGCTTATCTAAGTATGAGTATTCCACTATCGACACTGACAGTGAGTGCGATAAAAAGACTAACCGAGGTCGACTGTCCCTGGTCTGTGATCGAATTTGGTGGAGACAGGCCTTATCAGTTCTGGTTGCATAGTTTATGGTCGCCATTGGAAGGCGCAGATCATTGTTTTCCAGCTGGTCATGCAAGTTCAGCTTATATGTTTTTTGGGGTGTATTTTGTCAGCAAGCAACTTTTCCCTCAGCATGCCAGAAACGTGTTGTATGGCATCATCGTATTAGGCGTGATTTTCGGGGTAGCTCAGCAGTTACGGGGGGCGCACTTCATCAGTCATGATCTCACCTCAGCATTTATATGCTGGACAGTATCCTGGTTATTATGGCGTTTCTGGCCAATTCAAAAATTGAAACAGGAAGTTATTCACGAATAGATGATCCAAGTCATTTCAGTTATTTCGCTATTGTGTATTATTAGGTTTAGCATTCATTCCGATAACGCCTCAACACAGAAGACAACACATGCTGCGATTACGAAATTTAATTTTGTTACTGATAGTGATTGCCGTGGCCGCGGCGAGTTATTACTGGAAATCTGAACAAGAGCTGACATTACCGAGTGGTTTTGCCGCAGGTAACAGCCGTATTGAAGCCACTGAAGTCGATGTGGCGACAAAAACGGCAGGTAAAGTGGAACAAATTACGGTGAATGAAGGCGACTGGGTCACCCAAGGTCAGGTGCTGGCGGTTATGGATACCGAACAAGCCAAGGCCAGTCTGGCGGTAGCCAATGCTAATCTGAATAAAGCGAATGAATCCAAAAAATATGCCCAGGCCATTCTGGCACAGCGGCGCAGTGAAGTTACCCTGGCAAAAAAAGAGCTTGAACGCACGCAAGCCTTGGTAAAAAAAGGCCACCTTAGCCAGGAAGTGATGGACCAAAAAGAAACACAAAAGGCGACGGCACAGGCAGCCATGCAAGCGGCCTCGGTACAAGTCGCTGAGGCTCAAGCTGCGATTGAAGCGGCTAAAGCTGAGGTGACAAAAGCACAGGTGGTGATTGCGGATAGCCAATTAACGACGCCGCGTAATGGCCGTGTTTTATACCGCTTAGCTGAGCCAGGTGAGGTATTAGCTGCTGGTGGAAAAGTGGTGACATTAATAGATGTCAGTGATGTCTATATGTATCTGTTTTTACCGACGGACCAGGCGGGACAAACGCGGGTTGGTGCAGAAGCTCGTATTGTCGTTGATGCTTATCCTGATTTTTCTATTCCTGCCCATGTGTCTTTTGTGGCGCCTCAGGCTCAGTTCACGCCTAAATCAGTCGAAACTGAAGAAGAGCGCCAAAAGCTTATGTTTCGGGTAAAAGTGAAAATTGAAGAAAGTGTATTAAAAAAATACGCAGAACAAGTTAAAACCGGGGTGCCAGGTGTGGCGTACATCAAATTAGATGAAAGTGCGCCGTGGCCAGAGAAAGTGCCACCACTTATCACATACTGATCTGCTCATGTCTGCAGAAACGGTAGTCAGCTTAAAAGACGTCAGTCACCAGTATGGTGATACACAGGCGTTAAAAAATATCTCCCTGGAAATCCCTTCCGGACAACGCGTTGGTTTTATTGGACCTGACGGTGTCGGCAAGTCAACCTTATTAGGCCTTATTGCTGGGGTAAAAAAAGGTCAGAGTGGTCAGTGTCTGGTTATGGGCACTGACATCCAGAATAATAAGCAACGAACAGAGATGTGTTCAAGAATTGCTTACATGCCGCAAGGTTTAGGTAAGAACCTGTATATGACCTTGTCGGTACATGAAAATCTATTATTTTTTGCTCGCTTGTTTAATTTACCTGCTGATGAGCGCGAACAACGTATCCAGCTGTTATTAAAAAGTACTGGTCTGAGTGAGTTTCGTGATCGTCCAGCTGGCCAGTTATCGGGCGGTATGAAACAGAAACTCGGATTGTGTTGTGCTTTAATTCATAACCCCGACCTGTTGATTCTTGATGAGCCGACCACCGGTGTGGATCCCTTATCGCGGCGTCAGTTCTGGACGCTCATCGACCGGATTCGCGCTCAGCGTCCACAGATGAGTGTGTTAATTGCAACTGCGTATATGGATGAAGCGGCTGGCTTTGATTTTCTCATTGCCATGGATGAGGGTGTGGTCATGGCTACAGGCACACCAGAAGCACTTATTGAACAGACGGGACAAGACAATCTCGATCAAGCGTTTATTGCGCTATTACCCGAAGATAAACGCCAGGGACATAAGGCCGTCACTGTTCCACCACGACAACAGTCAGAGAAGATTGCTATTTCAGCGAGAAATTTATCCAAGACATTTGGTAACTTTACTGCGGTTGATAACGTTAACTTTGAAATAGAGCGCGGTGAAATTTTTGGTTTCCTTGGGTCTAACGGCTGCGGTAAAACCACTACCATGAAGATGTTAACGGGATTATTACCGACAAGTTCTGGTGAGGCGCTTTTATTTGGCGAACAGGTGGATGCCAATGATATGGCGACTCGCCGCCGCGTAGGGTTTATGTCACAAAGCTTTTCTTTGTATGAAGAACTTTCTGTCAGTCAAAATCTATTTTTGCACGCCCGTTTATTTAATTTAGCCCAGGATTATCAACACCAGCGTGTTGAGACGTTATTAAAAGAATTTGAACTCGAGCGTTATCAGAAGCAGTCAGCAAAGGATTTACCCTTGGGGATTCGGCAGCGTTTATCGCTGGCAGTGGCGATTATCCATGAACCAGAAATTCTGATTCTGGATGAACCGACATCGGGTGTTGATCCCGTGGCACGTGATGGGTTCTGGGAGCTATTGATTGGCTTATCCCGTGAGCAAGGCGTCACTATTTTTGTTTCCACTCACTTTATGAACGAAGCCCAGCGTTGTGATCGGATTTCATTAATGCATGCAGGTAAAGTGCTCGCTACTGACTCACCAGCTGCCTTATGCAAAACAAAAGGGTTTGAGACTTTAGAGGAAACCTTCATTGCCTATCTCACGGAACAACAAGCAGATGATGGGGATAATAGTCAGCTACTGGCAGAAAATACACTTTCCGAATCACAACATAAAAAAAAGCAAAACCGTTTTTCGTTGACTCGTCTACTGGCTTATAGCTTGCGGGAGACATTAGAGATTGGCCGTGATCCGGTTCGTCTGGTGTTTGCCTTTTTAGGGACAGTGATTTTGATGTTTGTGCTCGGCTATGGCATCAGTCTTGATGTAGAAGATATCGCGTTTGCGGTGATGGATCGTGATCAGTCACCTGAAAGTCGGGACTATATTCAAAGCCTTGCCGGCTCGCGTTACTTTGACGAAAAAACGCCTATTTTGTCAGATGCTGAGATGGATGAACGCATGCGAAGCGGTGATATCAGTATGGCGATAGAAATTCCACCCGACTATGGCAAAGATATGCGCCATGGACAACAACCCAGTGTCAGTGTTTGGGTGGATGGTTCGATGCCTTATCGCGCTGAAACCATAAAAGGTTATATTCAGGGCTTTCACCTCAGTTATTTATCCGAGTTGAGTCTCCGCCAGTTTGGCATAAAAGTGTCACCCAGCTATCAGCTTGTCTCACGCTATCGCTACAATCCTCAGGTCGAAAGTCTGATTTCAATGGTGCCAGGTGTCTTGCCGATATTATTGTTGATGATTACTTCGATGCTGACGGCATTATCGATTGTGCGTGAAAAGGAATTGGGGTCCATCACTAACTTTTATGCCACTCCCGTTAATCGGCTTGAATTTCTGATGGGCAAACAGTTGCCCTATATTGTGATTGGCATGATGAATTTTCTGATGCTGATGTGGCTGGTTTATATGGTCTTTGATGTGCCATTAACCGGCAGTTTTTGGGCATTACTGGTCGGGACATTTCTTTATATTGTTGTCGCTACCTGTATGGGACAGTTTATCTCTGCTTTTACTAAAACACAGATTGCTGCCATTTTTCTAACCATGATCACCAGTATTGTGCCTTGCGTGAATTACGCCGGACTGATTAATCCTATTAATTCATTAGAAGGGGCAGGCTATGTGGTGGGGCATATCTACCCAGCTTCTTATTATCTGTTGATTTGTCGCGGTGCCTTTACTAAGGGCTTAGGTTTTGATGAATTAAACGCGTTTTATTGGCCCATGGCACTGGCTATTGTTGTTTTGATGTGTCTGAGTTGGTTGCTACTCAAAAAGCAGGATAAATAAGATGAGCAGCCTGAAAAATATTATTAACCTTGGTATTAAAGAACTTCGCACTTTGGTACAAGATCCCGTCATGGTGATTGTGATTTTGGTGGCATTCACCTTGATGGTGTACTCGGCTGGCAAAAGTGTCTCGACAGAGCTGCAGAACACGCCGATAGCTGTGGTGGATGAAGACCATTCGGCGATTTCCATTAATATTGCAGAAGCGTTTTATGAGCCTCATTTTAAACCGGCGCAGCAAATATCACTTCAGGATGTGAATAAATCACTGGATACTGGTTCATATACTTTTGTACTCGACATCCCTGATGATTTTCAAAAGGATTTATTAGCAGGGCGCCAGCCTGAAATTCAGTTAGCGATTGATGCAACAATGATGAGTCAGGCTTTTATTGGTGCCGGCTATATCAGTGAAATTATTGATAGAGAAGTACAGCATTTACTGGAAACAAATAAGGCGGCATCCAGCCAGGCGGTGAAACAGATCGTCAGGATGCGGTTTAACCCAAATCTTAATAGCGCCTGGTTTAGCGGGGTGATGGAACTAATCAATATGATTACGTTGTTATCTGTGATTCTGACGGGAGCTGCCTTGATACGTGAGCGTGAACACGGCACCTTAGAACATTTGCTGGTAATGCCCATCACACCCTTTCAAATCATGGTGGCTAAAATCTGGTCGATGGGGCTGGTGGTATTAATTACCAGCACGTTTTCACTTTATGTCGTCATTCAGGGCTGGCTGAATATGACGATTGCTGGTTCCATTTTGCTGTTTCAGTTAGGGACGGCTTGCTTTTTATTCTCTACTACATCATTGGGCATTTTATTGGGCACACTGGCCCGAAGCATGCCACAGCTGGGCCTGTTATTACTGTTATTGATATTGCCGTTACAGATGTTGTCTGGTGGGATGACACCCTTCGATAGCATGCCAGAAATTGTGCAAAACATTATGCAGTTTGCACCGACTTCGCATTTTGTCAGTACTAGCCAGGCGGTGCTTTATCGTGGTGCTGGTTTCTCCATCATTTGGCCCGATTTATTAGCCAATGTGGCGATTGGTAGCGTGTTTTTTTTATTTGCTCTGGCATTATTCAGAAAAAGTCTGGCAAGTGTTTGAACAGTACTTAAGTCATCATTTGTTGGACAAGTTTTACGTCGTACTTCAGTATATCTGAGGATAGCCGATTGAATTTTAATTAAGTCCATAAAATTAAGTCATAAAATGATAGGGTTATAACATTATTGGTCATTTTCAAAGCTTCGCACATAGCAGACAGATGACGAGTAAGAAAAATAGCCAAGGTAAGGAGGGAATAGACCATGAATTTAGAAGAGAAAATCTGCCAGAGTTGTACAGAAGAGAATAGTTTGGATTTCGACTTTACCATGGCTTTTCAACCTATCATTAATTGCAGTAATGAGACTGTTTATGGTTACGAGGCGCTGGTTCGAGGCATTAATAACGAGTCTGCCTATTCTGTAATATCCAGAGTTAATGATAAAAATCGTTATTTATTTGATCAGCTCTGTCGGGTGAAAGCGATTTCACTTGCATCGAAGTTGAATATTACTTCGATGTTGAGTATTAACTTCCTACCTAATGCGATTTATGTGCCGGAGCGTTGTATCCGCACTACCTTTGAAGCAGCTAAACAGTATGACTTCCCCTCAGAGAGAATTATGTTTGAGTTCACTGAGGTCGAAAAAATGGACGATACCGAGCATGTTAAACGTATCGTCGATTATTACCAGTCGCTGGGGTTTAAAACGGCAGTGGATGATTTCGGCTCTGGCTATTCAGGACTGAATCTGCTTGCCGACTTTCAGACAGACATTATTAAATTGGATATGGCACTCATCAGAAACATTGATTCGAATAAGGTACGTCAATCTATCGTCAAGAATTGTTTAACCATGTTTAATGAGCTAAATATCACGACATTGGCTGAAGGTATTGAAACATATGAAGAATATGTCTGGTTACGTGATGTGGGGATCGAACTCATGCAAGGCTATTATTTTGCAAAACCCGGGTTTGAGAGTTTGCCCGACATAAATCATGGACAATATACACAAGCAGGCTAGTGATAGCGTATTTGCATAGAATAATTGATATATGCTGTTGTTTTCCTGTGCTGGTAAATGCGGTTCAAACAAAACATTGATGCATATATCACCTATAATCTACAGTTGATATCACTCTCCAGGTGGTTAACGACAGGCAGATTCAGAAAAATAAGAGAGTCAGATGACAATGTTTACCTGGTTAGCTAATCTTGGTGACGTTACCCATGCCGTACAATTGGCGTTAACGCCTGCATTCTTGCTTACTGGTATGGCGGGAATCCTTAATGTAATGGCAAACCGACTTGCCCGGATTATAGACAGAGCACGTGTTTTGACCGATCAAATGTCTTCGGTAACTGAGCTGTCTGAGCCTTGTCGACAAGAAATATCTGTATTGGGACTTCGCCGTCGAGCGGCAAGTAATGCGATCACCATGTGCGTTCTGTCTGCACTCTTAATTTGTTCTGTGGTGTCGGTGATGTTTCTGGAAGCACTGCTTGATTTCAATTTACGCTGGCTAATAGGTGCATTATTCATGGGCTCGACATTGGCACTGGTATTCGGGCTTGCGTTTTTCCTTCGAGAAGTTCATCTGGCAACACGCAACAGTTATAAGATGATTCCGTCAATGCAAAGAAAGAAGCATTGAACAGGACGCCTTATCAAGCACGGATAATATTCAGCCAAAATATGAGAATTATTGCTTTTGATTCTCAGCCCCGATATATATTGTTTTATTGACGAGAAACTGCATCACTATGGCATCAGACTCTCTTGGATTAATGGATACGCTTAACATATTGTCGGCTCAGTTACTTGAACTATGGCAAGCGACGATCAGGGTGATGCCCTCTTTTGTTATTGGTTTGCTGGTTTTTCTTATCTTCTTTTTTCTGGCAAAGCCATTCTCTGCTTTACTTGTTCATCCCATCGGCTATATCAGTACCAGTAACCTTGTACAGAATGTTGTCAGGCGCGCTATTAGCCTGTTTATTATTTTAATCGGTTTGTATATTTTTCTGAGTATTGTTGGCTTGACGCAGGCTACACTTGCCATTGTCAGTGGAACGGGTCTATTAGGCATTATCATTGGTTTTGCTTTTAAGGATATTGCAGAAAACTTTATTTCGAGTTTGCTGCTGAGTGTGCAACGTCCGTTTTTGATCGGCGATGTGATTGAAGTGCAGGGACTAAAAGGGGTAGTAAACAAAGTCACAGCCCGTGGCACAACCTTAGTCGATTTTGATGGAAATCATATCCAAATTCCCAACGCGACTATTTATAAAAATGTCATTAAAAACTTTTCGGCTAATCCCTGGGTAAGAGGCAGCTTTATAGTTGGGATTGGTTATGATGCCAGTATTCAACAATCACGTCAGACCATTTTGGCTGTGTTGAATGAACAAAATGAAGTGTTAAAAGATCCTGAACCACAGGTGCTTATTGACTCATTAGGCTCATCCACGATCAATATCGTGATTAATTTTTGGGTGGATGGTCACCAATATGCGCTAAATAAGGTGGCTTCGGTTTTGATGCATAAAACTGTTCGACGCCTTGAATCCGCTGGTATCACTATGCCCGATGATGCGCGTGAGGTTATTTTTCCTCAGGGCATACCTGTCGTGCAAGTCAATACGGAACAGTCAATGATGGCAAAGGCGGTCGATAAGCCTGCCGTCCAGAATGACAGTGCTGAGGTGAGCACACAACAACTTACCAGTGATACACAAGATATTATTGATCAAGCGAGAAATGCACGCGATCCAGAGGAAGGCAAAAATATTATTTAAACAAACTCATCACAGAGTTTGATGTTGGTATTTTAGACTCAAATAAGCAATATAAACAGGAGCCCACAATGGGGCAGGTAACACCATCAAACCTAAGTTTCTGGCAAAAATTACATAATAAAATAGACCATCTTTATAATGGCTCAACTCCGAGTTCCAGACGCTTTCGTTGGGGATTATTAGCATTTGATGCTATTACCATTGTTTATTTTATATTGGCCTCTTTTTATCACCACATAGATGATTTCCATATTCTGGAAGAGGCGATTGGGATTATTTACTTGCTCGAGCTAATGGCCAGGCTCTATATCAGCAAATCAAAATTCCAAGAATTGCTCCATCCTGTTGGTTTGGCCGATATTATCGTCATTATTTCTTTGCTTGCACCCTCTCTTGCAGAGAATTTCAGTTTCCTGAGAGTGATAAGAACACTTCGTTTATTGCGTTCTTATCACATGCTGAGAAATCTTAGAAAGCAGTCACGATTTGTGAGAATGCATGAAGATGTGATCTTCAGCGTGGTAAATTTGTTCGTGTTTATCTTTGTGATCACTGCTGTCGTTTATGTCAGCCAGGTGCATATCAATGATGATATCAATGACTATATTGATGCGTTGTATTTCACGATTGCCACCTTAACCACTACTGGGTTCGGCGATATCACACTGGTGGGACATGACGGCCATATCCTGGCGGTGCTGATTATGATTTTTGGCATCTCTTTATTTTTACGTTTGATTCAGACTATTTTTCGACCAGGGAAAATTCGTTATGAATGTCCGTCATGTGGTCTGAATCGACATGACCATGATGCCGTGCATTGTAAACATTGTGGTGAGGTGATTCATATCACTACGGAAGGTGAGTACTAAGTCTGCTGATATGATAAATGGGCAGAAAGTTAGCTGAAGACTAGATGACTTCCACACGATTACGCCCATTCGCTTTAGCCAGATATAAGGCATTATCAGCACGATTAAAAAAGTCAGTCGTCGTATCACCTGCTTGATATGATGTCATGCCAATACTCACCGTGAAGTGCGGCAATGATGCGTCTCTATAGGTATCAATTTTCGTCTGTAAAAGCTTTGCAATCTCTAGGGCTTGCTCGTGTTCGGTTTGTTTTACCAGTACAGCAAACTCTTCTCCACCGATACGGAAGATAGTATCGGTTTCCCGAAGTCGGTTTTTTAACAGTTCAACAAGCTTAATGAGTACGGCATCACCCACCTCATGACCATATTGATCATTGACCTTTTTAAAGTGATCGGCATCAATCAGAAGTAAGCTTAACTTGGCGCCACGTGATGCCAAATTTAATTGCATTTTTAACTGTTCGTCCCATTTGTGCCGATTATAAGCGCCTGTCAGTTTATCCAGAGTCGCGAGTTCAATCAGTTGTTTCTCTATTTCATCGCGGCTGATTATTTCATGGCTAAATTGTTTTAATAACAGTTTTAATTCATGTTCAAATTGAGAAAGTTCATCTCGTTCGTCAGCGATATTGTTATCTACCTCGAAATCGACAACCTCCCTATGTTCAATAGCATTTCTGAATAAATGTATTGTGTCACGTGTTTGGGTAATTCGTTGACGAAAATACTGGATGGTATATTGCGTTAAATACAAACCAATAATGAATGCACACACACCTAAAATGCTGGTCATAATCATGAAGTTTGATTCATGCTTTTCAGTATAAATAGCGGTGCTGACGGTTAATGCGTTCAGGTGATTGAGTAATTTTCCAAGCTCATCATCCAGTTGTTGATCTTGTTGTTCGAGATGCTCCCAGTTAATTGATTCTCCAGTGAGCATGGCTTGAATACTAGCCATAAAACTTTTTTCAAATGCCAGTCTGACCTGATGAAGTTTGTTCATTGAAGTCAGCAACAGTTGATGTTGTTCTTGTTTAAAGCGAATGCGACCTTTTTCAATCCCACTTTCGATAATGGCTGATGCTTTATACATTTGCTCAGAGAGATGCTGATTATAACTCTCCAGTTGTTGGTGTATGTCAGCAGGATTGATGTTGTTATTGGATGGTTTATGATTGGTTTGACGAAATAATTCAATCAGAATATGTTGCCGAAGCTGAAGCAGTTCAATTTCTGAAACGACCTCAGTTAATGGGGTATCTACCTCAGCCAGCTCAATCATCTCAGACCGAATTTGCTGCAGTCCTATCATTGAATAGATGATCATAATGATTAAAAAGGACAATAAGATAATTGAAAGTCCACCGATCTTTCTGCTGATTGATGAGTTTACCCAACGTAACATTAAAATTGCTCCTGAATCCAAGCGTACAGTTTAGCAATATGCTGCTTATACATCAGTGTTTTAAATCCTTATTTAATTTATGTTAGTGACATGATTTAATGCCTATGCCCCAGGGAAGAGGGCAAGTGAAAAAATTAAGGAAGATAAAAATGAAAAATATCATCTTGGTGCTAGCTGTGATTTTTTTGCCAGCGTGTGTGACCTTATCAGGCGATTATCAAGCTTTTGTGTTTGATACAGAGGGTAATCAGCTTAATGAAAATTTAATCCTTACTGCCAGTGGTTCTGGAATTTATACCTTACGTAACTCTGTGTGCCATTCTTATCCAGGGGCGACGCTAAGAATTATCGACCTAGATACAGGCAAGGAATTAGAAGGGGAGAGCCCTTATCATTGTCATTAGCGATCTAATAATAAGTCGTTTTGAGGCGACCCACTGATGATACAAGTATTATTTGTACATGGTATGGGCCGATCTCCTTTGTCAGCCTGGCCGCTGCTTAGACAGCTAAGAAAACAGGGCATTAAAACATCGACATTTAGCTATTTCGTGTCGTCACAATCGTCTGAAGTGATTCAGTTTAGACTGGCAAAACGAATCCGGGATATAGCTAATCAAGGTGAATATGTGCTGATTGGTCATTCACTTGGTGGCGTGTTAATTCGATCGGCATTGGCCAATATGGATGACAAGGTTCGTATGCCAGAACGTTTATTTTTACTGGGTTCGCCAGTTCGAACATCACGATTAGCTATGTTCTTTCAACGCTATTGGCTTTTTCGTTTGTTAACAAAAGACTGCGGTAAACTATTGGCAACGAGTGAACGGATGCAGGCGATTCCTGCTAGTCATTGCCCAACAACGGCTATTGTTGGCGTTAAAGGCATAAACGGAAAAAACAGCCCATTTAAGAGTGAGTTAAATGATGGGGTGGTGTCTTTGTCGGAGGTCAGTGCTGACTGGATGACAGAGCAAATTCAGATACCCGTGATGCATAGCTTTTTACCATCCAGCAGGCAAGTATCGAATCTGATTATAAAGAAACTCGGCTTATTGAGTTAATAGACTGGCTCAGGGTAAAACTATCCTGAGCCATCTTCTTTTTAGCGATGGTATTCGCCAGCACGTTCCGGTTGATACAGAATTTCATCAACACGAACCTGAATGGTTTTGCCATCACGTCCAGGCCAATCAATTTCATCACCTTCCACCAGGCCTAGCATGGCGCTACCGGCAGGTGCCAGAATGGAAATGGTTTTGCCATCGTCTGTCATATCTTTTGGATAAACCAAGGTCAGACAAAATGTTTGATTTGATGATGAAACTGAAAATCTGACCGTTGAATTCATCGTAACCACATTGGGTGGAATCGCAGTTGGTTCAACGATATCTGCACGTTCAAGTTCAGCTTCAAGATAGCTTGTTCGTTCTACTTCATTGGACGGTAAAGTATCCAGAATCTGTTCTAAGCGGCTTAAGTCCAGTGCTGAAACAATAATATTCGGTTGTGACACATTCATTTAATAACCTCTCAATTGCAAGATGTAGCTATGCTGCGAACACTTGCGATAGATAAAAAAGGGAAATAAAAATAGGCGAGGAACATAAACTGTTCTGAGCGCTATCATGCCATAAAGGTATGAAAGTGGTAAGTCATATTCTCTTTTTCAACAGGTTGCCTTGTGACAATGACATCCAGTGTAAATAAGGACGAAGGATATTGCATATGAGTTAGGCTGAGTTTAGCTTAGCGGTTAATAATGATTAGATAAGTAAAACTGCCACAAAATAATGAAAAGAACGGCACTAATAATTAAACTGATATCGATAATGACTGACAGTATTTTTATTCTCAAACAATGTTGCCATAAAGGCGGCCAACAACAGTAATTACGGTGACAATACTAATACAACGACAATTAATGAGAACTGAGAGTGAGTTGTTGGTTAGGTTACGCGGATGATTGACCAGAATTGATGGTTTTTAAACAGTCTTGTATAAATTGAACAAAAAGGGGTGATTGACTGCCATCAGTGCCTTTGTCTATTTAAAACCTTTTCCGGTGAAAAATGCGTATTCAGCTCTTATCCGAGAGGCTAAATCATCAATTTTATATAACGACTGAAATTAAGTTCATTAAACAAGGAAGAGAAATTGACTATCCAAAAACGATCATCAGTTATTGCTTTGTTTGAGGCGGGGGCGATTTCTAGCCAGAAAATGCCTGCTGTATTGACATTATTAGGGTTAAAACCAGACAAAGACGGTTGGTTAAAGATTTTTCAAATGTTATTACTTTGCTTTGGTAGTTGTGCCATTGCATTTTCAGTCATCTTTTTTATTGCCTATAACTGGGCGGATATGAGCCGTCTTAGCAAATTTACCTTATTGGAAAGCAGCATTGTTTTCTCCGTTATTTTGTATTGGCGATTGGCACAAAAAGGATTAGCAGGCCGCTTAGCGTTACTGGTTGCCAGCTTGCTGGTCGGCGCATTAATGGCTTTTTTCGGGCAAACATATCAAACCGGAGCTGATGCCTGGCAGTTATTCTTTTACTGGGCTTTATTCATCACACCTTGGGTTGTCATTTCTCAGTTTTCTACATTGTGGTTATTTTGGTTGTCACTGTTGAATCTGTCACTCGTACTCTATTTTGATATTTTTCATTCAGTATTCGGCCTGTTCTCTGATTCAAACAACAGTCTGTTCTGGTGTCTGTTTTGGTTCAATACACTGGCATTAATTATTTGGGAGATGTTCAGCCAGAAAATGGTCGCACTCACAGAGCGGTGGCCACAGCGAATACTTGCGGTGATAAGTGGCTGGGCAATCACCACACTAGTGATTTATGCCATTGTGGAAGAATCTGAAAATGCGTTTTCCCCATCTATTACCTGGTTAGTTTGGATATGCCTGTTTATGTGGGTATATCGTCGACGCTCTACTGATTTATTTATGTTGGCGGGTGGCTGCTTATCGTTGATTGTTGTGGTGATAACCCGGTTGGCGATGCAAATTATGGAGACCGGTGAGGAAGGGGCTCTGCTGTTTTTGTCAGTCCTTATTATTGCAATGGGATCCGGCGCGACCTACTGGTTGAAACAGGTTCACAAGGAGATTGAATCATGAATCAACACAGCATTGTTTGGAATACCCTGAAACAAGCTGAGCTGGTAACTGGGGAGAAACCTCAGGGATTGACTCCCAGCACACCTTGGTACATTAAAACCTTATTGGCGATTGCCGGCTGGTTAGCATCGCTCTTTATATTGTCTTTTCTTGGCTTAATGTTTAACCAACTATTAGAGTCAGTCGTTGCAGATATTATTCTGGGTAGTGGGATGATCTTTTTAGCTTACCACTTACTTTTAAAACAGCATTCTGATTTTGTTGAGCATTTAGGTTTAGCGATGAGTCTGGCAGGTCAGGCACTGTTTATTTTTGCCGTTATTCAGTGGCAAAGCACGACATACCTGACAAGCTGGCTGGCTGCATTGTGTTTAAACATTGGGCTAGTGATATTAATGCCGCACTTTGTGCATCGGGTTATTTCTGCTTTTTTTGTCTGTATCTGCCTGGCAGGAGTGATGACAGAGTTGGGTCTTTATTCGCTTGCTATTCCTGTTGTTATGCTGTTGTGCGCCTGGTGTTGGTTACATGAGTTTGTTTCTGTGCGCTGGCATGGACATATTACAGCGATGGGGTATGGCTCTATCCTGGCCTTGTTCGTAATTCAAACTACGCAGATATTTGATTCTGGAATGACGTTGTTGATGGATGAGCATCTGCTTGAGCAGTACATCCGTTTTTCCTGGACTTCGGTGATAGCAGCCGCTGTTATTCTGTACGTTACGGTGATGTTAATTAAACAGCATCAGTCTTTAACACATTCATCTTCTGTTTATATTCTTCTATTGGCGCTTATATTTGCTACGGTGGCGTTTAATATCGCTGGTTTGTATATTGCCGTGATGATTATGGTATTGGGGTTTGCCAGTGGGCATCGTCTGTTAATAGGTTCAGGTATTGTTTTTTTGCTGTTTTGTATTAGCCATTATTATTACGTTTTGAATACGACGCTATTAATGAAATCCATCAGTTTATTGGTGTTGGGTATCGTTTTAATCGGCTTATATTGGTGTTTACCTAAACTGTTTGGAGGTAAACATGAAGCCGACTAAGATAGTCGCTGTACTGGGGTTGTTGCTGATATTGCTTGCTGTGAATTGGTCAATTTATAAACAGGAGCAGGTTTTAGCACAGGGTAAAACCGTTTTATTGAAATTAGCTCCGGTGGATCCTCGCTCATTGATGCAAGGGGATTATATGGCGCTGCAATTTGAGATAGCCAATCAGATTCGCTCAGCACTTCTTCATCAAAACGCTGACTCGCAAACGCCGTATAAATTAGAACCGCAAGAGGGGTATGTGGTGGTGAAACTCAACCAGCAAAATCAGGCTGAGTTTGTCAGAATTGACCAAGGTGACGCCTTAGCGGGAAACGAGTTGCGTTTATTTTTTCGGGTTAGACACAGCATGGTTAAGTTTGCTACCAATGCCTTTTTTTTCCAGGAAGGCAAAGCATCAGAATACGAAAACGCCGAGTTTGGTGAGTTCAGGGTAGGGGATGATGGTAACTTGCTTCTCGTTGATTTAAAGCAGTAAGTTACCACCACCATTTTTGCTAGACATCGTGTTTACGTAATTTCTGATACAGCGCTGTTAACAAGGCTTCGGTGTCGTTCCAGCCCAGGCAGGCATCGGTGATAGATTGACCATATATAGGTTGATCTGAATCATTTTGTTTACCCGCTTCAATATAGCTTTCCAGCATTAGCCCTAATATGCCGCTGTTACCAGCAAGATGTTGATCAACCACATGGTGGGCTATTTCCATTTGGCGTTCATATTGTTTTAGTGAGTTGTCATGGCTACAGTCAATCAGTACTTTTTCGTGACAGTCATTGGCTGACAGTTGACTAAGCGCATGATGTATTGAGTCAGCGTCATAATTTGTCAGCCCTTGTCCTCCACGCAAGATAAGGTGGGTGTCAGGGTTGCCTCGGGTATTAATAATACTGATTTGTCCGTCATCATCGATACCAAGTGTATGGTGTCCGCGCGATGAAGCATGCATGGCATTGATCGCACTGCTTATCCGGCCATCGGTGCTGTTTTTGATACCTACCGGGCAGGGCAGATGACTAACTAGTTCACGATGGGGTTGAGACTCTGATGTACGTGCACCTATTGCTGCCCAGCTGATAAGGTCATCCAGGTAACTCATCACCAGAGGATGCAGTGCTTCGCTAGCCAGTGGTAAGCCTAACGCTGACAATTGCAGTAATACCTGTCTTGAACGGTGTAAACCTAAAGCCATGTTGCCACGACCGTCTCTTAACGAATCGTAGGCAAGTCCCTTCCAACCATGGGTTGTTCGTGGCTTTTCCACGTAAGCTCGCATCACAATCAGCAACTTATCATCCACTTGCCTGGCAAGTTTTGCCAGTCGTTTTCCATAATCTAAAGCAGCCGCTTCATCATCAATCGAGCATGGACCAACAATAACCATGAAGCGATTATCATGACCATTTAATAGCCTAACGATCTGCATCCGTTGTTGCTGGATTTGTGATGATAACTGAGTGCTTAATGGCAAAGTGTCTCTGAGTTGCCTGGGGGTAGGCAATTTCAACTCATCTGAAGCTAACTGATGTTGTTGACGCTGAATGGTTGAGGTCATGAGATGTGGCTCCTTAAACAGTGGAGACCGGACTGAGTCAGAATAGGCATAGCAAATACTCTCTACATATAAAAAAACCCCGGTGGACTGACTGACCATTCGGGGTTCTTATGGTAGTCAGCGAATGCCGGACTACCTTGAACTATTAATTAAGTACTATAGGTGAGCCGGCTTCTGGCTAAAAAAATAGCCATAAGCAAACCACCAAAACATAACAACGCTATCTACCAGAGGCAGATATTGCCGGATTTGATTTGAAGCAAAGGTTGTTTGTGAGTTCATGAGTTGAATTCTAGGCTATCAAATGGATTTTGAAAACCTCTTGTCCTTATTAATTATTGACTGTGAGTTTAATGACACCACGGACAGGCAAGAGGTTCACCGATAAAAAGGCCTTCTCCAGGTTGCTGTACGGATTTCCAATAGGCTTCTATTAAGCTATCACCACCAACATAGCTTGAGATGAGAATTTGTGCATTAGGAAATTTTTGTGGATAGTTGCAAGGTTCAATAACGGTGCCATAGCTCCCTGTCGCTCCTGCCTCAAGCCAGCGAAAGGCTTTCATCTGACCTTGACTGCTAATGCCTGCGCCGCCGGTAGAAGTAAGATGATCAGCAATAGCGCCCGGGAGATAATGATTGCTTTTGATATCAGGTACCTGTGTGTAGCCGGTCAGATAAAACAAAATATTGTTTTTATTCTTAATACTGGTGCCCTGTGATCGAAGATGATCATCAACATAATGAATTTGTAACCCGTTTTGTTCTGGCCAGATATCAGCAAGTTTCTTGAACATCCGCCAGCGCGTGCTTCGTTGAACATCCTGAGTTCGAACTAAATAGGCATCTCCATGTGGCTGGCTATTGTCAGCTTTCACCCCTCTATCGATCAGTTCTTTAACTTCGTCAAATCGACGGCCACTCAACATCATAGTCAATCGAATGGTATCGCTTTGCCACAGTTGATGAGACTTTGCATTAAAAAAAGGACTGTTAGCTGTCATATGGCAACCTGATATGTGGCTTTTATTGTGACTGCAATATTTTTCGTCAAAGCCTAAGCTAAATGCACTGGTGATAGACATACAGCCAACACGATACGGAGCATGCCAGGTCAGCAATAACACTTTTATCTGGTCAGTTAAATACGGTTTAATTTGTTGTTGAATATCAGCGAATTGGCTGGGACTTATCGTGCTATTGTTTGCTGTGCTTAGTTTTATGCCGACAAGTTGTGACTTCGGTACAGCACGCTTTTGGAGATAATAATCAGCAATCTTTTTCGACAGAGAGTCATTTTGTTTGAATAAAACAAGCACATTTTTCCCTGTGAGTTGTTCTACCTGGTCAGCAGAACAGGGTAGAACCATCACAAAAACTGAAACTGTAAGAAAGAGAAGTTTTAATATTGATGACAAGTGACATTACTCATTGCGGTGAGTAGTTAGTCTAAGCAAGTAAAAAGCCTAAATCAATGAAAGGAAAATGAATGAATAGGTCACCAGCTGGCTTACGTTTAATAGCGATAATGGAGGCATCAAAGGGGACGATAGCCTTATTGATAAGCCTCGGACTACATGAGTTAATGGGCCAAAATCTTCAGCAATTGGCTGAAAAGCTTATTAATCATCTTCATCTTAACCCAGCCAGTTATTATCCGGGTCATCTGTTACAGGCACTGGCGGATATTAACAATACGAAATTGATTATAGTGACAATCGCAGCGTTGCTTTATAGTTTTATCCGCTTTGTTGAAGCTTATGGTTTATGGCATCAGTATCGCTGGACGGAGTGGCTGGCTTTAGTCAGCAGTGTTGTATATTTACCTTTTGAGCTTTACGAACTCTACCAAAAAGTTACTTTATTAAGTTCACTGTTATTGATGATCAATACCTTGGTTGTCATATATCTAGCCACTGTTCTAAACAAAGCCAGAACATAAAGTAATATTATTATGCTTGTGTACAAGTTAAGCTGTGATTAGTATGGGCAAATAGCCTACGAATTAGGTAAAGGTCTTTTTGATGCGTGATAAGTCTAGTCCCAAGACAGCGGAAAAGTGGCGTGAGCAATTCATCGAACTTAGCCATGAACTTGAGCAGCAAAAGTTATATGAACAGTTATTGGAACGTGGTCTTTCCCGTTTAGCATTGGCTGCCAATGGCATCGATGGTTGTCTTGATCCGCACCTTGATGCACTTAGAAAAAATCTTCGTACCTCTGTCACCGATAAAACGGAGGTGGAGAAAATTCTTGCGGAGATAGAATCTGCAATCACGGCGATGGATGCCAAAAAAGCATCTAAATCGGATATTGCTCAACTGCTTATAGCGTTGATCGATAAAGTCAGTTGGCCGAAAACGCAAAAAAAGCAGTTTGATAAACTCCGCAAACGTGCTGAAAAAAGTTCTGATAAACAACTATCAGAGATTCTTGATGAAATCGCCCATCTAATCGAAGAAAGTTTTTCAGCAAAAAAAGCAAAAGACCGAAATGGTTTTTTTTCACAGTTTTTACCGCTGAAACAGACAAAGTCCTCTTACACTGTTGTAGAGACTGACTTATCAGAGCAGGAAAGCAATGATGACGATAAGCCAGATTTTATTCATGAATCACGAAAAGATGACTTTACTCCACAGATCTTACTGACCGTATTACTGGAGAGGCTATCACTACCGACAGAGTTGAGTTCAAAAGCATCGCAATTAAGATTAAAAATACATGATGGCCTCAAAACGGAAGATGTGCCTGAAACCATATCTTCTATTGCGGATCTGGTCAGTGAGCTCAGCTCATCTGCCATGGCAGAAAAAAAAGAATATGAAAAATTTCTGCGAGACTTAACAAAGAAAATTACCTCGCTGGATAAATATCTGTATGAAGTGGTTAAGCAAGACCTCTCTGCTTTTGAACAAAGGCACAAATTGGCCGGAGATGTTGAGCAGACCATGGTTGAGTTAAGGACGGATATGGAAGGTGCGGCGGATTTTGTCGAAATAAAGTCTGTGCTTAGTCAACGTCTGGATCACCTCAATGAGCAGATTACTAATTATCAGCAAGCCGATAATACCCGCTTTGCTGAGTCTCAAAAGCAGATTGAAGCGTTAACACAGCGTCTGCATGAAATGGAGTCTGAAGCTAACGAACTACGACTGGCTACCAGTAAAGCCCGTGCGTTGGCAATGAAAGATCCCTTAACCGGAATATGGAACCGTCAGGCTTTAACTGAAGTGTTGCAGACGGAATACAGCCGCTGGGCTCGCTACCAAAAACCCCTAACCATGGTGGTGTGGGATGTTGACTACTTTAAAGCGGTAAATGACAAGTTTGGCCACAGTGCAGGGGATGTCGTGTTAAAAACCATCGCTCGCATTTTTAAAGACTCCACACGCCAGGCGGATTTTATTGCGCGCTTTGGGGGAGAAGAATTTGTTGGTTTGTTTCCTGAAATTAATTTAGAGCAAGGGTTGGAGATGGCGAATAAAATTCGTCAGACAATCGAAAACACGCAATTCCAACATAATGGTATCTCTGTTCCGATAACAACATCCGCCGGTTTAGCGACCTTTGAAAAAGGCGACACCATTGAGGATGTTTTTACCCGTGCCGATAAAGCTTTGTATGAAGCCAAAGGGCAGGGTCGAAATAATTGTCAGATTGAAAGAAAGTAACTTCAGGAACTATTCACAGCAGTATGACTGTCAACTAATACAGATATTCAATTAAGACAATGTGAAGTCGTTTGAATATCGTTAAGGTTAATCCTTATTTTTTGAACTCAAAAAGGAGACAGTATGAGTATTGTGAAGACTGGTTCGGCCATCTATAAAAGCCTCGGCAAAAAAGGAGAAGCCAGCGTCAGCACTGAAACGCCGGCACTCAAGGATCATCCTTATGGTTTTACTAGTCGATTTGAGGGTGGCAAAGGCACCAATCCTGAAGAACTCCTTGCAGCAGCCCATGCGGCCTGCTTTACCATGGCGCTCTCTTTTGCATTGGAAGGAGAAGGCTACAAAGACGGTGATTTAAAAACCGACGTATCTATCTTTCTCAATGAAGACGGTGATGGCTTTCGTATTAGCCGATCAAAATTATCTCTTACCGCGAAGGTGAAAGGTATCGATGAAAAAGAATTTGATCGTATAGCTCATGAAACTAAATTAGGTTGCCCTGTGAGTAAGTTATTTAATGCCGATATCGAGTTAGAATATACGCTTAACGCCGCATAAAAGCGTTCATTAGAACTATTGGCCTCACATAATAAATAGTATTTGATTATGTGAGGCCATTTTTATGGATACCAGTTATGCATATTAAGTCACTGGACCACCTTGTTTTAACGGTTAACTCGGTTAACGACACGGTTGATTTCTATTGTCATATTTTAGGAATGGAAAAAATCGTCTTTGCAGAGAATCGTGTTGCGTTATTATTTGGTAGTCAAAAAATTAATCTGCATGAGCGTGGTAAAGAGTTCGAACCCAAAGCACAATATGTCAGGACTGGAAGTGCTGACTTATGTTTCATCGTAGAAACACCCTTAACCAGTGTTATTGCTGAACTTAATCATAAACAGGTAAAAATTATTGATGGTCCGGCGATGAGGACAGGTGCTCAGGGCGCTATTGAATCTGTTTATCTTTATGATCCAGATGGCAACCTTATTGAATTATCTAACTATATAGAGCCTTCGGCCCGGTAAAAATAGTCGACAGCAATCAATTTGCATGTTTGTCAGCAAGTATTTTAATCAGAGTGAGTTTATGGAATTGAACCTAATCCTTAAGAAAAATGATAAACCTAGTTTGAGTCATGTCAGTACATCATCTAGCTTGCTAAGGCATATTGCTATTGGTTGTGCATTCGCTATCGGCCTGGCCACCAGTCAGCTCAGTTATGCCATTACTGATCCTGTGTCGCCACCGGCAGGTGAGAAATTCAGCTATGCCTGGTTAAAAGGCTATGCCAGAGCATTATCTGAAAAAGCCTATATCAGCCACAAAGGCGAGTTACCCAAAAGCATTAAAGGTATGAGCTGGGATGATTATCAGCAATTACAGTTTAAAAAAGATAAGGCACTTTGGCGAAATGATGATAGTGAGTTTCGTGCGGAGCTTTTTCATTTAGGTCTGTATTTTGATACCCCAGTTCATATCTCAGAGCTAAAAGATGGCAAAACAACGCCGATTGAGTACTCATCTAATATGTTTGATTACGGTAAAACGGGGATTGATGGTAAGAAATTACCTGAGGACTTAGGTTACGCCGGATTTAGAATGCAATTCCATACTGACTGGAAACGTGACGTGATTGCTTTCCTGGGGGCCAGCTACTTCCGTGCCGTGGGTAAAGAAATGCAGTACGGTTTATCTGCACGTGGACTGGCTGTGGATACGGCGATGCCTCGACCTGAAGAATTTCCGATGTTTACCCATTTCTGGTTGGAGCAGCCAAAGCCGGGCAGTGATATCACCACTGTCTACGCACTTCTGGATTCTGAAAGTGTGACTGGGGCCTATCGTTTTGATATTCAACCAGGTGACCGACTGAAAGTGAAAGTGGATGCAGCACTGTATCCGCGTAAAGCAATTGAACGTTTAGGTATCGCACCCTTAACCAGTATGTACATGATCGGTGAGAACGATAAACGCACAGACTGGGACTGGCGACCTGAAATTCATGACTCCGATGGCTTATCAATTCATATGGGCAATGGCGAGTGGATTTGGCGTCCGCTGACAAATCCTCGTAATCTGAGATTTAATGCCTACGCCGACAATAATCCAAAAGGATTTGGCCTGATGCAACGTGATCGCAAATTTGATCACTATCAGGATGATGGGGTGTTTTATGACCGCAGACCCAGTCTATGGATTGAACCGGAAGGCAATTGGGGGAAAGGTTCAGTGCAGTTAGTTGAGATCCCGACCCTGGATGAAACCTTCGATAATATTGTGGCTTTCTGGAACCCTGACAAACCTGTGAAACCAGGTGAGGAATTACTTTATAGCTATAAAATGTATTGGGGTGGTGTGCCGCCAGTTGAACCTGAACGTGCCAAAGTGGTAGATACGTTTACCGGCATTGGTGGCGTAATAGGTCAACACCGCCAGTATTACAGTAAACGGTTTGTCATCGATTTTGCCGGTGGCAGTTTGCCAATGTTAGCTGATGATGCCCAAGTGAAACCCGTTATTACGACTTCTGCGGGCAAAGTGGAAATTACCTCAGCTCGGCCTCAGCATGCGATTGATGGGTACCGGGCGATGTTTGATGTGGTGCCACCTGATAACAGTACAGATCCCATCAATCTGCGGGTTTACCTTGAAGCCGGAGGTCAGCCTCTAACGGAAACCTGGATTTATCAATGGACTCCGCCACCGCAAAATGAACGGGATTTACATAATCCTTAACAATAAAAAAGCAGATGTTTAACATCTGCTTTTTTTTATGTGTGACACAATGGGATTGTTATATAAAGGCGGCCAGTATTTGATTGATCTGCTCAGCTATTGGCCCATTAATTATATTCACCAGCGCGTAATAACGGTAACAGTTCTGTTAGTGGACGTTCAGGTAAATCGATAAAAACATCTTTATCATCAGGCTCATTGTCCAACATACCTAATAAGCCGTTTAAGCCATGGCAAACGGCATCCGTTCTTACTTTCTGGCTACTGAAGTTATTGATAAAACCACCTATAGCCTGTTTGGGATTAGTAATATTGTAGGTATTTTTTTCGTTATAGGTGTTTTGTAATAACCAGCGACTGGTTTTACGCATAGCATCACGATACTGATCACAGTCACCTAATTTCTGTTGTTCACAGAAAGGTACCATTTCTCCCATGACTTCATTGATCCAGCCATTACCGCTGGTTGTCATGGCATCGAGGTAGCGACCATGATTATAGGCATCGTCAGGCTGGTTGATCTGTCGCTGTAATAGTACGTCGCCAATTTGTAAAATAGTTTTTATGTAAACGGGCGTGGGATCAACTTTAGCCAGATCGATTAAAGCCATCATTATCCAACTGGATGATATGGAATTAGCCGGACGATATTCATCACCGACCAGTGCGCCATGCAGGCCGACCTCACGAATTAACTGGCTGGCCACTTGTTTGGCACCCTCTAAATACCGTTGGTCCTTAGTGATGGCGTAGAGACGAGAGAGGGCAGATACCACCTGACCGGAATAAAGAATGGACTGTTTGTTGTTATAGCTCCATTTATCATCTTCACATTGAGCAACCGGTGTAACAGTGCCGTCATCATTGATCATCTTTAGTAGCCAATTGCCAGCCGATTGCACGGATTGAAGGTATTTCTCTTCATCAGGTGTCAGATTGTGGAGCAACAACAGGGTGAAGATCGTTTTAGATGTGGTACCAACAACAATACGACATGTTTCTTCATTAGTTTCAGGATCGACACCATAATCAAATCCGCCTGCATTGGGGCCTGATGTTAACTGTCTGTCGAGTAGAAACTGTGCCATGCCTTCAAAGTAGGATTGCAATTCGATATCTTTCTGGTGTTGATTTAGACGTATTAAGGTATTCAACGTTGTCGCTGAGTAAGTCGTTCTCAGCAGTTTCTCAGATGTATCATGCTCGGCGTCATAAAACTTGAATATACCGGAATAGTCATTATTGATTGCACGTAATAAATACGCTTTACTTTGCTTTATTTGATTCTCAATACCTTCTCTATCAACATGACGAACGATGACGCGATCACCCTGAACTTCATAAGCGTCGTCTTCATTATTTACCATGGCATAAACGTGATCTGGGTGATAGTCGAAACTCACTTTGAAATAATAGTCATTCAGATCGGTTTTAGACGTGATAACCGTATCGGCTAACGATGCTTGTGTGGCTTGATGGAGTGTTTCTGTCAGTGAGGCTCCCGATGCATCTCCTTCACCAAACACGTTACCTTCGTGATAACTGACAATGTGAACACGCCAATGCGTTTGCTGATAATGGTTATTCCATTCTTTTTCTAATTGAGTGAGTGCTGTTTTGGTTGAATTATCTTCATTTTCCATGGCTATGCTACGCACATAACGAACCACTTCATGCCTGAAGGTTTGATGATCTATCTGTAATGCCTCGTTCTCTAACTTTGTTTCTGCGACATCCGCTTGTACCAGAGGCATAAACAAAACAGTCACACATAAGGTGACAATCAATCTCATCATACATATCTCCTTTTGAAACCAAAAAGTAAGAAGGATTGTGTGTTGGAGTGATGAAATACGAAATATATCCATACCAATTAAGAATTATTGAAAATCGCACATTCAGAAAAAGGGGATGATCGTGTAAGCTTTCTTAAGAATGACCACATTCATTCATGGTTAACACTAAATTAGAGTTGCCATTATTCACATTTGTTATGAGGTAGGTATGTTGAAAGGCAGTTGTTTGTGTCAGTCTGTTCAGTATGAGATTGATAGTGAACTTGGACCCACGATGATCTGTCATTGCGAAAATTGTCGAAAAGCCAGTGGCTCTGCTTATGCGATTAATGCGGCTGTAGACAGCAATAAATTTCATCTTAACACTGGCGAGAAGGCGATTGCCGAATATGAATCTTCACCGGGTGTTTTCCGGGTGTTTTGTCAGCACTGTGGTTCACAGCTTTATAGCAAACGTAGCACCATGCCTGAAATTATCCGATTACGTTTAGGCACACTCGATACGGCAGTCAATATCAAACCACAAGCCCATATCTTTGTGAGTTCAAAAGCATCTTGGCATCAAATTTGTGATGACGTCCCTCAGTTTGCTGAACGCCCATAAATGCAGTCTTCAGTAGTTTTGAATACTGTCATTATTGTTATTGCCTCAGCTGTAGCAGCTTATCTGGCTTTTTCTAAACGCTTAAAACAGTCCTCATCATGGAAAGCAACAGTCACGCCGCTGGCATCCATCATGGGGAGTGGTTTCCTTATTAGCGCACCACTACTGGCAAATACGGTAGGCAACTATGCTGTCTTATGTATGGTGGCATTATTGCTTATAGCCTATGCCGTTGGACATGCTATTCGTTTTAATATTCGTCACTTTGAACCGATAGAACATCAGCAGGGAACCGCACAGAACATCGCATTTATGTCGAGAATTGTACTGTCTGGGGCATATTTCATTTCTGTGACCTACTATCTGCAGTTGCTCGCGGCTTTTGTGCTTAATGCTGTTGGTGTGAGTGGTGATGTTTATGCCAATATCATTACCACGGCTCTGTTAGTACTTATTGGCGGTATTGGCATGTGGCGTGGGTTAGGCGAGTTGGAGAAAATCGAAACCTATGCTGTGAGTCTAAATCTGGGAATGATTGTCGGGCTTCTGTTTGCATTATGTGCATACAACATACATTTACTTCTGGGCGGCGAGTGGCGATTTGCTGAGATGTCCTCAGAGATAAATCTGCATGACTTTCGGGTATTACTGGGCTTATTGATCGTGGTTCAGGGCTTCGAAACTTCACGTTATTTGCAAGATGAGCATTCAGCAGATGAAAGAATTCAAACCATGCGTAGGGCTCAAATTATCTCTGCCGTGATTTATGTGTTGTTTATCAGTCTGTCGACCGTGCTATTCCACTCCGGACTGGATGCCGATGTGACAGCTATCACTAACATCATGCTACCTGTTGCTGTGGTTTTGCCAATATTAATTTCTATTGCTGCTGTGGGTAGTCAGTTCAGCGCCGCGGTTGCCGATACCTCAGGTGCCGGTGGTTTGGTACAGGATATTGTGCAGCACAAGCTATCTATTCGATATGTTTATCTGATTATTATGGTTGTCACCATCATGCTTACCTGGGCAACCAATGTGAATGAAATCATTGCTTATGCTTCTCGTGCGTTTGCATTATTTTATTTTCTGCAAAGTCTGGTGGCTTCTATTGTTGCGCATCAGCAAAAACAGACCTGGCAAAGTCGTTTTTTTGCGTTGATTTCGATAATGTGTTTTAGCGTATTTGTTTTTGGTATACCTTCTGGTGGCTAAAAAGAAATGAGTCGTATCGACGTTAAACTCTTATGATGCGAGGAAGAAAAAATGGAAAACATTTGGCTGCAAGCGGTAAAGCGCATACATGCTATTGCAGAGACAGGACGTGAATTTAGTCATAACGAATATGATCTTGAACGCTATCAGGATATTTCAACACTAGCTCAGCAACTGTTGGCTTCATTAGCTAATACACCCTTAACCGCGATTGAAAATTTATTTCGCCCTGATGTCGATGATGGCGGTTACATTACACCAAAAATTGATGTTAGAGGCGTCGTATTCAAAGATAAACGTGTATTACTAGTGAAAGAAAAGATTGACGGTTTGTGGAGTTTACCCGGTGGTTATGCTGATTTAGGTCTATCGGCAGCTGAGAATACCGAAAAAGAAGTGTTTGAAGAGGCCGGAATTATTGTCAAAGCGTCACATTTATATGCAGTCAGACATAAAGCTAAAGGTGAATATACACCGGATATCCGTGATTTTTACAAGCTTTTTTTCTTATGTGAAGCGCTGCCGGAGCAAGAAATAAAAGCTGGGATGGAAACGGATGATGTGGGCTATTTTTCGATTGATGATTTGCCACCCTTATCCAAAGGGAGAGTGATTGCCACTGATATTCATCATGCTTGGGAGTTTGTGTGTAATCCTGCTCGACCTACCTTATTTGATTAGACCAACATTTATTTTTAATACCCTATGGAGATGAAATGAAATTTATTCAATTTTTTGCTCTGGCATTACTGTTAGCTGCCAGTCAGATAACCCTCGCTGATACGGCATCAGAAAAAGAAGCGGCTGAACTGATGGAAGCGGTCGGCATGAAGTCAGCATTAGAGCAGTCAATGGAACAGATGCTGGATGTGCAAATTAACAATAACCCATCATTGGCGCCATTTCGTTCGGTGATGTTGACGTTTTTCAAAAAGTATATGAGTTATGAAAGCTTAAAGCCTGACATTATTCGAATTTATGCCGACGCGTTTACCGCACAAGAGTTAAAAGATATCCGTGATTTTTATGGCAGTAAAACAGGGCAAAAAGCGATTAAATTGATGCCTCAGCTGATGCGCCAAGGCGGTGAAATCGGTGCTAAACGAGTACAAGCTCATATCGGTGAGTTAGAGGCGATGATTAAAGCTGAAGCGGAACGCCTTAAAAAAGAAGCAAAATAAGTTTAATAATTCAACCCGGTAGCTGCGTATGCTATTGGGTTGAATTTCATTGTCATATCTTTGCATAGTTTTACACGCTCATTAACTCAGCTTTAACTTTATATCAGTAATACTCTTTGGCAACGATGAGACGCCTTCCATGCTGACTGTAACTGGCTCGTCGTTATCCATTTTTGCCAAGAGGAGTCATTGCTAATGAAAAAGCCGATGAGGGTCACATTACAATCTGTGACGAATCAAGAAACAAATATCTATGTTGCCTCACCGCTGTCATTTCATATCGATAGTCAGGATGAGTTATTGATGATGGCTGAATGCCTGCAAAAGCGGGGAGACTTTACTACAGAGTCTGCGGCGTCATTTGCACTGGGCTTGAAGTTACTCAGTGATGCGATGGCTGAAAACAAAAACAAAGCCATATTTTCTGATTTTCAACCATTTTTTAAACACTTCATGGATCTGCTCAAACAGTCTTCTCAACAGGAGATGCTAACTCGATATGGCTAACTCTTAACAAGTGTCATTTGTTGCCTGTAGCGTAAAAACAGATTGTTTGAAATTAATGCCGTTATCACGATGGCTGCTCCAAGTATTTCTGCATGACTAAATGAGCGACCATTGATTACCCCAATGGTAAATGCGGTAATAGGGACAAAATTAATAAATAAAACACCATTTACGGGACCGAGTAATTTAATGCCCGCATTCCAGCTTAAGACGGCAATTAATGCCCCCATAATGACCAAATAAGCGATGGTCCAATGAAGCTCACCAAGTGTTGCCAGGGTGGGTGTATGAATATCATGATTTATGGTGAGTACAAACGTGATGATACCGATGGCAATGGCACCCAATACACAGGTAATGGTGGTGTAACGAAGTGGAGACCAGTCTGGGAAGCGTTCTGCTCCCATCGTATAAGCGACCCAGCAGATAGCACCGCTCAGGAATAACAAATCCCATTCCAACTTACCCCCAGCAAAGGCTTGTTGTGGGTGACCACTTGTTATCACTAAAAACACACCAAGAAATGCAGCCATAATTGTCACTAAGGTAAAGGTATGGGGTTTATGGCCTTTTAGAAACCAGCTAAGTAAAACCGTTATCATCGGCATCATGGCAATAATGACGGCGCCATGTTCTGGTTTAGAGTGTGTGAGTCCGCTAAACGCCAGCAGATTGAATCCTGCAAACCCTAATGTACCGAGAAAAAGTAATGGTAATAATCTGTTATGAAGCCGAAATGCTTGTTTGCCTTCAACACACCATAAGATGACGACAAAAAGCACAGCAGCAATTCCATAACGAATCAGCGTGATGTAGTAGGGATCAATAATCTCTAAAGCAGGCTTAGCGATAGGAAACATTCCACCCCATGAAAGTGTGGCAGCAAGCAGCATCACAATCCCCCAGCTCATATTTTTTGTATCCATCACACGATCCTTTTTTATAGTGGAGTTATTGTAACTTTTTCCTATAAATCTATAATTGCTGTTTTTAGAAAATTATTGTTTCTGAATATTTGGGAATGATTATGCAATCGCTGGATGATATGGTGATCTTTGGCGCTGTAATTGATGCAGGTGGATTTACTGCTGCAGCAAAACAACTAGGTATTTCAACACCTGTAGTAAGCAAAAGAATTACAGCATTGGAAAAAGAACTCGGAGCAAGACTGTTATTCCGATCAACACGTCGCTTAAGCCTGACTGAAGAAGGCCGTATTTTTTATCACCATTGCCGTAAAGTAATATCGGTAGCCCATGAAGCTGAGGCGGCAGTGACGTATTTAAACGATACACCCCGTGGTTTATTACGCATTACAGCACCGGTTACCTTTGGATCACATCAGGTGGCTGAAGCGATTCCAGGTTTTCTTGATGAATATCCTGAAGTGTCTGTTGAAATGGATGTTAGTGACAGAACGGTTGATTTGGCCGATGAAGGTTACGATATTGCTATTCGTTTAACTCGAGAGCCCCCACCACTGTATGTGGCTAAACTCCTTAGCACAACACATCGCGTTGTTTGTGCATCACCCGCGTATTGGCAGAAGTTTGGCAAACCAAAGGTACCGGCAGATTTGGCAGCGCATCAAGCCATTGTTTATACCCCCAATCCGACTTATAACCATTGGATTTTTGAAAAAAACACGGAAATAGAAACGGTTGAGGTCAAAGGGCGGTTTAATGTCAATAACACCGATGCGATGTTGGAAGCCGCTATTGGTGGCATGGGGGTCATTATGTTGACGTCCTATACCGTCGATAAAGCTATCGCATCAGGACAGTTAGAAGCGGTGCTGGAAGAGTATGAAACGCCGGGGGCAAATATCTATGCGATGTATTTGCCCACTATGTATTTATCGAGCAAAGCCCGGGCATTTATTGATTATATGAAAGCATGGTGTCAGAAAAAATGAGATGGCTGCAGTCAGAAAAAACGACATGACATGTTAGCCATGCCGTTTATTTCTCTATGCTGATTTCTGAGCTTCAATACTACGTTTAATCAGTGGTGCAATGGTTGAACCCTGAACAACGATTGAGAAAATCACCACAACATAGGTCATCATCAATAATAGGGTGTGGTAATCGACACCATTTACAAATAAAACTTCTTTTGGAATAGAGGCTGCCATGGCCAGTGCCAGACCGCCACGCAAGCCTCCCCAAGTCAGGATTTTAATAGCGTGTGCGTCGTAGGTTCTGAAGCGTTTAAAACCAATATAAGGAACAGCGACGCTAGCAAAACGGGCCAGAAGAACCAAAGGAATCATCACCAGTCCCAGGCCGATTTCTGTCCAGCTAACTGGCAGAATTACTAACATCAGGCCGATTAACAGAAAAAGAAGCGCATTTAGGAATGCATCTACCGTGTGCCAGAAGTGTGACAAGGTAAACTGACTATGTTCCGAGAAACCGACGGTACGGGTGATATTGCCGATAACAATACCACTCACCACCATGGCTAGAGGTCCTGAGACATCAATCACATTGGCTAATGCATAACCTGCACTTGGAATACATAAAGTAATTAGCAGTTCAATACTGGAATCATTACTACGACAGATACACCAGTGAGCTACAAAGGCCAGCACAGCGCCAAATACGATACCGCCAACCGCATCCACCAAAAACAGCTCTGCTACCCCAGAAAAGGTAGGTTCAGCACCTGAGAACGCTAAAGCAAAGATAGTGGTAAAAACGACCAGACCGACACCGTCGTTAAACAGCGATTCACCTTCTACCTGCACAGATATTTTTTCAGGTGCGTTCATCTTTTTGATAATCGCGAGTACGGCTATCGGATCCGTCGGGCTGATTAATGCGCCGAATAACATGCAATAAATTAATGGCAGGTTCCAGCCCAAAAGACCTAATACCCAGAAACTGGCATAGCCAATCAATACGGTAGAAAGTAGGGTGGAGAACAACGCCATGATGGTGATTTCCCAGCGTTGCTGACGAAGCAGATGTAAGTCAATTTCCAATGCGCCAGCAAACAGAAGAAAGCCTAACATCCCTTTTAATAACAAAAGGTTAAAGTTTAATCCCTGAAACGCTTCGCTGATGGATGCAGCCAGATCATTACCACCAAATTTAATTAATGCCATCAACAGAAGTGACATGGCTACTGAGCCAGTGGTGATAGCAATAGTCGTTTGCAACCTCAGTAGATATTGATTAGCAAAAGCAATAAATACCGACACCGCCGATAAAAAGCAGAGGAAATACCAAGCGTTCATGGGTTGCTCCAAATTTTTAAATTTTAAGATCTGTTTTCAGAGCAAACGCATTAGCGCTACTGTGAGAACAGTACTTAAATATTGACTGAATCAATGGTGTGTAGAGCTAAAGTCAGGCAATTTGTTCCCGATCACATAGCCACAAAATATGATCGCTGTGAGACAGCATTGTTATCACAGAAGTGATGCCAAAATTGGAATTTGCTAATAGACAAATCGAGATGTGGGACCTTACTACTTCTGCTTTGAACATTTCAGCCATCGTTCAGACAAGCGCGACAAGTTTAATGCTATTCCATCGGCCTGTAAAAACTAATTTTGTCAGTTTTAACGGTCGCTATGAAAATGGTTAATTTAGTATTAGCAACGCAGTTGGTTTGTTTTATTTACGCGGACTTTTAAGATCAAAATAACCATAGGTGGCGACAATTAAAATACAGCCAGTGGGGAAGGCGAGACAAAAGTAGGTGCCATGATACGCAAACAACACCAAAGCCGGTTCTCCTGACTCATGACATAGACTTTGCTGAACACTTTAACCAGCGGGCAGCCACGCCCCAGACAGCAAAACAGCTAATTAATAACAAAAAGATATGGCGTTTATCACGATAAACAAAGGTCTTGAGTTCGGTCATTTTTTCTCTGCCGCTTTACGTTTTTTCAATCAGTTTTTCAACAAAGTGATAAACGATACTCTCTCAGCTAACTATCGTTTATCTAGTGGCAGGATCTAACTGCTGCACTTCCCTAATAGTAAATGGCTGTTGTATCGTGTTGCCTGTCATTGATGATTCACCAAAAGGACTATGCATGCGAGCGCTATTTGCTATCAAGGGATTCTTGTTATTCAGTTTGATTGCTTTTTTGAATGCCTTTGTCGATCTTGGGCATAAAATACTGATACAAAACACTATTTTTAAAACCTATGACGGTGATGTGCAAATTATGCTGTCTGCACTGGTCAATGCCTTAATTCTGTTACCGTTTATACTGATGATGACACCATCATCGTTTCTTTCTGATAAATATCCTAAAAATAAAGTGATGCAATACAGCGCCTTATCCGCCGTCGTTGCCACCATTTTGATTACGATTTTTTATTATTTAGGTTGGTTCTGGGCTGCCTTTTTAATGACACTGGCATTGTCGATTCAAAGTGCGATTTATTCTCCAGCCAAGTATGGCTATATAAAAGAACTGGTCGGTGTAAAACAGCTTGCCTCAGGCAATGGTGTGATTCAGGCGGTGACGACAACAGCAATTTTGCTGGGGACACTGGCATTTAGTTTTGGCTTCGAGTCTTTATTGAGCAATCATTATTATCGTCAGCCTGAGGATATTTTGCCGTTGATTGCATCGCTGGGTTGGATTTTAGTGCTTTTATCCACAATCGAGTGGTTCGCGACATTAAAGCTCGAGCAAAAATCTAGCATCAGAAAAGAGCATGAATTCGATACTAAAGCTTATCTTAGTGGTCGCTCCGCCATTACTATTATGAAAGAGTTGTCCAGTAACCAGGTGATCTTTCGATCGGTGATTGGTCTGGCTGTGTTCTGGTCTTTATGTCAGGTTATGCTGGCTACCTTTCCGGCTTTTGCTAAAGATATTGCTGGCATCGATAACACCGTTATCATTCAAGGTACCATGGCTTTTGCCGGTATCGGGATTGTGATTGGGGCATTTATGGCCGGCAAAGTCTCATCAAATTATATTGAAACCGGGCTTATTCCAGTGGGCGCAATGGGCGTTGCATTAACAGTCGCTTTTGTCAGCTTTGCTATCACGCCATTTTTACAGGCTATTAACTTCTTTTTACTCGGGGTATTTGGTGGACTTTATCTGGTGCCACTGAATGCTTTGATTCAATATCATGCCAAAGCGGGTCAGATGGGCCGTATCCTTGCAGGGAATAACTTTGTTCAAAACATTGCCATGTTGTCATTTCTGATCCTGACGATGCTGGCCGCTTATGCGGGTATGAACAGTCTGGGCATTTTTGCCATTTTGTTGGCGGTGGCTCTAATTGGTGCTGTCTACACTATCACGCAGTTACCTCAGTCACTGGCTCGTCTTGTTGTCTCATTGGTGTTTTCATTACGTTACCGTCTGACAGTACTCAATATGGAACGTATTCCCGCCAGTGGTGGTGTATTGATGCTGGGGAATCATATCAGCTGGATCGACTGGGCGATTGTACAAATGGCAAGCCCACGTCCGCTTCGCTTTGTCATGGCAAAATCAATATATGAACGCTGGTATCTGCGTTTTATCTTCGAGTTCTTTAATATTATTCCTGTTGGTACAGGGGGTAGTAAACAAGCACTTGATGCGGTACGGGAAAGTTTAAATAACGGTGAAGTCGTGTGTTTATTCCCGGAAGGTGCGATCAGTCGTAATGGTCATTTGGGCGAGTTTCAGCGTGGCTTTGAAGTCGCTGCAGCGGATGCCAATGCGGTGATTGTGCCTTTTTATCTGCGTGGTTTATGGGGAAGTCGTTTTTCCCGCTCAAGTGATCGTTTAAAAACACTGCGCAGTAAACAGTCTTTTTCAGATTTAATTGTGGCTTTTGGCGAACCACTCGCCATTAATTCAGATCGGGTTGCGGTGAAACAAGCTGTTTTGCAGCTCTCAGTAGATGCCTGGACAAGTTATACCGAAACCTTGGAGCCATTACCTGAAGCCATTATCAAAGGTTTAAAACGTCAGGGCAGTGAAATGGCCGCCGCAGACATCATAGGCTCTACGATGAGTGGTCACAGAATGTTAAGTGCGTCGATTTTATTTTCTAAACAGATTCCTGCTGACTGCCATCAAAATATCGGCATTTTAATGCCAAGCTCCAGTGCAGGGATTATTGCCAATATTGCCTGTTTGTTGAAGGGAAAAACGCTGGTCAATCTCAACTTTACCGCCTCAGCTGAGGCGTTGGTTGCAGCCATCCAAAAAGCTGATATCAACACGATTATTACTTCCAGAAAATTTGTGGAAAAACTCAGCAATAAAGGGTTTGATGCGAGCCTTATAGATAAGGCGAAAAATCTGCTCTATATGGAAGATTTACGTCAGAATATTAAAAAGCGTGACTTCATCAGCATGATGATTTTTGTCCGTTTAATGCCGCTGGAAGTTATCAAAGCGCGTTATATGACCGCGGTAAAAGCAGAAGATCCTGCGGTGATTCTATTTTCATCCGGCAGTGAAGGGTCGCCGAAAGGTGTCTTACTGTCGCACCGAAATGTTATCAGTAATATCAAACAGGTAGCGGATGTTCTTAATACAGAACGTGATGATGTGGTTATGTCTGTTTTGCCGCTGTTTCATGCTTTTGGCTTAACCGTGACCACCTTATTACCACTGGTCGAGTCACTACCAGTGATTTGTCACCCGGACCCAACCGATGTCAGAAATATTGCCAAAGGCATCGCGACTTTCCGTGGCACGATTCTGTGTGGTACATCAACATTTCTTCGTATGTATGTGCGTAACCGTAAAGTGGAACCGTTAATGTTGGAGTCTTTACGTATTGTTGTCTCCGGTGCCGAAAAACTGAATCCAGATGTGCGTGACAGCTTTAAAATTAAATTTAATAAAACCATCTACGAAGGTTACGGTGCAACGGAAACTACACCCGTGGCAAGTGTGAATATTCCAGATAAGCTGGCGCCTGATACTCTAACAACACAGGTGGGCAGTAAGTTGGGTACCGTCGGCATGCCTCTGCCTGGTACACGTTTCAGAATTGTTAATCCTGATACATTTGAAGATTTAGCAGCGGGTGAAGATGGTTTAATTCTGATTGGCGGTAATCAAGTGATGATGGCTTATCTTAATGATCCTGAAAAGACTGAAGCAGTGATTACTGAGCAGGATGGCGTACGTTGGTATCACACTGGTGATAAAGGGCATCTTGATGAAGATGGTTTCCTGGTGATTGTGGATCGTTATTCTCGTTTCGCTAAGGTCGGTGGAGAAATGATTAGCCTTGGCGCCATCGAATCAGCACTAAAGTCATATATCAACGAAGAGGTGGAAATACTAGCCACCACGGTCGCCGATGATAAAAAAGGTGAAAAAGTCGTGTTGCTATACACCCAGGAACAAGCGGAGTCTGAGATAAAACAGGCGATCAGTGAACAATTATCACCGTTAATGCAGCCCAGCAAACTGCTCTATGTAGAGGAGATCCCCAAACTGGGTACAGGCAAAACTGATTTAAATGCAGCAAAAAAATTGGCTGCAGATGCTGTTGAGTGAGTCTAGAACAATGAAACCGTGTTGGCTTGGAAGAGAGATATGACAGATACGCAGCAGATGACCGATTTTTTAATGGAGCTGGATGCGCTAAAGCATATTAATCGTCGTAGTTATATTACCGGTGGTGAACGTCTTGAAAACTCTGCAGAGCATTCCTGGCATCTGGCCATGGCGTGCTGGAGCTTGGCTGCGCATTTTCAGTTAGATATAGATATGGCGAAATTACTGCAATATGCGCTGGTTCATGATTTAGGTGAAGTTGATGCCGGCGATACGTTTCTGTATTCGGCGCAAAGAGATACGGCAAATCAGGCGGAACGACAGTGTGTGGAACGCTTTGCCAAGCATCAAGGTAATGGTATCCAAGACCTGCTTACCGTCTGGGATGAGCAGGAGTTTGGTGATAGCACTGAAGCAAAATTGATGAAGGCGGTGGATCGGCTTTTGCCTTTTTTATTGAATATTGCTGCTGAAGGTAAAACCTGGAAATTACATCAAATAAAGGCCTCGCAAGTACACACTGCTCATGCCTTTATTGCAGAGACATTTCCTGAACTGCATCAATGGATTAGTGAGAAGATTGCATTTGCAACAGAGCAGGGCTGGTTATTAGCGGATGATAAGTCTGAAGTTGCCAGTAAATAGACTCTACAGGCATACTCCATTGTTCCAATGACAAGGAGAGACAAATGACATTAGCTTTAACCCCACTGATTTCACTGATTGCCGGCATTTTAATTCTACTGGTACCACGTCTGCTGAATTATATTGTTGCCATTTACCTGATTATTATTGGCTTAGTTGGTTTGTTTGGTACGCATATCAATCTGACACCATGAACCAGCATAATTAAACGTGAATGATGAATAAGCCTCGACAAAATAGTCGGGGCTTTTTTATAGAAGTGTAATCAGCTAATGACCTTATCTGATGTTATCGTCTTATTTTTAATGCTCGCTGCCATGGCAGCCTTGCCGAGTGCCAGTGTTATGTTGGTTGTATCCAGAACATTATCGTGTGGCGCGAAACACGGTGTAATGGTGAGTTTTGGCATCGTTCTGGCAGATTTGCTGTATTTGTTATTAGCTATTTTTGGACTGGCCGTGGTGGCAATGTGCTTAGAACAATATTGGCCGTTAGTACAAATAATGGCAGCGCTGATATTACTGATATTCAGCTATCAGCTTTGGCGAGCAGGCAAACTTGATACTGTCTCGTCAGCACATAATAAACACAGCGGATGGGCGAGTTTTGTTGCAGGATTTACGTTAACCGCGGTCGATTATAAGGCTATTGTTTTTTATCTTGGCATTCTACCGGTTTTTATCAATGACAATGAAATCACATTATCTTCATCACTGATATTGTTAATTACTACTGCTGTAGCAGTAGCTTCGGTAAAATTAACTTATGTTTATCTTGCCAATCTTGTGCAGCAGCATTTTTTGCCATTACAAAAAGGTCATCAAATCATGTCCGTCATGCTGCTGCTGACAGCGTTGTGGTTAATGATTAATCTGATAGTGAAATTTATATAAATTTAAGGGTAAAACATGGGGGATGATAGCCAAACTCGTCCGGATGACATCATTTGTGATTGCAGTGGCACCACGAGGGCGAAGATAGAAAGTTTGTTTGAGCAGGGTATTATCGATATCGATACAATCTCACGAAAAACAGGTGCTGTGTCAGGCTGTGGCTCATGTGAGTGGGATATTGAAGCCTTGCTGGATGAACTGGTACAGCGACTTTCCTGATCAGGTTTTCAGGTTTTCTATATACAACATCGTAGCGCCAGCAACTGCTGCGGGAATGACTAAAAAGTTAACAATAGGAATCATAGTAGCGATTAGCGTGGCAAAACCAAATCCCAGTGCCAGACTCCGATGCTGACGAAGTTTTTCACGCTGTTCTTTAAAACCCAATAAATGATTTCCCATCGGATAATCATGATAGTCAAGCGCCAATGTCCAGCTTGATAAGAAAAACCATAAAACCGGCGCGATAAGGTTCAAGCCTGGAATCCACGAGAGTAATAATAAAGGCAACATCCAACGCAATAAATAAGCCGTTTTACGCAGTTCATTCATCACCATTTTAGGCGTGTCTTTAATGACCTGTGTCCATGGCATATCTGGCGGGCTTGCCCCTGAAACCTGCTTTTCAACCATCTCTGCCAGAATACCGTTGAACGGTGCCGCGAGTATATTGGCGATAATAGAAAACGTAAAAAACACAATTAAGGCCAATAAGATCACAAAAAGTGGCCAGATGATCCAGGTTAGCGCACTTTCTAACCATGCCGGTAACCAGTTTGGCATCAGTGCCTCAAGCCAGCCTTCGAAATGAGATAAACCAAACCAGATAGCGCCACTGAATAACAAGGTATTTATCAGCATTGGTAAATAAGCAAAGCGTCTGATACCGGGCTGATTAATTAAACTGAACCCCTGAATTAAGTAACGTGCGCCTTGGATCATTTTTAGCATAAGTGCCTCATTCAGTGTTGCAGTAGTGGCTTAACCATAAATAGCTTGATGATTAAGAAAGCGGCATCAGTCAATACCGATGCCGCTGGATAATAATTTAAGGGAGGGTGACAGGCTCTGGTGCTACCCAGCCTTCTTTACGATACTCCGCGACCACTGTGGTATAGACACCACCACGCACGTTGAATATACCTGTTATACGCATAAATCTGGGCTGACATACTGCCACCAGATCATCCAGAATAGTGTTGGTCACTTTCTCGTGGAATGCGCCCTGATCGCGGTATGACCACATATAAAGTTTGAAAGCCTTTAATTCAACACATTTTTCATCTGGAACATAGTCGAGTTTGATTGTGGCAAAATCAGGTTGTCCTGTCTTAGGACACAGACAGGTAAATTCAGATGTTTCGATGTGAATGGTATAATCGCGGTCCGGTGTTGCATTATCGAAAGTTTCTAATTGTTTGCTTGGCTGTGTAGACATGGTTGCTCTCTGAAGTAATAAAATAAAACGACTATTATCTCTTAACTGAAAGATTATATTAAGTGTCTGAAATAATTATCCTGATCATTGTTATCCTTATCGCGTTTGCCGCTGCTAGTTGGTATGCCCATCATAAAAGTCAGCAACGTGCCAGTGAATTCGAGCGTGAACTGGATCTTCATAACGACGAAGATGAAGAGTTCAAAGAACGCTTTGACGCGCTTTTTGAGCAAGAGTTGCATGAGCAGTCACCATCTTCCACGTCATCGTTTAGTGAAACAGAATCAAGCGAAATAGACATTGATTTATTTGATGAGCCATTAGCGCTGACAGAAGAAGATAATGTGGTATCAGAGCCACTAAGCCAGACTGAACAACAAGAAAAACCAGCTAAGAAAGCTAAACCAGAACCTGCGCCAGCACAAGACTGGGATATGGTTATTGCATTCACGATTATGGCTGAGTCAAGCACGATGTTTTCTGGCAAAGCCGTAAAAGCGGCTCTGGAAGCACAGGACTTACATTTTGGTGATATGCAGATCTATCACCGTTTCACTCAAGGTTCACGAAAGCAGTCTTTATTCAGTGTCGCCAATATCATCGATCCTGGCACACTTTTGCCTGATAAATTTGTTTCTATGTCGACACCAGGCTTATTGATCTTTGCACGGTTACCGGCACCAGTAAATGGTTTAGCTTTATTTGATGATCTCCTGGACACAGCAAGAAATATGACCCAGTCACTGGGCGGCATTCTCTGTGACGAAACCCGTCAGCCGGTGAGTGAAGATGCCGTAGAAGCGATGCGAACCAAAATATTTGAATACCAAATGTCCGTCCAAGCCGAAAGTGATCACCTGTCGAATGACTACTTCAATTGATATTACCCAGCGAGCTGCTGAGTTACGTGAGCTTCTTAATCATTACAGCTATCAGTATTACGTTTTAGATAATCCCGAAGTACCGGATGCTGAATATGATCGTTTATTTCGTGAACTACAAGCGATAGAGAGCGAATATCCGCAGCTATTATCTGCTGATTCGCCCACACAGCGCGTGGGTGGTCAGGCGCTGGATAAGTTTGATGAAGTTCAGCATGCGATTCCGATGTTGTCTTTAGATAATGTCTTTGACCAGCAAGAGCTAAGTGCTTTTGATAAACGTGTTCGTGACTGGTTAAATACTGATAAAGCCCAAACTTACGCAGCAGAGCCTAAACTCGATGGCCTGGCTATCAGTATTCGTTATGAGAACGGTATTTTAGTTCAGGCGGCAACCCGCGGTGATGGCACAACTGGAGAGGATGTGACGGCCAATGTTCGCACCATCAATTCGGTGCCATTAAAGCTGCAAGGCGAGCATATTCCAGCGGTTGTTGAGATTCGTGGCGAGATTTTTATGCCCAAGGCCGGCTTTGAAAAGTTGAACCAGTCTCAGTTGGCAAATAATAAAAAACCGTTCGTGAACCCTCGCAATGCAGCTGCCGGATCATTAAGACAACTGGATTCTAAGATTACCGCATCCAGACCGCTGGAAATTTACTGCTATGGTATCGGCGTGATTGAAGGTATGCCTCGCCCCAACAGTCATTCTGAAGCGATGACATTGATTGCTGGTTGGGGATGTCGGATTTCTCCTGAACTAAAAGTGCTAGAAGGCTTAGAAGCCTGCCAGCGATATATTGATGACCTGGCCTTGCGTCGGGATAACCTTGAATATGATATCGATGGTGTGGTGTTTAAAGTTGATGACACCGCATTGCAGGAACGACTTGGTTTTGTGTCGCGGGCGCCACGGTGGGCTATTGCCTATAAATTTCCTGCACAGGAAGAGATGACCACGGTTGAAGATATTGAAATTCAGGTCGGTCGCACAGGGGCATTAACGCCTGTAGCTCGATTGAAACCGGTGTTTGTCGGTGGTGTTACGGTGTCCAATGCGACACTTCACAATGAAGATGAAATACGCCGTAAAGATGTCCGCATCGGTGATACCGTTATTGTGCGACGAGCCGGCGATGTGATTCCTGAAGTCGTGAAAGTAATTATCAGTAAGCGCCCTGATGATGCACGTGAGTTTGTTATGCCAACGGCTTGTCCTATTTGTGGCTCGGATGTGGAGCGGGAAGAGGGTGAAGCGGTATCTCGTTGTAGCGGTGGTTTGTTTTGTGCGGCACAGCGTAAAGAAGCGATTAAACATTTTGCCTCAAGAAAAGCATTAGATATTGATGGTCTGGGTGATAAGTTGGTTGAGCAACTTGTGGATTCAGGCCATATCAAGGATGTGGCAGATTTGTTTTTACTGGATGTCGATACTATCGCCAGTCTGGAACGCATGGGACAAAAATCTGCTGAAAACCTGGTTAATGCGCTGAATGCGGCTAAAGCAACACGATTCCAGCGCTTTCTTTATGCATTAGGCATTCGGGAAGTCGGTGAAGCCACAGCACGCGCTCTAGCATTACATTACTCGTCGCTGGAAGAACTGATGCAGGCGTCTTCAGAAAGTTTGATGGAGATTGAAGATGTAGGGCCAGTAGTTGCCCATCATATTGAGACATTTTTTCAGCAATCACATAATCGTGAGGTGATTGAGCGTCTGTTGAGCGTAGGTATTCACTGGCCAACGGAAGAGAAAAAACAAACCAATACTGCGCTAAGTGGTAAGACAATTGTTTTAACCGGAACGCTACAGACCTTATCCCGCAGTGAAGCGAAAGAAAAGTTGTTGGCACTTGGCGCAAAAGTCGCTGGCAGTGTGTCGAAAAAAACAGATTATGTGGTTGCTGGCGCTGACGCTGGTTCAAAGCTGACGAAAGCAGAATCACTTGGTATTGAAGTGGTTGATGAAGCAACATTACAACAGTGGTTAATACAGGAATAATGATGACAGCACTTGCAGACGCTATTAAAAAAGTCGCTACCGGACCTCATCTCAGTAAAGACCTGACTGAGCAAGAAGCGTTTGATGTGATGATGGAGATTTTGTCAGGCAATGCAGATCCTGTTCGAGCCGCGATATTCTTCATTGCCATGCGAATGAAGCGTGAGACCAATGAAGAAAACTTAGGTATTCTCAGAGCATGCCAGTCAATGACTATTTGCCAGTCGGTGGATGTCGACCAATTATTTATTTTTTCTGACCCGTTTAATGGCTTTAATCGTCATTGCCCAATGACTGCATTTTTGCCAGCCGTTCTGGCTGCCTGTGATTTACCAACCATGTCACAAGGGGTGTTCGAGATGGGCCCTAAGTTTGGTGTTACACATGCTCAGGTCTTATCACTGGCTGGCTACAATATTGAAAAATCGACGGCCGAGGCGTCTGACGCCGTGATGAATAATCAGATTGGCTGGGCCTATTTAGATCAGGCTCAGGCAAGTCCTGCCTTATTTGCATTACAAACACTACGCACGCAAATGATTAAACGTCCGAGTCTGGCGACATTAGAAAAAATGATTATGCCATTAAAAGCAAAAAAACAGACACATTTGGGTATTGGTTTTGTGCATAAAGAATATCCGGACATTCTGGGCTGGTTAGCTGAGGCATTTGGTTATAATTCCGCTTTTATCGCCAGAGGCCTTGAGGGAGGTTTAGTACCGACATTACGTGAGCCGTCAAATAATCATCGTTTGTTAAACGGTAAATTACAGGCTTGCACACTGGATCCTGAAGAGTTTGGTATTGAACAAGATACCCGAGGTGTTAAAACGGATGATGATGTCACTGCCCAACGCACACTTGATGAAGGTCAGCAAGCTTTATCAGGCGTAAAAGGTCCTGCATACGATAGTCTTGTCTATGGCGCTGCCATCATACTTTGGCATTGTGGCGTCATGGTGTCTCAGCGTGAAGCCGCAGATTTTGTCAGGAGCATTATTGATAATGGTAAAGCGAAAATGCACTTTGAAGCAGGTCTCGGCTAATGGTTTTTCAGCGCACATTAACATTTAAAAGTCCCGGACGAGGTACCACTAATATCACCCCTGATATACAAGAACTTGTTGCAGAGTCTGGTGTGTCTACAGGTACTTGTCATGTCTTTGTTCAACACACCAGTGCTTCATTAATGCTCTGTGAAAACGCTGATCCAGATGTGCGTCACGATCTTGAAACCTTTATGCAGCATTTGGTGCCAGATGGCGATCCAATGTTCAGGCATCAGGATGAGGGACCGGATGATATGAGTGCCCATATTCGTACGGTTTTAACCAATCCAGATCTAACTGTTCCGATAAGTGGGGCACAGTGTGATTTAGGCATTTGGCAAGGAATTTATTTGTGGGAACATCGTACCCATCAACAACGCCGTCGCATTATTGTGACGATAATAGGTGAATAACATTTATGTCAGAGTTTGAATATGATCAGGATGCAGAGTGGCCAGCTGATTGGGAATTTGAAAAAAGTAAAACACAGGTAAAACAAGAGCTTAATGCGTTAAAAGATCTTGGTCGTTCATTAATAGAGCTGTCAGCTAAAGATTTGCAAAAATTAGACTTATCTGAAGATCTTTATGATGCAATTATCAGCGCACAATCAATGAGTAAAGGTGCTTTGAAACGTCAGGTTGGGTATATCGGTGGTCTGATAGCTGATAGCGACCATGAAGCGATAAGCCAGAAGTTACAGCAGTTAAAACAGCCGCATCAGGGCCAGGTAAAACAGTTTCATCAAATCGAGCAATGGCGAGATAGATTGCTGGCAGGTGAAAATGAGGTCTATGCTGAATTAATCGCTGAGTTTGATGACTTTGATGTTCAGCATGTCAGACAGCTGGTCAGAAATGCACAACGTGAAGCGAAACAAGAAAAACCACCGAAGTCAGCACGACAATTATTCCAGTACTTACAATTACAGCAACAAGCTTAAATTCGGGGTAATTCCACAATAAAACTTGCGCCACCTAAACGGCCCCGTTCAAGGTGGATATTACCTTCGTAAGCCATAATAATATCGCTGACAATGGCAAGGCCGATACCTTGCCCCTCTGCTTGGGTATCAATGCGGTGTCCGCGTTTGATAATGTAGCTTTCAGCACGTGTCGGAATACCAGCACCATCATCTTCTACACGGATTTTGACCATATTTCCTGAGCTTGTGGCAATAACATGCACCTGATGTTTGCAATATTTGTATGCATTTTCCAGCAAATTGCCCAAAAGTTCGTACATATCGCCTTCATCTGCATGAATGTAAGCATCACGTTCAATCTCACATTGATGTCGTATAGCCTTGTTTTTATAGACTTTGTCTAAACTTCCGATAATTTTATGGATAATCTCACCGAGTGATACAGGGGCGAGTAAACTACTTTTACCTTCCGTAGAGGCACGCTGAAGTTGGTAATCGACAAGGGTACTTATCCTGTCCAGTTGTTCATACCCCGTGCTTTTAAGACTCTGCAAATCATGATTATTGGCCAGTTCACCACGAAAAACGGAAAGAGGCGTTTTAAGGCTGTGTGCCAAATCAGCAAGAGAATTTTTGTAGCGTTGACGACGTGATTGTTCGTGATCTAAAAGCGCGTTGATATTGTTGGTGAGTTGTTTTAGCTCACGTGGATATTCATCATTTAAACGATGATGTTCACCGGTTTCAATTGCATGTAGATCCTTTGCAACATCGTGTAATGGCCGTAAGCTCCACTTCAATATCAACCATTGTGCAAGTAATAGCATGAGACCCGTACCGCCTAACCAGTACCATAAACTACGTTGGAAACTGGCTGTTGTCTCTTTTATCGTCGACATGTCTTCAGCCACATTAATGGTGTAGTCCAGTTCTTTACCTGTCTCGGTTTCCCAGACAATACCAAAGGCCAGATTTTGCAATTTCATGCCTCCGTCAACATCCACCACGGTGTAATGTTCATTGGATGGTCCGGGTTGAAAGGGTAATGACAAGAAATGGCCAATGGCGGACGGGGATTGCCAGACAATTTTCCCACTACTGGTTATTTGTGCATACAAGCCGGAATTGGGAATAGAAAATTTAGGTTCTGCCAGATCGTGAGTCATTTTTAACTCACCTTTATCATTAATTTCTGCTGCGGTAAGTAGCGTGTAAACGTAGTTCTTTAAACGTTTCTTCTGTTCCAGCTCCGCGCTGCTTTTAAATGCATTATTAAGACTGATCGCAGATAGTCCAAGAAACGCAGTTAAAACAAGACTGACAGCAACAAGAACCCGGTTGGATAAAGAAAAATTAATGACTTTCACGGGGCAGGTTAAGCCTGTAACCACGACCACGTAGTGTCTCTATCGGATTTAGCTGTTTGTCTGGATCCAGTTTACTACGTAAGCGTTTTACAAATACCTCAATGACATTACTATCACGATCCTGATCCTGTTCATAGATGTGGTCTGTCAGTTCTGTTTTGGAAATCACTTCACCGGCGTGCAGTAATAAATAATGAAGCAGGCGGTATTCATAAGCCGTTAATTCAACAAGTTCATCATGTTTAGTGACTTCTTGTGTGGCCGGATTCAGTGTAATGGGGCCACAGCTTAGTGTAGGGTTTGACCAGCCGGATGCACGACGACTAAGCGCATTGATACGGGCAATCAACTCTTCAAAGTGAAAGGGTTTCACAAGGTAGTCATCTGCGCCAGACTCAAGCCCTTCCACTTTATCTTGCCAACGACTACGGGCGGTTAATATCAGGATAGGGTAATCAAAACCTTGTTTACGCAAGGATTGAATAAGTTCAATACCCGAAAGTTTAGGCAATCCTAAATCGATAATGGCGACATCATAAGGATATTCAGACCCCATAAACAGACCTTCATCACCATCAGCTACTGCATCGACAGTAAGATTATGCTGCTTTAATTGTTGGGTAATTTGTTCGCGAAGATGCTTTTCATCTTCCACTAATAGTACGCGCATGCAACCTCATGGAACGGAGTGGCCAGAGTCACGATCAAAGCGATGTATTTTCACTTTACCGTCGTTATGCAGCACTTTAACACGAAAAATAATTTTATTGCCGTAGTGTTCTTCGTCTACAGAAAGTACTTTTCCACCAGTCTCCACTTTAGCCAGTTCTGCTGCAGTGTGATCCGATAGTGGTAACGTTATTTCATTTATATTATTACCTGGTTCTTGTTCGTAGGGGAGGTGGTCATCTGCCCAGGCAGGTAGGCATAAACTGGCAACGAATAGCAGTAACATGACTTTATACATGGCTGTGCCTTACTATCTCTATGATATTTGAATATAGCGGGTTCAGCGGGCTGAAATGTCCTTTTTTAAATACTTGCATTAGTCGATTAACTCGGGTGTAACGGCTCCTAGAGCACCATCTGCTCTGGCTCTCAGGTAGCTATAAATTCTGTCTCTGTTTTTCATTACATTATCATTTGACTGCCAGGCTGGCATTTCGCCCATACGGCCTTTTTTCCCTCTGGCAACGATCTTAAAGAAATCATCACGATCCGTGTTTTTTAATGTATTGGTAAGGTCACTGGCTGCGAGTCCTTGACCAAAAGTGCCATGACAACGAGCGCACCATGTTCTGTATACCTTGTAACCGATAAACGTATCTGAATCTACTTTATTATTTTGTTTGACTGTATAAGGTCTTCCATCGGCAAGCACTGGCAACGGTATAAAAAGTGCAGAAGTAAATGAACATATAACAGCGACCGATGCCATGATATATCTTAAGCTAACCTTCATTTTCAGCACTGCTAGAGAGGTTCGTCTAACCTGAAGGTTGATTATTTTTCTTTGCATATTTCTCTCTCAATTCATTATATGCTAAGCATCAGCGCCAATATGATCCAGTAAGCTTTACTTGCATGCCATGATTTAGGTCATTTTTAATTATATTGATGTTTTATAATGCCCTAACGGCAATGCTTTGAAACAGAATTAATGTCATTAATAGTCAAAATTTAATTCATTTACTGAGATTAATATTAATGAATTAGCCGTTTTACTAAGCGCTAATTCTTCCTATCTATTTAATAGATAAACCATAGCAAAGTGAAACTGAACTACTCCTGAATGAATTGTCTAATCTTAGATATCAATTTTTCGTATTCTCGTGAACTATCTCACAGGCATATCTCATAAAGTGTGTTTTACTGTGCCGTCGTGTGATGTAGTTCAAATATTTAAATAACTTTTAAAACTCAGGAATCGTGTTGAAAACGGTTAGTCAAAGTGATGTAGAACCTGGCGTTCAGCAATTTGAGATAAACAAAATGCGTATAGGCATTTTGTTACAGCAAGGTGTTATCGCCTGCATAACAAATATTGTTATTCTGCTATTAACCCTTATCGCACTGTATTCATACAATGACTTAAAGTTATTGCATCTATGGGGCGCAACTATCTTTCTGACTATTGTGCTTCGACTTTTGATAGTCAAATATCTCAACGTGTATTTTTCTCAACGTTCTGATGATCCCAGCGTTGTTTCACGTTGTGAAAAAATCTATGCCGCTGGTGTATTTCTATCTGGTCTGGCTTGGGGCAGTCTGGGTTTTGCGTTTGATGCTGAGACGCAATTCAATCATCAGCTGATTATTCCACTCGTGGTTGCTGGGTTATGCTCAGGTGCCATTTATTCGATGTTGAGCAGCTTTATAAGCTTTATTTCTTATGTTTATCCGATGCTTATTTCCGTTATCCTGGCGATGTTCTATGTCGATCTTAAGGTTGAAGCACTGACACTTGTCACATATATGATTGCCTGCACGATGCTATTCAGAAACCTGCATGAGAGAGTCACCGAAAGTTTGCGATTACGTCAGGAAAACCGGCACTTGGTGCGTCATTTAACGAGTGTCAATGCGTCACAAACAAAGTTAGTTGAAACATTACAAAAGAAAGAGATTTTTCTGACACAAACCTTCGAAAATGCTGGTTTTCCCATCTTTTTAATGACCGCAGACATGGTCATATTAGATGCAAACAAAGCCGGATGTAAGCTATTCGGTTACAGTAAGACAGAATTCAAAGGCATGAATATGTTATTGCTATTGCATGAAGATGAATGCGGTGAAGCGAGTCGCGACTTTTATAGACTTATTGATGGTGATTTGCAGCAATATCAGATTACAAGAAAATGCTTGAGTCGCGATAAACGACCTCTGTGGTTAACAGGGACAGTTTCTGCGGTTAGAAATACGAATAACAAAGTCGATTATTTTGTCATTCACGCACAAGATATTACAGAGCAAAAGTCACTTTCGGAAGATCTTCAACATCTCACTTTACATGATACGCTGACCGGGCTTCCTAATAGATTCGCCATTGAAAAGCATTTACAGTTATTACTTCAGGAGACAAATTCTCTTAACCATGTTTTTTGTTATATCGATGTTGACCAATTTAAGGTTATCAATGATACCTGCGGTCATAAAGCAGGGGATAAACTACTTACTCAGATAGCAAACATTATCAAGTGTGAGCTACAACCATCGGATATTCTGGCCAGGTTAAGTGGTGACGAGTTTGCTGCTGTATTAATTGATACTACTTCTGAGCAGGCTAAAGAAAAACTCAACCGTGTGATGGAGAAGATCAGACGTTTCGAGTTTATTGATAATGATTTACTGTTTACCTCGTCTATCAGTGTTGGCATGGTCAATATCAGACCAGAAAGTACGATGACTGAGATTTTTAAACAGGCGGACAATGCCTGTTACGCAGCAAAAGAATCAGGCAGGGATCGACTGCATGTGTTTAGTGACAGCGATGAAGAACTTGTACAGCGCAGTGGCGAAATGCGTTGGGTATCTAGAATTCAGCAAGCACTGAGTAATAACAAACTGGTTTTGTTCAGCCAGCCTATTGTGGCTACACATAAGAAAAACAGTACGAAACCGCATTGTGAACTACTGATAAGAATGTTGGATGAAGATGGCTCAATTATTCCTCCAGGTCATTTTCTGCCCGCAGCAGAGCGGTATAACCTTGCTGCTTCTATTGATATGTGGACAGTTAGCCATGTGTTGTCACGTCTGGAAGAGGCGAGAAAAGCCGGGCGTGATATCAGTGGTGTATATGGGATCAATTTATCCGGTCAATCGCTTGGGGATACCCGATTTTATGACAAAATCATCAAGCTAATTATTTCCGCTGATTTAGTTGATTCAGGTGCCGTTATTTGTTTCGAAATTACTGAAACAGCAGCCATCTCGAATATGCATAGCGCGCTTTACTTTATTAATGAGCTGAGAAAAGTCGGCTGCTTATTTGCATTGGATGATTTTGGTAGTGGTCTGTCTTCATTTGCTTATTTGAAACAACTGCCGATTGACTTTCTCAAGATTGACGGAATGTTTGTCAAAGACTGTGTGGAAAATTCAGTGAACCTTGAAATTGTTAACTCTATCAATGGCATCGGTCAGGTGTTGGGACTCAAAACCGTGGCTGAGTTTGTTGAAGATGATGTGACACTAATCAGCTTACAACATATAGGCGTTGATTTTGTGCAAGGATATAACATTGGTCGCCCTGAAGCCTGGGTGGTTTAGGCACACATCAGCATTGTTGCCATTGTTTTTCCAAACGCTTAGCTGAAATGGGGTAGGCCGTTTTGAGTTCCTGAGCAAAGACGGAAATACGAAATTCCTCAAGCATCCAGCGGTACTCTTTAAAATCAGCCGTTTCGATTTTATTGACCTTATTAATAAACTTTTGCCAGTGTGGCATGACTTCTGCCATACGTTGTTTGTCTTTATTAGGATCGGTTAATAAACGATCAAGTCTAATACCTGCTGCCTGGCAATACACTGGCAAACGTTTTAACGCCTCATCTGGCGTATCGTGAACAAAGCCTTGATGAATCAGAAAGCCCAGTTGTTGTTTTATATCGTTTACAGAATTGATAGCTGCCAGTGGAATATTCCCTGTTAAACGTTTGGCAATGGCATGATATTCGGCAAGCGGTTTGGCAATATTCTGAGCCAGTTTGGCAGCCAGGTTAATCAGATCACTTTTTCTTTCTGTGATGCGCTTTTCAAATGCTGTTTTATCAGTGATGGTGGGCTGATCAAGAATAAAACAGCGGTCAAACGCCACATGAATCAGATCGCTTTTCAGCTGCTCGCAAGGGCTAATATCTGTCTGCTTATTATCAGCGTAGGGTGAAGGCGGCACATTGGCATAATGCAGGCACATCTGTTTGATATCTGGCAGGTTTTTATGTAAATACTTAACGGCATCAGCCTGGTTCAGCATAAACAGACGACGCAGCCCATAACGTGTTAGTTCTGCAGCCTGCGCTTTTGTATCCATCAAGGTTAAATCAACACAATCCCCTTTGTCGACCAGTGCGGGATAGGCTGTAACTTCTAAACCATTCTGTTCCAGTGTGATTTGCTCTGGTAAGCTATCGAATGACCATGACGTGAGTCCTCTCTTTTCATAATCACTATCTGGAATTTGTCTGAAACTGGCTGCGGCTTCACGAGCCCAGTTTTCCTTCAGCTTATCCAGATCACGACTTTGATCGAGCAACTCACCCTGATCATCCACCAGCTTAAAATTCATTTGTAGATAAAGCGGTAGTTCTTCTGTCCGCCAGTCTGACATATCAATTTCAATGCCAGTGAGTTTTCGTAATTGTTCACTCAGGGCAGGTAATAAAGCCCCAGATGTACTCGACATGGCTTTTATGCATTGATCAGCATACTGAGGCACTGGAATAAAATGACGACGTAACGATTTCGGTAAAGCTTTAATCAGAAAAATGACTTTTTCGCGTAATAATCCCGGCACTAACCATTCATAACGTTCACTGCTGGTTTGATTCAGTAGTGATAATGGAATGGTTTGTGTTATGCCGTCTTCTGCTTTTCCCGGCTCAAAATGATACTCAAGCGGCAGCGGGACTCTGTTGATTAATATTTGATCAGGGAACTGGTCCGGAGTAACTAGCTCGGCCTGATGCTGCATAAGCACTTCTTTGCTGAGCATCAATAAATTGGGATCTTTCTTTTCTGCCTGTTTCCGCCATTTCTCGAAACTGGCACCGTTAACAATGTTATCGGGTACTTTTTTTCGATAAAAATCAAACAACGTATCGTCATCGACCAGTACGTCACGGCGTCGCGATTTTTGTTCAAGCAGCTCAATTTCTTCAATCAGACGACGGTTATGCTGGAAAAACTTCGCCTGACAGTGCCAGTCACCTTCCACTAGCGCCGAGCGAATAAAAATCTCATTGGCTACAGGCGGATCGATAGGGCCGTAATGAATACGGCGACGGCTGACAATTGGCAGGCCATTGAGAGAGACTGATTCGAAAGCAACAACTTGGGCAGGCTTTTTCTCCCAGTGCGGATCTGAATATTGTCGTCTAACTAAGTCCCCAGCAATAGGTTCAATCCATTCCGGTTCTATTTTGGCCACAATCCTGGCGTAGAGCTTACCGGTTTCAACCAACTCAGCCGCCATAATCCATTTTGGTCCTTTTTTATGTAAGGCTGAACCTGGGAATATTTGTAACTTTAAATTGCGACCACCGGTATATTCAAACTTATCGGTTTTTGTTGCTACATGACTCAGCAAACCAGCAAGCAGCGCACGATGGATACTGTCATAGCTGGCTTCCTGCTGGTTAAACTTGAGACCAAGCTCAGCGAGTTGAACATGTAACTGCTGATGAATGTCATGCCATTCACGTAACCTTAAAAATGATAGAAACTGTTCTTTGCAATACTTTCTCAGCTTATTCTGACTGAGGTGTTTTTTCTTATCGTGATAATGATTCCATAGCTTAATAAAGGCAATAAAATCAGAACGTTCATCTTTATATTTAGAATGTGCCTCATCAGCCGCCTGCTGTTTATCCATCGGTCTTTCACGTGGATCCTGAATACTTAAAGCACTGGCAATAATCAGTACTTCGGTGAGACTGTTTTGCTCTGCACCAGCCAGTAACATTCTGGCAATTTTAGGATCAATCGGAAGTTTGGATAGCTGTCTACCCACCTCAGTAATATTGCGTTGTTTATCAACAGCACCGAGTTCATCTAACAGGCGGTAACCATCATTAATCATTTTTTGTGGCGGTGGATTAATGAAGGGGAATTTCGCCGGATTACCTAATTTCAGGGCCGACATCTGTAAAATGACGGAGGCGAGATTGGTCCTCAACACTTCAGGATCGGTAAAGGCCGGACGATTATTAAAATCATCTTCGTCATATAGACGAATACAAATACCCGCCGCAACTCGACCACAGCGACCTGAACGCTGATTAGCGCTGGACTGAGAAATTTTTTCTATTGGCAGTCGCTGCACTTTGTTACGCACACTATAGCGACTGATGCGGGCATTGCCCGGATCAACCACATAGCGTATGCCGGGCACGGTCAATGATGTTTCCGCGACATTGGTAGACAAAATAATGCGTCGTTGACCACCCGTTTTAAACACACGATTTTGCTCTGCGGCTGACTGTCTGGCAAATAGAGGCAGAATTTCCGTTTGAGGCGGATGGTGCTTGCGTAATGCTTCGGACACATCTCGTATATCCCGTTCACCGGCGAGGAAAATGAGTATATCCCCAGGTCCTTCACAACAAAGTTCATCTACGGCGGCAACAATACCTGACACCATATCGTAATCGGGTGAGTCTTCATCGGTGGTGAGAAGAGGGCGATAACGCACTTCTACCGGATAGGTGCGACCACTGACTTCGATGACCGGCGCATTATCAAAATGTTTGGAGAAACGCTCGGTGTCGATGGTCGCAGAAGTGATAATGACTTTGAGGTCAGGACGCTTGGGTAACAGCTGTTTGATATAACCTAGTAAAAAATCGATATTGAGGCTTCGTTCATGTGCTTCGTCAATAATCAGGGTGTCGTATTGATTCAGAAAGCGGTCATTTTGTGTTTCTGCCAGCAAAATACCATCGGTCATTAATTTGATGTAGCTGCTTTCTGCATTGACATGATCATGAAAGCGGACTTTATAACCCACCGTTTGTCCGATCTCGGAGCCCAGTTCCTCAGCAATACGTGTCGCAACAGTTCTGGCAGCAATACGACGTGGTTGTGTATGCCCAATCAAACCCGTGACACCACGGCCTAGTTCCAGACAGATTTTAGGGAGTTGTGTTGTTTTTCCTGAACCAGTTTCACCGCAAAGAATAATCACCTGATTATCCTGAATGGCTTTCGCCACTTCATGACGACGTTCAATAACGGGTAAATCAGCACTGAAGTCTGGTTTCGGGATATTCTTGAGACGGGTTTGGGCTCGCTCAACTGATTTCAGCACTCGCTGAGTAAACTGACCAATAGCCTCAGCATTTGCCTTATTCTTTTGTAATTGCTGCCACTGACGTTGAAGACGGTATCTGTCTGTCAGCATAGCGGATTGGATAAGTTGCGTTAAGTTTTTCTCAGAATTAGTCACAAGAATTTTATAGCAAAAAGGGAGGTATTCTACAGCTTCCAGGCTAATGAGACAGTATATTTAAAGTCATTGGGATCGGTATCGTCATGCACAGTAGAGTCATATTCATTGGTAACTCCCAGTTTCAATGCAACACCCACGAAACTGTTTAAGTCAAGAATCCAGTCCAGAGAAGTGAGATTCCTATAGTCTCTATCATTGAGGCTGGGGTAATACGTATTAGAGAACTCTACGTGTTGGTATTGATTCATATCCCATTTGGTTTCAATACCTAACATTCCCTCAGGCGTGAAATCTTGTTGTTCGCCACCAAAGGTTCGATTAAAACCTAAACCACTTCTGCCAACAAAAAACCATGTGTCGGTATTGACAAACTCATAACCAAAACCGGCATTGGCGTTAGTACGGTAATCCCAGTCTTTGAACTTATCCAGGTCAAAACGGCCACCGGCAAACTGGAACCAGGGTGAATCAGGGCGTAGCCAGTCTCGGTTCATTGAGGTAAAAAAACTTTGTGCTGACAATTCGTGATCAGATTCAGCGCGGAAGAATGCCGTCTTGTGAGATGTACGCATTTGTTTTGACTCATAATCAGCGTTAAAACCAATATTGAGCTGATTTGTACTGGATTTTCCGGCAGTACCACCTAGTCCCAGATCCAGTCTTCGTTTCCAGTTTGTGTAAAGACCTGTACCAAATAAGCCATCATCAGCATCGACATGCTGTACTTCTGGTTTTGCTTGTGGCGGCGGAGTGGTTGGCTCTGTATTGGTCGATGAGACCAGACTTTTAATGCGCGATCGCGGAATAATCATGACACCGAGTAGCGGGTGGTTTAGCTTTAAGGTGTCATCGGTTTCGGAGACGATGTCAGCCGTCAGCGTATCACCGTTAACAAGTTCAATCTTACTGGGGGTTGCTTGAGATACTAGTGGTGTTAACAAAATAGCTAAGAGTAGATATCTGATATATATCACTAGCGAATTCCTCCGCATAACTGCATAAAAAAGCAGCCTGAATCAGGCTGCTTGAAAGTAATGGCTTAGATCCTATTTTATTGACATCCACTGTTGTTTATTTCACCGTCCGGCATGATGGTGTTACAGAAGGTGACTCCACGAAGTTCAGCGCCTTCGAGGCTAGCACCTGTTAAATCTGCATCACTTAAATCAGCAAAGATAAGCTGAGTGCCTGATAAATTTGTTTTTCTGAGGTTCGCACCAGCCAATTCTGTGTAATCCATCAGTGCATTACTTACATCAGCACCCTCTAAAATGGCTCCTTGCATTCTGGAATGGGTAAACCAAACACCGTGTAATTTAGCATCAGTGAGGTTAATGCCTTTGAGGTTGGCTTCACTCATATCAGCGCCTTTCAAATCATGACCTGTCAGATCAGCTTCACTCAAGTTACAGAAGTTACACTGTAAGGTTTTAAGTAATCTGTCGAGATACACTTTGTCGTAAGCAGAAGCATTTGTCGCTATTATTGATAAGCCGAGTAAAAGAAGCATTTTTTTCATCATTTTCTCTCTCCTGGTAATTTTTATTTTATGACCATTTATTCATGAAAAATGCTTGCTCAACTGGGCGACGTTTACGAGGGGACAATTCCCTCTCTAGTTGTTCTTCAGTGAGGTTATCTAATGCAGCCTGGTGTCCGATAGCAATAACAGACCAAATATGGATATCAGCAGGAATATTGAAAGACTCACGTAGCACTTTGTCATCAAATCCCCCCATCTGGTGACTCATCAGTCCCATCGCTGTAGCTTGTAAACATAGACTGATGCTGGCTGCACCCGTGTCATAACCAGACCAACGATTGGGTTTATCATTTTGACTAAAGTTGGGGACAGAGGCAGTAACTATTAAAACTGGTGCATTTTTTGCCCATTCCTGATTGCCAGGCACAAGTGCAGAAAGCACTTTTTTCCAAGCAGATTCGTCAGTATTTTTATCGCAAACCAGATAGCGCCATGGCTCATCACCAAAACAAGAGGGAGCCCAGCGGGCAGCTTCGCAAAGCGCAGTGATTTCTTCAGCTGTGACCATAACGGTGGGATCATAAGCACGACCACTCCAACGTTCTGCCATTACATTTTCTATGGGTTGAGCTGTGTCTGCTGGTTTTTGAATCATATAATCACCTTGGTAGTTGGATTAAAGCTTTTTTTGATGGCCGATAAAATCCACCGATATGACCGATCACTTGAACCAAATCTGCGCCACTTTCTTCAGCAATTTTATCTAACATGGCCTTTCTATCTGCGCGTTCTTGACCACTTACTCGGACCTTGATTAGCTCGTGATGTTCCAGTGCATTATCAATTTCGGCAAGCACCGAATCAGTTAAACCACTGTTACCAATCATAACAACCGGTTTTAAGGTATGGGCAAGCCCTTTGAGATAACGTCTTTGTTTGTCAGTAACTGCCATTAGTGTGCTCACCTGTATTAAAATGTTTTGATTATATCAGGAAGGCAATATGGCTAAACAACACAAGTTTACGGTGACAGCAGCGAGAGGTATGTTGCCACTGCTTGCGGAAGAACTAAAACAGCTAGGTATTAAAAATACCAAGCAAGATCAGGGAAATATCCGTTTTACAGGCACTTTGGCCGAGGCATATACAGTATGTTTGTGGTCTCGCGTCGCTATCCGAGTCTTGTTACCTATTGCCCATTTAACAGCAGAAACGCCGGAACAGCTTTACGAAGGGATTAATGCACTTCCATGGGAAGACCATATTAATGAGCTTGATAGTACCATTGCTGTTGACTTTAATAGTTTCCGCTCAAAGATAAAACATACTCAGTATGGTGCTCAGCGTGTAAAAGATGCGATTGTTGATCGTTTTCGTACGCTTTTTGGTCAACGACCCTCCGTTGATCTCTACCAGCCTGATGTGCGTATTAATGTCTATCTTAAACACAATCAAGCCACGGTTAGCATTGATTTATCGGGCGAAAGTTTGCACAAGCGTGGTTACCGAGTCAGTAATACCGCCGCGCCGCTGAAAGAACATCTGGCTGCAGCCATCTTACTGAGTGCAGAGTGGCCTAAACTGGCACGACAAGGCTGGGCATTAATCGATCCCATGTGCGGATCTGGGACATTTCTTATCGAAGCCGCGATGATTGCTGCTGATATCGCCCCTGGCATTTTACGTGACTATTACGGCTTTAGTTTCTGGAAACAGCACGATAAAGACATCTGGAAACAACTTAAAGCAGATGCTGAGCGCAGAAGACAATCAGGTTTAGCCAGATGTCCTGTGATTGTGGGAGGTGACGCCGATGCGTCCGCGGTTGAAGCCGCTAAAAATAATATTGCTGAGGCGGGACTTAGCGATCGCATACACGTTAGCCAACGTGATTTGCTTGAATGGCCAAGACTGGCAACAGAACTACCGAAAACAGGTTTATTTGTCTGTAACCCCCCTTATGGTGAACGTATTGGCCGTACGGATGAATTACATTATCTGTACGAAAACCTCGGTAATATTATTAATGAGTCATTCGCAGGCTGGCGCACGGCCTTGATAACAGATAATGCGCAATTAGGTAAATTTACTGGCCTGACGCTATTTGATACCGTGCCTTTTGATAATGGCCCCATCGCCTGTGACGTACTTTTCTATCGTGCACCACGCCCGGTACGTGCAAACGAACTTACAGCATCGCCAACCCAGTTTGTCGATGACGAAGAAGAAAGCCGTGAACAAGCCCCTGTTGAAATGACCGAACAAGGTGCGATGTTTGCCAATCGCTTAAAGAAAAATAAAAAACACTTGGCGAAGTGGGCGCGTAAGTGTGGATTGAGTTGTTATCGGGTTTATGATGCTGATTTACCTGATTATGCGTTAGCCATTGATCTTTATGATGACCATATCCACGTTCAGGAATATGCACCACCCAAGCAGATTGATCCTGAAAAAGCTGTAGAACGACTGCAGGAAGCGATGCAGATTATTCCTGAGGTATTCGAAGTACCTGTCACCCATGTGGCATTAAAAGTCAGGAAGAAACAACGTGGTAAAGAACAATACGAAGCACAGGCTGCGAAAAACCAACGCTTTGAAGTGCGTGAAAATGGGCTGCGCTTTTGGGTAAACCTGACCGATTATTTAGATACAGGTTTATTTCTTGATCACCGTGATACCAGACAACTTGTCAGAGAATTAGCCAAAGGTAAGGACTTTCTCAATTTATTCTCATACACCGGATCGGCCAGTGTTTATGCGGCGGCAGGTCAGGCAAGATCAACCACCAGCGTCGATATGTCCAATACCTATTTGGCGTGGGCTGAAGACAATATGAAGCTAAATGGTTTTGTCGGCGAACAGCACCAGTATATTCGGGCTAATTGTATTGAGTGGCTGGAACAGGCGCTGCAAGATGAAAAACGTTACGGCTTAATTTTCCTTGATCCACCAACGTTTTCTAATTCAAGCCGAATGGAAGGGGTCTTTGATATTCAGCGAGATCACAGCACGCTGATCAAGCAAGCAGGTGCGTTACTGACATCAGACGGAGAATTGATTTTCTCCACAAATCGTCGTGATTTTGAATTAGATAGCGACGCTTTAAATCAATTTGTAATTGAAGATATCAGTACGGCCACCATACCGCGAGATTTTGAGAGAAATAAAAAAATTCACCGTTGTTGGCGAATTAAGCCGAGATCGTGATATTAAAAATCTGACAGTGTCTGTTTAATTTCACGCCATAATTCGGCATAAGCCTGACTAACGGTCGATTGTTTATCAAAGGCGGGGAGAGGTTGGCGATAATCACCCATTCTTTCGACGATTGCTGCGTAAGGAATCGCTGTTTTTAAACCATTTTTCAGCATCTTGGGTGGATGAGCAAGCATGACACGATGCATGCTTCTGCGTCTGTCGACCATATTAAAAAAGGCATGCAGACGTTTTGGCTTTAATTTATGTTCTTTAAAAAAGTCACGAGTCTGCTCAAATGTCCGCAGAGACAGATGTGTTGGAATCAATGGCAGAAATAACGAGTCGGCAGTGGCGAATATTTGTTCTGTGAGTAAGGAAAAACTCGGTGGGCAATCCAAAATCATCAACGCATAATTTTCACTGAATGGCTCAACCAGCTTAGCAATCAGATTCTGTTTACCTTGATCACTTTGTTCACTGAGTTGGTGATCCAAATGACGAAACGAAAAATCAGCTGGAATAATATCCAGATTCTCAAATTCTGTGCTTCTGACTAAATCGCCGATAGGGGTTTTGCCAGTTAATAATTTTTTTGGTTTTGTTTCTGATTTTGCAGTGGTATTAAATAACCAGCTGGACGCGCCTTGAGGATCCAAGTCCCATACCAGAGTCGGAATTCCCTCATTGGCAGCATGCCAGGCGATATTAACGGCGGACGTCGTTTTACCGACGCCGCCTTTCAGATTAAAAAAAGCAATGGTTTCCATAATAAAATTTAGAACGATTTCGCCATTTGTTCCAGCAAGGTAGTTTGTGCCGAAATTTGTGGCGCTGACTCTTCTTTGTCGACACGGTGATAACGACCATCAGCATTTAGAATCCATGCCTGTGTGTTATCAGTGAGATAAAGTTCTAAATCTTCCATAATACGGTTGCGTAATTTTTTCGATTCAATCGGGAAGCAGGTTTCAACTCGACGTAATAAATTTCGTTTCATTAAGTCAGCACTGCCAGCCCAGATTTCAGGTGAACCCTGGTTTTCGAAGTAGAAAACACGGGTGTGTTCGAGAAAACGACCGATAATACTTCTGACCTGAATATTCTCAGATAGGCCTTCAACTCCTGGTTTCAGACAACAAATGCCACGGACAATCAGATCGACTTTAACGCCAGCCATTGAGGCGCGATAAAACGCCTGAATCATTTCCTGTTCAACAACAGCATTCACTTTAACGATTATTCGGGCTGGTTTGTCTGCTTTTGCTGAATCAATTTCTTTTTCGATTTTTGCCAGCAAGCCTTCATGCAAAGTGAATGGTGCATGCAGCAATTTATGCATCTGAGGAATTTTACCGAGGCTGGTTAACTGAATGAACAGATTGTTAACGTCTTCGCCTATTTGTTTATCGGACGTCAGCAGGCCATAGTCGGTATAAATACGTGATGTACTGCGGTGATAGTTACCTGTACCTAGATGAACGTAACGACGTAGCTTGCCATTTTCACGGCGGAGGATAAGCAGCATTTTCGCATGCGTTTTATAACCTACGATGCCATATACCACATGGGCGCCGGCTTCCTGCAGACGTGATGCTAATGCGACATTGGCTTCTTCATCAAAGCGTGCACGTAGTTCCACCACCACGGTTACTTCTTTACCTGCCTGAGCAGCACTGACTAATGCATCAACAATCGGTGATTTAGCACCGGTACGATATAAGGTTTGTTTTATAGCCAACACACTACTGTCAGCTGCCGCCTGACGAATCATGTCAATAATTGGCGTGAATGACTGATAAGGGTGGTGCAACAGCATGTCTTGTTTACGCAGAGCATCAAAAATATCGACATCCAGACTTAAACCGCTCGGGCGACCTTGAGTGAATGGTCTGAATTTCAAATCAGGTCTATCCACCAGAGAACAGACAGTTTGAATACGGCTCAGGTTAACTGGACCATTTACCAGATAAACGTTGTCACGTTCCATCGCACATTCATTACGCAGAAACTCAACCATATCTTCAGGACAGTTATGCGCAATTTCCAAACGCACTTCATCACCGTAGTTACGTTGTGTTAGTTCGTCTGCAATGGTGGCAAGTAAATCACTGGTTTCTTCGGTATCAATGGCCAGATCACTGTTGCGTGTCACTCGGAACTGGAAACAACCTTTTATTTTCATGCCAAAGAATAGATCTTCAGCAAAGGCATGGATAATGGATGACAGGAACACAAATTTGTATTCGCCTTCGGCTACCATTTCAGGTGGAAGCTGAATAACACGTGGAAGCGCACGAGGCGCTTGTAATATGGCGTAACCACGGTCACGGCCAAAGGCATCTTTACCAACCAGTGACACAATAAAGTTCAAACTTTTATTGAGTAAACGTGGGAAGGGATGTGCCGAGTCCAGACCCATTGGACTGAGGATAGGTAAAATTTCTTCCTGGAAATAGTCTTTCAGCCAGGCATTGTGCTCATCTGTCCATTGTGCACGTGGTAAAACCTGGATAGATTCCTGATCTAACTCAGGTAATAACACGTCATTCAAGACACGGTACTGTTCTTCGACCAGTTCATGCGCGCGCTGGTTAATTAATTTCAAACATTCCTGTGCAGTGATCTGATCGGATTCAATGTAAGGATCACCAATTTCGATCTGCTGAATCAGGCCGGCAACACGTACTTCAAAAAACTCATCCAGATTGGTACTGGAGATACATAAATAGTTGAGACGTTCCAGCAAAGGCACATTAGGATCAAGCGCTTGCTGCAAAACGCGCCAGTTGAATTCAAGTAAACTTAATTCACGGTTGATGTACAGAGCCGGGTTATTTAAATCTAAAGCGTTTTCTTCAGTCATATTGCCTTTCAGATCGTTTTACACAGATTTTTTTATAATAATGCAGTTTTATGACAATGCGATGAATTACCATCGGTATTTGTCGTACATTTCGGGGTTTGCCCAGAACCGGCTATTCAGCCAATCACGTTTAGGCTGATAGTTTTCTATCGCATAACTAAAAATGCGCAAGCCTTCCTCTGTACCCGCAATATGTTTAAAGCCCATTGCCAGATAGTCGGTGAATTGCCAGTCGTTTTTAGCCGCCAGTTCAGTATGGCTGATGAGAATAACATGAGGCGAATATTGATTCTTGATCATACCAAGCCAGGCTTGGGCTGCTGGTTTTTCGAGTGACTCCGTTAAGTGACTGATAACGGCAAGGTCTACTGGTTCAATATCATGCAGTTGCTGCTGTTTAAACGGTGTCGTCAGATGCTGCAATCTAGTATCATTATCGGTTTGCAGACAACTAGCTGCTGTTTCTCCGGCCGTTAAAATCGTTTTAGGATTGAACTGCCTGATGAGAGGGGTAAGCAAGCTGGATAGGGCGATAGAATCTGTCATGACTAAGCAGCATAAAACATCTACTGAATTCTGGAAACACAAACGACTCAGTCAGATGACACACGATGAATGGGAAAGCCTGTGTGATGGCTGCGGGCGTTGCTGTCTTCACAAACTGGAAGATGAAGATGATGGACGCATGTATTACACAAAAGCCGCATGCTCTTTATTAGATATCCATAGCTGTCGCTGCAAGGATTATGAGAATCGTCAAACCGTCATTCCGGACTGTATTCAATTAAGCATCGAAAATGCGCACTATTTTGACTGGTTGCCTGCAACCTGTGCTTATCGTTTACTAGCCGAAGGTGAAGATTTGCCTGAGTGGCATCCGCTGATTAGCGGTGATCCGGATAGTGTTCATCAAGCGGGTATTTCTGTGCGTGGTATTGCTCAACCGGAAGATGAAATAGAAGAGCTGACTGAAGCTATTATTTCGCTGAGCTATGAGGCCAATTAGTTAAATGACACCACAAGAGAGCCGAGAGTTTACTGCCCGATTAGAACAAGCCGCTATATTGCTGCTTGAGATGGAAATTTACCGTAAACCTGATGACTTGGCTCGTCGATTTGGCCTTCCTGTACCGGTTGTACGTTATTGGTGGCGGCAAACGGATCAAAAAACCCATCCGGTTGACCAGAGTCAACTGTCACCTCGCGAAGTAAAAGTGATACGCAAAGCCTCTCAAACACTGGAAGGTTGGGAAAAAGTGAAACGCTACCGCCCTGAATGCGGTGCTCGTCTTACTGGGGGTAAGCGTTGTAAACGCTCAGTCGCTATCAGACCACCCGAAGGCTGGGGCATCGGTGCATTGGCTGATCGTTGTCGTTTACATGGTGGCTTATCCAAACGACCAAGAAAAAAAGTGAAAGATGATGACGAGCTGTTGTAATCTAACCATTAATAAATAAGCCTAAGCCATTGCCTGATAATTGATGATAGATAATACGGACGTTCTTAAAGAAATTTACACGCTGTCTCAAGCTGGCAAGACGGGAACTGTCTTTATTACAACAACAGAAAACCGGGCTTGTCATATTCTGCTGGAAAATGGCCGGGTCGTCGCTTTATCACACGGCTCTCTGCGTGGCGAACAAGTATTAAAACACTGGTTTAATTTGGATATTGAGCGGTATTCTTTTAAACCTAATCTCAAAATGCCATTAGCCGGACGCAGCTTTCTTGATGATGACACCGACATATTTCAGTTTTTAAATGTGTCATTTGAGGAGCGCAGCAGCGAGGCTGCTAAACCCGTGTCGACAAGTAAAAAACGCATTTACCGTGGTGTTGAAATTGAGGAGACTGAAACCTCAACTGAGTCAAATAAGCCACGTGAAAAAGTGAAAAAGCCATTACGAATCTACCGTGGCCAAATCTTAGAAGATTAACATCAGTAACAAGCCAACTTGAAAATCGGTATCATAAGCCGACTTTAACCTCTTCCAAATAATATGACGCTGACTATGAAATATACTCCAAGTGATTTTAATCCCGGTTTGTGTGATTTTCTTGATGCATCACCAACACCGTATCATGCGGTTGCATCCATGCAGACATTACTGGAAGACAATGGTTTTACTCAGCTTCACGAGGCTGACAGCTGGGGTGAGTTAGACGCTGGTCAGTATTTTGTTATTCGTCAGGCATCTATCATTGCGTTTACGCTAAACGGACAGGAATTAGTCAGCAGTGGCATACGCATGGTCGGTGCACATACTGATAGCCCTTGCCTGAAAGTGAAACCCAAACCGGAAAAGGTGAAACAGACCTTATTGCAACTTGGTGTTGAAGTCTACGGTGGTGCTTTATTAAATCCGTGGTTTGATCGTGATTTATCACTGGCTGGCAGAGTGAGTTATGAGAATGGTCAAGGGCAGATTGAACAGGTCATTATTGATTTTAAAGAGGCGATTGCGACGATCCCAAGCTTAGCGATTCACCTGGATCGTGAAGTGAATCAGAACCGTAATATTAATCCGCAATTGCATTTACCACCGATTCTGGCTCAAGTCGATGATGGCGATAGCCTGGATTTCCGCGCTTTATTGGAACAGCAATGTCGGCAACAGTATCCAGACATCAATATTGGTCGGGTGCTGGATTATGAAATGTGTTTTTATGACACCCAAAAAGCCGCAGTGATTGGTTTATCTGCTGATTTTATCAGTAGTGCCAGACTGGATAATTTGCTGAGCTGTTATATCGGTTTGCAGGCCTTGCTGGCTGCCGATAAAACACGACCTGCCTTACTGGTGTGCAATGACCATGAAGAAGTCGGCAGTCAATCTGTTTCCGGTGCTCAAGGCACATTTTTACAGTCGGTATTGCAACGTCTTGCGATGAATACTGAGGCCTATCAACGCATGGTAGAACAATCGATGATGATATCGGCTGACAATGCCCATGCGATACACCCGAATTACGCCGACAGACATGATGCTGAACACGGTCCCTTATTAAACAAAGGACCAGTCATTAAGACCAATGCTAATCAGCGTTATGCCACCAGCAGTCAAACCAGCGCCATATTCAGGCAATTATGCCAGCAGCATAATGTGCCAGTGCAGGATTTTGTGGTCAGAACAGATATGGCCTGTGGCAGCACGATTGGCCCCATCACGTCTTCTCATATTGGTGTTAAAACAATCGATATTGGCTTGCCCACATTTGCCATGCATTCGATACGCGAACTAGCAGGTAGTCAGGATGCGGTGATGCTCTGTAAAGTGCTGACCGCCTACTTTAATCAAAAATAATCTAGGAGTTTTTATTCTATGGCTGAAACAGTAGACGAATTAACCGTTGAATATCATGAAGGCGAGACCATGACGGTTAAAGAGTTAGATAAAGTCATCTTAACCAAAGGTGCGTGGGCAACGGTAATGTTCCGTTATCAGGATTTAGATCGCAAAACAGGCGAATTTGGTCCGGATAAATACACCATTCGTCGATACCAGAAGCGTAATGGCGAGTATAGCCAACGCTCGAAATTTAATATTTCCAGCCGTGATCAAGCATCGCAGATTATCAACGCATTAACTAAATGGACCGATGAATAAGAGTTTAATTACCCATCTGGTGGCTGCCACCTTTGTAGCCACCGGTTTATTTGTTGATTCTCAAGCCTCAAAGGCCATTCTGGCCACAGGTTTGTTTGCTTTGGCTGGCAGTCTGACTAACTGGATTGCCATTCATATGCTGTTTGAGAAAGTCCCAGGACTATATGGTTCTGGCGTGATTGTTGAACACTTTGAAGAGTTTAAAGCGGGTATCCATAAGCTGGTGATGCAGCAATTTTTCAGTAAAGACAATGTCGATCGGTTTCTGGCTGAATTAGTGTCAGATAATTCTCAACATCCGCTGGATTTCTCCGATGTGATTGAAAATACTGACTTAGAGCCCGTCTACGATAGCCTTGTCGCTACAATCATGGAGTCGTCTTTTGGCAGTATGTTATCGATGTTTGGTGGCAAGTCTGCTTTAGAGCCGCTACGTGAGCCTTTTATTAAAAAGATGACGCGCTCGCTGGATGATATTGCCCATAGCGATTCTTTTCAGCAAAGTGTCCGATCTAAGTTAAACAGTCATGCAGTGTTTGATGATATTCATCTACAAATTGAGCATATTGTGGAATCACGACTGGAAGAACTGACACCAAAAATGGTGAAAAACATTGTTCAGGACATGATTCGTACCCATTTAGGCTGGTTAGTTGTCTGGGGTGGGGTATTTGGTGGTTTGATTGGTTTTATTACCAGCTTCTTACCTGTATAGATGAGTGTTCTTTGTCCGCTGTGCCAGCATCAGGCCGGTGTGTTTTATCAGTTCAAAAAACGTTTATATCATCAATGTCAGTTTTGTTATGGCATTTTCATGGATCCGGCTTTATGGCCGGATCGTGAAGCAGAACAACGGCGTTATCTGGAACATTTGAATGATGTGGAAGATAGCCGCTTTCAGCGATTTGTTGCCCCGATTACCGAGCTTGTTCAGCAATTGTTTCAATCTCACCAACAGGGGTTGGATTTCGGTGCCGGTCATGCCCCGGTCATTACTCATGTTCTGCAGCAAGCGGGTTTTGCTATTGCCGCGTATGACCCTTTATTTTTTAATGATGATGTACTTTTAGAGCAGCGATATGACTATATTTGCAGTTGCGAAGTCATTGAACATTTTCATCATCCTGCACAAAGCTTTACTCAGTTAAGAAAGCTTTTGAAACCAGGTGGTCGACTGTTTTGTATGACAGAAATCTACCATGAAGGTATCGATTTTCATCGCTGGAATTATAAAAACGATCCGACACATGTCTTCATGTATCATCGTAATACTGTCAGCTATATTGCTGATAAATATGGATTTAAGGAAGCAGTAATTGAAGGTCGCTTAATACATTTCCAAGCTAATAGCTCGCTATAAATTGTTGGCGGATAGCCTGCTGATGTTGGGCGGGTAACACCAGGGTAACGACGACTTTATCAGTAAAATTCTGCTCAATGATTTCCCCGCGTAGCTGTTTGAGTTGATACTCCAGCAACTGAAGTTGGGAGTAATCAATCTCTAATGTCATTTGTGCCATTTCTACCCATTTAACAATATTCGCTTCGGCAATCGCTTGTTTTGCGGCTGCACCATAAGCACGGGTAAGACCACCAGTACCAAGTTTGATACCACCAAAATAACGGATCACACCAATCACGGTATTAATCAGATCCTGTCCTTCTAACGGCGCCAGTATCGGACGACCTGCGGTGCCGGAGGGTTCACCGGCATCATGAAAACGTTCGGTCAAAAAACCTTCTGGTTGGCGAATACGCCAGGCAAAAGCGAGATGATTAGCTTGTGGGTGTTGTCGGGCTAGCTGGCCTAATTTACGAAGAGCGTCATCTTCACTTTGGCAGGGCATGATAACGCCAATAAATCGGGATTTTTTTATTTCATATTCCACTTCAGTCGTGGTTTCTACAGTGTAAAATTCTGTGGCCATGAACACTCGGCTATAGGAAAAAATAAGCCAACAATTTACCATACTGTGCCTAACAACATTTTTGTCGCGGCTGTAAGGCGACTTGCTGAGCTTAGTGTATGGCTCAGCGTCAGTCTGATTGGATAGGATGATTTGATTCTATCGTCGCATAACAGCTTACCGGCAAGATGTTGAATAAAAAATTATGAAATTACGGAGCAAACCACATTGTCAGATAGTGCATTTATCATAGGCCAGCGCTGGGTCAGTAACAGTGAAGCAGAGCTGGGTCTGGGTATTATTCAGGAAAGCAGCGGACGTCGTATTGAAGTATTTTTTCCTGCCGCAGCAGAAAGTCGTTTTTATGCTGCCGATAATGCGCCATTGAGTCGGGTTATCTATTCTGAAGGTGACAAGGTCAGCACCCGTGAAGATGTGAGTTTTGTGATTAGTGCCGTGCAGCCCTTTAATGGCTGTTATATCTATCAAGGTGATACAGATGCGGGTGAACCTATCAGTATCCACGAAATGGATCTGGATAGCCGTGTGCACTTTAATCAACCGCAGGACCGTTTTTTTGCCGGGCAGGTCGATAAAAACAGTCAGTTTGAATTACGTGCCAAAACACTCAATTATCAACATGAACTGGTGAAGTCACCTGTATATGGATTATTAGGTGGACGAGTTCAGCTTTTACCTCATCAACTCTACATCGCCCAGCAAGTGGCACAGCGTTTCGCGCCGAGGGTGTTATTAGCCGATGAAGTGGGCTTAGGTAAAACCATCGAAGCGGGTTTGATTCTGCATAAACAAGTGTTATCGGGTCAGGTCAGACGCGCGCTTATTGTGGTGCCTGATGCCTTACTACATCAATGGCTGGTTGAAATGCTACGCCGCTTTAATCTGACATTCACATTGATTGATCATGAGCGCCATGAAGCACTGCAAGAGCTGGATGAAGGTAATCCTTTTGACAGTGCACAATTTGTTCTGTGTGGTTTGAACGATTTATTAGCCAATCCACAAATGCAGGTGGATATGCTGGCAGCCCAGTGGGATATGCTAATTGTTGATGAAGCCCATCATCTGGCGTGGTCACCTGACCAGTCAAGCGAAGGTTATCAACTGATAGAAACATTGGCTGCACAAATTCCTGCTTTATTGTTATTAACTGCGACGCCGGAGCAATTAGGCATCGAAAGCCATTTTGCGCGTCTGCGTTTATTAGACTCAGACAAGTTCTTTGATTTTGATGACTTCGTGAAACAGGAAGCCGCTTATCAACCGGTCAGCGAATTAATTGAACAGCTTGATGCGGCTGAAACCTGGGCACAATTATCAGCAGCACAGCAGTCGCAGCTTAAGGACTACATTGATGAGCTGTTATTTGAGCAATTAAACTCAGAAGACCAGTTTACTGTCGCTAAAGTGGATGCGATTCAACAATTGCTCGACAGACACGGTACTGGTCGGGTGTTGTATCGCAATACGCGTGATGTAGTGAAAGGTTTCCCCAAACGTATTCTTCATCAGTATGAATTGTCACTTCCACAAGCGTTGGTCGGTGAAGATGTCAGCCATATTATTTTGCCAGAGCAGCATTTTACAGAGGCTGACTGGTTAAAAAATGATAGCCGTGTGAGCTGGTTGGTCGATTTCTTAAAAGCGCACCGTGATGACAAGATTTTGATTATCTGTGCTCAAGCCGACACAGCTCAGCAGCTCGAAAACTACCTGAATATTAATCAAGGCATCCGTTCAGCGGTATTCCACGAAGGTTTAAGCCTGGTGAACCGTGACCGGGCGGCGGCCTATTTTGCTGATGACGAAGAAGGGGCACAATGCCTTGTTTGTTCTGAAATTGGCAGTGAAGGGCGCAACTTCCAGTTCTCGCATCATCTGGTGTTATTTGATTTACCGGTAAATCCGGACTTGCTGGAGCAGCGCATCGGCCGTTTAGACCGTATCGGTCAGCATCATGATGTGCATATTCATGTGCCTTATTATGCGGGTACAGCTCAGTCTGTGTTATTGCATTGGTATCACGACGGTATGAATGCGTTTGAACAGGTTTTGGCAGCAGGACAACGTATTGCTGGAGAAACCAAACAACAGCTGCAAGTCGCAATGGCCGAACCTGGAAACAACAAAGCATTAGACAGTTTAATAAAACAAACACAAAAAGTGACTGAGCAAACCCTGGCTGAATTACAGTCAGGTCGTCACCGTTTACTGGAACGCCATTCTTATAATGAATCTCATGCTGAATATGTGGTCGGCGAAGTCGAGTCGCTGTCACGTTCACTTGAATTAGCGGGCTTTATGGATGATGTGTTTGATGCCTTTGGTGTGGATCAGCAGCCGCATAGTACCGACAGCATTATTATCGAGCCTGGCACTCACATGCAGACCCAGTTCCCAGAGCTGCCAGATGAAGGTCTAACCGCCACCTATCAGCGTCATAAAGCCTTAGGGCGTGAAGATATGACATTCCTGACCTGGGAACATCCTATGGTGCTGGGCGCCATTGATATGGTGTTAAATAGTGAGCTTGGTAATAGCGCTTTCTGCACACTGGCAACGGATGAAATAAAAGCCGGTAGTCTGTTGCTTGAAGCGATATTTGTTATGCGAACTGTGTCTGAACGTGACTTACAGATTCAGCGTTTTATTTCTGAAAGCCATATCAGACTGGTGGTTGATGAGCGTGGCAGACAATATCAAACTCTGTTTGAAGAGCAGGATTTTAATAAAATGGCTGGGCGTATTCCGCGCGCCACCGCACAAGAACTGATTCGTCATGCTCGAAGTCCCGTGGAAAACTTGCTGGAGCAAGCCAAAAAAGCGGTTGTTGATATAGAACAGACGCTTAAACAAGAAGCGCTGGTTAATATGAACAATGAATTGGAGCAAGAGTATCATCGGCTCAGCGCACTAGCGAAGGTCAATCCAAATATCCGACCACAAGAACTGGATTACCTGAAGCAGCGTCAAGATAAGTTGAACAGTGGTATCCAATCGGCTTCATTATCACTGGATGCCATCAGGGTTGCTATAGTGACAGAACCGACTAACTAAAGAGACTGAGCCCAGGATGGTCAAGCTGAAAAAATTTTTATTACCGGTATTAATCTTTGGCCTGACCATTCTGATTGTCGTGGTGCTTGTTGCGACGAAACCCAAAGCCACGCCAAAGGATGCACAGCAAAAAGCCTGGCTGGTGAATGCGGTAGCAGCGCAGATGACCACGGTGAGTCCACAAGTCACCGTATATGGACGTATTGAAACCCCTCGTGATGCCACGCTAAAAGCGGCTGTCGAAGCCGATGTCGAGCAAGTTCTGGTGTTAGAAGGTGAAACCGTAACTCAGGGAGAGTTGCTGCTGCAATTGGATAAAACAGATGTTGAACTAGTAAAACAGCAACGTCAGGCCGACGTCGATGAAATTACCGCTTCAATTGCCAATGAAAATGTCCGCTATCAACGTGATCTCGCATTATTAGAGAATCAAAAACAACTTGTTAACCTCGCCGATAAAGCGGTGCAACGCGCAAAAAAACTCGAACAAAATAAATTAACCTCACAAGCGGCTTTGGATGAGTCTTCGGCCGCTTATCAACAACAAGAACTGGCGCTAAAGCAGTTACAAAATGATATTGCTGAGCACCCTTCACGAATCGCCCAGCTACAAGCATCAAAAAAACGGGCAGAAGCCTTGCTGAAGCAGAGTGAAGTCAATCTAGAACGAACAGATATCAGAGCGCCGTTCCCGAGCCGGGTGGCGAAGCTAAATGTTGCCGTGGGTGATCGGGTCAGACCCGGTGATAGTCTGATTAATGTCTACGATCTTAATAATCTGGAAGTGCGGGCACAGATTCCTGGACGTTATAGTCAACAAATCCGACAAATGATGCAGCACCATCAGCTTATTCAGGCGACGGCGATGATTGATGATGAACTGGTTAAGCTTGAATTAAAACGGCTCTCAGGTGAAGTCAGGCTTGATAGTGGTGGTATCGACGGCTTGTTTCGCTTAGTGAATCACCCAAATAACTTACCGCTTGGTACCTTTGTTGAGCTGCAGTTACAGCTATCAGAACAGCACAACGTGATCGAGCTGCCATTCAGTGCTTTATATGGTTTGGACCGTGTCTATCTGATTGAAGACGGCCACTTAAAAGCCGTCACCATTGAACGCGTAGGGGAAGTTGTTGGCAAAGATAATCAACATCGTTTATTAATCCGAAGTGACGAGATTGCTAGCGGTGATTTAATTGTCACTACTCAGCTTCCCAATGCCATCACCGGTTTAGCGGTTGAGACCAAGTTGTGAGTTCCACCTCCCATCGCGCAGATATCATTGGCATTTTTGCTCAACATAAGGTTGCAGCAAACCTGTTGATGCTGATGATGTTGATTGGTGGTTTTGTGTCATTGAGCAAACTCAATACCCAGTTTTTTCCAAACTTCGCCTTGGATGTGATTACTGTCAATGTGGTCTGGCGCGGTGCCAGTGCAGAAGATGTGGAAGACTCGTTAACCAGCCGTATTGAGCAAGAGCTTCGCACCATCGATTATGTCGACAAAATGACCTCGACCTCATCTTATGGTTCGTCTTTAGTGACATTAGAGTTTGATGAAGGCACTGAGATGGGCCCGGCACTTGATCAGGTGAAAGATCATGTTGCCCGGCTCCGCAACCTGCCTAAAGATGCTGAAACACCCGAAATCAGCATTGCCACACACTATGACAATGTTGCCCGATTATTGGTCACTACCGACGGTCATTTAGACGAACTCCGTGGCTTAGTACATCAAATTGAACACGAACTGCTGGATGCCGGTATTTCACGAGTCACTATCACCGGATTACCAGATGAAGAGATGGCGATTAAAGTCAGCACCTCGACACTGGAGTCTTTGGGGTTAAGTTTTGGTGATGTCAGTCAACGCGTCGCTGACCAGAGTCAGGATTTACCGGCAGGCGAGATTGGCAATGGTGAAACGACCCGGCAAATTCGTAGTCTTGACCAACGCCGGAATGCTGATGCCTTTGGCAGTATCTCTTTAAAAAGTGATTATCAGGGACGTCGTCTTCTGCTTGACGATGTGGCTGATGTGGAACGCCGCGCCATGCGTGATCAGGTGAAAGTGTTTTATCACGGACAACCCGCCGTTGAAATTGCATTGCAACGAACAGAAAATGCCGATGCCCTTGAATCAGCGAGGATTATGGAAAAATGGCTGGAACAGGCTAAACCCAGCTTACCCAAAGGTGTAGATATCCGCGTTTATGATGCCAGTTGGTCACTGATACAGGAACGCATCAATTTGCTGCTCAGTAATGGTCTCAGTGGCTTATTACTGGTGTTGGCTATCCTTTTCTTATTCCTACACGGCAGAGTGGCTTTTTGGGTAGCCGTGGGTATTCCCGTTTCTTTTATGGCTGCATTGACCGTGCTGTATATATTGGGCGGTAGCATTAATATGATCAGCCTGTTTGCCTTGATCATGGCGCTGGGGATTATTGTTGATGATGCCATTGTGGTGGGCGAAGATGCGTTATCACACTATCAGAGTGGAGAACGCTCATTATTAGCCGCTGAGGGCGGGGCAAGGCGAATGCTTGCGCCAGTGATTTCTTCTTCTTTAACCACCATTGCAGCCTTTTTACCGCTGATGCTTATCAGTGGTGTGATTGGCAATATCTTATTCGATATCCCCTTTGTGGTGATTTGTGTAATTATTGCTTCACTTGTAGAAAGTTTTCTTATACTTCCCGGCCACTTACGCCATACTTTTCATAAAATGCATCATCTTGATCCAGGTCGGTTAAGACGCTGGTTGGATGAAAAGTTTGAGCATTTTCGTGAGCAGTTTTTCAGACCGTTAGTGACTATGGCTGTGAAAAACAGTGCGGTAACCATCAGTCTCACACTGGCTTTATTGATCATTTCAATCAGCTTGCTGGCCAGTGGCCGAATCCTGTTTAACTTCTTCCCATCACCGGAAGGCACCACAATTACCGCGAATGCCCGATTTGTCGCTGGCACACCGAAGCAGGATGTTGAGCAGTTTTTGCAACATATCAATCTGGCACTGGATGAAGCTGAAGCGGATTATGAGCAACGCATTGTCAAAATGGCAGTTACACGGCTTGGCAGTGCTTCATCAGCAAATTCTAATGTCAGTAGCAGCCAAGCAGATGAGCGTTTCGGCTCTGTTCAGCTGGAGATGATATCACCAGACCAACGCGATATCAGAAACAAAGATTTCATTAACGACTGGCGTGAACATATCAGCTTACCGCCAGGTATTGAAACATTTACCATCAGTGAAGCACGGGGTGGGCCGCCTGGCAGTGATATTGATATTCGTCTCAGCGGCGCTTCAGCGCAGCAATTAAAAAAAGCCGCACATGAGGTGGCTGAACAATTAAAAAATTACACCGGTGTTAGTGCCATTGAAGATGATATGCCTTATGGTCAGGAACAGCTGATTTATCGGATCAAAGGCCAGGGTGAAGTACTGGGGTTAACCGTTGAAAACGTAGGGCGTCAGTTACGGGCCGCGTTTGATGGGCAATTAGTTCAGATTTTTCAGGATGGCAATGATGAGGTTGAAGTACGTGTCATGTTACCTGACGCCGAGCGCAACACCTTGGCAACATTAGAGAACTTTATGTTGCGTCTGCCCAATGGAGGCAGTGCGCCCTTATCGAGCGTGGTCGAGTTTGAGTCGCGTCGAGGGTTTGATGTGCTCAGACATACCGACAGTCAGTTAGCGATACATATCACCGCGACAGTAGACTCTGTAGTGAATAACAATAATGTCATTTTAGATGATATGAAAAAGGCTTTTTTACCTGAAATATCATCTAAATACGGCGTGAAAGTTGGTTATGAAGGCCGAGCAGAAGAGCAGGCTGATACCATGTCAGATATGGCACAAGGCACATTGCTGGCCTTTATTATGATTTATTTGGTGCTGGCCTGGGTGTTTTCATCCTATGGCTGGCCACTGGTGGTAATGGCAGCGATTCCATTTGGCTTGATTGGTGCCTTAATTGGACATTGGTTACTCGGTATTGATCTGACCATTTTGTCTTTGTTTGGTATTTTTGGTTTATCAGGCATTGTTGTGAATGATTCCATCATTCTGGTGACGTTTTTCAAACAACTCACCGAGTCCGGAATGCCGACACAGCAAGCCATTATTGAAGCCTCAACACAACGTCTTCGCGCGGTGTTGTTGACCTCACTCACGACGATCGCCGGACTCACGCCTTTATTATTTGAAACATCATTACAGGCACAGTTTTTAATCCCCATGGCGGTTTCCATGTCATTTGGACTGATGTTTTCAACAGTTTTAGTCTTATTGGTGATACCCGCCATGCTGGCCGTTTACGAACGAGTTGCTAATAAATTTCTGCCGAAACGAACAGACTCAGTGACAATTTGATACTGTGTTAAGTCTGATTTAACAATCACTGTGCATGCTGTTGTAATTTGGATAGATCAGCATTTATTTAAGGATTTTTCATGCGACGTTATACCTCATATGTTATAGCTGCCTTGATAGGCACATTGAGTCCTGTGGTGAGTTTTGCAGAAGATAGCGAGACGGTCAGTAGCAGCGTGCCTTATGCAGCTAACCTGGATTTAGCTTCACTAACGGATAAGGTATATCAGCGATTACCGGGATTATTAGCTGAAGATAAATACCGCCAATTGCTGCAGGCGAATGATACATACAGTCAGGCCTTGTTTGCCGAGCCGGTGACCGGGAATCTGAGCCTGTTCAGTGATGAAGTGGGGACCGGACACGGTTTTCAAGAATGGGAAGGCGGTGTTGATTTACCGTTATGGTTGCCAGGTCAAAAACAACAGCAACAGGCCTTGTCAGACAAAATAGCAGCCGAACTGCCTGCTTATCAGCAAGCATTGAAACTGGAAGCTTCTGGTGAAGTGAGACAACAAATCTGGCAGGTGAAACTGGCCGAAGCCCAACTTGAACAAGCCAAACTGACCTGGGAAAACGCGAAAAAATTACAAAATGATGTTGAATCGCGAGTAAAAGCCGGGGATTTAGCCTCAACTGAACGTTTACTGGCGAGCAGTAACACGCTTGAAGCGCACAGCAAAATGGTGAATGCAGAGTCGCAGCTTCAACAGCGGCTGAAAATATATCAACTGATTACCGGTGAGAACGCCTTGCCGCAGCAGGTGGAAGAAGCCGTTAGCAACACCACTGAGGACTTACAGCAACATCCGCAGTTGCAGTTACAGGATCAGTTGATAGCCAGACTACAGGCACAAATGGGGCTGGCACAATATGACGGCGCAGTAAATCCCAGCCTGTCTGTAGGCGTAAGACGAGAACGGGGAGATAGGGCGGAAGACTATACCAACAGTATGGGCATCGGATTTAGCATGGCGCTGGATGATAAGGCATACAGACAACCTGCCATCGCTCAGGCCTCAGCCGAATTAGCTGATGCTCAGGTTGCACGTCAATCATTATGGCGTCAGCTAAAAACCCGACAAGTCGCCCTTCAGGAAGAATTAAACAGTAGTCGACAGCAGCTGGACTTGATCACGGAACAAAATAAAACCACCCAGCAGTATTACCAATTACAAAAACGTGCCTTTGATTTAGGTGAAATTAATTTGATTGATTTATTGCGCAGTCAGGCGCTGGCGAATGATAATGAGAGCAGAAAGCGTCTGTTGGAAGTTCAAATAAAGCAACAGATTTCTGAATTAAATCAATCATATGGGATGATTTTGTCTAATAATTAATAAAGCCCTCTAAGCTTAATTTTTCGTTAAGCTTTTTTTTTTAATCTAGCTTCCATACCACCTCCCAAGGGGAATTTTATGGAAGCTAGATCGTTTGCACAGTCTGTCACTAAAAGTCGCTCTCAACGCGTCGTTGAGCGACAAATTATTCAGCCTGTTTTTCCACTCACGCTGGCAAAAGCGAATGAGCCGGGACGAATGGACGCTGAACAATTTATTTATCAGCGCTTTGAAAAACAACACGGTGCAGAGATCAGCCATTTTCTGCCGTTTATCTTGTCTGCCAGGACAGGCGGTTTAGTTTCAGCAGCACTTGGTTTTCAGCCAGCCAGTTATTCATCACACCTTTTTCTTGAGTATTATCTTGAGAATGATATTCAAACGACGCTCAGTATTCTCACCCAAACAGTCGTTCAACGTGATGCGATTGTGGAAATAGGCAATCTGGCCTCCGGCCGACAACGTGCGACTCAAACACTATTTTTACTTCTTGCTGAGTTGTTCTATCAAGCCGGTTATGAATGGGTTGTGTTTACAGCTAACTCGGCTGTTTCACAGTGGTTGGCAAAATTAGATATTGAGACTATTGCCATCCGTGTTGCAGAGCCGACCAGGTTGCCAGATAAAGGCGCAAGCTGGGGTAGTTATTACGATGATAAGCCAGTGGTAGTGGCCGGAAATATCCGACAAACCATGGCAAAACTGACTGACAATCCGCTTATGTTGTATTTGCGTCAAAGCTATCAGCATCAATTAGATGAATTTGTCGCGAGTTTCCGTCATGGCTGAGTTAGTCGAACGTTTACGTCGGATTGCGGCACAACAGCCAAACGCACTGGCCTTGCAGGACCCATATCGTCAGCTGACCTGGCGTCAGATGATAGACGAAGTGGATAGACTAACTGAACTGCTTTTACCTTATGCACAGAATGTCGTTGCCTTATATGCCGACAACAGTGTCGACTGGGCGTGTATTGATCTGGCCTGCTGTCAAGCCGGAGTCATCAGTTTGCCTATTCCTGCCTTTTTTTCGGCCGAACAACAACATCATGCCATCAGTGAAAGTGGCGCATTAGCGTTAATCGAATCGAAAGGCACGACATTATTTCAATCACTCAAGCTGTTTGACCAGCTGCATCTGTCTTTAACGGACAATCTTATTTTGTTTCCATTAGCCAAGAATGGTCAGAGTCAAATTCCAGAGAAAACCCAAAAAATTACCTTTACATCGGGATCTACTGGTCAGCCTAAAGGGGTGTGTTTGAGCACAGATAATCAATTAGCTGTGGCTGATGCCATTATTCAACGTACAGAATTACAAGCTATCAAACACCTTTGTGTATTACCGCTGACCACCTTACTGGAAAATCTAGCCGGCATTTACGCACCATTACTTAGCAGAGGATCGGTCACCTTATTACCAGCAGCCGAGCTCGGCTTTAATGGTGGACGAGGTTTTGATGTTCAGCAATTTCTACAAACGCTGAGCAAACAACAGCCAGAAAGTGTGGTGTTATTACCCGAATTATTATTAACCCTGGTGTCAGCTGCTGAAACAGGCTGGCCAGTACCTGGCAGTTTGAAGTTTATTGCGGTGGGTGGCAGTCGCGTATCAGCAGACTTATTACGTAAAGCTGATGATTTAGGCTTACCGGTTTTCGAAGGTTATGGCTTATCGGAATGTAGCTCCGTGGTGAGTCTGAATAGCCCAAAACAACGTCAAATAGGCAGCGTCGGTCAGTGTCTTGATCATGTAAAAGTCAGTATTGAGTCCGGCGAAATCATCGTTCGCGGTAACTGCTTTTTAGGTTATATCAATCATCCTGATAGTTGGTATCCAGAGCAGATAGCTACTGGTGATTTAGGGTTTATTGATGAAAACCGCTATTTGCACATTAATGGTCGCCGTAAAAACCTGTTAATCAGTAGCTTTGGCAGAAATATCAATCCGGAGTGGGTGGAAAGCGAGTTATTGGCTAATCCTATTCTGGCCTATTGCACAGTGATTGGAGATGCAAAATCACATTGCAGTGTCTTAGTTCAGCCTCGTTTTGACAATATCACTGACACCATGATTGACCAATGGATCACCCTGGTCAACAAACGCCTGCCAGATTACGCACAACTGGCAGACTGGCAGCGCTTTGAATGGCCACTCAGTGTGGAAAACGGCACGTTGACGGCAAATGGTCGCCCTGTCAGACAACAAATATTAGAGAGCTACCATCATCAAATAAATGCTTTATACAAGGAGCAGGCATAAATGCTTTTTTTCGACAGATTACAAACAGAAACAGCAGCAGCACGTGAACAATTATTCAGTGCTCCGATCATTACTAAAGCGATGACAGGCGATATCACTACCGAGCTTTATATTAACTTTCTGACGCAGGCCTATCATCACGTTAAACATACCGTACCATTGCTGATGAGTGTCGGTGGCGCTTTGCCGGAACAGAAAGAATGGCTACGTAATGCCGTGGCAGAATATATCGAAGAAGAATTAGGCCATCAGGAGTGGATACTGAACGATATCGCAGCCTGTGGTGCTGATAAAGAAGCGGTAAGACACAGTCAGCCAAATCTGCAGACAGAAATGATGGTCGCCTATGCTTATGACATGGTACATCGCATCAATCCCTTAGGTTTTTTTGGCATGGTACATGTGCTGGAAGGTACCAGTATCACCACTGCAGACAAAGCCGCAGAAAGTATTCAAAATGCACTAGGTTTACCGACTAAAGCCTTTAGTTATCTGCGATCACATGGAGCGCTGGATCAGGATCATGTCAAATTCTTCGAAGGTCTGATGAATCAAATCACCGATCCCGCCGAACAAGATCTCATTATTCATAGTGCCAAACGCTTTTATTATCTCTACGGCAACATCTTCCGTAGCCTGACTGAAGAGAAGATGCCATGCAAAGTCTGAGAGATGTCACCATTCTGATTACCGGTGCCGCCGGTGGTATCGGGCAAAAGTTAGCTAAGGCATTACACGATCAGGGCGCTAAGTTGATATTGACCGATGTCAATGCAGATAAGTTAACTGAACTGAACGTCAGCTTAGGCGAAAAGCATTACGACTTTGTAGCTGACGTTAGCAAGACAACGCAGCGCCAGTCACTGCTGGATTATTGTGAAAACCTGCCTTATCCGCTGCAAATGATCATTAATTTGGCAGGTATCAACCGTTTTGCTGCCATCATCGATCATTCAGATAATGATATTGAACGGATGTTAACGATTAATCTGAGTTCACAGATTGCATTGACTCGCGATTTTATTCCTTTACTGGAAAAAAATGCGCCATCAACCATCGTCAATGTTGGCTCTATTCTGGGAAGTATCGGCATGCCCGGTTATAGCGTTTATTGTGCTACCAAGTTTGGCTTACGGGGTTTTAGTGAAGCCCTGCATCGTGAACTTGCTGGCAGTGGGGTGGATGTGCGTTACTTTGCACCTCGCGCCACCAAAACGCCTCTCAACAATGACAATGTCAATGATATGAATAAAGCATTAGGCAGTGCGATGGACAGCCCTGAGCAAGTAGCGAATGCCATTGTCGACTTTTTGCTGACGGATAAACGAAGACATTATTTTGGCTGGCCTGAAAAACTGTTTGTCAGAATCAACAGTATTCTGCCAGGCATAGTTGATAAATCAATTATTAAACAACTACCTATCATAAAACGTTATTTTTAATGGAGAAAATGATGAAAGCGTATATATTCTCGATGATTCTGGGGCTGGTGAGTCTGCCTGTCAGTGCCGATGTGATGCAAAGCGTCGCTGATTTGCAGCATGACTGGGCTAAAGTGAATTACACTCTAACAGGTGATGCACAGGAAAAAGCCTTTGAAAGCCTGATTGAAAAAGCGAATAGTGTGGTGAAGCAATATCCAGAGGCGGCGGAATCACATATCTGGCGTGGCATTATTGAATCAAGTTATGCTGGTGCCAAGGGCGGGCTTGGCGCTTTATCTCTGGCGAAAGCCGCAAAAGCCGATTTGGAAGAAGCGATGAAAATAAATGATACCGCGCTGGACGGTTCGGCTTATACCAGCTTAGGTACCTTATATGCCAAAGTACCCGGCTGGCCTATTGGGTTTGGTGATGATGACAAAGCCGAAATGATGTTGAAAAAAGCCTTGACCATCAATCCAACTGGCATAGATAGTAATTACTTCTATGCACAGTATTTAATAGATAATAACCAGTATAAAGAAGCAGAAACTTATCTGTTAAAAGCACAACAAGCACCTGCCAGACCAAGTAGACCCCTTGCAGATAAAGGAAGACAGCAAGAAATCGAAAAAGCCTTACAGCAGGTCAGATACAAACTAGGGAATGAACAACATGCAGGTATTACTCATTGAAGATGATGTTTCACTCGCAAAAGGCTTACAAACCAGCCTGAAAAGGGAAGGTTTTATCGTTAATCATTTGAGTGAAGGCAAGCAGGCCATTAACAGCATTGCTTCTTCTGAGCCGGATATTGTGGTGTTGGATCTGGGCCTGCCAGATATGGACGGTAATGAAGTCCTGAAACAAATTCGACGGCGTAATGCCGAGTTGCCCGTGCTGATTCTTACAGCTCGTAACTCTATTCAGGATAAAGTCGCCGGGCTTGATAGTGGCGCGGATGATTATCTGGCAAAACCGTTTGAAATGGATGAGTTACTCGCGCGCCTGCGCGTGTTGGAACGCCGGCTCAGTAGCCTGAAACATGCTGATCTGACCGTAGGCAACGTGTCCATCGATACGCGCGCTCAACAGGTGAAAGTTAATGGTGAGAATGTCGATTTTTTCCGTCGTGAATACATGCTGTTAAAAATGTTGATGGAGAATGTTGGCCGCGTGCAGACCCGCGATAGTCTGGAAAGTAAGCTTTACAGCTGGGGAGAAGAAATTGCCAGTAATGCGATTGAAGTCCACATTCATCATTTAAGAAAGAAACTACCGGAGAACTTCATCACAACGGTGCGTGGTGTGGGTTACACAATTAAAGCGCAATGAAGTCTATTCGCCTTTATTTATTACTGGCGTTATTAGCCACAATAACGCTGGTGAACTTTGTGTCGTTATTGCATGGTTATCAGTCGAGTATGCAAAAGGCACAAAATTTATTTGATTCTCGTTTAGAAAGTACCGCGATATTGATCGCCTCAGCTAACTCTCGTCAGGTGGGCCAGGAAACGGTAACCAATCAGCAAACACCTTACACCTTTTTTCAGATTATTGATGATAGCGGTCAGTTATTAACGCGTTCTGAGAATGCCCCAGATAAGGTGATGGGAGAACTGGATGAGGGCTTTCATATCATTAACTTTGGCAGCTATCGCTGGCGAAATTATGTTTACCGCGACACGGTTTTGCAGCGATGGGTCGTAGTGGCCGAGCGTATCGATATTCGCTATATGCTTGCCGAAGATGTGGTGATGGAATCGTTACTGCCGATTGTGATGGCGATACCTGTAGCCGCGTTAATTATCTGGTTTGCCGTCGGGATTGGTCTCAAACCACTTAACGCGTTTGCCAGCCAGTTGAGCGAGAGAAAAGCGGATGATCTCCGTCCGATTGAGCTTGACCGTGTGCCGAAAGAACTCACAACAGTAGTCAATAATACGAATAGTCTGTTATTACGTTTGGCTGAAGCCTTTGATCGTGAGCAACGTTTCTCAGCTGATGCGGCGCATGAGTTACGTACCCCCGTCAGCGTGCTCAAAGTACATTTACATAATTTACGTGCAAGACTGGGTAATGACGATGAAGACATTATCTTATTACGTGATGGTGTCGAACGTATGGGGCACCTTATCGAACAGATTCTGGCGCTGTACCGTACCTCGCCTGATCAGGCGGCAGTCAAGTTTGAAAGTGTAGATTTATTTAAATTAGTTCAATCACTTATCGCACGAAGTTATCATGCTTTTGAGTCTAAACAGCAAGAAATAGAAATGGATGGTGAGTCACACATCATCGAAGGTAATGTGTTTGCACTGGAAACCCTGATAAGCAATTTATTAAATAATGCGAATAAATACACACCGGAGAAAGGTCGTATTCATGTTGTAGTAAGGCGTCATGAAGAAGGGGTGTTACTGAGAGTCGAAGATTCTGGCCCAGGCATACCTGAAGAACAATATCAGCGTGTGTTTGAACGTTTTTATCGCCTGCATGGTGATCAGCATAATAGTGGTGTCATTGGCTGTGGATTAGGACTGACTATTGTTAAGCATATCGCTGATTTGCATCGTGCCCACATTCAATTGGGGACATCCGCTTGGGGCCATGGATTAAAGGTCGATGTCATATTTCCTCTGAGAGCAGTCAATTATGCGTAGAGTTGGGTTATTTTTATTCTTATCGTTTTTGGTGATGCCGGTGTTCGCTGGCCCTCCGGTGATTGAAATCGAAATTCGTGATCATCTTTTCTTTCCCGATGAAGTCAAAATCCCTGCCAATACCAAAGTCAAACTGTTGGTGAAAAATATGGATCCGACAGCGGAAGAATTTGAAAGTTATGAACTAAACCGCGAAAAGGTAATTGCCGGAAACAGTCAGGCATTTATCTTTATTGGTCCACTGCCAGCCGGGGTGTATCCGTTTTTTGGTGAGTTTTTCCCTAAAACGGCACAAGGCAAAGTCATAGCGGAGTAGAAATAGTGTTACTGAATGCGGTAGTGATTGTTTTACGTGAGGTGCTGGAAGCCTCGTTGATTATCAGCGTGTTTTTGGCGCTTAGCCAGATTTTGAACCGAAGCTTAAAGTGGATGTTGCTCGCATTAGTTTTAGGGCTAGTCAGTGGTTTTATCTACGCTGGCACCATCAGTACTGTCTCAATGGCCTTTGGTGGGATTGGACAGGAAATCGTCAATGCAACGATTAATATCCTTATATTCATGGCTTTAGTTATTTTTGTCACAGCAGTACCGCATCAGAATGTGCAGCGTTGTCGTCGCCTAACCGTGATAGCTATTATGAGCACCGTTATCTTAGCGATTATGCGCGAAGGTTCAGAAGTCTTGTTATTTATCACTGGCTTTATTGGCGTGCCAGATTTATTGGGGCCCGTATTAATGGGAGGAGCTGTGGGGGCTGGACTCGGTGTAAGTGTCGGTGTGTTTATTTATTATTTCATCGTAAACCTTATCCCCCGGCACGGTGTATGGGTTGGCTATTTATTATTGTTACTGGTGGCGGGAAGTTTAATGTCGCAGGCGGTTGAGTTTCTGATTCAGGCGGATCTGTTAACCTCATCAGAACCTATCTGGAATAGCTCTAATATCATTGATGAACACTCTGTTGCCGGGCAACTTCTGTTTGCTTTATTAGGTTATGAAGCTACGCCCCAAACAAGTCAGGTCATCGCCTATATTTGTAGCATGGTCGCTTTGTTTTGTGTGGCGATGTTCAGCTTTATAAAACGAGATCGAAATTAATGAAATACCGTGTAATGACCGTTACTGGCGCTTTATTAATTGCGCCTATCCTGGCACAAGCGGATGGATCAGCAGTGGATAAAGTCTACCATCCGTATGTGCAGCCGCTGGAAAAGGAAGTAGAGTGGCGGATGATTACTGCTGAAGGCGATAGTCTGCAAAAACTGAGTTATGGCCAGTCTTTATCTGATCGCCTTTATGTTGAAGGTTATCTTACCGCCAGTGAAGAAAATGATAATTTCCGTTTGTATAGTTATGAACTCGAAGCCAAGTGGCAACTGACTGAGCAGGGAGAGTATGCCATTGACTGGGGACTGGTCACCGAACTGGAAAAATCCAATATTCGTGATCAGTGGGAAGCAGCAACAGCATTACTTATGGAAAAGGAGTGGGGTGATTGGGTCGGAGCAGCCAATCTTTGGCTTGAATACGAATGGGGTAATGATATTGAGGAAGAGCTCGAAACAGCCCTAAGCATGCAGGCGCGTTATCGACTGTCACCTATGTTTGAGCCTGCCATTGAATATTATGCCGGTGATGAAACCCGCGCCATTGGCCCGGTTGCATTGGGAGATGTGCGCTTTTCTGCTGGTAAAAAACTCCATTGGGAAACCGGAATATTATTTGGTGTTGGTAAACAATCTCCTGACGCCACCTTACGTTTTCTGACCGAGTTTGAGTTTTAGTCTGTGTAAAGTTTTGTTAACACTTTAAGACTCTGTTAATAAGCCATCACTAATATGGTGCTATCTTTATGACGGTAGAACCAAGTGATGCAAACAGGGACGATAATAAAAAAGCCAGTCACGATAGACAATGAGCTGGCAAAGCCAATTTATTCGCCTCAACAGCGACATCTGAAAAAGACAGAGCAAACTTCGTATCTGTCGACATCACCTGCGTTTTTTCCTAAAACTGGCAAGCTGATTTGCCATCTGATACTTGTCTTACAAGCACTGGCTCTCGATGTATTTTCTTTGGTCTTTATGCTTTTTTTTCCACTCTTTTGTTTAGGAAAACATGATGTTGACTAACTTGTTACGCCCCTTATTGATCACTATTACACTCGGCTTATCCATCCCCGCTTATTCGCAAAGTTTGCAATTGGATAAAACCCAAATGGACAACCTTGGAGTGAGCTATCAAACGGCGGTGTCTGTTTCCGAAACAAAAAGTCATCATTATCCCGCCAAAGTGTCTGTTCCTAATGCGAATCGGCATATTGTTCATACCAGTCAGGAAGGCGTAGTCACGCAAATGTTAGTGGCTGAAGGCGATATTGTTAAGGCAGGTCAAGTGTTGGCCACCGTTAATAGTCCGGCCTTGTTATCGTTGCAGACCCAGTATTTACAGGCTGAGGGGCTGCTCAATCAATTACTCACTGAAATGCAACGGGATAAGCAATTATTTAATGAAGGTATTATTGCCGAGCGCCGTTATCTTGATGCTAAAACGCGTTATCAACAGCAAAAAACCTTGGTTGATAGCCAAATAAAAACCTTGCAGTTAGCAGGAATGCCCTTAGATGCCATTAAAACATTAAAGCAACAACAAACCATGGACAGCCATTTACATGTTCGTGCGGTCAGTGAGGGTGTGGTCATGGCGCAAAATGCCGTGATTGGCCAACGCGTGATGGCATCTGATGTGTTGTATGAGGTGGCTGATTTATCAACATTATGGCTTGAAATCCATGTGCCACTGCTGGTCGCCAGTAACATCAATATTGGCTCAAAAGTGATGGTATGCGACAGGGATGTCTCAGCGTCAGTAATGACGGTTGGCAGGCAAGTTCATAATATTGATCAGGGTGTGCTGGTACGTGCTGAAACTTCTGAGAATACGGGGTTATTGACGCCCGGCGAATTTGTACAGGTTTGTTTTGTGCAAAATACGCAGTCGATGCTTTATGAGATTCCCTACAAAGCCATATTACGTGTCGAAGGCATAACCCATATCTTTTATTTTGATGGTCAATCTATCAGCCTGCGACCAGTACATATCGTTTCTCAATCAGAGAATAGTGTCACGGTATCAGATGCTTTTTTAAGTAACGGATATGTGATTGATGAAGGCGTGTCATCGCTGAAGTCTGCCTGGCAAGCTGAGGGGAAATAGACATGGATGGTCTGATTCGTTTTTCATTGACGCAGCGTCTGATGATGCTGATTCTGGTGGTTGTTCTGATTGGGTTTGGCTGGAAGGCCTTTAACGATACGCCGATCGATGCTTTTCCTGATGTCTCGACAACACAAGTAAAAATTATCCTCAAAGCACCGGGTATGACACCGGAAGAAGTGGAAAGCCGCATTACCGCCCTGGTCGAAGTTGAGATGCTGGGGATACCCAAACAACGCATGTTACGGTCTGTAGTGAAATATGGCCTGACCGATATTACCGTGGACTTTGAAGAGGGCACGGATATCTATTGGGCACGTCAGCAAGTGGCTGAACGTTTATCAGCTATCAAAGATACCTTGCCTGCTGATATTCAGGGTGGCTTGGCACCGTTAACGACTCCGTTGGGTGAAATGTTCATGTTTACTGTGAACAGTCCCACGCTGGATTTGATGCAACGGCGTGAATTATTGGATTGGGTCATCAGGCCAGCCTTACGCAGTGTTGAAGGGGTGGCTGATGTCAATTCATTAGGCGGTTATGTCAAAACCTTTGAAATTATCCCGGATTTAGCCAAACTTGCCGCATTAAATATCAGCCTTGCTGATATCCAACAGGCATTGGAAAACAATAACCGTAACGATGGTGCGGGACGCATTGATGAAGGCGAAGAAGTGTTACTGGTTCGTGCTCAAGGTAGTCTGCAAAATCTGGACGATATAAAACGCCTGGTGGTGAAGTCCGATGCCGATGAACCTGTTTTACTCTCACAGGTCGCGGAATGCAGAATTGGCTCACTGACGCGTTATGGTGCAGTCAGTGCCAATGGACAGGGCGAAGCGGTACAAGGCTTGGTGTTGGGTTTACGAGGTGCGAATGCCAAAAAAGTCGTAGCCGGTATTGAAAAACGGCTCGCCGAATTACAAGCCTCCTTGCCAGATGATGTAAGCATCAATGTTTTTTATAACCGTGGTGAGCTAGTCGCAGATGCAATTCATGGTGTGAACAAAGCATTGATTGAAGCGGTGGTGCTGGTTCTGGTCTTTCTGCTGCTATTTCTGGGTGATCTCAGGGCGGCGATTGTGGTTGCACTGGTATTACCGCTTTCAGCCATGATCACTTTTATCATGATGCGACAGTTTGGTTTATCAGCCAACTTGATGAGTTTAGGTGGACTAACGATTGCCATTGGTATGCTGGTTGATGCTGCGGTAGTCGTGGTTGAAAACATCGTGTCACAGTTAGCGGATAAATCACGTGCAGCGGTGCTGCCAAGACTGCATTTGATTTATCGTGCAGTAAAAAATGTCTCGGTGCCAGTTACCTCAGGCATCATTATTATCGTCATTGTTTTTCTGCCATTACTGACCTTACAGGGCCTGGAAGGCAAACTGTTTATTCCTGTGGCGTTGACCATTGTGTTTGCACTGGCTGGTTCCTTAGTTTTATCACTGACGGTGATTCCGGTGCTGGCCTCTTTTTTATTGAAACACGTGTCTCATGATGAGCCGTTCTTACCCAGAGTATTAAAAAGGCTCTATGCGCCGGTATTAGCCTGGTCACTGGATCATACAAAAAGTGTGGTGATGATTGCGTTGTTATTACTCGCCTTTGCCGCTGTTTTATACACTCAAGTGGGTAAGGCCTTTATGCCAGTTATGGATGAGGGCGATTTGATTGTGCAATTAGAAAAACTGCCTTCAATTACCCTGGAACAATCTGTTGCTTTAGACAAGCGTGTGCAACAGGCATTATTAAAAAATGTGCCTGAAATCACCGGCGTAGTCGCCAGAACCGGTGCAGATGAACTCGGCCTGGATCCGATGGGCCTAAATGAAACGGATATGTTTTTAATCCTCAAGCCTCGTGAGCAATGGCAGGTAACAACAAAAGAAGATCTAAAGCTAAAAATAAGGCAGGTTCTGGAGCAGTTTCCGGGGTTGAATTATGGCTTTACGCAGCCAATTGAAATGCGTGTGTCTGAAATGCTTACCGGCGTCAGAGGCGATCTGGCCATCAAAATATTTGGTGAAGATGGTGACACACTCAATGAGTTAGCTAAACGTGTTGTGCAAGTTGTGTCCAGTATTCGCGGTGCGGAAGATGTCATCACCAGTCAGAATGATGGTGCTCAGTATTATCAAATTGATCTGAATGCGTTAACGCTTGGCCGTCTCGGCTTAAGTGTTGAAGACATTCTGCCGCAACTACGAATGTTAATTCAGGGAAGTCAGGTAGGCACGATTTATCAGGGTGCCAGACGCTATCCACTGGTGATTCAAGGCGAACGCAGTTTACAGAAAGTGGTGAGCTTATTTGCCCATGCGAGATTGAACGTAGCGGGCAACAGACAGGTACAGATTTCTGACCTGGCCACTTTAAAACGGGTCGAAGGACCGGTATCTATTCGCAGAGAACAAGGACAGCGAATGTCGGTGGTGGTGGCGAATGTGGCCGATCGTGATTTAGTCAGTTTTGTAGAAGAAGCTCAGGCCGCTGTGGCAAAAGATATCGATTTACCGAGCGGCTATCAGTTTTCCTGGGGTGGTCAGTTTGAAAACCAGCAGCGAGCCGCAAAACGCTTAATGGTGGTCATTCCTGTGGCTTTATCTTTAATTTTCTTATTATTGTTTTCCACTTTCCGATCTTTACGCCAAGCTACATTGGTGATGAGTAATGTGCCATTTGCCATGGTGGGCGGAATCACTGCACTTTGGCTGACGGGTGAATATTTATCTGTGCCTGCTTCTGTGGGGTTTATCGCTTTACTCGGCATTGCTGTATTAAATGGCGTGGTAATGGTGAGTTACTTTAATGAGCTGTTAGAAACAGGTATGGCAGTAGATGACGTGGTCAGAGAGGGTGCGATGCGCCGCTTAAGACCAGTGATGATGACAGCGACGATTGCTGCCTTTGGTCTTGTGCCTTTACTGTTCGCAAGCGGGCCGGGCTCAGAAATTCAGCGGCCGCTAGCTATTGTGGTGATAGGCGGTTTAGTTAGCGCCACCTTATTAACCCTGGTGTTACTGCCACTCTTGTTCAGACGATTTGGAGTTGCAAAATGAAATGTCTATTAGCTCTTATCGTAAAACCCTCGTTAGAGGCAGCATTAAGCGACTGGTTATTACTTCATCCGCAGATTGAAGGCTTTACCTCACAACTGGCCTCCGGTCATGGTGCTGGTCATGCGATGAGTATTAGCGAACAGGTAGAGGGGCAACGCAAACAAATGATTTACTGGGTAGAACTTGATGATGAACGAGTAAAAACGGTTCTTGATGGTTTATCGTCGAGTTTTGCTGGCGCCGAGATACATTATTGGCAGTTACCTCTCAGCGCCAGTGGCATTATTCGCTAGTAGCTTCTTCTGCTTGTTTTTGCATACGTTTTTCTAAGTCTTGCCATAAAGACAAACGCGAAGAGCCTCCGACACGCTGGCCTTCCCCACGTGATTTTGCCAGCCATAAACCGGTACCATTGAAGCTATAAACCGGGGTTAAGTCATTACGCTGAGTGGCTGGTTTGATGTCGGTGATTAAATTATCCAGTACTAGCGGTACAGAGCGTTTTGTCTTGAAATAGGTCAGCACCATATGGGCTTGATTGAGTTCTTTCGCTTTAACATAAGTGATACGTAATTTATCTTCATCCACGCCTAATTCTTTTAGCGTGAAATATTTCGCGATCGAATAGTCTTCACAGTCACCACCCCCAATTGACAGCATTTCCAGTGGCGTTGCCCAATAGTCTTTTTTGTTCCAGAGGTCGATATCGTCGATAAACAACACATTGGTATTAAAAAACTGATTCACCAGCTCCAGTTTTTCCGCTTCAGGTAAGTCCTTATTTTCTGCCACCAGTTTTTGCCAGTCTTCAACACGCTTGCGGGCAAATTTATTATATTGCGCCTCAATCTTGTCCAATACGCGTGAACTGATATTGAGGTCAGCGACAAGCGGCAACGACAATAACAAAAATGTCAGTATCACCAATAATGACAAGGGGCGTTTTAACAGCATGGATAGCTCAGACTTTAACGACTGATACCGTAAATGCCAGCTTGTTTAACCGTATTAAAATCTTCATCCGCTGTCACTGCCTCAGCCAGTACTTTGATATCCAGCAAACGTGAGACTTCATGCATAATTTCCAGAAAGTCGGGTTTACTGGCGTTGCCACGAATATTTTGGGTCAGATCACGTGCCAGTCTGATGTAGTCAAGATGCAAATGACGCAACTCATCGACCGCAATAATATCTGCAGAGTAACGCTTTATCAGACTCTTAGCGCCCAATGACTTCACAAAACGACTGAAATTAGTGAAGGCTTTTAGATTTTTGGTAGCGGCATAGGCCGAAACAGAAAAAGTCAGTAACTCAGCAGAAATAACTGACTGCTCGATGCGAGATTCCAACCACTTATGGAAACTGGCTGAATCGATAGAATCCATGGTCAGATTGATGCTGACAGGGCAGGTAATATGATCTTGTTCCATTTTGAGCAAGACTTTGTTCACAATGCAGCGGTCAACAGATTCTGCCAGCCCAAACTCTTGTGCCATAGAGAAAAAAGTACCAACAGACAAGGTCTTACCGGCTTTATCTTTAACAAAACTAAAGGCTTCCTGCATCACTTTGACAGGCTTGGGACCATCGTAATTATAGGCTTCGGCGGTGAAATAGATTTCGGGTGTATCACGGTTAATAGCATGGGTGATAACCGCTTTCCATTCTTGTTCAGATAGGGAACTGATCGAATCATCTTTAATGAAAAAGGCATTATGTCCAATAATACGGGCTTGTTCATAAGCTTCGATCAATGCCGGCATTAAGCGTTCAAACTCGCTGGTGCGGTCAAATTTCACTAAACCAAAGTGAACCAGATCTTCCACTTCATAATGCTCAGCCAACTCTGTCAGTGCTTGTTGCAGGTTTTTAGCAAATGACTGAATGAGATTGATATCAGATTCATCGTAAATAATCGCAAATTCAGCACCATAGAGCCGGTAGGCATGACCACTACCTGCCACCGCATTGTTCAGAATACGAGCCATATCTTTCAGTAGCGTATCTGCCAGCTGATTACCTTTCTGTTTGCTGATGGCGGCCAGATCAAGAAATTTGATATAGCTGACATAACCTGTATGTCCACTGGATAGGCGTCGTTTAACATCGGCGGTAAACGTGGCCTGGTTTAGCAATCGTGTCAGAGTGTCACGTTTAAGGTTGTCATTGAGTGAGTCCAGCCGTTGATTGAGGCGAGTAATGGTATCGCCAATCTTGACTGACATGCTGTTCATGGATTGAGCGACCTGGCGGACTTCTCGCGTCCAGGGTAAACGATCAATGGTAGTAAATTGACCGGAAGAAATTTCGTTAGCCTGTTTTTGTATCGCTTTAAGGGGTTGTAGCGTAAACCGTAACACCAGCATTAATAAAGCAAAGGCACCGATAAAAATAATGGCTGAATACAGTAAGGTTTCTTTCGCTTGTTTATAGAGTTTTAGGTAGGCATAAGCCGGGTTGCTGCTGACATAGAGAGTGCCGGATATTGACCAGCCAGAGCTGATTTCAGATGAGGCCGTGGCAGACTTCATGGGTAACCAGTTGATTAGCCATTGGGGCACACCTTCCATTTTGACCGGATTTTTTAAGCTGACCAACGTTTTTCCATCAATATCTTCCAGACGCATTTCTCGGTAGTAACCCATATCAAAAATCGCGTTCATCATCGTTTGTAATATCGGATCATTTTCATCTTCCATATGTGGGCTAAGTGAAAGACCCAGCGATGTCGCGGTATCCTGCATATGTATTTCAGATTCAACTTCGAGATAGTCACGGATGCTGCCCATGCTGATCACAAAGCTTGCTGAAAAAACAATCAGAAAAAGTAAGCTGATTAGAATTAACAACTGCTTAGAAAGTGACATATTGATTTCCTTATTACGATGTTCAGGCCATTTAAGTAGTGCCTGATATATATCGGCTAACTTGATGGAATCTGATGAATTATCACCAAAACGCTAACAATACCCTGACCAAGGCATCACAGCAAGCGCCGTCATCACGGGCGATAATACTTTTGTTTCAGCAGGTAGATTGCTACGATCTACGTTTCATTTATAGGCGATACAGATGTTATTAGTGTTAGTGCAGATGGGCCTGCTTATTGCCTGTGGTTTTGCCTGGAAACAGTGGGCACCAAGACACATCCCAGCCCTGGCGCATCGCCGTGCCTTAACCGATCTGGTTTTCTTTATTTTGCTGCCAGCTCTGGTGCTTGATGTCATTTGGGGCGCGCCGATTGACGAGACCTCACTGAAAATTTCTCTCACAGCATTTTCTGGATTGCTGACAGCAGGCATCATCATGTGGTGTTTATTGCGGTTTATCAAAACCACACCCGAACAGAAAGGTGCGCTAATGCTGGCTGCCATCTTTCCGAACGTGACTTATCTAGGTTTACCTGTCACTAATCAGGTACTGGGGTCATGGAGTAATGCCATTGTGCTGCAATATGACTTGTTTGCCTGCACGCCAGCCTTGATGACCTTTGGCATTTTAATGGCTCATTACTATGGGGGTGCCGGCCAGCATAAAGTCCATCCATTAAAAGAACTGACCAGAGTGCCACCTTTGTGGGCTGTAGTGATTGCGCTTTTATTAAACGTGCTGCATGTGCCGCGTCCTGAACTGATTCATCACACATTAAGCACATTATCAGGCGGTGTGGTGCCACTGATGTTGATTGCCTTGGGCATGAGCATTCGCTGGGACAGCTTGCGATTACGCTATCTGCCTTTGTTACTTCCTGTTGCTGTGATTACCTTGTTACTAGTACCGATTGCTGTCTTTTTTACGGGCGGTTGGTTTGACCTACCTGCTGATATCGCGCTGGCCGTGGTGCTTTTGGCCGCAATGCCGACCATGGTGTTTGGCGTAGTGATCTGTGAACGTTACCAACTGGATAGTCCACTGTATGCTGCGGCAGTCACATTGACGACTTTATTAAGTGTCGTCACTCTGCCTTTATGGTTTCATTATTTACCCGGCGTATAGTCAGACCAGATAAAACCGGCTGCTTCAACCGCTGAAATCACATGTTGCATGGCTTTTTCAATCTGTTCAGCGTCACCACGCAAGCTGAACTCAATCTGAGGTTCAGCGCCGAGTTTAGGTAAGCTCGACAATTTTAACTGTGGATACTGGGCGACAATTTCATTCATTGTTGGCAGTAAATCTGACTCACGACCTTTGGTAATGGTAATAATTCTTTCAGATTTCGGACGTAAACCCTGCAAGTGTGGGTAATGTGTATCTAAAATCCATTCCAACATAGGCCATGACATTTCTGGAAACCCTGGCATAAAGTGATGGTTATCCAAGCTAAAGCCAGGCACGCGATTGATCGTATTGGGAATAATTCGGCTGCCTTCGGGTAAGTGGCCCATCAAAATACGATTAGGATAGGCATCTTGACCAAACTGACCTTCAATTGCTTTGACTGCATCAGGATGAGGTTTAATCTCAACGCCTTTCACCAAAGCAGCCGTCTGGCGGGTTCTATCATCCGGAGTAGCACCAATACCACCAAAACTGAACACCAGGTCAGGACTGTTCATTGAAAAGCGTAAGGCCCGTTCCAGTTGTTGTGGATCGTCACCGACAATTAAGGTCCAGCTAAGCTCTAATTCACGTTTGGCCAGAACGGATTGCAGATGAGCGAAATGTTTATCCTGACGTTTGCCACTCAGAATTTCATCACCAATGATTAGCGCGCCGATATTCATTGTTCTGTGGTCTCGGGACGATTACGCATAAAATCAGCTGTTTGCACAAACGACGCCATGAGTTGTTCTGAAAATAACGGATCTAAATCCATCGATTTCAATGCCTGCGCCATGCAATACAACCATTGATCACGCTCTTCTATACCAATAGAGAAGGGGAGATGCCGAGCTCTGAGTCTGGGATGACCGTATTTATCCGTATATAAGGAAGGGCCACCCAACCAGCCAGTCAGAAATAAATATAATTTTTCTTCACTGATGCTGATGTCTTTTGGGTGATAGTCGCGAATATGTTGTGTTTGGGGTGTCTCACACATAACCTCATAAAAGGTTTTGCATAATTGTCTAACACCGGCTTCGCCACCGATACGTTCGTAGGGAGTTGCTATTTCAGCCATGATCGAATTCAACAAAAAAAGAGTAGTTTAACCTTGTTGAACAAGACGATAAAGCCAATCAAGGTTGCGAGCTCGGTCGCAGACCGGGATAATTACTTCATCTTTTAGCAATCCAACAGGAGAATTATCCTATGAGCGATAGAATTATCATGCGTACAGGTGAAGCACTAGTTGCCGGTGGTCCTGCTTTTACAGCAGCTGAGCCAGAAGTGGTCATCGGTGAATTAGACGGTCCATTTGGTACCGCATTTGCTAACCTGATGGGCGACCAGGTTCAAGGTCACTCACGCGTATTAGCGCTGATGAACACTGACATGCAAGTTAAACCTGCGACATTAATGGTCAGTAAAGTGACTGTTAAGAAAACGGCGTATACCAATATTTTGATGGGTACAGTTCAAGGCGCCATCGCTAATGGTGTATTAGATGCGGTTCGTAACGGCACTATTCCAAAAGAAAAAGCGAATGATTTAGGTATCATCGTTTCTGTTTGGTTGAACCCAAGCATCGTGACTGTTGAAGATTTAGATCACGAAGCTTTATTCAATATTCACCGCGAAGCGACTCGCCGTGCTATCGAAAAAGCTATGAATAATGAGCCTAGCATCGATTATTTATTAGAAAATCAAGATAAATTGGTTCACAAGTATTACCAAAAAGAACTAGATGCAAAAAAATAAAAACTGGAAACTCAATGAGTTAGCTGTGGTCTCTTTATAAGAGGAGATATTCACAGCCTCAAGTTTTAAACGGTCTGTCTATTTAACTGGACAGACCGTTTTTTTTGCCATGTATAATCGGTGGCAAATGAAAAAACATTCAAGGTAGATATGGACCTCTATTCCATTGATAAATTAATGCATGAAACCCGACAGCTCGCGGCCAAATACCGTGAGGCGACCGGAAGTACCTTACCTATTACGGGCGAGATTGCCCGTTTTGATGCTGCTCGAGCACTGAACCTTTCTCTGATTAATGATCCTAACAGCCCGATTGATGCGACTGGTAAAGAGGGTAGTCGTCAGGATAAACGCATTATTATCAAAGGGCGTGCGATTTTTGATAGCAGTAAAGCCAGCCCAAGAATTGGACAATTAAATCCAGAGCAGGATTGGGACCTCGCTGTGTTAGTGCTGTTTGATGAGCACTATGAAGTCGATGAAATCTATGAAGCAAGCCGCGAAGCTATCGCAGAAGCCTTAGATAATAAAAAAGACAGTAACCGAAAAAAACGCGGTGCCATGTCGATTGCACAGTTCAAAATTATCGGTGAACGGGTATGGACACGTGAAAATGGGTCGGAAACCGAAGTATGGGACAACCAGGACGACTAATTATTTGAGGGAAAATGGATGACTATTACCGGATTTATATTTTGGGCCTGCGTTGTTGTTTTAATTGTCTATCTCATCATCATTTATAACAATCTGGTCACGTTGAAACACAATGTCAGCAAAGCCTGGTCAAACATTGATGTATTACTAAAACAACGTCACGATGAATTACCCAAACTGGTCGAAACCTGTCGACAATATATGCAGTATGAACAGGACACTCTGGAAAAAGTCATGCAGGCACGTGCTTCGGTCGCCACTGCCCAACAAAATGGCGATATTTCAGCGTTAGGTTCTGCCGAAGGCGCATTAAGAATGGGACTGGGTAGTTTATTTGCTGTGGCAGAAGCCTATCCCGAACTGAAGGCAGATCAATCATTCCAGCATTTACAGGCACGGATTACCGGCTTGGAAAACAGCATTGCTGATCGCCGTGAATTTTATAATGAAAGCGTCAATATCAATAATGTCCGTATCGAGCAGTTTCCTGATGTTATCCTGGCGCGCTTTTTTGGTTTTAAATCGTTTACTTTGCTCGAATTTACATCTGAAGAACTCGTCGACCTGGACATCAAGAGCTTGTTTGAACGTTAGATGCAGGACTGGCTGGCCTCACTTTCTATTGAGATAAACAAGCTCACTGTTACTGAGTTTTATATTGCGGCGGCGGTCTTATCAGCGATAGTGATCGTATTGTTTTATCAGATGGTAAAACACTATCAATATGCCAGACTGATCGAAAACGTGCCAACGGCTAAAATCCGCTCAGCACCGCAAGGTTATGTTGAACTAATTGGTACGACTGGTTTGATGGAAGGGCCACCGGTTATTTCGCCGATATCTGGGACAAGATGTGTCTGGTTTCGCTATACCATCGAAGAACAAGTCACTGAATATGAAGGAAAAGGGCGTATCAAGTCGCGCTGGAAAGTTATCAAAACACACACGAGTGATGATATTTTCCTGTTAGACGACAGCTCGGATCAGTGCGTGATTGATCCGGATGATGCCAACGTCATCACCAAGCGAAAAAAACGTTGGTATAAACGAGATAGCTTTCCTGCTCGTCGTTATACCGAGTGGAGCATTCTGGAAGGGGAATATCTTTATGCGCTGGGTGAGTTTCAAACCGTAGCCAGCATTGAAGATTCGAGTTTAAAAAATATGATGACTTCCACCTTAAAAGACTGGAAAAAAGATCCCAATGATCTTTTGCATCGATATGATACAAATCGAGATGGCCAGCTTAGCCAGCAAGAATGGGAGCAGGCCAGAAAAGATGCCTATCAGCAGGCCAAAGCAAAAGTTGGTGCAATGGCACATGAAAAACCACTGAGCATACTTAAAGCTTCCACACATAAAGACCAGCCATTTATTTTATCCACTGAGCCTGAAGCAAACTTGATAAACCAGCATAAAAGAGTCGCTTATGCCTGTGGACTTGGTTTTTTTGTCGTGGGTATCTGTCTGGTGTGGATGATAAATCAACGAATAGGGATAGCATGATCGAACGCATTGATGAACTATTTGCAGATAATGGTTTGTTATCAAAACACATTTCAGGATACACCAGCAGAACCCAACAGTTGGAGATGGCACGGCAAGTCGGTGAAGCGCTAACGCATGGCGATATTCTCATCGCTGAAGCCGGCACAGGCACAGGTAAGACCTTTGCCTACCTTGCACCAGCGATGCTTTCAGGACAGAAAGTGTTTATCTCAACGGGTACAAAAAACTTACAAGACCAATTATTTAACAAAGACTTACCGAAACTTCGTGAAGTACTTTCTGTGCCGTTAAAAACTGCTTTATTAAAAGGTCGAAGTAATTATCTATGCCATCACCGTCTTGGATTAGCTGAGTCTGAACCGGGTCAACAATATCACCAACACACTCTGCAAACCTTACGAGAATGGAGCGGTAAAACGACTACTGGGGATTTAAGTGAAACCGATTTATTAGACGAAAACTCCCCGCTATGGCCGAAAGTCACCTCAACTGTTGATAACTGTCTTGGTCAGCAATGCCCACAATACGACGAATGTTTTATTGTTGAAGCCAGACGCAAAGCTCAGGAAGCCGATATAGTAGTCGTTAACCACCACTTACTGATGTCGGATATGGCACTGAAATCGTCGGGGCAAGGTGAGGTCTTACCTGATGCCGATGCATATATTATTGATGAAGCCCATCAACTTCCGGCAATTGCCAGTCAATTCCTCGGACATCGAGTCAGCAGTCATCAAATTCAAGAGTTAAGTCGCGACAGCATTCGTGAAATGGAAGCTGAAGCTACCGATATGAACGATATTCGCAGTGCGGCAGAACAACTGGATAATCGCTTACACCAATTTAATCTGTCCCTGGGCGAGCATGAGCAACGTGTTCCCTGGCAGCCTGTGTTAGAGAAGTCTCAAGATATTATAGAAAAGCTTGATATCTTATTGGAATCATTAGAAAAACTGGAGATCCAACTTGATGCTGCAGCCGAGCGGGGCAGAGGCCTGGAACAGTGTCACCAACGTTGTCAGGATTTGATTGAACGATTGTCTTTATTTCAGCAAAACGAACAAACAGAACTGGTGTTGTGGTTGGATAACCGTAGCTCGAGTTTTATTTTGCATGCCACACCTCAAGAAGTTAGTCAGTATTTTCAAACCTGGATAAAAGATAAACCGCAGGCCTGGATATTCACTTCAGCCACACTCACTGTGGCAGGCAAGTTTAATAACTTCACGCATCAGTTAGGTTTGGAAGATCCGGTAACAGCCAGTTGGCAAAGTCCCTTTGATTATGGCAAACAAAGCTTACTTTATATGCCCACCATTCCGGTTGAACCCTCACACCCGAACTACAATAGTCATGTGGCTGAAGTAGCGAAATCGGTGATTGAACACAGCCAGGGACGCATTTTTTTATTATTCACCAGCTATAAAGCCATGCATGAAGTTGCTGAGGCCTTGAAAGAATCTGATTATCCGGTGCTGGTACAAGGCTCAGGCGCCAAAACCCAGTTACTAGAAGAATTTCGCAGTCATGGCAATGCTATTTTGCTTGGCACCAATAGCTTCTGGGAAGGCGTGGATGTGCGGGGTGAAGCGCTGTCCTGTGTGTTAATTGATAAAATTCCCTTTGCTTCACCCGGTGATCCCGTGTTGGAAGCCCGTATTAATGACTTAAAAGAGCGGGGCGGTAACCCTTTTCGAACGATCCAAATCCCGGCTGCCGTTATTCAATTGAAACAAGGGATTGGCCGCCTCATTCGTGATACCCATGATTCAGGAGTATTGGTACTCTGCGATCCCCGCTTTTTAAGTAAACCTTACGGTAAAGTGTTTATGCGTAGTTTACCGCCCATGCCAATAAGCCAGAATATTGAAGATGTAGAAAGGTTTTTTACCAGTCACACGTAACAAGGTCTAATTCAGATCTGCCGCATATTCTTTTAAAACTTCAAGCGGAATCACTTCAGTCGCACGCTGATGTGTGGCTGCCAGATAGATTTTTGGTGCCATGTCGTGCTCATAGGCTTCCAACCAGCGTTGAGCACATAAGCACCAGCGATCGCCTGGTTTCAAACCAGGAAAACCAAATTCTTTCACCGGCGTGGTTAAATCATTACCACGGAAACGTGAATATTCCAGAAATGCCTGACTAACTTGCACACAAACCGTGTGCTGACCGTAGTCAGCATCACTGGTATTACAACAACCATCACGGTAAAAGCCCGTGAGAGGTTCTTCACTACAACTTTCTAACTTTTCACCAAAGACATTCAAAGACTCATCAATATCCATTTAGCTATCCACTAATCGTATTTAATATATTTAAAGCGAGCATCATCAGGGGTGCCAACTAATGCACCATCATCCAGGCCAGGCTGCCACATCACAACTTCTTCAAATTTCTTGGCTAGCTCAAAATCTTTATCCGTAATGCCTTTGGCTGCATGGTTGGTGAGTTTGACGATAACAAACGCGTAAGACACCGTTAAATCCGGATGATGAAATGCCGCCTCTGCTAAATGACCGATGGTATTGACCACCATCAAGGTACTTTTCCAGCCACTGGTTTTATATTTGCGACGTATCCAGCCGTTCTCTAAATACCAATGTGGAAGCTCTTGTTTTAAACGTGCTTCAACTTCTTCATCTGTATAGGTTTTTTCTGTACCATCTTCACGCCATCCCATATTATTCTCCTTATCTATGTATCTGTTCACACCAGTTATACAGAAATGAAATCATGAGTCAAAAACAGATCAGGCTTTGTAAGCCAAGCAGGTAAGCGTAAGATAGATAATCACTAAGCAATAAAAGAGGTTTTTATGTCAGAGCAAACAAGTTTTAAGGATACAGGCTTTCTATCAGAGCAATCACGAACAGGAACGCTCAGTGTTGAAATGCACCAGACTCCACAATACCTTGTTTGTGAAGATTTAAGCCAGTTGGGGCAATCGATTTTAAATCACTGCCACATTCATCCTGATGATAAAAATGAAGTCTATCTAAGCCTTTATTTCCAACGCATGCTCTCTCACTTTCAATCTATTCTGCTGATGGCCGAACGGGGCATGATTCATGAAACAGAAATCATGTCGCGTTGTTTACTAGAGGCCTTATTCAATCTCGCGGCATTTTATCGTCATGAAGACTTTCTCGAAGCCATGACCGAAGGTGATACCGATCAAAGAAGGGAAGTGCTGACACGCTTTTATCTGAAACAGCTCGAGATTCATGCTTTAACCGAACTTGAGATGAATGATTTGGAACGCATGATAAACAGCGCGGATGAAATTAACCGTGGTGATGTCAGTACTGCTATCAAAGCTGAAATGGCCGGTTTGATGAGTGAATATCGCACAGAATATGCCTTTTTAAGCGAAACCGTTCATTCTCGAATTCACTCTGTCGAACAAGATCTTGAAATGGATGATCATCAGATTATTGTCGGTATTGCCACCCGAGCCGAAGACACCAATCGTTTAGCCAGTTTATTAATGAACGCGGCAGATTATCTGATAGACGGCATTAGCATAATGCTTGAACTTCATAAACAGCCAGAACAATCAGCACACTTTGAACAAATCAAAAGACAAGTTCACAAAGTCTGGCAAAACACGACCGTCAAAGTAGCACACCGCTAAAATCGACATATTCAGATTTTAAAATCTGCAGGGTAATTACCCGAAACCAACGTCAGATTTTAAATTTTGAACATACAAAGAAGAGGGGGCGATTATGCAAATTAATCGCTCTTTTTTTTATGACTCTCTTTTTGTTTTCTTTGCCTCAGATTCTTTTCATAAAGTTCATCCGCCAATTTTCTAGTAATACGCGATGCTAGAATTTCTACGCTGGTAAATTTCTCTCCAGAGGGTGACCACAGATAACCATTGCCAAAAGACCAACCCTCAAAACAATTCCGACGGCCGATACTTGGCATCTTGCCACCAAGCAATAAAAGACACTCAATAATTACTTTGGGGGCATGGTTTGTTTTTTCATAATTAGCCACAGTGCCTGGTGATATTTCCAGGTACTCAGCCACTTGTTTCTTTGTCATTCTGGCTGCATATCGAGCCTTTCTGAACGTTATCTTCATCACAAATATCTGTGCTTTTAACCACCAAAAGAGGTGGGTCTTAAGAAAACTATGTAAATACTCACATCTATTAGAGAAAGCATTATTATATATTCTATTTAACATAATATATATTGACTTTAACTATGCGCTGCAAGTCACTGAAAACACAGATATTTTGAAAAAGAGCGGTGCTGGTTGCACAGCTTAAATATGACGTGGATCAAGTGAGTCGTCAAGTGTCAAGACTGTTTTTATAAGTCATTCCCTGTTGAAAATAGCCACCGCCGGAGTAGCTACCGGACGAAGTTTTTCCTGTCTCGCTGGGCGCAAAAGTGCCCAGCTAGAGAAAGGAAAAAAGGTTAGAAAAAAGGGAAAACGAAGTGACAGAAAACAGTGTAAAAATTAAAAACGAATACATACACAAAATCAGGCAGATTTTGGGGAAAAAAGACCCGTTCTCATCTTATTGGGATGATGAGCTTAACCACAACGAGCGGCGGGCGGTTATGTTGTTTGCTGGTATTGCTTTAGAGCCAAGCCAGCGGGCACAAAAACAATTCATTAATAAGCCATTCGGCGAACATATAGCCAGAGATAAAAAGCGAATAAAGCAAGCAACCGAGAATATGACGGTATGGGCTGAGGTTAAGTCGGGGTTAGTCAATGCGTGAGCCTTTAGACATTGCACAGCCTTTTTTTGATGACCGAGAGTTTGTGTCTGGAATCTTGGAGCAATTGCCGATTCGCTGGGCATTTGGTTATGCAAAAAAATACAATCAAATTTTGAACGATGAAAAGCAGGGCAGACGTGAGGCTAATCTGTACCTGCTGGAAAAGCGTGATTCTTTAAAAGTGCATCCGGTCGGGTTGGGTGCATCAGATGATGAAATACAGAGCGCAGCAAAAGCAAAAGCAAAACACTATCAAGAGCGAATAAGCCAGCTAGTAAAACATGAATTGTCATGGCTTGGTGTCGAGCAAAATCCCAGCGGTCAGGATTGGGAGTTTCTTTATAAAGAAATTGAAAAGGAAATAAAGCCTTTAGGGGTTAAGGCTCCGCCTTTAAAGACTGGCTCAACTTACGAGACATTATGTAAGCGTTTTGCCTGTCCTGTTTGGTGGCGTAGAGCTTTAAGGGTTGCAGTTAATCGACACGTTGAACATGAGGCAATCAAGGCGGGTTTGGTTGGTTTCAAATCAAATTATGTCAGTAATGAGACTTTAAAGCGTCGGGAGCAGCAAAACAGAAGAAACAGCCAGTTATTAGAGTTTATCGAGGCTGAAAACGATGTTGGTTATAAGGCATCACTGGCGGAGCTGTCGGCGGCTGGGGTGTCCAATCCTGTAAACCGTAAAAATGAATTAATGGTAAGGATTCGTGGGCTAGAAGAAGAAGCCAAAAGAAAAGGGCTTGTATGTGAGTTCTACACGCTGACGTGTCCGAGTAAGTATCACGCCACAAGCAACGGCAGGCCAAACCCAAAATATAACGGCGAAAGCCCGAAGCAGGCGCAGAAATATCTATCTGATATTTACAGCCGGATAAGGGCAAAACTTCACAGAAACAAATTAAATCCTGTCGGTTTTCGGGTGGCTGAGCCACACAAGGACGCCTGTCCGCATTGGCATTTCTTGCTGTTCATTGAGAAGTCAAACGCAGCACAGATGCGTGCCATTTTCAGGGAGCACGCTTTAAAAGAAGATGGTGACGAAAAAGGGGCATATCTTGCCCGTTTTAAGCCTGTGAGAATCGACCCAAACAAAGGCAGCGCGGCGGGCTATATAGCTAAGTACATAGCAAAAAATGTATCTATGGACGGCTTGGACGATTTCGACAGAGACGGCAAAAGTGCCAGTGATGGCCTTTTACGTTCTGTTGCTTGGGCTGCTACATGGGGAATACACCAATTCCAAGAAATAGGAAACAAAGTAATAGGCAAATGGCGAGAGCTGAGACGCATTAGAAATGAGCAGGACTTGCCGGAGTGTGTAAAGCCTTTATGGCGTGCGGCTGATGCTGGCGAGTATGCAGCATTTCTGCGTGAGCTTATGGGGCGAGAGGTTGAGTATTTGAGAGAAACAGAGAAGGAAATGGATTTGTATAAAAAGTCATTTGTTCCAGATGAAAAGAGCTTTTTTGGAAAGCAGGAATACATAAAAAGCGGTGTTCTGGTCACTGGTCTTTTAAACAGATATGGGGAGCCAGCTTTAGGCGCTGTAAAAGGGTTGATTGTTGACAAAGTGGAAGTGATAACGCGGTTTTTTAAGTGGTCATTTTCTTATAAAGAGCAGGGCTTGCCAGAGGTGGACGTGAAGGCAAGTTTTAAAGGTCTGGAAATGGGGGAGGTTAAAACGACAAAACAGAAGTCTAGCCGTAAGGCGTTATTAGTTCGTGCCGCTCATGGCATGAATGGTTTTTTTTCTTTTTCAATGAACGCGAAGCGGTCATTGCTTGGACTGGTGTAAATAGTTGTACGGTGAATTATGAGTGAAAAAAAATTAAGGGAACGACTCCATAGAGTGACCGAGCAGGTCAGAAATATTAAAAAAATGCCTTTGTTGCAGCGTGCCAGCGCGGCGGAGCAGTGCCTAGAAAGTACGCTTTATTTAGTTGAGGGCATCATTGATGAGTTGGAGATTCTAGGGGGTAATAAGTGATTTATCCCGCCAGTATGGAAACGAGTGAAGCCAGAAAACAGGTAGAAAGCAACAGAAAGAAAAGAGAGGCGAGAGAGGCGGCTATTCGTAGACGTTCAAAAGCCTGTCCAGTGATAAAGGCGTTAGATTCGGCAATAAATGTAGAGTTGGTTGATATTCAACATGCAATTGATTTGATGATTATTAGTGTATCAGATATGCCAGAAGGGGCGGCAACAGTCGAGCTATTGAATAAGTTGAAATTAAAAGCGGGGGTGTTTTGATTTGAAAGCAAAGAATCCAAAGGTGGGGGAGATAACTTGTCGTCATCATGACGATGTGCAAGTTATAGCGGGCGTGTTCAAAAGCCTGAAAACAGCAAAGCTGTATATAAATTGCAGTGAGTGCGGGTTAATAATGCCGACTTTGCCAGCGTTTCAGGCATACATTAAAAAACACGCAAAATTCAATATGGACATTGCGGCGCTTTATAAGCCTGCAAATGATGAAAGTTACGAAAGTAAAAGTATTGAGCCTGCCAATGATGCCAAGTACGAGCAAAAAAAACGGGCTAACAGTTTTGAAGATGAAATGGGGCTATAAATGACAAGCGAAGCAATAAAACAAGATGACGATTTTAAGCATCTGGAATCACAGATAAATGATGAGGAACCCATGCAGGCGGCAAATGATGCAGCCTATGTGGAGCCAGCACAGCCAGAAACAAGGCAAATTGTCCAGCCATTGCTGGAAATGGGGTTTCTAATTGGGGCGTTTCACAGCCGGAAATTGAGCAGTTAAGCGGGGCTTATGCTGATTTACTGGATAAATATTTCCCTGATGGGTTAGGTGATCACGGGCTGGAAATTAACGCAGTATTAATCACTGGCGCAATTGTTTTGCCAAGGCTGAGAACGCCACGAAAGCAACACATAGAAGCGGCAAATGACGCCAGTTATGACCAAAAGGAAGGGGGGAGTAATGCCGAGGCTTGATAACTCGCAAAAGGCGGAGATAGTCCTTGTAAGTGGTAGCAGTGGGAGCAGAAAAACGACCTATGTTAAAAAAATCATTGCCAGACGTAAGCGGGTTGCTGTTTACGATGCCGCTAAGCATGAATACGGAGACGTACAGGGAATTGTTATTGCCAAAACACAAAGAGAGCTTTTAAACCTGCTGAAAACACACAAAACAGAGGCGCTAAAAGTGGCTTTTCAACCGCCTAGACCATGTGCGAAAAGTTTTGAGTTCTTTTGTAATTGTATGATGGCATGGGGCTGGGCTACGGTGGTCGCGGAGGAGTTGGCAGACGTAACAACGCCAAGCAAGGCGCCTGCGGGTTGGGGTGATGTTTGCCGAAAAGGGCGCGCTATTGGTTTAAAAATCTACGGATTAACACAAAGGCCAGCGGAAAGCGACAAGACCATTATAGGCAATGCTTCAATGCTTCACGCTGGGAGGCAAACCAGAGCAGCCGACCGGAAATATATGGCGGCGGAGCTAAATATAAATCCAGATGATTTAATGCTGGATGATGGCGAATATATTGAATTTATCCCATCAAAAGCAGGCAAAGAGGGGGCATATAAAAAAGGCGTTACAACATAAAAAAATAGCGCAGTTTTTAAAGATAAAGGGGCGGTTAGCCCCTTTTTTTTGGCCTTTTGTTCTTTATAAGGAAATATGATTTAAACGTGTTGTTTATATCGACTTTTATTATTTAACTGGTATCGACCGCATAGCGGGGAAAACATTTAAATAACTAAGGGATGGAAGTAATGCCAAGCATTAAAACAATTTTAAAAACTGCGGCTATCGTGGTCGCCACTATGGCGGTAGTAAACCGCGTCGAAGCTGCTAGTAATTTCGTAAACAACAAGTAAGGGGCAGTAAATGCGTTTAACAAAATCACTGCCAAGCCTTGCGAATGTCGGAGCAGGTCAAACAGCGACTTTAAACTGTCCTGTAGGTCTGACTTATGACCGCATTGAATTTGAATATTCAGGCGTCACACTGGCACAAATGAAAAATGTTGAAGTCGTCATTAATGGTAAACCTGTGATGACCTTTAAGGACATGGCGCGAGTTAAAAAACTAAATGACTATTACGGTCGTGCGGAAACATCAGGCTTTATCACGCTGCATTTTGCCCGCCCTGAAATGGTGGCGCTACGTGATCAGCGATTAACGGCGCTGGGCACGCAAGATGTATCAACGCTGGCGATTAATATTGATATTGATAGCGGCGCGACGGCACCAGTTATCAAGGCGCACGCGGTACAGTCTGAGCCTCAACTGCTGGGCGCATTTATTAAAGTGCGTGAATTTCAATTTGATGCATCAGTTGCCGGAACAATGGAAATTTCAACACTTCCAAAAGGCCCGCGCATCATGGCTTTACACGCTTTTAAATCAGACGTTAATGACTTAGAAGTAGAGATTGACAGTCAAAAAGTATTTGACGCTTCCAAGACACTGGCGCAAGCAATTCAGAAAGGATACGGGCGCACGCCACAGACGGCGGATGCTACGCATTTCGATACATGCTTAGAGGGTGATTTAGCTCAGTCTCTTGTCACTCAAGGCGCTCAGGATTTGCGCTTTCGTATGGATTTAGGCAGCGCGGGTGCAGTCTCTTTGCTGGTTGAGTATTTAGACGGCTTTAACGGCATTTAAGGGGGCTTTATGTTTGGTGCATCAGCGGATGACATTTTTGCTTCTGACGTTTTGGACGCTTCCTATAATGCGCCGTCAACGACTGGAACCAGTGGCATTTCTAGCGGCTCATTAATAGACCGCGTTTTTGCTACTGGCTCTGATTTTGTTAGTCAGTTTTTAGACTTTCAAGCGGCGCAACGTTTGCAGCAAGAGCAGTTCAAGTATCAATTGGCGGCTCAGCAGCAAGCGCAAATGCTGGGAACCACTGAGGTTCCGCAGAATGTAAGCGTTCAGCCTACGCCGATTTATGTGCCGACAAGTTCTGATAGCTTTGGCGGTGTAGATAAAAAATGGTGGTTGCTGTTGGCTGCTGCTGCTGTGACTTATGCAGTGGTTAAAAAGTAATGTGGGGACAGTTGGCAGCGCTTGGGCTTCAAGCGGTATCAGCGGGTGAAGAAAGAAAGTCGGCAGGAGGTGCAGCGCCTGCCGCAACTTCGCCCGTTTCGGTGTCGGTGGGCGGGTTAAATGTGCCCGCCTTTCCTGATTTCCCACGTATCAATACAACCTATGCAGGCTTTAACTCTGGTCAAGCAAATGCAAATCAACTGGTCACAGATAACCGGATTTTGTATATAGCGGGTGCTGCTGTCTTGGTGGTGTTCATTCTCAAAAAAGTAAATTAATGATTGAGCTAGTAAAAGAGAAATGGAGCAGCGAGGCGGCGGAAGGTCTGGCGCTTGCGCTGGGTGATACTTTGCCAGTTGTTGGCGGAGACGTTCAGCGGGGGCGCTGTGAGCTTTGGCGCGTAGTCGGTTACGGTTGGGCGGTGACGTGCTTGGAAGAGCGGGCAAACGGGCTGGTGTTGGTGATGGTAGGCGGGCAAAAAGCCGAAAAGGCAGCGTTTTGTTATGAGGACAGCTTGAAGGCGTTCTGCAATTTGGCGGCAAATGTCGGCGCGGTAGCTGTTGAGGTGTCAACGCATAGGCGCGGCATAGGCCGTATTGTTGAGGGGCTAGGCTTTGAGGAAGTCGGGCGAAAGTATGAATTAAATTTAGAAGCGGTGACCAATGGGAAGTAGTAGCAGCAAAAGCAGTGCAAGCACTACCACAACGACAAATACTAAAAATGTCAATGTGCAAGGCGTGCAGGGCACAAGTATTTTTACCGATGGCGCTGTGAATGTAACGGACGCCGGAGCCGTTCAGGGGGCGCTCGGTATTGGTCAGGATGCAGTGGCAGGGATTACTGCGGTTACACAAGCATTTTTAGATGCTCAAGAGCGTGTAAATAATGCGGCAATGGGGCTTGCTGATGGTGTGGCGGCTGGCGCGGGACAGTATGCCGAAAAGGTGTCTGACTTAGCCAAAACGGCAGCAACGGATGACACGGCGGAAACTATCCAGACAATGATTAAATATGGGGCAGGCGCGGCGGCAATCGTGGCGGGTGTCTACTTCTATTCTAAAAAGGCGAAGTAATGCGGCGTTATAAGTTAAAACTCAAGGCGGGGGAAAGTACGCCTTTATCAGTGGTCGGGGATTATTTCCGAGTGATTTCCGGTGAGGCTGAATTTTCAGTGCAGCCGGACACGGGCGCGAGTCTGGCGGGGCTAGAGTCTGGCATGTCTTTAACGACAGAAAAGCCATTTTCAAAACTGACATTGCAAAGTGCTGTAACTCAAGAAGTCAGCATTATTGCGGGCAAGGGAAAGATTGACGACAACCGCACAAGCATATCGGGAAGTGTTGACGTTTTTAGTAAGGCTGAATCATTAATTGTGTCAAGTGATACGGTCAGCGGAACAGCAAAAAAGATTCTTGATTATGACGTGTCAAGACGCTCTTTTGTGCTAATGAATAATAACGATGATGGTGTGCTGTTTATTGGTTCAGATTCGGGGGTATTGCCTGCAAACGGGATGCCTTTAGATGCAAAACAGCAAATAACGATTGATAAGGCGGCAAGGGCTGAAATATGGGCGGTTTCTGATGGCTTAAGTGTAGATTTGAGGATATTGGAGGAGATCAGTTAATGTCAGGATTGGCCACAAATTTAAAACCGATAAAAAAACACTATGGTTTAGGCGTTAATCAACAGGTTGTCGATGTTATCGCGGATAGGGCTTTCAATGTGGTTTATACCAACACAACCAGCAAAACGATAGCCGTATTTGTGGGAAGTATTGTTTATGTCGGAGCCTATCGCATGATGTATGCGGAGATAGACGGGGAAATGTGCCCTTTTTCTGGTGATGCTTCACCGACTGGTCAGAGCTGGTGCGGTGGGATGTTCCTAGTTCCTGCTGGTTCAGAATATCAAGTTGTAGCGAGCGGGACTATTTCAGATTGGCGGGAGCTGAGATAGTCATGAAGTATTTTAAAAGAAACGGGCAAATATTCGCTTTTGAGTCAGACGGAAGTCAGGACAATTTTATAAAGCCTGAAATGCAGCCATTAACGGCTGATGAGGTTGCGGAAGTATTAGCACCTGTTAAGCCGCAAATAAAAGCAGTTTCTATGCGTCAGGCAAGACTAGCTCTTTTAAAAAAAGGCTACTTATCACAAGTTGAAACAATTATTAATAACTTGCCAGATGAGGAGCGTTTAGCGGCTCAAATAGAATGGGAGTTTGCCGGAGCAGTGGATAGGGATGAAAAATTGACACGGGTTTTAGTGGCGGGGCTTAACCTAACAGAGCAGCAAGAAAATGAACTTTTTGAACTGGCGGCGACATTATGACAATTGAAAAAATCATTGCAGCGTTAGGGCTGGGGTTGATAGCGGCAAAGCTATCGAAGGAGCAAGAGCAAGCGATTCTTTTACCACTGGTCAACACAATGAAGGGAAGTTATGCGACGGTCAGCGGTTTTAATACGTGGATTCCACCCAAAAGCGCGGAGCCTTACTTGTACCAGCTCCAGAAAACAGAGATTAAATATTCGTTACCTGAAAATCTGCTGGTTAGGGTGGCGTATCAAGAAAGCCGATTCCGCGATGACATAATCAAGGGTGACACGGTAAGTGGTGCGGGTGCGGTTGGAATTATGCAGATTGTGCCGCGATGGCATCCAAATGTAGACCCGTTAAACGTCAATGAGGCGATTGACTACGCGGGGCAATACCTGAGAAGCCTATACACGCAAACAGGTTCGTGGCTAATGGCGCTTGCGGCTTATAACTGGGGTATAGGAAACCTAAAGAAAAAAGGCTTTGCCAATGCGCCAAAAGAGACGCGGCAATATGTGGAACAGATAGCGGATGACGTATTGAAGGGGTACGCATGACAAAAAGCACAAAGGATTTAGTTTTAATGGGGGCGGCATTGATTGGGGCTTATGCTGCATGGCTGCAAATTAAGAAAGAAAAACAGTTTTCTAGTGAGTTTTCAAACTGGTTTAGCTCCGGTTCATTTGGGGCGGGTTCTTTCGACTTTTACGGTCAGAATGATGACTTTTTGGCGCGATATATGGATGAGTCCTACGTAGATACACACATGAGGGCTTTGTGATGCCTATATGGTTGATTCCTTCGCTGGTAGGTGGTGCGGCGGGCTGGATTGCGTCCGATGTTACCGATTCAGTATCGGAAAATAATAAATTGTTCTGGGTGGCTGTTGGGGCTGCTGGTTTTTGGTATGCACACAAAAAGGGGGTGTTTAAATAATGGGTTTTATTGTTGAAAGATTGACAGAGCGCAGCTCATGGGTTGGCTTGGTTGCTATCCTGACGGGGGCAGGTGTTCAGGTTGCACCTGAGCTGCAAGGCGCTATCGTTTCGGTGGGCTCGGGTATTGCGGGATTGATTGGCTTTTTCACGCGGGATAAATGATGGAGTATGCACCGGAAATAATCGCGTCGTGCGGAATTGCGATGGTCGGCTGGTATTTAAATAGAATGACTAACCAGCTCGACACAATACACGAAGATATGCGGGACATTGTGCAGCGTGTCGTAAAACTGGAAACAATGGCAGAGGTGAGGCTATAAAAAAAGGCGGAATAAATCCGCCTTTTTTGTGCCTGGCTAAAATGTGAGAGTCGTAGCCCGCTCGTTATCAATAAAAACCATACAATTAATAACTTCGTTTAATATCTGAGTTTGTCTAGTACATACGGCGGATGCGTCATAATTGCCATAAGTGCCGTTTAATTCCATTGAGTCGGAAAATATAGGCATCTTGCCTTGTAGTGTGGGTGTGCCGTCAAAATAGATATTTAACGCTGTACTAAACTCGTTATAGTCTCCGCTGATTTTAATAGCTTGCTGAGCGTTGCTTGGGCGGTAAACCTGAGAGGGTGCAGTAGTTGCACAGCCAGACAGTACAGACAGTAAAAGAAGGGCGAATATTGATAGTTTTTTCATTGTATAGGCTCCATTTTTAACCAATTCGACGATTTGGAAATTTTAAAACATTGGTTTGTTGAATCGGTTTTCCATCAGGGGTGAGGTCAATTATCTGTTTATTGAGTTTTTTCACTTCGACCTCAAGTGTGTTAATCATCGACCGTAATAGTCGAATCTCTCTTATATCTTCGGCGGTGTATTTTTCTCCTTCTGGTGTAATTAAAAAATCCTCTCTAAAACGCCAGCCAACAAAACAAGACCGCAGAGAGAGGTCAGGCAATTCGCCTGATATTACTCTGAGCAGCTCTTGAACTGCAAAAGGTGCTTTTACTCGGTCATTATCCCAACGGTTGACCGTGGAAAGATTAACCCCTAAATAGTCGGCGCACGCTTGGCGAGAAAGGCGTGCTTTGTGTCTTAAATCTTGAAATTTTCCCATCCTAAAACCTCGCAGGGTTGCGCATTTTACAGGGAGTGAGCGCTTAATTCTAAAATTATGTAATTTTTTTTGTGCAATTTGCACAATTTAACATAATATATATTATGCGAACTTAAGTAGGTGCAAAAACGAGAGCCGAACGACTCGACTTTTAAGATGTTCAAATCCGCTTCTGGTCTATTCTTATAATATGCGTTATGACAAATCGATCGCTGTCATTGAGGATGTTTCTTGTGTCGTTTTGCAGGTGTTTAAAATTTAAAATCTGACATTCATTTCGGGTAATTACCCTGCAGATTTTTAAATTCAAAAAGTGGTTATTCAGCACTTTTTTGTCTGCTTGTTTTATTTATTAGATGTCACATTCTGGTTAATCAGAGATCCAAACCAATCATTAATAAATAAATGTTAGTAAGTCCAGATGGACGATTTTGTATTCTGTAATAGTTGTCTCAAACCGGACTTACTAGCATTGGTTATTTTTTCTGCTGCTGCATCAAATCTCTTACTAAAGTAAAACTGACATAAATAAATACAGCTGGAATTAAGCCATAGATTAACGCCTGTTCTAATATGGTGACGACGTTAGCCTGAGTAACTACTAAAATCATGTACGAAACATAAGATGTATATAAAAGAAGGAATAAAAATCCCTCAAACCGGGTTAATGCGGCACCCACAAAAAATAAAGGTAGACATAACACTGAAACAGCCAACATGACAGGTATATCTAATGTTGCCAATTGTGGGCCAGCAATTAATGGTTCTGGTGAGATGAGTCCTGCCAGGCCAAGCACACAGAGGATATTGAAAATATTACTACCGACAACATTACCAATTGCAATGTCTCGCTCCCCTCGTATTGTTGCCATAACTGAGGTCATGACTTCGGGCAATGATGTGCCCACAGCAACAATGGTTAGTCCGATAACAGCTTCACTAACACCTAATCCTGTAGCAATGCTAATCGCACTTTGTACTAACCAGCGAGCACCTAACACCAGTAATATGAGGCCGACAACGAAATACAATACGCTTTTCCATGTCGGTGTATTCCCGGAGAGTAATTCATCGATTTCAGCTATTCCCTCTTCATCATTTTGCTTTTTACCTTGGATAAACAGAAAACCGGTGTAAGCAAGTAAAGCTAAAAACAAAATGGCTGATTCCCATCTCTCAAGTAATCCATTCCATACCATGACCGTCGCTATGGCAGATACAGCAATCATAATAGGCACATCCTGTCTGATAAGCTGCTTGGAAACGAGTAATGGGGATATGAGTGCGGCCAGACCAAGAATGAATAGAATGTTAAAAATATTACTTCCAATCACATTCGCAATAGCCAGCTCTGCCTGGCCGGACCAGGCAGATTTAACGCTGACAGCGAGTTCAGGAGCACTCGTTCCAAAGGCGACGACGGTTAAGCCAATGACTAATGGCGGCACACCAAAACTACCGGCAAGCTTGGCAGCCCCTTTTACCAGCATATCCGCTCCAACAATGAGCAGTACTAAACCACTTAACAGCAATAGCCAAACCATACTTATCCTCTCTAAGGAATTTGGGCCAACTTCTCACGCATTTCTTCTGTCGTTGGTCTCAGCAGTGCCAGACCTTTTTGGCTTCTGCGTTGACTCAAGAAATACAAAATAGGTGCCGCAATAAATACTGATGAACTTGTACCAATCACTATGCCAAAAAGCATAGGTAAGGCAAAACTTGAAACGGCTGACCCGCCTGCTATTCCCATCGGTAAAAGTGCCAAAAATGTGGTAACAGACGTAAATACCGTCCTGGTTAATGTCGACGAAATACTCTCATTCATCATCTGAATAATCGGTTTGTCCGGTGTGGCCCGTATGCTTTCTCGAATACGATCAAACACCACCACTTTATCATTGATGGAATAACCGATAAGGGCTAACAATGCCGCCACTGCCGTCAGATTAAATTCAACACCTGTTAACGCAAAGAAACCAATGGTTTTAGTTAAATCTAAAGCAATCGTTAATGTTGCAGCGATAGCAAAATGAGATTCAAACCGCAGTGTCAGGTAGATTAACATCCCTACCCCAGCTAACAAGATAGCCAGGATCGTGTTATCGGAGAAATGTCCACTGACTTTAGGGCCTACCATATCGACTTTAGGAAAGTCAGCATCAGGCTGAATAGTCAGTACGGCTTCTTTTAAATCATTAACTTGCTGTGATGTGGCACCAGGGTCAGTTGATGTCACAGGCAGCCTGACCAGAAAGTCCCCCGCCTTCCCTGTTTCCTGAATAAGGGCATCTGATAAATGGTGAGTTCCCAGCGTATTTCTGATTTGTTCAACAGATAAATCTGTGGCGTGAACCTCAACTAATGTTCCCCCAGTAAAATCAACGCCATATTTCAGACCCGGCTGAAAGAACAACACCACAGCAGCAATAGACAAAATGGCTGACGTTGTCAGGCCTGCATAACGCCCACGCAGAAAATTAATGCCCTTATCACTTAATCTATCTAAGAAATTGAAACCGTTGATCTTTAAAGGCTGTTTTTCTTTACCCCGAATAGACCATTCCATAAGTAATCGTGTCACGGCAACGGCAGTAAACATTGAAGTCACCAAACCGATTCCTATCGTCACAGCAAAGCCCTGAACAGGTCCTGTGCCAAACATAAATAACAAACTTACCGCGATAAGCGTCGTTAAATTTGAATCCAGAATGGTGGTATACGCTTTGTCAAAGCCCTCACGAAGCGCTTTCCAGGCTGCTTTACCTCGCTTTGATTCTTCCCGGATGCGTTCATTAATAAGAATATTGGCATCCACCGCCATGCCAATGGTCAGGATAATTCCGGCAATACCAGGCAGGGTTAGTGTTGCACCAAGTAAACCCAGTGCACCAAAAATCAGGCCTACGTTAATAGCAAGACCTGTACACGCGATAAGCCCCCATCTGCCATAGATTCCCAGCATGAAAATCACTACCATCGCTGCACCTAACAGGCCGGTTGTTAGCCCCATTTGTATGGCATCACTGCCAAGATCAGGACCAACGGTTCGCTCTTCAATCACATGTAATGGAACAGGCAAAGCCCCTGCCCTCAATAATAACGCTAAATTATTCGCTTCAGAGGTAGTGAAATTGCCACTAATCTCACCGCTTCCACCCGGTATTTCACTACGAATAACAGGGGCTGTAATGACTTTCCCATCAAGCACAATAGCGAGTGCACGCCCTATATTGTTATGGGTCATATTGCCAAATAATTTGGCGCCTTCACTATCAAGCTTGAAATTAACTACGGGTTCGCCGGTTTTCTGATTAAACCCTACCTGAGCATCACGTATGTGTTTACCTTCCATGGCCACCTGAGTTTCGAGACGGTAGCGGCTATCCGTATTGATATCGGGGTAAGTCACCGTATTTTTTGTTGTATCAGTGGCTGCCCAATGAAATGTCATTTTTGCCGTGGTGCCAAGCAGTTCACGAATCTTAGTAGGATCTGCCACACCCGGCATTTGAACCAGAATATCTTGCTTGCCTTGACGGGTAATACTCGGATCAACCAGTCCCGTCTCATCAAGGCGTTTTCTGACCACCTCAAGACTTTGGTTAACAACATCCGTGACAAGTGATTCAACCCATCGTTGATCTAAGCTTATTTGAATCCCGTCAATTTCTTTTTTGATGTCAAAACGTTTTTTGCCATCTGTTGAATTACGCGCTAATTGACTAGCAAGTTCAATGGATTTATCGATGTCCGCGCTTTTACGAATGGGTATATATAAACCTGACTCAGAAATGACAGGACTCGTGTAGTAAATCCCCTGCTTTTGCAACTCGCTGGTCAGCTCAGACTGCAGTAAGTCATATTGTTTGTTTAATAACTCTTTTGTGTCCGCTTCCAAAAGCAGGTGTGAACCGCCCTGTAAATCTAACCCCATAGAAATGGTCGTGTCGGTATACCAGGCAGGCAGTTTTTGAGACAAGGAATAAGGAAGAATGTTAGGTAAACTGCACAGCAGCCCGAACACAATCAACAAACCATAAACAATGGTCCGTGAAGACAATGATTTCATGAAAAACCTCTAACGTTTTCGAAATAAAAAGCCCTGGCCAAAGGGCCGATTTGTATGGACGAAACTAAGCTAGAGGTGGCGCTCTCAAAGGCGGATAGAGGTAATAATGAGAAAAAGGCGTTGCTTCTGTAATGTCTTTAAATACAAAACAGACTGAACCCCAGTTTTTCGGATGTTGATTTTGTGAGTGACAAATAGCCCACAAAGGTAAGTCAATATCAGGAAAAAATGCTTCAGCAGACTGATGTTTAATTTCAGCTATTCGAAGAAAGTATCCCTGAGTATTAAATGAATCAAGATGACTAATAAGCCCGTGATTAATCTCATTGCTTGAGTCGCTTTTAGCATAGGAAGCTATTGGCAGAGTCAGCAACAACAACGACAAGAAGCAGATCCCAAAAAGGGATAAGACATAGCGTTGAGAGAGAGCTGATTCGGATTTATACATGACTGGATTAGAGGTACAGGGATATACCATTAACAAGATGGCGAAATCGTATCACGTTTTTATTCAAGTCTGTTTAATTATTAATAGACACGATTAGTAAGCATCACACCGCGTTATTCAGAATGTTTTTTTGTCGATTTTGGTGAGGCTCGAAATTTAAAAACTGGTGATGATTTCGGGAATACCCCTGCAGAATTTAAAATTCAACAATCGTCTAATAAATGCTTTTTAGTCTGTCTATTAACGAATCCAGTACACGATGTTCCATATGTATTTGGAATTTATCCGCGACGAGTTCTTGTAATTTGATCGCTGTGGTTATGTAGCTAATTTGTTCATCAATGGAAAATCTGGTCCAGTTCTCATTACTTTTACGAGCATTGTGTGCTCGGAGTAATAACTGCAAATTATCTGGATGATGCTGACCAGACTCTGATGCATTTAATAACGACTTGGCATGATCCACTTCAAAGTCCAAACCAAAAAACGCTTTAAGTTGTTTGGCTATATTTTCAAATTCAGTCAATCGATACCGTTCATGCGTCGATATTGTATTAAGTGATTGCTTGATAATGTCATCACGTTTTAATGGCGCAATATCTTCTTCTATTTCTTGTGCTTGGTGGATTTGTCGAAGCGGTTCAGGAACAAAACGAACACGTTTAGGTTTATCGCTGGTATCGATTTCGACTAAGTCATCATATGCACCACGACTTAATGCAGAACTGATCCTTGCTGCTATCTCTCTGATGCCTGTGGTGTCATTAAGTTGATTAGCGGCTTCTAACTCGGCTTTTTCTAAAAGGTCTGGGTACATCTCACCAAACTTCTTCGCCCAGTCCGAGACAATGACCCAATCATCAAATGTTTTTAATGCTTCTAAATATTTATCAATTATTCTCATTATATGTATTTGTTTTTTTGTATATTTTTAAACTACTATCTTCCTCGTAAATTATTTATTTACTCCATGAGTTAGATAACGTCTCCGCCTGTTTTAATATCATTTCAACTGCCTCAGCTGACTTATCAGGTGGATATTTGTAGCGCTGTAAAGTGCGGCGTACAAGGATTTTTAACTTGGCGCGAACGCTGTCACGTACTTGCCAGTCAACCGTGGTCGATTTTCTGAGTTTGTCAGTAATTTCGACGGCAATCTTTTTTAGGATTTCATCTCCAAGTTCACGCACTGCGCTTTCATTGTTGGCTAGAGCATCATAAAACGCGATTTCATCTGGATTTAAGCCCAGTTCAGCCTCGCGCATTATTTCGTCCTGAAACTCTTTCGCCATTTGAATGAGCTCTTCAATTACCTGAGCCGTTTCAATGGCGCGGTTATTGTACTTTCTTAAAGTTTCTTGCAAGCGGTCGGCGTATTTTTTTTCCTGCACAACGTTATTACGCGTTTTTGACTTGATGTCATCTTTCAATAGTTTTTCTAGTAGCTCAACTGCTAGGTTTCGCTCAGGCATTCGGCGAACATCTTCTAAAAAATCATCCGACAACAAACCAAGGTTAGGCTTGTCCAAGCCACAAAGTGCGAACACATCAGCAACACCTTCAGCGATAATTGCATTATCAAGGATCTGTTTCAGTGCAGAGTTTTTCTCTTCCTGAGTGCGCTTTTTATCTACGCTAGTAAATTTGTTGATCGCGGCCTTTATAGCAGAGTAAAAGGCAATTTCTTTCCTTAACTCTTTGGCCTCATCTAAGGTACTGCATAGTGAGTAAGATTTTGTCGCTGCCAATACTAAATCTAAGAAACGCTTTTTGCCATCCTCTAAGCCGAGTACATAGTTGGCAGTAGGCACCAATAGTTTGTGCGCTTGTGTTTCATAACCCGAAATGTCCAAACCATCAGAGTTTGGTGTTTTACCGAACATGCCACGGATAGCATCTATTTTTTCTAAGAGGATTGAAAAAGCTTCTTCTGCATTGAGCGTTGGCTCCCCTTTACCTTTTGAGTCCGTATAGATTTTTAATGCTTGCTTAAGTTCATTGGCTATACCAATGTAATCAACGACTAGACCGCCAGGCTTATTTTTAAATACGCGGTTCACCCGAGCAATTGCCTGCATCAGGTTATGACCTTTCATTGGCTTATCTATGTACATGGTGTGACAACAAGGCGCATCAAATCCCGTCAACCACATATCCCTTACAATGACCAACTTCAGAGGATCATTGATATCTTTAAAGCGTTTTTCTAAGCGTTTTTTCGTTTTTTTGTTATAGATATGGGGTTGCAGAAGTGGCTTGTCCGAAGCTGATCCTGTCATAACAATCTTAATGGCCCCTTTTTCAGGATCATCTGAATGCCATTCAGGGCGCAATGCAACAATCTCATTATAGAGATGCGCACAAATATCACGGCTCATGGCAACTATCATGGCTTTACCATCCATAGTGGCATTGCGTGTTTCAAAGTGTTCGATCAGATCCGCCGCTACTTGGCTTAATCTGGGTGTAGCACCAACTAGCTTTTCAAGACGACTCCATTCCCCTTTAGTTTTCTCACGATTACTGAGATCCTCTTCATCCTCGACCACTTCATCTACTTGAGCTGACAACTGAGCGATTTCAGCATGGTTCAAATCGAGTTTAGCTAAGCGTGATTCATAGTAAATAGGAACGGTTGCACCATCATCAACAGCATCTTGAATATCGTATATGGACACATACCCACCAAATACGGCACGAGTGTCTTTGTCTTCTTGTGAAATGGGGGTACCGGTAAATCCAATAAATGATGCAAAAGGTAAAGCATCGCGCATATGCTTTGCGTAACCAAACTTATATTGGCCATCAGCACTTAGTGTCGCTTTGAGGCCATATTGACTGCGATGTGCTTCATCCGAAATAACGACTATATTGTGTCGTTCATTGAGTATTGGGTGGTTTTTCTCGTCATCAAGCAAGGCAAACTTCTGTACCGTGGTAAAAATAATACCGCCAGATTCACGCTCGGCCAGTAACTGCCTCAACTCATCACGATTACCTGCTTTGACCGGAGTTTGCTTGAGCAGCTCAACGGCGTTGCTGAATGTTTCAAATAATTGGCCGTCTAAATCGTTGCGGTCAGTCACCACAATCATGGTCGGGTTATTCATAGCCTTTTGCTGGAGCAACTTACCAGCATAACAACACATAGAAATACTTTTGCCACTTCCTTGCGTATGCCAAACTACACCGGCTTTTTTACTACCAGGTACAACTTCATCAGCATAGGTTGCCCGCTTCTCGCTTACACCATCTACTTGCTGCGCCGCAATCACAGTCGCCTTTACCGCTTCACGCACAGCATGAAACTGGTGGTAACCAGCAATTTTTTTGATGATAACGCCCGTGGCCTGATCAAGAGTACCGTCTGTTTCAAACAACACGAAAAATCGTATGTAATCCAGCAGCAACTCACGATCAAAGAAACCCCGAACCATGGTTTCTAATTGCCACTCCAGTAGCGGTTTGTCATCTTCATTTTTAATGGTGCGCCAAGGCATAAAACGCTCTTGGTTAGCTGTTAGAGAGCCTACCCGAGCGGTGTAACCATCACTGATGACTAATGCCTCGTTAAAAATGAAAAGGTCGGAAACTTCATCTTTATAGGTTTGCAGTTGATTAAACGCATCCCAAATGTCAGCGTTTTCATCGCTTGGGCTTTTCAGCTCAAGCACAGCAATCGGTAAGCCGTTGATAAAACAAAGGACATCAGGTCTGCGTGGCTGTTTAGCACCAGTAATCGTGAACTGATTAACGACTGAAAAGATATTGTTGTTTAGGTTATCGAAATCAATGATAAATGCATGGTCAGTTACTTGTTCGCCATCGTCCTTTTTGTATTCAACAGGCACGCCTTCCAATAACAATCGGTGAAATGCGCGGTTATTGGTGATTAAATCCAAGCTTTCGGGCTTTAAAACAATCGCTTTAAACTGCTCGAAGCAATGATCTATTTGTGCAGCAGGTAGGTGTTTATTGATCGTTCCAAATGCCGCTCGAAGTTGACCATCCAATACCACTTGAGCGTAATCATTGCGTAGTGGGTTGGCGCTATCTGGGGCTATATTAGGGCCATGCAAAACTTCCCAGCCACCCTCTTGGAACCAGTCTAAACAGAGGTTTTCTAGTTGTTCTTCGTTCATTAGTTTAGTCCCTCTGATAGTTTCTCCAGTAAGGCTTCTATTGATTCATCATGATCATCGGTATACCAAATTGGGTAGATATTGGCCTCCGCTAGTTGATCTCTTCTTGCGAGCCTATCTTCACCTTCATTTAGCTTTAAGAAGGCATAATGGCGGGGAACATGTTCATGCCCTCTACGTGCGACGATGCGGGCTAAGCATTGAACCGTTCGATCAACGGTAAGGCTGCATCCTAAAAACAATAACGTACGATTGCTTATTGCCTCAATGACAGATTCTAATGCCTGTTCATCGTGATAGTGTTTATCATATTCATCTTTGGTCAGTATGCGATTGCGGGAGGAGTTTGCTTTTCCATGCAGCTTTACCAGTACCCGCTTGTTTTCTCCCAAAGCTCTTGGAAGCTCTTCAGCAACAGGGCCGAGTAATTCTTCATCAAAGTTAAAGTTAGCATTCTCATAGCAACGATTTAGCACATTATCAAAATTGGTTGTTACCACTGCTTGTTTAAATATCAATGGCAAACGTTGCACCACACCACAAATTTCTTGATTAGCACCGAATGCGTTTTCTACATATTCAAGAAAACAGCCCGATGGTAAAGCATCACTAAGCATTTGCGCCGCTTCTTCGTACTGACCTTTTGCTATCGCCTCATCAAAATCCGTTTTACTGACTTTTGTTTCATCTAGCACTTGATAAAGAAAATTTGTCCATCCCGGATAGTCGCTAGGCATTGCCATATCCGCACCAACAAAAGGAATAATTGCACCACGAGCATATATTTCTTTGAGCTTATTAAATCGACGTTGGTTATCGTAAAGGACTAGTATTTCATCCGCACGACTCAGGTTGTCTTGCTGCCGCTGTTGCAGCCACTCATTGAAGGCTTCTTGATATCCTTCTTTTTCAAGTTCTTTCAGAATATTGTCGCGTCTGAAAGAATAACCAGCAACATCCACTTCGCCTTCTTCATTCAGGTAATCGTGGAATTGAGGAATCAGATATTCCATTATTATCCCCTAAATCAACTTACCAGCTAGAAGTTCAGGAAGAAGAGCATCTCGAAGATTCGAAAGGGCTTCACTTTCAGTAACATTTGAAAAAATACTTTCGAGAACCGAGTTCGCATGCCAATTAAATTCGGTTAAAATTTCATCAGGTGGGACTAATACTTCGAGCGTTCTTAGAGCCTTTAAGGAAAGATATTTTTGAGTTGTGCCTGCCATCCTTGCATCTAAGTAGCTCTGCATTTGCTCGGACTTTAATAACATAAAGAAATAACTCCTTATCAAAGGCATCTCTGAAGTTCTAAAAAGACCGACATTTTTGATTGCAAAATCAACTTTATTTTGAGAGACGAGGTAAGCAATGCCAACAGTCCCAATCATTGTAAGTAAAATGTCACCTTGGGAAACGTTGCTTCGTTTATTGATTTTTAAATAATCTTCTTCAGATATTAGATATGCATCTTTTAGTGCGAGAACACCTGTCGTTATGTGCTTCGATGTAACTAGTGGGTAACCGACTTCTGATCGCCTTGGTGAATCATGAGTACCATCTCTTACATCCATAATTTCGCCACTCAACTTGACTTCCCACCCCACTGGTATTTCCCCAAGCTCAGAGTCTTGCATTGCAGCAGGAAAGAGCGCGGCGGTTTGGGCGAGTTTGTTAAATGCCCCGGGATTGCTGGCTTTTAAGCTGTTAAGTTCATCAAGGGTTTTGGCAGAAATAACACTCATAGCAGCGAGTTCTGTATCGTCTGCGCTGCCACCCGCTGCCAAAGCTTCAATTTTGGCTTTGACCGGATCAAAATCGACAAACCAGCTTTTGAAGAGCGCTTGAGCGATTTGCTCTAAGGTTTGACTGGCTTGGGTGTTGAGTTCAATTTTTTCATCAAATTTTGAAATCCAAGAACCAAGTAATTTTCTATCATCAGAGTTTTCTGGAATTCTAATAGCAAGTGCATGTGCATTGTCTCGGTTAAGGCCTGGAACAGCACTATCAGAATTCATGTGCTCTAAGCCCAATGACTTCAACAAATAATATGCAAAATACAATTCCTCTATTGAATCTTTCTCGATATAGAATGAAGTATCGATTGGCCAAAACTCACCTTTAGAAAGGTGTATCGCTCCAACGCTGCCTTTTCTTCCAATAATTATCCCGCAACCTTTTACATGTGGAGTATTATGATAATCAACGATGCCATTTGATCCATAAACTGGCACATTGCCATTTTCTCTGTTCCTTTGTGGCAACGATTTTCCGTAAACAAACGGGCAATATTCACCAACTGTTGTATCAATCCATTTCATAACCAATCCCCGCAAGATTATCCTTAATCGCCTTTTCTAGTCGGTCAGATTCATCAAACTGCGACTTTAATTGTGCTGTTAATCGCTGCATTTTCTCTGGGAATGGCTCACTATCTTCCTCGGCATCGGCTGCGCCAACATAGCGCCCTGGTGTTAATACATAATCATGCTTTTGCATGTCTTCAAGTTTTGCGCTGAAGCAAAAGCCTTTTTCGTCCTGATAGTCAGTACCAGACTGCCAAGCGTGGAAAATATCGGCTATCTTGGTAATATCACCGTTGGTAAAGTCGCGCAACACGCGGTCTTTCATAAAACCAAGGTTACGAGCATCAACAAACAATGTTTCGCCACGGCGATCACGCTTACCTTTTTGACCTGGTGACGTGCCGCCTTTTTTGTTTTTAGTTAAAAACCAAATACAGGCTGGAATTTGCGTGTTGGTGAAAAGTTGCCCAGGCAAAGCAACCATACATTCGACTAAATCAGCTTCAATAAGCGCTTTGCGGATCTCACCTTCGTTATTGGTATTGGAGCTCATCGAGCCATTCGCCAACAATAAGCCCATAGAGCCGTTATCGTTAAGGTGGTGCAGCATATGCTGTATCCAGCCATAGTTGGCATTACCTTGCGGTGGTGTGCCATATTTCCAGCGAATATCGCCCTCTAATTTAGCATGCCACCAGGCTTTAATATTAAACGGTGGGTTGGCCATGACATAATCAGCGCGCAGGTCAGGGTGTTGGTCATCTAAGAAGCTATCGGCGTTCTTTTTACCAAAGTTAAAGTCAATGCCGCGAATAGCCATGTTCATAGCGGCCAACTTCCATGTAGTCGGGTTGCTTTCTTGGCCATACACAGAAATATGTTTGCGCTGTTCACTAGCGTTGTAATGTTTATCGGCGGCATGAGATTCAATGAACTTATCGTTACTCACAAAGAAGCCACCGGCCCCCATTGCAGGGTCATAGACTCGGCCTTGATAAGGCTGAAGCATTTCAACGATCAGTGTAACGATACTTTTTGGAGTGTAGTACTGGCCACCTTGTTTACCTTCTGCAAGGGCAAATTGGCCCAAGAAGTACTCGTAGACATGCCCCAAAATATCTTTGCTGTGTAGATCCAACTTTTTACCATTGTATTCAGGGTTACGGAAGCTGGTGTCAGAGAAGCGGTTAATCAGCTCAGTAAGGTTATGATTATCCACTTCATAACGGCTGATGCGAGGCAGAACCCCTTTTAGCTTGGGGTTGGCCAGCTTATCGTCGATCTTATAGGTTTCGATTGCTTCTAAGGCATTGTCGATGAGTTTAGAAATTGAGCTAAGTTTAAAAACTTCTTTTTCACCATTAGGCCCGGCTGTTTGAATCTCAATTTCCGTACCAATAGGCAATGCCGCAGTACTTTTAAGAAATTCCCAGCGTGACTGTTTGGGGACCCAGAAAACGTTTTTCTCTTGGTAGTATTCGTGCAGCTCTAACTCTGCGTTTACTGCTTCGTTGTATTCTTCGTCAGAGTCGTAATCATCATGAGGCATAAAGTAGATGTTGTCGTCGCTATCGTCCTGAGTAAACAACTGACGTAACTCATGTTGGCGCTCTTCAAATGCGTCTGACACATACTTTAAAAAGATGATACCGAGCACAACATGCTTGTAGTTGGCAGCATCCAAATTGTTACGAAGCCTGTCCGCAGCTGCCCAAAGTTTGTCGTCAAGTGCGTCAAGAAAATCTTTTTCTGCATTATTCATTTTATTCCTTAATTATTAATGCTGTGTTGGTTAGCTACCCTTTATATATGTATTACTGCTCACAATAGTTACCCAACCAAATTTTATTCATATCACCAAATAACACCCATCATTTCCTACTGCTTCAACTCACTACATCTCATCTGAGTAGACTATGTAGTTATTCAAAATTTTTAGGATACGAGTCGTTTGGACTAATTACATAATTAAAACCTCTATCATCAGGTTCCATAAACGTCCAAGGAGCATACCATGTGATAGAGATTTATCTAGCACTTTGCTTCTTCAAATTTATGCCTACAAATCTATCATTACCACGTCATCACGACCTCCCGAACATAGACTGCTTCTTAACCATTTTGCCCCAATACCGTACACAGCCGCCCCTAAAGAGTAGACTGGCCTTTCAAATAAAGGAGAGAGAAGATGATTCAATCTGTAAAAGACGATGGTCGAGGGCCTTCTGGCCCACCCGACCTCTTTGAATTAATAAAAAAGTTGACTGGTGGTGGCCGCGGCCCTTCGCGTGGCAAGTTAGGTGGCGGTTTTATCGGCGTCCTACTACTTATTCTGCTGGTGTGGGGTGCAATGACTTCTTTCTATACGGTGCAACCAGAACAGCGCGCTGTAGTGAAACGCTTCGGTTCCGTCAAAGGGATTACTGATCCGGGTCTGCATTTCAAAATTCCGTTTGGTATTGATCAAATACAACTGGTCGCGACTGAACGCGTATTGAAGCAGGAGTTTGGCTTCCGCACTCGGGGAACCCGTCAGGGAGAAAGCTCCACCTACAGTGCGGCCGAATTTGAAGATGAGTCATTAATGCTCACTGGCGATTTGAATATGATCGATGTTGAATGGGTGGTGCAATACCGTATTGAAGACCCCATCAAGTTTCTCTATCAGATGCGTGAACCTACTCGTACTCTGCGTGATATTTCCGAGTCTGTGATGCGTCGCATCGTCGGTAATATGCTGGGCTCTGAGGTGTTGACTATCGGCCGTGTGGAAATTCAACAGAAAGCCGGTGATGAGATTCAGGAGATACTCAACCAATACGATGCTGGCATTCGCATCAGCACCGTTGAAATGCAGGATGTAGTGCCGCCCCCTGCTGTTCAACCTGCCTTCAATGAAGTGAATGAAGCCCGTCAGGAGCGCGAACGTATGATTAATGAGGCACAAAAACGAGTGAATCAGGAGATTCCAAACGCTGAGGGTGCTGCGCTTCGAACCGTCGCTGAGGCTGAAGGTTATGCCACGGAACGGGTGAACCGGGCCGATGGTGAAAGTACACGTTTCAGTGCTGTTTTGCGTGAATACCAACAAGCCCCCACGGTGACGCGTTCACGTCTCTATCTGGAAACGTTGAATGAGATCCTGCCGAATATCGGCCAAATTTTGGTGGTGCAGGATGGCCAAGTCGGGCCGCTGCCATTGCTTGATGTGAATCGTAAAACCATTGGAGGTGACAAATGAAAACCTCACTACTTGCCTTCATCGTTGTGTTAGCCGTTATCCTCGGTAACCTTACTCTCTACACCGTAGATGAAGCTGAACAAGCCATTGTGGTCCAGTTCGGTGAACCGATTGGCGATGTGATTAATGAGTCGGGGCTGAAGTTCAAACTCCCTTGGCAGAATGTCCGTTATTTCGATAAACGTCTGTTGGTCTGGGATGGTGATGTGACACAGATTCCGACACTGGGTCGTGAGTTTATTCTTGTGGATACCACGGCACGCTGGAGAATCACTGATCCCCTACTCTTTTTAACCAGTGTTCGCGATGAAGCTGGTGCACGTACTCGACTCGATGACATTATTGATTCGGTGGTAAGAGATATGGTGTCGTCCACCGAACTGGAAGAGATCGTTCGCTCGAAAGACTGGCAAGTGAATGTCGCGGAGTTAGAAGATCCCGCTTTGGCTGAACGCAGTGACGTTAATCTGGAGAAACAACCAAAACTGGGTCGTGAATTATTGGAAGCCGGTATTCTGAAACGGGCTCGGGATTCTATGCCAGCACTGGGGATTGAGCTTGATGATGTGCGTATTAAACGGGTCAATTACATTGAATCTGTGCGTCGTCAGGTGGAAAGCCGCATGATTGCAGAACGTCAGTCCATTGCAGAACGTTTTCGTTCTGAAGGCCGTGGCCGTAGCCAGGAAATCCTGGGTAATATGGAACGCGATCTACGTCGTATTCGTTCTGAAGCCGCGCGTGATGCTGAGAAAATACGCGGTGAGGCAGATGCTGAAGCGACGCGTATTTATGGTGAAGCTTTCGGCGCTGATGCCGAGTTCTATTCTTTCTTCCGTACGCTGGAAAGCTACCGGGCCTTGGGTGCGAATAGTACGCTTATGCTCAATGCTGACTCAGACTTCTTCCGTTATCTGGAAGAGCCACAAGCTCAGTAAACCATTGCCTGTCAGAATCGTCACGCCCACCTGGGCGTGACACCCTGTTTTGATCATCCCATTCTTAGCTTTAACTAAAACGTACTGAGCCCTGTGGCTTCCATGGTGCGATATAACAGTTGGGGCCAACGTCTTTCATCTGCATAGTTTTCATAGTCCACGCTGTAATGACGGCCATACAGATTATGCCAGCGTTCATCAAACCAGCTACGACCACGCCGAAAAGGTGCTGCGTTGGCTGGTCCAGTTAGCACGACACTAGTTTCAAGGTTTAGGTTGTGTAGGTTGCGTCGGGTGAAATTAGTTGAGCCAAGCAACATGGTTGTTTCACCAGTACCACGGTGCATTAGCCATTTAGCATGACATTGTTCGCCATGGGTATCACACCAGCGAACGGTAATACCGGCTTGCGTTAATTCATGGGCCACTGGCCGATTCGGAATACCATTTTTTTGTCGCCCGAAGGCATCTTTATTGGGATCCAGCAACACTCTTAACACGACACCTCGCGTTTGTGCAGATTTCAGCGCTTCCACAATATCCCGATCAGATAAGTAGAACATCGCCATATCCAGCTTATCACCCGATTTAGCTTGGTTAATCATGGCTAATGAGGCTTGTTCTACGGCATTCTCGGTGACGACTTGCACACTGAGATTACTGTCCGTGTTTTCAGTCTTTTGTTGAAGTGACACTTCGGCTAACGCTTTACCTGATAATGCCAGCACGGCCTTTTCGCTCTCCAGTAAATCCCATGCCGCCGGCCCATTAAAACGTAAGGCCACATTGCCGTGGGCGCTGCTGCCATCATGTGGATTGGCCGAGGTCACTAATGCGGTTAATTCTGAGCCATTATCAGCGATAAGCAGTTTGCGGTGATTCGCTTTGAAATTCAGTAAGTTGAGATAGCTTCTTGCAGAGACTTGTCCTTCACCAAACGGATTGGGTAACCACCCGCCTTCACTATTGCCAAACGGCTGAATCAACAAACGCCAAAAACCGGAATAAGCCGGGTTGCTATCACGTAATTGAGTCAAGTCAGTTTGCGTGACGGGTATGCCAGCCGCTTTAAGCTCAGCAAAATGTTTGGAAGGAAGCCCGCCATACAGGCTATTAATGGGATCGGAAATAACGTGTATTTGCAGATCCGGATAACGCTTTTTCTGAGCAATCAACGCGTTGCTGAGTTCATCTGAAAGTGGTCGATGCTGTTCCGCCCCCTCGCCCAGATAGTCATTAAATAAAAACATATCGATCAGTACGATATGACGTGCGTTGGCAATCATCTCAAATACGGTATCGAAAATCTGTTGCCGCGTTTGGCGCTCACCATCAACGGTGAAGGTTCTGTCAGCCAGAAACTGCACATCCGTGGTTGTGCGTTGGGGGCCTGAGAAATTAACACCTGCAGGCAAAGGCTTGTTAACGTGATAGATGGCGACACAAACCGTTGTTAGCAAAAGTAAAAAGAATATCCAACGCCATTTTCCCTTATTCCTTCTCTGCTGTTTCGTACCGAATAAGGCTCTGTGTTGCTGTTTTTTTCTGAATGGCATATTGGATGATCTAAGTAATAATCAATCTCATAAAGTAGCACTATTTATCGATAGTGATAAACCACGTTATCTCGTCTCTCCCCTTTCAAGCTGGCTGACTACTGATTTTTATGCAAAACATTGCAGCTTAATTATTTCAGTTTGCGTAATAGTTTTTTAATCATTCGTCCTATTATTTTATAAATCTGAATGAGAAATAATGTCTCCGCTGATTCGAAAATCATCAGTCACTTAATGTGTAACGAATCGAAACTGTAATTAATACAAACACCTATAACGGAGATGTAAACCATGATAAAGCAATTTTTAATGACGACTACTGCAGCGGTTGCGATCACGCTTTCAGCAGCAACATTGGCAGCAGATATTGATATGAATGCCAACGCCAATGACCTGGCTATTCAGGGTTATGACCCAGTGGCGTATTTCACCAAAGCGGCACCCACTAAAGGATCGAGTGAATATACCGCGACCTATAAAAATGCGATTTATCACTTTAGCAGTGAAAAAAATCGCGATTTATTCCGTGCTGAGCCAAGCAAATATGCCCCACAGTTCGGTGGCTTTTGTGCTTATGGCGTCACCAAAGGCAGAAAGTTTGATACCGACCCAACTGCTTGGCGTGTAGTGGATGGCAAGCTCTATCTGAACCTGAATAAAGATGTGCAAAAACTCTGGGTTGAAGATATTCCTGGCTATATCACCAATGCCAATGACACCTGGCCAACCATCAAAACTTTCAGTGATAAAACACTTGAAACATTTTAGTGCTTTAGCCCTGGCTTTACTTGCCGAATAGGTCAGGGCTTTCATTAAGGAGTTTAACAATGCGAAGAATTACTACTCATGACGAGCTAGAAGCTGAGGCGCAACGTCATGCTTATTTATTACTGAAAATCTCAGCTTCCTGGTGCAACCCTTGCCAAATTTATAGCCCGGTTATTGAGTCAGTTTCAAAGACTCGTAGCGATATTAGTGTGGCTGAAGTGGATGTCGATGATATGCCCGCCATTCGTGAGACCTTTCATGTTCGCTCTGTACCGACACTCATCATGTTTAAAAATGGCAGTGCAGTTGATTCGCTGATTGGCTCACAGGCGGTTGAAAACGTACATGCCTGGATTGACCACACTATCCAAGCTTAATACTCATATAAGGAATGAAGTGATGAAAAACAACGCAATTATTGCTGCTGCAATTGCAGCGACTGTATCACTGGGCGTAACAGCCCCAATCAATGCCTATGCGGCGAGTAAAGAAAAATGCTACGGCGTGGCGAAAGCAGGTCAAAACGACTGTGCCAACTTGGCGGGTACGCACTCATGTGCCGCTCAATCTAAAACGGACAACGATCCAGGTGAATGGAAACTGGTGCCAGCCGGTACCTGTAGCGATCTGGGTGGCTTATCCAAAGATGAAGCGAAGAAGCTTCTTACAAACTAATGACCCGTGACGAACCTATGGAGGCTGAGATGATACAACTCGGTGTAGGATTACGATCCAAACATTATGAAGCCGCCTTAGAACCGGCCTCCATAGACTTCGTTGAAGTGCATGCAGAGAATTTTTTTGCCGATGGTGGTGTATCTCATGCCATATTGGAGCGTATTTCTGAGCGGTATAAGCTGAGTTTTCATGGTACTTCACTGGGGTTGGGTTCATTCACTCCCCCGCCCTTGGCCCATATCCAGAAAATGCGACGGTTGATTGAACGCTATTCACCCCTATTAGTATCGGATCATGCCTGCTTTAGTTGGTCGAGTGACGGTGACAATATCATGCATGCTGGTGACTTATTGCCACTTCGCTTTGATAAGGAAACACTGAGGACGATGTGTCGTAATATCCGACGCGTGCAGGATGTTTTTGGTCAGCAACTACTTGTTGAAAATATTTCGTCGTATTTACCCATAACGGCCTCTGTCATACCTGAAGCAGAATTTTTTAATTTACTTTGTCAGTCGACAGGCTGTGCTGTGTTGCTGGATGTTCACAATCTTCACGTCAATGCGGTCAATCAACAGTCACAATCACCTTTAGATGATGTTTTACAGTTCATTTCAGAATTGGATACGAACTTTGTCGGTGAAATTCATTTAGCCGGCATTGCCGAGCCTTCAGCTGAAATGTGGATTGATGATCATAGTGGCCCAGTCAGTGATGACTGCTGGACGGCTTATTCAGCGGCCATTCAACGTTTTGGTAATGTACCTACCTTAGTTGAATGGGATAGCAGATTACCCGAATGGTCCGAACTTATCGACGAAGCTATGTGCGCTAAGGACTATGCAAATAAGGTGTCTGGCCATGGCTAATTATCAGTCAGATTTATTTCAGGCACTTTGGCTGCAGACAACTTCCACGTACAGCATAGAGGCAGTTTCTATCTACAGAAATAATCTGTTGATGAATGCCAATAGAGCCTTATCCATCACTTATCCAACCTTCGTTCAACTGCTGGGTGAGGACGTGTTTAGCTTGTTGATAAGGGACTTTATCCAGCATGAACTATTGACCGAAGGTGACTGGGGCATGTGGGGGGAAACCCTACCAGACTGGTTAGAACAACATCAGGATCTGGACGATTGTCCATTCATTAAAGACTGTGCCAGGCTCGACTGGCTTTGCCATAAAGCCGAGCGTGCGTGTGATGTGGTTAATATAACCGGGTTTGATCTTGCGCCAGAAGCTAACTTAGCAAGCCTGAAACTTCAATATTGTGCTGGTGTGGCGCTGCTTGAATCGAATTACCCCGTGGTTGATATCTGGCAGGCACATCAAACCTCAGATAAACATCAACGCCAATCTTTTTTTCAGCAGGCAAAAAACAAACTCACAGATGGCAGCGGTCAACACGTTCTGGTTTGGCGACCTAAGTGGAAGGCCAATGTCCGTGAGGTGGATGAGGCTGAGATCGATTGGCTCAGACTCACTGTTTCCGGCTGCGGTATTTCTGACGCACTGGACCAGGTTCATCCTCAATTTAATTTTGAAACTTGGTTACAACAATCCATCAGTGAGGGGCTTATCACTGGCTTTTATCAGGAGAAAACACGATGACTTATCTTAATTTACGCGTCCAGTATAGCGAGCAACTTATAAAGGCGCGATCGGTACTTGAATCACTGACTTTACTCAGTGTCAGGTTTTACCTGTTCTCTGTCTTTTTCTTTGCTGGCTTTAATAAATTAAAAGACTGGGAGTCCACCCTGTTTTTATTTGAATACGAATATAGCGTGCCGTTTTTAAGACATGATATTGCAGCTTATCTTGGCACAGCAGCCGAGATTGCTTTACCGGTGTTGCTGCTAATTGGGTTATTAACCCCGGTAGCCGCTATCGGTTTGTTTATATTTAATTTTGTGGCCGTTATCAGTTTGGCAGAAATGCCTGCGGCGGCTTTTTTATTACACGTTATCTGGGGTGGATTGCTATTTTCTCTATTGCTTTGGGGACCAGGCAAAATAGCGTTGGATAAGTTCGTATTTAATAGTAGAGATACATACTGATCATATCAGCTATCCAGAGCATATCGACTCTGGATAGCTAGTTGTTTTGCGTTTAATTCAACGACGTTTGTGAACGTAAGTGTTCCACCATCCAGTCAATCAGGCTACGTGTTCTGGCAGAAGAGTAACGGCCTTCTCTGTGCACCACATGCACGGGGACGGGGGGATGTTCGTATTCGCTTAGAATGATTTTTAATGCCCCACTCTCCAGACTGTCGGCGACTTGATAAGACAGAAATCGTGAAATGCCCATATCAGCTAACACGGCTTTTTCTGCCGAGAAATTATCACTGACGGTTAAAAATGGATTGACTCTGACACTGGTGGCTTTGCCTTTATTTATAAACTTAAGCTCGTTACTTGGGCTGAGTCCTCTGGCTAGAATAATTCTGTGGTCGGCTAAGTCTTCTGGTTTTTTCGGGTAGCCATGTTCCTTCAGATACGGCGTCGATGCACATAAAACCCGACGAATAGCCCCGACTTTAATGGCTTTATACGATGAGTCCTGTAGTTCACCAATTCGTATCGCGACATCGACACCCTCTTCCAGCATATTGATCACACGATCAACGAATAAGGCATCCACCTGCATGTCCGGGTAGTTTTTTAAATAACTGATAAGCCCATCCATCACATAAAGCCGCCCGAATAATACGGAGGCAGTAATTCTGACCAGCCCTTTGGGGATGGCATTTCTGCCTCTGACAGCATCATCGGCCTCTTCGGATAAGGCGACTATTTGTTTGGCATCTTTATAGTAACGTTGCCCGGCATCAGTGATTTGCAGGTGTCGGGTAGTTCGGTGTAACAGCTTTACGCCCAGCCGGGTTTCGAGTTCTGATACGGCCCGACTGACGGCGGGAGGACTTAGTCTGAGTTTACGGGCGGCACTGGCAAAACCTTCGTTTTCCACCACGGCCACGAACACCGTCATTAAGTGTAATCGGTCCATTTATTATTCCACTTTATGCAATAGTTAATTAATCATTTGTCTGATTATTATATTTCTGATAATAGCCAATAATGTTCTCGCTGGAAACACAACATCATTAATTACTGACAACAGGAGAACAAACATGAGCAGAATCACTACCGTCACAGACGATATTGCGAATAACGAACAAGCAGAATTATTTGCAGCCATTAAAACAAAATTAGGCATCGTGCCCAATTTCCTTCGGGTGTTTGCCAATTCACCGGATGCACTGAAAGCCTTTCTGGGGTTTCACCATATTGCTGGCAATGGCTCTTTGGATGCCGCCACACGTGAGCGAATTGCATTAACGCTGGCCCAGAAAAATGAATGTAGCTATTGCTTATCAGCGCATACGGCTATCGGACGTAAAACTGGACTCAACAGCGATGAGATAACCGCCAACCGTCAGGGTGACAGCCATGATGCGAAAGCAGCTGTGGCGGTGAAGTTTGCACGTAAACTGGCTGAGCACACAGGTGATGTGACGACCGCTGAACTACAGGAAATGCGTGATGCAGGGTTTACTGATGCCGATATTGTCGAAGTGATCACCCATACAGGCATTAACTTATTAACGAATATTCTGAGTAAAGCCAGTCGTGTCGACATTGACTTTCCTAAAGTCGATTTGAATCAGGCGGCGTAGAGCAGCAGAGCGTGCCCGGCCTTCTGGCCGGGCAATTATTCTGAGGAGCGTAATATGGCCAGAGCTTTTACCAAAATCGCTTTCACCGATCATGTGAAACAGGTTCAGTCTGAGATGGGCAGCCGTGAGCTTTATGAGACACTGGAACAAGGTGTAACAGATGAAGTATTTATTGATGCCCGAGTAAAACAGTTTATTGAACAACAGGATAGCTTTTATATAGCAACCACCAATGAGGATGGTTGGCCGTATATTCAGCACCGTGGCGGACCAAAAGGTTTTCTGAAAGTATTGAATGAGACACAAATTGGCTTTGCTGACCTTGCTGGCAACCGGCAATATCTTACGGTGGGTAATATTCTTGGCAATAATAAGGTGTGTTTATTTTTGATGAACTATGCCGACAAACGCCGACTGAAACTATGGGGCCGTGCTGAACTGGTTCATGAACAAGATAATTTCAGTCTGGTTCAGCAACTTGAGGTGGATGAGTTTCGTGCTCCAGTTGAGCGAGGCATTGTTATCACGCTGGAAGCGATGGACTGGAACTGCCCAAAGTATATTACGCCGCGTTATACGCAGGATGAAATATCGCAGTTTTTAGTTGATGATTAGCGTGTAATTAATTGAAAAGACTATTTTATTTAGACTTTAGAAGAGCTTCGTGATTATGATTTTATATAACATTCCATTATCGGGTAACTGCCATAAAGTCAGGCTAATGCTTCGCTTTTTAGGCTTGGATTATCAAATATACGATTTAGATTTGGGGATGACTGAACAGTTAAGTGAAGATTTTTTGAAATTAAATCCTTTTGGGCAGGCACCTGTGATTAATGATCAGGGTGTGATGGTTCGAGATAGTCAGGCGATTTTAGTTTATCTGGCTAAAAAATATGGCGGTGAACAATGGTGGTCTGAGGATCCTATTGTATTAGCCAAGATCATAAGCTGGTTATCTACTGCCGCGAATGAGCTACAAAATGGTCCGGCCAGATTACGTCTGCACCATAAAATGGGCCGACCTATCGACGTTAAACACGCCACCGATACTACAACGAAGTTGCTGAACATCATTGACCGTCATTTAGCCAATAGACAATGGCTAGTTGCTGACAAGTTAAGCATTGCTGATATTGCTATTTACCCTTATCTGGCCTTGGCTCATGAAGGCCAGGTCAATCTCAGTCCCTACCAGAATATCAGTGCTTGGCTGGCACGGTTTGAGTCATTACCAAACTATATATCCATGCCAGGCATCAACGTATAAATCTAATATTGGAGAACAAACACTATGACAACTGACATAAAGCACCCTCTTCCGCCATTTGATGAAGCCTCGGCGACACAGAAAGTCCGCATGGCTGAAGATGCCTGGAATAGTCGCGATCCGGATCGTGTTGCACAGGTTTATACCGAAGATACGATTTGGCGTAACCGCGCTGAATTTCCTCGTGGTCGAGACCAAGTCAGAGACTTTTTGCAGAAAAAATGGGCAAGAGAGCTCAACTATCGTTTAATAAAAGAATTGTGGGTCTTTGAACAAAACCGTATTGCCGTGCGTTTTGCTTATGAATGGCATGATGATAGTGGTAACTGGTTTCGGTCCTACGGCAATGAAAACTGGGAATTTAATGAGCAAGGCTTAATGCAGCGTCGCTTTGCCTGCATTAATGATTTGCCCATTAAAGAATCCGATCGTCTATTTCACTGGGCATTAGGCAGAAGACCGGATGACCACCCGAGTTTGAGTGATTTAAACCTGTAAATACGATTTAGCTCCAGGAGTTATCTTGGAGCTATTTTTTGTGATGGTTAGTCTGCTTTAGAAAATGACTTTAGTTCAGCGACTAATTCGTCGAATATACTCTGCATCTTATCAAGCACTGGATGGTCACCGAGAAGATATGCTTTGCTGTAGTCTTTGACATTAGGATAGATAAGCAGTGTTTCGCCTTTATTTTCAATAGCTGCTAAGCGTAAGGGCAGTTCGATACTGACGTTTATATCCTTTTGCATCAGGGGTGTGCCTGCTTTGGGGTTACCAAAAATCAGCACATGGGATGCTGGCATATCCAGTTCATGTTTTTTTGCGTTGGCTTGATGATCGATATCACAAAATAGGGTTAAACCTTTTTCTTGAATGGACTGTTTTAAAAAATCTACGGTTTGATTTACAGGTAAGTCTATTTTGATTTGTTCCATGCCCTACTATCCAATTGTTTGTTTAAAGTGTGACTAAATTTTATTGAAAACCGTTATTTGTTACTTAAAGTCATATCTTCAACATACTGATTATCAATTAAAATCGTGATTTTAATAATATCTTGCAGTGTGAATATTAGTGTTTCGTTTTTAACCTTAATTTTGATACCTTCTTTTCGTTCAGCTGTGTAGGCAGTATCAAACGGGATGCCCTTCACAGTATCGCCAGATTGAAGGGTGAGCTGAATGGGATATTGACACAGGCAGATCAGTTCTATTCGGTCGTAATCGCTACAACTTATTCGTGTGTCAGCCGATTGAGATTCGGTCATCTTAATGTCCATCCAATGAAAGTAAATAGATCAGACTGTGTAAGGTGTTGGAAACGGTAAGATTTTGGTCTTTTAACAGGATTGGGCAGCCAGAAGACTACCCAACCAGACGTTTCTGTTATTTAGAATGTCACTTGACCAAATAACCAGAATTTTTCAGTATCAACACTAGCATAACTGTCATCACCCGCGTTGTAGTCAGCATATTTCACACCAACTACATAATGCTTATTGAATGATTTTTGTAGTAACAGGTCAATTTCATCACCTGCATCCTGACTGCCCTTGTCTGTTTCAAAATCATGGTAAACAACGACTAATTTCAGACCGTAAACTGTACCAGCCAGCGTGAAGTATGTATCTTGTAAACCGACGCTAGGCGTGGCTGAGAACATATCTGCCCAACCTTGATATGCATGGTTAGTACCTAACAGAGTTTTAAAGCTTGATGTGCCATTGCCTTCTTGCAGTTCATATGAGACTTTTGCTAACCAACCCTTATACTTACCACCCAGTTCAGCCATATAATAATTCTGGTCGTCCATGGTACCGGATTTATACTCATCCTGATTCGCGTATTCAGCTGCATAAACCACGTTAAAATTATCATTGACTGGTTGGGTGCCACTGAAGCGAATCCCCAGCGTTTTATTTGATTTCGTTTCGTACAATTTGGAATCGTACTCAAGAAAATAGCCATAACCTTCTAACTTACCGATGGGTAAACCACTGTATTGAATATTGAATAAATGTGAGTTCATATCGACCACACCGTCTTCAACACCAAAAACCGGGTTGTTGGCATCATCACCCATCACAAAATTAATTTTATTGATATAGGCATAGCTGATTTGTGTATCAGCGAAGCTTGTATTTTTCAAACTAAACGCATCAAATGATTGATGATGTTGGCGCCAAATGATATTACCGATATGGCGGTGCCATGGTGTGTCACGATACATAAGCTCCTGACGGCCAAACTTGAACTCAGTATCAAACCCGTTGTATTGCAGGTAAGCCTGGTTTACTTCAGTTCCGTCTGGATCCGCAATAACTGAATACTCATTTTTACCTTGTGGTGCAGGATTAAAGTCATATTTCTCACTGCCTAAAGCGGTGACATCTTCAAACTCGACAAAGCCTTTAAAGCCATGAAATACACCTGTTTGATAACCCAAGGTAGTACGAATAGTGTAGGCATCGGCATCTTTTCTCGATGGGTTATCATCCGATACAGACTCATATCTGGCTCTCGCCGAAAAGCTGACTTTACCGCCAGTTAATGCTGAGTAAAAGTCATCTTCAGCCAATACCGTGTTACTTGTTAAGCCTAAACCCAAGCTAATAGCTGAACCCAGGATGGTAGGGATTAATCTCTGTTTCATTTCCATCGTCTTTCCTAATTATAAAGTTGTTTATAAATAACCTGACGACCTACTACCAGCTTTTATATGGCAAGAACTTACCATTCATTGTGACGACAACACGATCCCCTTTTGGATCTTCTTGTTTATCAACCTCCATTGAAAAGTCGATAGCACTCATAATGCCATCGCCAAATTTTTCTTGGATGACTTCCTTCAGTGTTTCCCCATATACACCAACGATTTCATAGAGGCGATAAACCAGTGGATCAGTGGGAACGGCTTGGTCCCAGACTTTAGTCGGGTAAGCTTGTAATGCCACAGACACTTCAGCATCCAAGCCTAAGAATTTCACCATGGTATCCGCGACTTCTTTTGATGTGCTGTTCATCCCCAGGCATGCAGAGGTTAACCATACGGGTGATACATTCACGGCTTTTGCAATCTCTTCCCAGCTCACACCTTTAGCTAGTTTTGCTGCGATGATGGTTTCTGTCATTGTGATTTTGTTCATTATTAGCTTCCTATCAATTGAGTTAAATAAACATGAATAAAACTATTCACAATGAGTATTGCAACTGTGGTGCCAATATTTTTATAACGCATAAGTATCTGATAAACAATAATATTATTTATTTTTTGTGATGGGTTTTATGTTACGATAATTCGTAAATAACGAAACATCGTAATCATTTATTACTAAATATCGTAATAGACGATATACTCTTTTTTATGGCATCGATATTAAACAATTTGGACACGGACTTAATGATGGATAAACACCCATTTTTCCAGCTCTCTGCCACACCACAATTAATTATTCTGCCTTATGAAAACCGTGTTCTTATGGCTAATGATGAAGCGTGTTTATTGTTGGGTCTGTCGCTCTCTGAAATTAGGCAAACAGCCGTCACCTATTTTTTCTCTGCTGATGTGCCTGAGCTTATTGCATTCACTGAAAAGGTCTTAGCTCAGCATAAAGGCTATGCTGAATTCATGCTCAAGCTTAAAAACGAAGATATTCAGGTAGGCATCCATGCTCGAAGTGTCGTCATGGGTGACATCGCTCACTTATTATTGAGTCTCAATAAAATAGCAGAACAAAAGCAGCGTGATGACTTCAAAGAAATCCAAAACTACTATCATTCAGGAATAGGCTATTGGAACTATATTTCGCATATTTTCCAGGACTTTGAACGAGAGAATAAACTCCTGCTAGATGCTGCCGGAGATGGTATTTATGGCGTTGATAAAAGTGGCTCTACAACATTTTTGAACCCCGCGGCTGAGCGAATTTTGGGTTATAAAGCGTCTGAGCTTGCTGGAAAAAATATGCATAAGATGGTGCACCATTCGAATGCCGATGGTACCCATTTCAGAGATGAGGACTGCCCCATATTCGAAGCGTTTCGTGATGGCACAGTCCATAAAATCGAAGACGATGTTTTCTGGACGAAGTCAGGCAAGCCAATAGATGTTGAATACACCAGCACACCCATCAAGGACAAAGGTACGGTTATCGGTGCTGTGGTTATCTTTCGTGACGTCACTCAAAAGAAATCCGATCACAAAAAATTGCTTGAGGCACTTAATGAAGTCGAGACCTTGAAAAACAAATTGGAACAGGAAAAAGCCTACCTTCAAGAAGAAATCAAGTCAGACTTTAATCATCACAACATTATTGGCAAAAGTGCCGCGATTCAGCATGTTATTCGCCAGGTGTCTTTGGTTGCACCGACTGATTCAACAGTACTTATTACTGGCGAGTCTGGTACAGGTAAAGAACTTATCGCTAGGGCGATTCATGAAATGAGCCTGCGATCAAAACATCCACTTATTCGTGTTAACTGCTCTGCTATTCCGGCCGATTTATTTGAGAGTGAATTTTTTGGCCACGTTAAAGGAGCTTTTACTGGTGCCTCATCGGATCGACTGGGCCGGTTTGAACTGGCCGATGGCGGCACCTTATTTCTGGATGAAGTGGGTGAAATACCGTTGAATTTGCAAGGCAAGTTATTACGGGTCTTACAAGAACAACAATTTGATCGAGTGGGTGAATCAAAAACGCGTCATACCGATGTCCGAATCATTTCAGCCACTAACCGCGACTTGAAGCAACTGGTCAATCAAGGGTTATTCAGAGAGGATTTGTACTTTAGATTGAATGTGTTCCCTATTGAGTCTATTCCTCTTCGTAAACGCAAAGAAGACATCCCTATCCTGACGCAATTTTTCCTGCAGAAATTTAGCTTACGCACCAAGAAACATGAGCTCAAGATTCCCATAAGTGAACTCAAGAATCTTCAGGCTTATCATTGGCCTGGAAATATACGGGAGCTTGAAAATGTAATCGAACGCCAAGTCATATTAACCCAGGGCGACACGCTGAGGTTCAGTCATCTGATTGCCAGCCCTGAAAGCCATTTTGTCGAAGCTAAAAATGCAGAACCACATGCTATTTTGACTAAAGCCCAATTAGTGAAAAAAGAATATGAAAATATTATCAGCGCCTTAAAAGCTTGCAACGGTAAGGTGTCAGGTGCTGATGGCGCGGCTGAGTTACTGGCTATCAAAACAACGACATTGTATTCCCGAATCAAAAAATACGGTATTGATTGTCGTCAATTCAAAACTGCTAATGATGCTTGACGTAGTCGTTACCAGACACTGTCAGCTATTATAAAGGTTTATCTTCTCCCACCGCTTTTTTAAAATTTTTAATAGCACTGCCTAAGTCGCCACCTAGGGAACGGAATTTTTTTGTGCCAAATAATAAGACCAAAATGGCTAATACAATCAATAACTGCCAAATACTAATTCCAGCTAACCCCATCTGTTTTTCCTCTAAGATTTGAATATATGTGTTTGAACCTTACTGAATCCGTTTGTATAGTGCATACAGGTAGGGTCTTGGTGAGCCATCTGGATTAATGTAGGTATGTTCAAGATGATCAACAAGCTCAAACTGCTTGCCTAAAAAGTCAGTGAGACTCTCGAGTGAATAACGCTTTATCTTTAATCCTGCACATTTCTCTGCACCATGACTGGCAAATTCAGCAAATAGTGCATAACCACCCACTTTTAAATCTGCATTCAGATTATTCAGATAACCATTTTGTTCGTACTCATCAGTGAGAAAATGCAATACCGCACGATCTAGCCAAATATCGATCCGATTCGTCAGATCAGTCAATGGCGTTGATATAGTTTGATTATAAAATTCGATCATCCTACCTTGTGATAACACCCTTGCCAAAACATGATTAATCGCTTTAAGGCTTATATCATTGATGATGACCTGTGAACCTGAGTCCAATAAAGTATCCACAATACGTGAAACGCCCACACCAGGAATAAATACCTGCTTATTAACTAAGGTCGTTGCCTTTTCCAACAATGAAAGTGTGAGTGAATAGTCTTGCTCATACCACCCCAGCGAAGATTCGGGCGTTGAGTTAAATATCGCATCCCAATGTGTGGAGTGAGACATTACACACTCAGATAAAAATTAAACATCGGTTAGTCCCAGTTTTTGAATACGGTAGTGAAATTGTCGCGGCGTCATCCCCAGACTCGCTGCTGCCCGAGTTTTGTTACCACCACAGCGTTGATAAGCCTCACGTAATATCTCAGCTTCATCTTCTCTTACCCAGTTATAAGGACGTTGGGCAATGGCCTCTTCTTGTGGGTAACCATAAACAGGCGTTTGTGTTACGCGGGGATGATTGATTGACTGTCTACCGGCTTCAACATGACCTTCAATGTACGATTCCTGGGCTAGAATGTGTTGTAAATCAGTGCTTGTAATCTCATTCCCATGACAGGTTATGACTAACCTTTTGATGACATTTTCCAGCTGGCGAATATTGCCTGGCCAGGTATATTGCTCAAGACTTTCCATGGTGCCTTTTGCCATAAAAACGCTACGGTTGTATTCACGGTTAGCTTCAAGTAGAAAATGAATCGCAAGGATTTTAATGTCCCCTGTTCTTTCTCTGATGGGTGGTAAGGTTATGGGAAAAACATTTAGGCGATAAAATAAATCCAGTCTGAATTTACCTTCATTAACAGCACGTTGAAGATTCTTATGTGAGGCAGAAATAAATCGTACATTAATGGGGATATCCTTACTGCCGCCAACTCGCTGGATACTATTACTCTCTAGTGCCCGCAATAATTTGGATTGAAGCTCAAGATCCAGGTCGCCAATCTCGTCCAGAAAGAAAGTGCCGCCGTTTGCTAGTTCAAGCTTGCCTTTTTTCGTGGTGGTAGCGCCTGTAAATGCACCTTTCTCGTGACCGAACAGTTCAGACTCAATGAGGTTTTCAGGTATCGCCGCACAGTTCACCGCTATAAAAGGTTCATCTCTTCGGGAACTGCTTAGATGAATCATCCGTGAGAATTTTTCTTTTCCTGTGCCTGACTCGCCCGATAACAAAACATTGACCGTAGTGTCAGCCACTTGTAATACTTGTCTCAAGACATATTTAATCGCATCACTCTCTCCTAAAATGCCATGCCCGACATTGTGATGAGATAAGGCATCTTTTAGCTCTTTATTCTCTTCAGTCAAACGAGCCGTTCTTTCTTCAATTAGATGATTAATTTTTATGATCTGAGCAATAAAGGTGGCAATGATTTTTAGGATGACCAAATCATCATCAATGGCGCGCTTTCGCATTCTTAAACGATGGCAAGCTAAAACCCCAACCGTAATTTCCCCATCCAGTATCGGTACAGCAATATAGGCGACCACTTCATTGGGTAAACTGGCACGATCAACAGCTCTGTATAGATATAGAGGCTCTTCATCAATATTCTGAACAACCGCCGTCTGTCCGGTTTTCATAACATGACCAGTCACGCCTTCATTCAGGGTATACGAACCACGTTTTTTTTCTTCATGAGTTAAACCATAGGCATAGTTGATTCGTAAGGTTTCACCATAGGCATAGGGTAAAAGCACCCGACCTCTGTTTAAGCCCAGCATTTGAGACATCAGACGTAATAAATTGCCTATAGCTATCTCCGGGCTATCTGACTGGCCGATCAATTTGGCCGCCTCATGGAGTACGGACAGGTCAACCTTTTCATTATCAGGCAGTGAGAGGTTTGCTTGTAGCTGTTTACTCGAGGTCATCGCAATATCACCTTAATAAGCGATGAAGTGTGAAGCAAGTGACTTCACACTTCATTTTTGTTGTTAACACGTCAACGCGTTTCACTTATTACTCAATATGCCAGTTAAATTTTTTAATAAAATACTGACAAATCCAGTCCAGCCCATATCCAATCAGGCCTATGACGATAACGATGGCTGCCAATGTGTCGTATTCCAACGTATCTCTAGCATCGTTGATTGAGTATCCAAGTCCACTGGTAACACCTAAATACTCTGCAGGAACAAGCACCACCCAGGCCACGCCAACTGCTAGGCGTATACCAGCAAGAACGTCCGTCATGATTGCCGGCATAATGACGTGTCTTAATACTTGAGTGGTCGAGCCACCCAAGTTTTTAGCTACTTTAAACCAGGTAGGGTCGATACGACGAACACCATGCGCCGTGGAAAAGATAATCGGCCATACCGTAGCCATGACAATCAAAAAGATAATGGCCGAATCCCATGATGCAAAAGCGATAACAGCGATTGGCATCCATGCCAAAGGACTGATCATTCTCAAAAACTGAAAAGGGATATTGGTCAGCTTCATCATGGTACTAAAGTAGCCCACGATCACACCAACCGGAATACCTATAGCCGCACCCCAGAACATACCCACTAAAATACGGTATAGGCTAGAGACGATGCTGTCCCATATACGACCAGTAACCAAGATGTCATAGAGGGCGTGAAAGGTCGGGCCTGGAGCAAATGCTGCAAAAGCTTCAGTATTGGGGGTAGATGAAATGAGATAGCCACCAAACCACCAAACGGCCAGCAAAATACCGATACCCAGAACAGGATAGCCCATTCCCTTTGCTTTATTCCACATCCAGCCAAGGCTGGCACTCCCTACCGAAGAGGTGTTTGTACTCAAGGTCTGTGAACTCATAATTTAATCATCTCTTCTCGGTTAAATGGGTCTTCAGCATTAAATCCGGGGGCATTTTCCCAACCACCATGTTTTTCCATCGCGGCCTTGACGAATTTATAGTCCACCAAATCATTGGCTACGAAATCCGCATCCAGTTTCTGTAAGAAGGTTGTGTCACCACTGACCAGTGTATTTTTCAGTTCATTCACGATTAACTTCGTGGCTGAAGGGAAAGGCCATGGTTGGAAATCAATTCGACCACTGCCCCACTCCGGATGCTGAATGGCATCGGGTGTGGAATAAGTATCGTCATCATAGAGTGTCATAGCTCTTTCAATGACTTTGGCTTTCATTGGCAGGTATTGCTCACCATCTCTTGATAGCAGATGGGCAACTTCTTTTTTATTTTGCTGTGCATACACCTGTGCTTTTACAATGGCATTCATGACTTTCTGGGTCCATTCAGGGTTAGCATTAACCTGGTTTTCATTCATGCATACAACACAGCAAGGATGGTTTCGCCACATATCACCGGTGAAACGCAACATTTTACCGCCGGCGAGCATTTCACCAGCGGCATTAAACGGTTCTGCCACGATGAAGGCATCAATTTTTCTCGCCGCCAGAGCCGGTGGCATATCTGGTGGTGGCATGATTTGTAAATTGACTTCGTTGGGTTTTAATTCTTCATTTTGTGGTTTGATAACAGGTTCCAGTCCCACATGGCGTAAGCCCATTTGTAACACGATATTATGCATCGAGTACCAGTATGGAACGGCCACTTGTTTACCCGCTAAATCAGCAAAACTCTCGACATTAGAATGCTTACCGACCACAATGCCTGAACCATTCAGGTGGGCCCATGACATAATTTTTACTGGAAAATTATTGTTGTAACGCATCCAGATTGGAATCGGTTTTAAAAAGTGAACCAGGTTAAATTTATTGGCAGCAAAGCCTTCAATCAACGGTGACCAACCACGAATCAGGGTCGGCTTTTCTGTTTTCAACCCTTCTTCTTCAAAAAAGCCTTTGGCATGAGCGACCAGTAATACAGTAGCATCGGTGATGGGTAGGTAACCGATACGTACAACTTCGTCTTCTGGAGCCTGAATACCCGCCATGGCGTTTCCACTCGCAAGCAGACCACTGCCAAACATCGCAGCCAATCCACCTACAGCTAGTGCATCCATAAAAAAGTCGCGACGACTCATTTCATACTTCTGAAGATAATCTAATTCTTCTTCGTTCAGGTTATCGCTGTTTTCATTAATATTTTTCATTTAGATCCCCAAATACATTGAATGACTATGCAGCATGATTGCTGACGAGTTTGATGTTTGATTCATTCTTTGAATTTTTTCCAGCGAGTCCATCGTCGGTCTGCTTGAAACGTTGCATGAGTTCATCTCGTAACTGTTGAAAGTTTTCATCAGCGTGAGATCGTGGTCTGGGTAGGTTGACATTTAATTCACCGACAAGCCGTCCAGGATTTTGAGACATGATGAGTACGCGATCTGCCATGGCGATCGCCTCATCAATATCATGAGTTACAATCACCATGGTGATACCGAGGCGCTGACATATCGCAGGGACTTCATTTTGTAAATCGCCTCTAGTGAAAGCATCCAGCGCAGAAAAAGGCTCATCCAATAATAAGACATCGGGTTCAGTTGCCAGTGACCGTGCCAATGCCACACGTTGTTGCTGACCACCCGATAAACTTTGAACATTCACATTTTTTTTGTCATGTAATCCCACCAGATCGAGTAGGTGGTCGACACGCTCACCTGCTTCAGTCTTATTCATACCAGCGAATATCAATCCTAACGCGGCATTCTCTCTAACACTCATCCAAGGGTATAAAGAAGCTTTTTGAAACATCATGTTCCATTTTGCACTGGGTTTGGTGATTTGATGTCCGTTAATTCTGACGCAACCTTCACTAGGCGTAATAAGACCTGCCATCATGTGAAGAAGTGTTGATTTACCACATCCACTTCTACCAATTAATGCGATTAACTCACCACTACGAATTTTATTTTCAAAATCCTTAATAGTGGGTGCTGCACCGGCACTAAATTGATGCGTGATATAGTCGAGCGAAATACTTGCTCCCATGGTGAACTCCTAAAGTAGATGTTTATTGATCATTAGCACATACCGTGCCTGACTTGTAACATATTGATTTATAATTGCATTTATGATTCAAGTACTGTCGACGCTGTCAGGCTTGCATCATTGGTGAACATTGTCGAACAATGTCAGTGCATCATTTGATGGGTAACTTGAAATAGTACTTACCATCATTTTCTGCAGGAGGCAGAACACCGGCTCTGATATTCATCTGAATTGATGGAATTAACAATGCTGGTGCAGCAAGACTTTTATCCCGCTGTTGACGCATATTGATAAATTTATCGATGGTCATATCCCCTGAAAGGTGGATATTGTTTTTTTTCTGTTGCTCGACTGTGAACTCGGGAATGGCTGCTCTGCCATTGGGTGGATAGTCATGACACATAAACAGCCGAGTATCGGCAGGTAATGACAGAATACGTTGAATTGATTGATACAGTGCTGAAGCATCCCCACCTGGAAAGTCACAGCGTGCTGTACCCACATCGGTCGGAAAAATAGTGTCGCCGACAAAGACAATGCTGTTGTCAAAATAATAGGCCATATCGGCAGGTGTATGGCCTGGTACGTGTAGTGCCTGTACTGTAATATCACCGACCTTGAAGATCTCTTCCGGTGCAAAAAAATAGTCGAACAGCCCCTCATCTCTGCAATAGTCAGCCTGCAAATTATAAAGCTTGGTAAAAACAGCTTGTACTTGGCTGATCTGGCGACCAGCCGCTACTCTTCCCCCCGTTTTCTGCTTGATGTACGAAGCAGCAGTCAGATGATCCGCATGAATATGAGTTTCTAATATCCATTCAACATCAAGCTGCTTAGCCCGGGTGAATGCAATAATGTCATCTGCAAAAGCGGTATCAGTTTGTCCTGTTTTTACGTCGAAGCCTAATACTGGATCAATAACTGCACACTGTGACTGTGTATCACTGTAGGCAACATGACTAAATGTTGACGTGGCATTATCAAAAAAAGATTTTACATTCATGTTTATCTCTACCAAGGCTGTTTAATTTCAGATTAGTGTTGAGAAAATCGTTCTGAAGATAAGAAGCAATGCGATTGCAAAAGCAAAACAAGCAAATATCAGGGTCAGTATGCGAGCTGGTATATGGGGTGCTAGAACCCGTCCGGCTAACATGCCCACAACACAAGCCACAACAAAGCCCCACTCGTTTATGGGCTGGTATACCCCTGAGATGAGGCCCATTGATGCCGTTACACCTGTAATGATTGAGATCACTGCTAATGAGGTGGCTATCGTGCCGTGCATTTCCAGATCACTTAAATATCTGACGCCAGGAACAATTAGAAACCCACCGCCTACACCCAGCATGCCACTGAACAATCCAGATAACCCACCAAGTATGGACAGACTTCTAAAGCAACGGTAATTCCAGTTAAATCGTCCAGTAAGTCTGTTTACGGTGCAGCGTTTCATCGCTTGTTGACTGTGAGCATCTGCTGATTGAAACCGCATTTGTACTAATACTCTGCTGGAAATAAACAACATGACGGCACTGAACATCAGCATCAGCAATGGCACAGGCAAAATCGATGATAACCAGATGCCTACTGGTGCAAGCGCAATACCTAATGAGCCCATCAAAAAGGCTGCCTTATAACGAACAAGCCCTTGCCTGAAACCATCTATGGAACCGATGAATGCGGATAGAGCAATCGCCAGTAACGAAATCGGTATCGCTTGTGAGGGGCTGAAGTGAAGGCCGATAACCAGTGCTGGAATGGCTAAAATTCCACCACCGGCTCCGGTTAGCCCTAAAGCTAATCCCACACCTACACCATAAAGCATTGCATCCATTGATCAGGCTGCTTTTCTAACGGCGCCAACACGCAGTGTGGATTGAGTAACATCCCCCACGACTTGTTCCATGTGTAAAAAATCTTGATTATCTTCAATCACTTTCCACTCGCCTTCTTCTGTCGGCAAGCCGTTGAGTTCTATAGGTAACGATTTGATTTTTAATCGAATCGGCGGTGTTCTGTGCTCATAGGATTCTGTTTCCATACCTAAAATATCGTGAGCAATCGCATTCGCTTGCCTTAAAATGGGTTCAATAAAACGACAAGGCACCCCTTCAAAGCTCACACAATCGCCTAAGGCATACACCTGTGGCGCACTGGTTTGTAATGTGGATTTATCTACTTTTATGCCGTTTTCAAAAACAATTCCGGCATGGTCCGCTAGTCTTCTGTCCGTGACGAGGCCTGTGGCAGCAATCACATGGTCAACTTCAATTTTCTGACCTTCTTCAGTGGTGATTAACTTCTGTCCATCAGTTGTCTCAGTAAGGGCTGATACTAAGGTGTTTCCGAGATATTGAATTCCTAGTTGTTTCTGTTTTTCCTGTAGTCGTAAACAGGCAACATCTGGTAACAATGAAGACAAAGGATGAGGCTGAATATCGATTAGAGTGACGTTATGGCCAGCTTGAGCAAAATCTTCTGCCAGTTCACAGCCGATCATACCTGCCCCAACAATAGCGATTTTTTGTGATTTTTCAGACAGCTTCTCACGAAGCCCGCTCCAGCCTGCCAGATCGTTGATTCTCCAACATAGGTGTTCTGGTAAGACACTTGGTAAGGCCGGTCTCGCACCTTGAGCTAAAATCAGATGGGTGTATTTGATCGTGCCACGAGTCGTTCTGATTTGATGAGATACCGTGCTTAATCCGACAACAAATGTGTCACTGTATAATCGAATACCTAACCTGCTCGCTGCATCAGCAGCAGTTTCCCGAATCAAGTCTTTTTTCTTAAGACCTCGGCTGATAGCAATAGATAATTCGGGTTTGTGATAGATATTGGCACTGCAACCACTGATCATGGTTATTGGGATATCGCTATCTAAAGTCCGAATCGCTTTAACTGCTGACCAGCCAGCCATGCCTGCACCAACTACAACAACGCCTTCTTGCTGTGGGCCTGCTGGTGGTTGAACACTGACATGACTGATGTCTTGTTTTACAAAGGGTTCAAAATCGGTTTTAGTGACACCACATAATGGACATTCCCAATCATCAGGAATATCTTCAAAGCGTGTACCAGGGGCTAAGCCACTATCAGGATCACCGAGTTCTTCGTCATATATTAAACCGCATACACGGCAAATATATTGACGCCATGGACTTTCACTATTACTCATTTTGGCATGTCCTCACTCATCAAACGATTCATCTCCCAGCGTAGGTGTTTCATGGCGGGTGTAACGATGGCAACAAAGTGGGCTTCTCGAATAAGGCGCTGTGGCGCCGCCGACATTAAATAGCCTTTCGCGCCCTGGTGCATCAGGGAAGATTGTGAGGCTTTTAAGGCAAGCTCTGCTCCATAGCAACGAGCATCTAATACATCGAGTAGAAAATCTTTACTTCCCTCGTAAGGGGTTTTTGCTAATTTGACGACAGACTCTGATAGCTCATTTAATTCTGCATCAAGCTCATCTGCGCCATGCTGTAGGAATTGGTTAACGTGGCCTAATGTCGTTTCAACAGCTCTGATTTCATCAATACTGCGTTGAATCACACCGGTTGCCATACCTGCCTGTAACAAAATAAAGGCCCCTTTGATTTTTGAAATAAAAGGGGCTGCAGGGTCAGCAATAAGATTGTCATCACCCACAAAATAGTTATCTAAGGTCACAGACCAGGTACTGGTGCCTTCCATACCTGAAAATTCAGGACAGGCTCTGAGTGACACTGAATCATCAATATCCAGTAAAAACATGATTTCGTGAGAGCGAGATCCGTCTGCTTTGTTCACTGCCGCTATCGCACCACAATATTGACCATGTTTGATGTGGCTTACCCATGGCAAGGTGCCAGAGACGTGATAACCACCAGGGACGGGTTTGGCATTGAGTAGCATTGACTCGATACCGGATAATGATTTCATTGGATTTGATAAGGCTGTACCACCAAAGGTGTTGCCATTGGTGTGATCTGGCAACCGTGCTAATAGCGCAGGATTACCAGATTGTTCCATATACAGGCCACACACATCATGACACCAGGTCAAAAAGCCCGTAGAACCGCAGCTTCTGGCGATTTCTTGCATAGCCAAGATGGCGATATCAAACCGATTGCCATGCATATCCAGATGCGCCGCAAACGCACCAGCTCGACCAAGCTTGCCCATGATATCTAGGGGATAGTGTCCTTGATCAATACGATTAGCGGCTTTGGACAATTCCTGTTTTGACACATGACCAACATCCGTGATGATCTGATGTGAGTCTTGCCATAGCATCGAATCTGACATAGCTGTTGCAGTATTATTCATATCCCCTCCGATTTATAAATTAACGTTAAGCTGAATTAATCAACTAAACCGATAGTGAACGGGATAGGATTACGCATGGTGTTTGCTACTGGAGAGTAGAAGTTCGCATGTTGTACAATGCTATCCAGCTCTTCTCTGCTCGCATCGCCTTCTACATCGACTCTGACACGAATAGCTTGGAAACCCATTTCATTAGGTTGTTTCTCAGCACCACCCGCACCCCAGGCTGCTGGATTACCGATATCACCTTCGAGGAAGATTTCCAGTTTTGAAAGCTTGACGTTTCTCCATGTTGCAACGGCTGTAATACCTACTGCCAGACAACCGCCTAAACCAGACAGAACAATTTCACCTGGTGCTGGTGCTGTGTCTTCACCAAATAGATGAAGTGGCTCATCAACAACCACTTCGTGACCGCTGACATGACTTACAGTACGATATTGTCCATCTGTAATGGTGTGCACCTTATTTGTGGTACCCGCTTGTGGGTTGTTTCTGCCACGCTCAGAGAAGGCAACCAAGCCGTCACGGTCAATAGGACGCAGATATGTTTTTACTGTGGTTTGTTCGCTTTCTGCAGATTTCATTTTTTTCTCCAATTTAGTTTGTTCAATAGGCATTGAGTTATGCGCTATTACTAACATTGCGATATGCATGCCAGAACTCAAAAACAATTGAAGAAAAGTTTTAATTCAATATAAATCAAATAGATAAACGTGTTTCATCATGTAGCTATCTGCATTGGCAATAGAGGTGTTTATTGCTTATGGTCGACATTGTCAGACAATGATTATCTTTGTCTTTACATTTCCAAATTAAGTGAAATAGTAAAAAAATATTAATTGCGCAATAGGTTAACGTGAATGAAATGGGGATAAATTAGGCGATTATCCATAACAATGATGAGAGAGATTTAAAACTATATCATTGAATTGTTTAGGTTTGTTGGAGTGAAAATAATGCTTCTGACTGAAGAGATGAGGGTTACTCACGGAGGTAACTTCTGCATATTAATTGCAGAAAATACTAGCGTTACGTGATGTCGAATCTGAGTTTTTCAGTTTTTTTGATGCTATAGATTCTTGCAAAGGCCCGTTTCTGACTGCTGCATAAAGTCAGCCCATACCGTATTTGGTTTCCATGAGGGTAATAATGCCGCGCTCGCTTGCTGCTTTGATTGCCGCTTTACTATAAGAAGGTAAAGATACAAAAAAGCTGACGCCCGGTAGTTCAATGCACAGTGAACCCAGATTTTTCTATCCGAAAGTCCGGCCATGACATTAAAGAATTGGATTAAATGGGTCTGTTTTGGCTCATCAAAGGGTATGGGAATATGGACATAGCTCATGCCTAAGCCGGTGACAATATGGCCTTCATCTGCAATAGCTGAACTGGAATCGGGCATCGCCAGATTGATAATGACTTGATAGCCTTGCTCTGCAATTTGCTCAAACTCATTGACTGCAGGTTGCCCTGAACTGGCAATAGTCGTTGTTACGGCTAAGTAGTTTTTAATGTTGGTCTGCACAGCACTGGTGCTCCATGTTTTATCGTGAGGGTAAGCCTATCATGGCTTATTATCAGGAAACACTATCAGTATATCTATGGCATTATGCCTGCCAGAAGAGCCATGTGAACTCTTGGCTAAAATTACACTCTGAATACCTTTAATAATAAAAATACACTTAACAATGAAGTTAAAAACAGGACTCGCTTTTTCTTTACTGCTGACCAGTCAGCTTGTAACAGCACGTGATTACATCGACGCACATTTACTATGTCGACTTTTTCCAGGAAACAGATGGTATGCCGGCCTTACTCAAGGCAATGGATGAAATCGATATTACGCAAGCAGTGATTATGGGGATTCCCGTTGCTAAGACCTGGGATGAAAATGAACCCAAGAAACCACGCTATTATGCAGGTGATGATGCCCCAATCTATTGGTATAGCGGCACCGATCTTGAATTACATGCTGCTATAGAATCACTCAACCCCGAACAACAAAAACGTTTTATTCCCTTTTTGTCTGGTTTTAATCCGGATGATAAAAATGCGGTGAATCATATACGCCGTGCTTTGGAGCTCAATCCGGGATTCTGGCAAGGCATTGGTGAAGTATTCACCCGTCATGATGATCTGACGGCATTGATTCACGGCAGTGCTCCCCGTGCCAATAGCGAAGCAATGATGAAAGTCTATAAGCTGGCTGCTGAGTATGATTTACCAGTATTACTCCACAGCAATATCACCTCAAAACGTGAGCGTAACCCTCTGTATTTAGAAGAGTTAGAGGATGCTTTAAAAAAGAATCCTGAAGTGAAGTTTATCTGGGCTCATGCTGGCACCAGTAAAGAGTTACATCGTCATCAGGAGGAGCTGGACTTTATCCGCCCCCTTCTGCGAGAGCTATTAGATAAATACGATAATCTGACCATTGATTTGTCGTGGACGATGATTGAACCCTATTTGTTAAATGAAAAAGGTCAGCCTCGTGCTAAATGGCTGGCGTTATTAGAACAATACCCAAGCCGCTTTGTGATTGGCAGTGATGTGGTCGGTAGCTTTGATAACCTGGGCAAAATTATGCATGGCTTTGATCCGGTATTGGATGCCTTACCTGATAATGTCGCTCAAGCCATTGCTCATGATAATTTTTTAGCCTTATTACCTAAAAAGACAGCTGATTAATCTGCGTAACCACTACCGATAGCCCGAAACGGCATTTTTAAGCCCAGTTCTTTGACTTGCAAACCCACCCAGGCTGGGAAGGTATTGCTGTTAGGACCAGGAAATAACGTATAGTCATTGGCCCATGGATAATGCGATACCGCCGTTTTGATTTTGGGGATCAACTCTTCGGCTTTCTGCCCATGCAGGGATAATATTTTTTCCGGTCTGGCACCATACCAATAGGTGTCGGGTGTAGTGGTTTGATATTCCCTTAATGCTGGTAACCCGCGCTTTACACGCCAGCCAACTACTTCATAGACCGTATAACTTGCTGCATTTTCTGGCTTCACCGCAATCCAGGTATGTACGGCAAACCAGCCGCGCCAGCTAAAGGCATCCGCGGCATAGACTTCAATAATGGCTTGTTTCTGTGTCGCCGGATCGGCTGCAATACCAGCTGATTCACGGCTGGCTGTTCGCCAATCTTTTGTTGTACAGCCGCTCAGTGAAAACACTGAAACCAACAAAATACACATTGTTTTTAAGTTGTTATTCATCATAAATAGCTAGTTGAGTGTTTGAGCTGAGTTGAACTCATGGCTGGAATATGGCAATGAAATATCGACACGTAATCCTGCTTTTGTATTAATGATGGTCAATTTACCATTGAGGATATCAATGACGGCCTTGGTAATACTTAATCCTAAGCCGAAATTACCTTTTTTCTTGTCATGAACAAAGCGGTTGGTCACATTGGGTAATAAGTCAGGATTGATGCCCCCTGCTTCATCGGTTATCTGCCAGGTGACAAAGTCTGGATGTTCGGTCACCAGAATAGACACCGATTGTTCCGCTGAAGAAAATTGAATGGCATTTTTGATTACGTTTCTAATTGCAACCGCTACCAACTCCTGTGGTAGCAACAAGTCTTGTTCACTATGAATAATTTTGTGAATCTGGATCTGATTTTCTTGAATCATACCCTGCAATGGCATTAGCGCTTTTGCGGTAATGTCACTCGCTGTGCTGCTGACAGTAATGGACGCCATTTGCTCAGCATCCAGTCTTGCGAGCATTAATAACTGATCCAGCAATTCCGTTAGCTGTTTGACGGCCAGGTTCGCTTGCTTGAGATTATTATCAACAGTTTCACCTTGTTTGAGCATGGCCACTTGAAGCTGTGTAGTAATACCCGCCAGTGGTGTTCTCAGCTCATGAGCTGCATCTGCGGTAAAACGGCGCTCGCTCTCCAGCACCGCTTTGACTCTGGCGAGTAAGGCGTTAAAGCCGGCAATCACACCTTTAACTTCACTCGGCACATCCTCAATTTCTATTGGCGTTAAACTGTTACCCGTGTGTTTATCAAAATGATCCTGTAGCTGTGTCATCGGTTTAAAGACACGCTGGATAATAAAATACAGGGAGATAATTAAGGTCAGAACAGCCAGAATCCAGGGAATAAGTACTCCAATTAATACAATATTGAAGAGCTGACGGCGTTTATCCAGCTTCTCAGCAGTGGTCACTGAAATACCATGTTCGGTCAGTTTGAATACACGCCAGATGGTGCCATTGTCACGAATAAAGCTATAACCATCTTTCACGGAAGTCAGCACGTCCTGATTACCGTCTTCTGTGCTAATAATTAATTCACCATCGATGCGTGTGACATTACATACAATAACCTCAGTATTATCTTTATTTTGTTCAATCTGTTGTATGAGTTCATTAGTCAGTGACGATGACGGTTTTTCATTTTTCACATCATATTGGTGAACAATATGAGATAGCATTTTTGCTGAAGCAGCCAGGCGGTCATCCAAAATCTCTTTCACATCACTTTTGATGGTGTGATACATAAACGGACCGATAGCCAGACATAAAATACCCGTGACCAGTAGTACTGAGATTAATAACTTATTTCTTAAGCTGCCTTTCATTATTTATCAACGGCCAAAAAGTAGCCTAAGCGACGTTCAGTACATATCAGATCGGTACCGAGTTTCTTGCGAAGATTATGTATATGCACGGCGACAGCATTACTTGCCACACCTTCAGCCCAGCCATAGAGTCTGTCCTGAAGCTGGTCTGTATTAACAACTTTACCTGGTTGGTGCATTAAGGCTTCCAGCACAATCAATTCACTTTTGGATAATTTCACAGGCAGACCGTTAGCTTTAACTTCGCCCTTGGTCGGGTTATAGCTGATATGGGCAAAGGTGATAACGTTGTCTGCCCGCCCAGCGATGCGACGGGTGATGGATTGCAGCCGTGCCACCAACTCATCAAAGTCAAAAGGTTTAGTGAGGTAGTCATCCGCCCCGGCTGATAATCCAGTCACTCTGTCTGGTATGGCGTCACGTGCCGTGAGGATAAGCACAGGAATCAATATCTTATTCTGACGCCAGTTGGTGAGTAATGTCATACCATCGTAATCTGGCAGTGATAGATCAAGAATCACCACATCGTAATCGACATGTTGAATGGCCTGATTGGCGGTATTAGCGTCTGTCACCCAGTCAGTGCTGTGACCGAGCGTTTCCAGACCTTGTTTAATGCCATCACCGACAATGTCATTGTCTTCAACCAGTAAAATATACATAGATGATTCCTAAGAATTACACACTTATTATGGTTAATAACATTAAGTGAACATTAAGATCAGCCTAATGTAGGGCTAACAATAGCCACTTAGACTTGATGAAAATTACACATCAAGGTGTATATATTCGCCTTTTGTTGCTTAAGCAAACAACCTGATTGAATTTATTTATATAGAGATGTTTATCATGCGAGCCATTCCTTTAACACTGCTTTCTGCTTTTTCCCTGATGCTGGTTGCCTGCTCTGAGCCAGAGAGTCAGGCACCACAACAGCAAGCCAAGCCTGCTGAAGTCGATGTTGCCATTCCGCTTCAACACAAACTGACGGATTGGGATGAGTTTACAGGTCGCTTTGAAGCCATTAGCAACGTCAATTTACGGGCCCGTGTCACTGGCTACCTTATTGAGAAAAAGTTTAAAGATGGTCAGCAAGTCAAAAAAGGCGACGTGTTGTACGTGATTGACCCTCGCCCATTTCGTTACGAGCTAAAACAAATTCAGGCACAGTATGAACTCGCCAAAAAGGAATTGGATCGTGCCCATCTATTGCGTGAGTCCAATGCAATTTCACAAGAAGAAGTCGATAGACGTTTCCAAGAGCTTCAGATTACCGAAGCCTCATTAAACAATGCCAAGCTACAGTTAGGCTTTACTGAAGTGACCTCACCAATAGACGGTAAAATTAGTGATAGCTATGTTGATGTTGGCAATATGGTCGAAGAGAATCAGACGATTTTGACTCGCATCGTCAGTACGAATCCTATTCACTTCCGCTTTGAAGGCTCTCAAGGCGATTTATTGAAATACCTTCGTCTTGATCGTGCAGGCCAACGCCCCAGCAGTGATTCCAGCCCTAATCCTATTTATATCAAATTAATGGATGAAGATAAGTTTTACCACGAAGGCAAAATGCACTTTGTTGATAACGTGGTGGACAACGCAACCGGGACGATTCAAGCAACGGCGACAGTTAATAATGATGAAGGCATCATTTATCCGGGTTTGTTCGGTCGTGCTCGATTATTAGGTCGTGCAAATTATGATGCGATTTTAGTCCCTGAGAATGCCATCAATACTGATCAAGATAAAAAGTTCATCTATCTCGTCGATGACAACAATGCTATTGAACGTCGTTATGTCAGTGTCGGTAACCTACTTGAAAACGACTTAATCGTCGTCAGCAAAGGCTTATCTGGTGGTGAAAAAGTAGTGGTAAATGGCATTCAACGCATCAGAGCAAGTGGACAGGAAGTCACACCTAACATGACTCAGCTCGAGTGGAAACCGATAGAGGTGCTTGGTAAACAAGCTGAGACAAATACTAAGACTGAATCAAATTAGGACTTATCTACCGTGAACTTTCCAAAATTCTTTATCGATCGGCCTATTTTTGCATCAGTTCTGTCGATTATCGTTGTCATTATTGGCTATATGGCCTATTTAACATTGCCGATTGAGCAATATCCACAGGTCGCCCCACCCACTATTCAGGTGTCGGCAACCTATCCAGGTGCAACGGCTGAAACGGTAGCACAAACGGTGGCAACACCTATTGAGCAGGAAGTGAATGGTGTCGAGGGAATGCTGTATATGTATTCTCAAGCGGCAGCTGATGGCAGCATGACGCTAACCATCACTTTTGAACTTGGAACTGATTTAGATACTGCACAGGTATTAGTACAAAACCGTGTTGCTATTGCAGAGCCTAAGCTACCTGAGAGTGTCCGTAGTCTGGGGGTCACCACATCAAAGAACACCCCGGATCTGATGATCGTGGTTAACCTGTCATCCCCTGATGGTACTTATGATCAAAACTATTTAGCCAATTACGGTGTGTTGAATATACGTGATCGTTTACGTCGTATTAATGGGGTCGGTGAAGTTCGCGTTTTTGGTGCGTCTGACTATGCAATGCGTATTTGGCTTAAACCCGATTTATTACAGTCATATGATATTGCGGCGGGTGATGTTATCTCTGCTATTCGTAGCCAAAATGTTCAAGTGGCTAGTGGGACTTTGAACCGTGCTCCCCAACCCGATCAGAAATATTATGAATATATTATTCAGACTCAGGGCCGTTTAGAAACACCAGAAGAATTCGGTGAAGTCATTGTTAAAGCAAGTGATGATGGTCGTATTGTTCGCTTACGTGACGTAGCAAGAATTGAATTGGGTGCACAGGAGTATGTAACGAAAGGCTATTTGGGTGAAAAACAGGCGGTAGCACTACCTATCTTCCAACGCCCAGGCACCAACGCTATCGAAACGGCTAATCAAATCAAAGCCGAAATGAAAGATATCGCTGCGGATTTTCCACCCGGTATGACCTATGAGTTTGCCTATAACCCCACTGAGTTCATTGAGCAGTCGGTTGATGCCGTAAAAATGACCGTGTATGAAGCCGTATTTCTGGTGGTCATCGTCATCCTTGTGTTCTTGCAAACCTGGCGTGCCGCCATTATTCCGATTGTGGCTATCCCGGTTTCTCTAATCGGTACGTTTGCTGTGATGTCAGCCATAGGATTTTCACTCAACAATCTGACGTTGTTTGGCTTAGTCCTGGCTATCGGTATTGTGGTCGATGATGCGATTGTTATTGTGGAAAACATGGAGCGTAATCTACGTAATGGTTTATCACCAAGAGAAGCCGCTCGAAAGACAATGGATGAAGTCGGCTCAGCATTGATTGCTATGGGGCTTGTACTTGTAGCCGTGTTTTTACCGACGCTGTTCCTAGAAGGTATTTCCGGTAAGTTCTATCAAGCATTTGGTATTACGATTGCTGTAGCAACCATGATTTCTGTGGCTGTGTCACTCACATTATCACCTGCACTAGCCGCTATTCTGATGAAAACGCATGATAATGATGCGCATGAAAAACCAGTGAAATGGTACCGTTCGCCAGTCAAAGCTTTTTTCCATGGCTTTAATCGTGGCATGGAAGGATTATCAAGTCGTTATGGATGGTTAGTAGGTAAAACAATCCGTATGGGCCTGATTATGTTAGTTATTTATGCGGGCCTGATGACATTAACTGCCTTCCAATTTAACAAAGTGCCAACAGGCTTTATCCCTTCACAAGACCAGGGCTCTTTAATTGTGGCCATTACCTTGCCTGAAGGCGCTTCCATGAATGAGACCGATGAAGTCGTTCAGCAAGTCACTAAAAAAATGCTGACGGTGCCGGGCTTAGCCAATACTGTTGGATTTACAGGTTTTTCTGGTGCGACACGAACTTTGCAATCGAACGCTGCGGTTATATTCACGCCGCTCGATCCATTCGAAGATCGTATTGCCAATGGCATTGAGTATAAGACGATATTGAGCGACATGCGTGCTATCGCTGCAAGTTTTAAAAATGCACAGATTGCTGTATTTGAGCGGCCACCTGTACCGGGCATTGGCAGTGCCGGTGGTTTCAAAATGATGTTGCAGGACCGTGGTGGTAGAGGACTTAAAGTACTTGAGCAAGCGGCTACCGATATGGCAGCGGCAGCGAATAGTCCTGATAGTCCTGCCACAACATCGGTATTTTCATTTTTTAATACCAACAATCCACAGATTTATCTGGATATCGACCGAAATAAAGCAGAGCGGCTGAATGTACCTGTTGCTAATGTATTTGAAGCTTTAGAGGTCTTTATTGGCTCAGTTTATGTTAATGATTTCAATTATTTAGGAAGAACATTTAGAGTCACCGCACAAGCTGATGCAGAAGATAGATTAACAGTGGAAGATGCTTTGAGGCTGCGAGTTAGAAGTACGAATGGTGACATGGTACCACTGGGATCCTTTGCAACAGTACGTGATACCTCTGGACCAGCACGTGCACCTCGATACAATTTATATCCTGCTGCCAGCCTGATGGGGAGTGGTCCCGTTGGATACAGTAGTGGTCAAACCTTAGATGCAATGGAAGATTTGGCAGCTAAAATCTTACCCGATGGTATCGGTTATGAGTGGACTGAAATTGCCTATCAGGAAAAATCCACCGGTGATACCGCTGTGTTGGCTTTCTTGTTAGCCGTGGTATTTGTCTTCTTATTACTGGCAGCACAGTACGAAAGTTGGGCTCTGCCCTTCTCCATTATTCTCATTGTGCCAATGTGTCTGTTATCGGCCATAACCGGGGTTTACATGGCCAATATGGATAACAATATTCTCACGCAAATAGGTTTGGTCGTTCTGGTCGGTTTAGCCTCAAAGAATGCTATTTTAATTGTCGAGTTTGCCAGAGAATTGGAACGTCAAGGGCGGTCTGTCTGGGATGCGGCTGTTGAAGCAGCCAGATTGCGTCTGCGTCCAATCCTGATGACCTCATTTGCTTTCATTCTTGGGGTTGTGCCCATGGCCATTGCTCAAGGAGCAGGTGCTGAGATGCGACAAGCATTAGGTATAGCTGTGTTTTCGGGCATGTTGGGTGTAACCTTCTTCGGCCTGATATTCACTCCGGTCTTTTATGTGATTTGTCGACGTGTCGCATTGCACTTCAAACCTGAGAAAACGACAGGAGAAACATCATGAATAAACTGATGCTCTGTACATTAATTAGCCTGTCCATTAGCGGCTGTGCTCAATTTCGTGATTATCAGTCCCCCACGACGGATAGTTCAGTTGAAACCACCCAACTGAGCGATGACAGCTACCAATTTGCTACGGCACAGCAACCGATTGCTGACTGGTGGACTTCCTTTCAGGATCCCCAACTCAGTCAATTGGTTGAAGAAGCTTTATCACATAACCTTGATGTACGTATCGCACTGGCAAACTTGCAAGCAGCTCGGGCTTTATCCAGAGCGGTTGGCTCAGATAGATACCCAACTGTTGAAGCAAATGGTGGCTATAGCCGTAACCTGTATTCTGAAGAAGCACAAAATTCAACAACTCGTGCGGCTGATCTCTATGAAGCGGGATTTGATGCCAATTGGGAATTAGATATTTTCGGTCGTGTCAGTTACGGCATTCAGTCTCAGCTTGCTCAGGAACAAGCTATCGCCGCTGATTTACAACAGATGTATGTCAGTGTGGCTGCTGAAGTCGCCAGACAGTATTTTGTATTGCGTGGCGCTCAATATCGGCTGGATATTGCTCAGCGCAATGCTGAAAACCAAAATGAAACCTTTGAATTAACAGAAAAAATACTCAATGCTGGTGGCGCCAGCGCCCTGGACGTGAGTCGGGCCAGAACACAGTTAAGCCTGACGCGTTCAACTATTCCACCGCTGAGAGCGCAGATAGACTCAACCATCAACAGTCTGTCCGTTCTCACAGGACAAGTGCCAGATGCTTTGCGTAGCAACTTGTCTCAAACCAAAACATTGCCATCTTTGCCGCTCAGCGTGGCAGTGGGTGATGCTCAACAACTACTTAACAGACGCCCAGATATCCGCTCAGCCGAACGTTCATTGGCAGCCAGCGTTGCTGATTATAATCTAAGGGTGGCGGACTTATTTCCTAAAGTAAGTATTCTCGGCTCATTAGGTTTTATTTCGACAAATCTTAGTAGCTTTGGTACATCGGCGCTTGCGGGTTCAATTGGTCCATCGATCAGTTGGCAAGTCTTTGACCGCGATCGCCTCAAAGCTTACGTAGACCAGGCTGATGCCCAAACGGATGCGGCCTTGGCAAGATATGAAAAAACAGTGTTATCCGCGCTTGAAGAAATTCAATCCGCCATGAGTGACTTCTCAAATGAAGAACAACGGCGTGCTGAACTACAACAAGCTGCTGCTTCGGCAAAGCAATCTGCCACCATGGCCAGAAATCGTTTTGATAGTGGCTATGATAATTTTCTTGATGTGTTGGATGCTGAGCGAACACTGCTCGAAGCTGAAGATACGCTGGCAAACAGCGAAATTACCTCAGGTCTTAATTTAGTAGCCATTTACAAAGCGTTAGGTGGTGGCTGGCAGGTAAAACCTCAGCAGCCGTAGTATAAAAAGGGCGTCCGAAAACTGCGCCCTCTTCCTTTTATTTTATTTATGTAAGCGAATGTATTGCTACTGATTCTGGGCTTCTCCTGCTTGCTTTGCTACGCATTGCTGACAGATGCAGGCTTTACCTTTGTGATTGGCGGGCACACTATCTAACAAGCTCTGGCTAAATACCCTGTCCGGCTGATGGCACCAACAATCAGTCGGATTGACAGGCGCTGATATATTTCCACAGGCATTAGGACCACCACATAACGGACATAACAGAGAATCAGAGGGTTCAGCTGTCATCTGTCACTAATTTCAACCACTCATCATGTGGCATAGGTTTGTAAAAGTAATAGCCCTGAATTAAGTCACATGACTTTGAACGAAGATAATTTGCTTGTGTGATTGTTTCCACACCTTCTGCGACAACCTTAAGTTTCATGGCTTTAGCCATTGATATCACCGTATCAACAATCGGGTATTCCCCTTCTTCAGAATTGATTTTATCAATAAATGATTTATCAATTTTTAACTCATTTATGGGTAATTGACTCAGATAACTTAAGTTAGATTGACCTGTGCCAAAGTCATCAATCGCAATCCCAAACCCGGCTGTTTTTAATGCATAGATCACAGACGTTAGCAGATTAATATTCTCAGCCATCACTGACTCTGTCACCTCAAATATAATCTGTTGTGTGGGAACATTATACTGCTTACATATGGCCTCGAAGGTTTCAACCAATTTGGTATCAGCGAGCTGTCGAATACTGAGATTAACCGATATTTTTTTATGAAAATCAGGAACGCACTGTCGAATTGATTTGAGCATTTCACAGGTCTGTTTCAGTACAAAATATCCGATATCTACTATCACACCTGTACTTTCCGCCACGCCAATAAAATCCAACAGATTGAGGGGCTCTGAATTCACATTATCCCAGCGTAATAATGCTTCTGCTGAATCTACCTCATCCGATGCATTGATTTTGGGTTGATAGACTACGCTGAGCTTAGAGTAATCCAGTCCACTCAACATGGACTGTGCCAGTGCAGCGACTTTTACTGTTCTTCCATAGTTGGTATTTTCTACGAAAATAAGCTCACCGGATTTGCCAGCTTGTTTATAATTTTTCAGGGCATCTTCCAGCATGGGTAGCATGGCACCATTTTTTACGATGTCACTTTCAAAGAGAGACATCACCGCACTGATAGACAATTTATGCTTGAGTTGCTGACTGAGCGAATCTAATAAAATAGAAAATGCATCATGAACAGACTCTTTTACATTAGCGTAGTTGATTTTTTCGATAGGTTGGATTGATTTGATGATAAATAAATCACCACCCACACGATATATTCTTACGGGTAGATCTTGCATCGCTTGGACGCCACATCTATCAATAACTGATTACAATGGCCGTGACCATAAACGGCGTTGAGTTCGTTAAATCTATCAATATCAAGCAAACAGCCGAGATAACGCGCTTTGTTGCTTTTTTTACCATAGATTTTTTCTAGATCAAGTTCTAGTGCTTCTCTTGAATATAAGCCTGTTAGAGAATCATATAGCGCTGCTTTTAGTAAACGAGCCTGTGTTAATTTTTTTTCGAACTGATCACGGATAACATATAGGAAGTGATAATCCTGTTCATTTTTATGTAAAGACACCCCCACTTCGACTTCGATAATTTGACCGTTTCGTTTTCGCAACTCCATTTGTTTGAATATCGGGGTGAAATCATTCTGGTCCGTTGCAGCTGATGCCTCTTTGTGATGTGCAAGCTGCTCGACTGGAATAATCTCTCGGATATTTTTATTCGTTAAATTGTTGTAATCAAACAAAGACTGACTGTAGTTGTTGGCCAGTTCAATATTGCCTTCAACATCTGTGATGATAACTGCTTCGGTCAGCATACTTAACAGATGCACAAACTGATTTTTTAGTTGTTCCAGTTGAGACTGTGTTTTCGATTGAACGATGTTAGTGATGTTGCTGCGATTGTTGAGTATTGAACCAATCTTCTTTTCAAGTAGATGTTCATTCACTGGTTTACTAATGAAATCTATCGCACCACTGGATAAGGATTTAAAGTGATTATCAATCTCGCCATGAGAGGTGACTATGATAACGTTAATATGCCTCAGCTGATCGTTGTGACTGAGTTCATTTAAAACATCGAAACCATCAATATCAGGTAGTCCAATATCTAATAAGATGATATCTGGAATAATATCTTTGGCTGTGGCTATTGCGCTTGCGCCTGAGTTAGCAACATAGATATCACCCAGGCTTTTTAGAACGGTTGATAATTCCAGAATAATAATGGGATCATCATCAACAATCAGAATTTTTCTTTCTAGACTCATGCTGTTTACTCGTCCTTAAAAGTCACACAGATCAGCTGTATGTTTATTTGTTATTGTCAACATCAAAATAAGGGGCCACTTTAAAGTTGTTTCTCCCTTGGTTTTTGACTTCATACAACAGATCATCCGCCTTTTTTATAAATTCATTGATATTGTGTTTTGCGTCTCGCTTATTGATAACCACGCAACCAAAACTCATCGTCACATTGATGAATATACCGTTATAACTGTATTGGGAAGAAGAAATAGCCTGTCGCATTCTGGTCAGGATAATGGTCGCTTCAGTTTCAGTAGCTTCACAATAGACTAAGAACTCTTCACCACCAAACCTGGCAGCTGTCTCAAAAGGCCGAATACTATTACGCATACGGTTAGAGACATCGATTAATACGCGATCACCAATTTGGTGACCATAGGTATCATTAATATTTTTAAAGAAATCAATATCAGCAATAATCAGACAATGACTAACCGGTTTATCTGATCTCGCTAATCTGGCAAGGTGAATTTCACATGCTTTGATAGCAGCTCGTCTGTTTAATAAGCCAGTAAGTTCATCGGTATCGGCCAGTGACAAAAGCTTCTTTTGCATAGCAACAATACGTGCACCCACTTTAAGCCGGGCGATAAATACAGCACCGTGAATGGGCTTTTCAATAAAATCGTCCGCCCCCACCTCCAATGCTGTTTGTTCAATTTGCCCCAGAGAATTGGAGGTCACCATGATGATATATGGGGTAATCGTTAAATTCAGTGCTCTGATTTTCTGACACAATTCTAGACCGTTAACTTCTGGCATCATCCAGTCAACAACAATAATTTCTGGTGTCGTATCTCTGTTGGAGGTAATTTCAAGCGCTTTGGTGGCGTTATTCGTTGTGATGGCATTCATCCCTGCCTTTTCCACAAAGCTAATAGTAATCAAACAGTCAATATCATTATCGTCCACAATTAATACGTGCATGTACCTTTGTTTCCATGGCAGTTACAATTCTTATCAAGTCTCTACTTCTGTAGCTTAACTATCAAGGCTTGATGTTCATTTTTTTATGAATTGGTATAGGATAATGTTGTACCAATATTAATTTCTCATTAGACCGTCACACGTGTCGATACAATAAAAATATACGTCTATTAAGGCTCAAGGGAAATGTAATGACTAATCCAGAAATGTCCATCAATCCAACAGAGGAAACCATCTCGGCTGATAGACGTTCTTTTATAAAAAAGTCTGGCTTATTAGCAGGTATGTCGGTGTTATCAAGCAAAGCCCCCTTTGTATTTGCCAGAACAAAACCAACCTTACGCGTGATGGGTACGCATGTCACTTTACAAGAACAAATCCGCCAGAAGGCGATGGCCGATCTCGGTATTAATATTGTTTTTGAGCCTGGTGGCGAAGCAGAGCTTATTCAAAAAGCCTCTACACAACCCGGTTCATTCGACATTTATGAACAATGGACAGATAGCATTCGTCAACTTTGGCAGGCTTCAGCGATTCAGCCTATTGATACTGAAAGACTAACCTATTGGGATGAAATAAACGCCTTATCAAAAACAGGAAAAATCACTCCTGAAGCAAAGATTGGTCTGGGTGATGCGCCCCATAAAATTTTAAACGTACAAGATGATGGCAGTCTGGGACAAACGTTCACGGGTAAGATTAGTTTTGTGCCCTATGTACATAACGTCGATTCATTTGGCTATAACACCAGTGAAGTAAAAAAAGGCATTCCTTATGAAACTGAGAGTTGGGCCTGGTTATTAGACGAACAATATCGCGGTAAAGTCGCCATTGTTAACTCTCCTACGATTGGTATATTTGATTTAGCACTGGCGGCAGATAGCAAGGGTTTAATTCATTTTAATGATATGAGTGATATGAGCCAGGCGGAGATTGATGGATTGTTTTCTATTTTACTGGATTATAAAAAACAGCATCATTTTGCTGGTTTCTGGAATTCAGTGCCTCAGTCAATTGACTATATGCGTCATCGACGAGTGCATTTGGAAAGTATGTTTTCTCCGGCGGTTTCCGCGCTTAATGGTGAAGGTATTCCGGTCATCTATGCGGCTCCAAGAGAAGGCTACCGTGCTTGGCATGGCGTGATGTGTTTATCCAGTGAGTGTCAAGGCCATGTTAAAGATGCAGCTTATGATTATATGAACTGGTGGCTAAGTGGTTGGGCTGGTGCCTATGTTGCCCGACAAGGGTATTACATTTCAAATCCTGAACGCTCAAGGCCATTATTAGATGATAATGAATGGGCTTACTGGTATGAAGGTAAAGAGACCCGTTCCCCTCTAAAAGGAACAGATGGCAGGGTTTCGGTACATGCTGGTGATATTCGTACAGGAGGTTCATATACTAAAAGGTTAAGCAATATCGCTATCTGGAACACCGTAATGCCAAATTACGATTATTCGCTACAAAAATGGTATGAGTTTTTACTGGCATGAGTAAATGGCATCAATCTACACTCATGAGCCAGCTACCGATACGCAAGCGTGTCTTTATTGGGTTTGCTAGCCTCGCGTTGATTTGTTTGTTTATTGTCATCGTCAATTTATTTTCACTGACAAACGTTGAAAAATTATTCAATGACTACACAAAGTCTATTTCTTATACGCGACTGATGTCGGAAGTCGAAGCAGATATTATTGAGCTGAATCGAAAAATATTAGTGTTTCGTATCACTGATAATCAGTCATCCATTACAGATATTCAACGGCTATTAAAAAGCTTAAAGACAAGTATCCAGAGTCTTTCTGCTTCATCAGAATCTAGTCAAGACTCAGCATTGATTTATCCAAAATTTATAGCATCACTCGAAAATCTCTATGAGAAAACGGCTAAATTGAATGATGAACGCATGGTGTTAAAACAGCTACACACTCAGTTAGAGCAACATTTCAGCAATGTATACGACATGCTGGATACCATGACAAAACAACATAAAAAGTCTCAAGAAGTGATTTTATTGTATGACATTCGCTCTTCGATCGCTTTTGCTCAAAATCAAACCATTCAGTATTTTCAAAGCCGAACCAATAAAACACGTTTGAATTTCATCGACAGATTTAATCAAACAAAGGCAGATATCGGAGCCTTTTCAGAGAGGCAAACAGTCCCTGAAAAAGAAAAACGATTAATCATTAATCTTAATAAACAACTTGATACCATCAAAAACACCTTCTTTCGCACCATTCAGGCAGACCGTAATTTTGTTTTTCTGGTTAATGTTGTCATCGCCGGGGAAGCCTCAGAATTAAAAAGCCTGTCAGTGCAATTAAAAGATTACTCACTTGATAGGCAAACGACGCTTTTTAGCAGCACAAATACTAATCTGAAACTTTATAAGTTTATTGCATTCATCGGTTCTTTTTTTCTAATGGTTATTGCCATTATGATTTCCAGTAGAGTCAGTCGTGCAATCACGGTTCCTATCTCTAATATCAGCAATACATTTGAAGATATCAGTTCTGGCCGAGAAACATTGGCTATTCCAGGTATTGATCGACAAGATGAAATAGGTAAGCTAGCCCGTTCAGCAACGTTATTTAAACAAAGTGCAGATGAGACAAAACGCCTTTTAAAAGAAACGAAAGAGTTAGCAGAAAAGTTAAGTTTAAGAGAGGTTGAACTTGAATTATCTGCAAAACAGGCAAATGCAGCTGCCGATGCAAAAAGTGCATTTCTGGCGAATATGAGTCATGAAATAAGAACGCCAATGAACGGTATTCTGGGCATGATTAATCTGCTAGGCGATACGAATCTCACTGAAAAGCAACAGCAGTTTGCCCACAATATCAAAACCAGTGCCGAATCACTGATGCGAATCATTAATGATATTCTGGATTATTCAAAAATTGAGTCTGGCAAACTTTCCATTGAAGAAACGTCATTTAATCTTGAAAAACTGATTTCAGATATTGGCAGAGTAGTCGAACCCAACGCACATAATAAAGGCCTCCAGGTACTTTGCCCTGCCAATGCGATTGAAAATGTCCTGATTATTTCTGACCCTATTCGGCTGAGACAGATCTTGCTTAACCTGTTATCAAATGCCATCAAATTTACCGAACAAGGTTCAGTGGAACTCAATGTCGATATCACAGCAATAGATGACAACAGTTTTAGCATTGATTTTTCTGTAAAAGATACAGGTATTGGCATATCTGAAAATGAGCTGACAAGTCTGTTTGAGCGATTCAGCCAGATTGATTCAGCTTCAACCAGAAAAGCGGGTGGCACAGGTCTGGGCTTAGCTATTAGTGCGGAACTGGTCAGTATGCTGGGTGGAAAGCTGGCCGTTGAATCTACTGTAGGTGAAGGCAGTCACTTCTATTTCACCATTAATGTAAAAAAAGATCTGGTATTACCGCCACGTGTATTGATATCTAAATTCACACAGTTTTTCGTTTATACCAGCAATGAAAAATTAAGCCGTTATCTGGAAAGCTTATTTTCTAGATGGGGAAGTCATTTACACAGCACCTCATCATTATTACTGATTGAAACAACGGTTCGAGAACAAGACACCGACGTAGTGCTATTAGTTGATAGCGCCATGTTAAATCACATTAACGAAAACAAACTGAAACAACTGAAATCAAAAAATATTAAAATTATTTTGTTAGCATCTTTGGCGGATGACTTGAGTCGTTCGCTGATAAGTGATCTGTCAGATAAAACGGTTATCAAACCTATCAGTGCATCAGAGTTATTTAATGCGAGTCGGTTGTTATCAGAACAATTTATCGAGCAACACGAACTCAATACGACTAATCAGTCTGACACTTCATCACTGCCATCCTTTCCATCAAGTGTCGTTCTTCTGGTCGAAGATGATGAAATTAACCAGATGGTAGCGAGTGGCATCTTAGCAAAATATGCCATCACCGCTGATATTGCTGAAAATGGTGAAGTCGCTTTAAATAAACTACGTGAAAAGCACTACGATATTGTGTTTATGGATTGTATGATGCCAGTCATGGATGGTTTTACCGCCACACAGCAACTCCGTGAAGGTAAGGCAGGAGATATTAATCTCTCCACCCCAGTCATTGCTCTCACAGCTGATGTGATGGAAGGGGTAAAAGAAAAATGTCTCTCAGCAGGCATGTCTGACTATATAACAAAACCGATCATGCCCAATACCCTGTTAGATATACTCAAAAAATGGCTTTAACGCTGGAGAACCTTTTCCATTAATAAACGTAATTGAACTGGTTTGATAGGTTTCTGTAGCCGTAAAAAACCATGGTGTTTAATCTCATTAATCACAGTCTCACTGGTATCGCCGGTGATAATAATGGCAGATGTTTTTCCTATAATAGATTCAATATAAGAAACAAAGGCGCAACCGTTGTAATCACCAGGCATTCTGTAGTCGACCAGCATAAAATCGGGTTTTTCACCGTCTTTAATGGCTTCAATCGCCATTGCTGTCGATGTAAAAGCACGACAATCACATCCCCAGCTATTGAGTAACGCGGTCATCGCCTCAACGATACTGAGCTCATTATCAACAATCATGACGTTAAGATTTTCTAGTTTGTTTTGACGTGATGATAATTTAGGTGTTGTTGAACCTTCAGCGTTATTTTGTTCATTACTCAAAGGCAGACATAAAATAACTTCCGTACCTTTGTTAACCTGCGAATGTATCTGGATTGGGTGTTCAAGCAGGTTCATAATTCTCCGTACTATCGCCAGGCCCAGACCTAAGCCCTTTTGCCGATTTCTTTCTGGATTATGCAATTGAACAAACTCATCAAAAATATCATTAAGCGATGATTTAGGAATGCCAATGCCCGTGTCAGCTATATGTAACTGGATATGCGTTTTATCTTTTTCAGAAATGAATACTTCCACTCCTCCCTGCTTTGTATAACGTATGGCATTCACCAGAAGATTGGTGATGACCCGTTCCAGCAGCAGTGGGTCACTAAATACCGTGTAAGGCGTTTTATCGATATGAAGACTGAGCTGGTATCTGCTTGCATCATGCTGAAACGGCGGTTCTATTTTTTCTAACAAGCTACTGATATCGAAGCTGACTCTATTGGCATGAACGATATCGGCATCTAAACGAGACATGTCCAATAATACGTCCAATAACTCATTTAGCGATTGAAGGCCCTGTTGAATATTCCCTATATCTTGTTGTTGAGATGGTGATGTCAGTTTCTGGCTGAGAAGCTCTGTAAATAAATTAACCGCGTGTAAAGGCTGACGAAGATCATGACTGGCGGAAGCTAAAAAACGGGATTTATCACGATTGGCTTTATCAGCGACTTCTTTTTGTTCTTGTAAATCTTTAATAAGATCCAGATTCTCATATTGTAATTTCAATGACTGGATAATGACTTTGTAAAGGTTCAGACAAAAAGCAAATGTGGCGGCCAAATAAACAATAGCACCAAATCCCATCCAGTTATAAAAACGCTCATCCTGAAACAGCATAATCAAACTGAGAGGTAACATGGTAGGCAGAGAAAATGCAGCATAAGCAACCGGTCTTGCCGAGAGCGAAGCCAAGCTGCCTGCCAGCATGCACACTAATGTCAAAATAACAAAGGCGATATTAGAAATTTGTGCTGCATCAAAGAATAAAATGCCTGCACTCCCCCAAATGCAACCAGATAGACATGCCAATAGAACTTGGATCTTACCGTAATGAAATATCGTTTCCGTATCTGCGTGAGTTGTATCTAAACTTTGATAATGCCACCACCTCACTATAATTAATAAATACAGCACACTAAACCAGCCAATAGCGCTGAGCGAATAGGCTGTATTCTGCATTACCAATGTCATGGGTATCGCACCAAGCGCATTACCGATAAGGGTGGCTGGACAATTACGATGAGCAATCAGAATTTTTTCAATATCTATCTTTTGTTGATATCGCCCTAGATCAGTAGATGATTGTTGGTTAGTAAATCGAAACATTAATCCAAACCGAGTTGGTGGGCTTTTTTACCGGCTTCGCTACGGCTTTGTGTGCCCAGTGCTTGAAAGATAGCACTAACGTGTGATTTCACGGTTGGCATACTTATCGAGAGCTGTTCAGCAATGGCTTGATTTGAGAATCCCTGCCTCATCAGCCTTAATACTTCAAGCTGACGCTGGGTAAGATTGTGCTGACTCGCCCACTGTTCTGCTTTTGGTTTTAGCTTGTCCATATCGCTGTCTGGAAACACTTTCTGACCCAACATCACTTGCTCGATGGTCTGAAGAATGGTCTCTCCTGATGACGACTTAGGAATAAAACTCATGGCACCGAGGTTAAAGGCAGTATCAATATCTATCGGATCAGACGATGCTGAGACAATAATAATCGGCACCAAAGATGATGAATCCGATAAAGACTGTAATAACTGAAAGCCATCCATGATCGGCAAACGTAGATCAATCAAGGCCACGTCATATTGTCCCGAACTTAATTTATCAAAAGCCGCTTTACCGTTATTGACAGTATCAATGATATCGATGTTATCTGACTTACTGAGTAAGGCTGTTAAGCCATCTAAAAATAACTGATGGTCATCGACCAGTAATAGTTTCACGTCTGAGCCTACCTTTTATTATTGTTATGGGTCATTATTCATAAAATTGAAAAATCAGCCTAGTTTAAATGAAAAAAAGCCGTCATTAACGACGGCTTTTTCCTCGTGTTTCACATTGATTTTAACGTTGGCTCATACGACGACGTATACCAATGAATCCCAGCAGTGCTGGTGCAAACAAGAAAATGGCTGCTGGTACGGGTACGGCACTGACACTTTCAGTAATCACCAGGTTGGCAAAGGTATCACCGAAAATCACGTCAAAATCAAACCCACTCATCAGCGGCATACAGATCTCAGATTTAAAAGTTGAAACCAAGTTTGGCAGATTAAATAACACACCGATCATAATGAAATGGGGTTATAGCGACTATCAGCCAAAAGTATGATTTTGTGAGAAAAATAAAATAAGCAATAAAAAAGGGAGTCAATGACTCCCTTCTAAATATGGTGTGATAAAAGAAATTAACTTTCTTTCTTATCTTTGCAGGATGGGCGTTTATCGCCCTTATGTTTTTTATGGGCGGCTTTGGCTTCTTCCTTGGTCACCTGACCATCACCATTCGCATCCATTTTTTCAAAGCGTTTCAATGCTGCCGCTGTGGCTTCCTCTTTTGTAATAACGCCATCACCATTGGTGTCGATATGAGCGAAATATCCTTTTTTATCATGTTTAGCCATATCGTCAGTTGATGCTGGTTCAGCGAATGTCACTGTGCTCATTGCCATCGCGGCTAATACCGAAAAAAGTGCTGTTTTCATCATTAATCCCTCTTGTATTGGTTGGGATTTTTAGATTACGCCGGTCAAAGTTAACAAATGGTTATCACAATAAAAAAATCGAAATTATTTTTCGATAGCCGCTTTTATATAGTCGATGGCCTTTGTTATTTGTTGTTCATCTGAAAAACGTCCGAGACTGATGCGTAAGGATGATCCGGCTTCTTGATCTGTCAGACCAATCGCTTTTAATACATGTGAAAGCAAGACCATTTCACTGTTACAGGCAGAGCCCGTGGAGGCACAGACATTCGGTTGGAGTTTTTCTAATAGCTTATTCGCATCACAACCGATGAATTGCACATTGATATTGCCGGGGTGACACTGACTTTGTGTGCCATTCAATTTAAATGGGATATGTGTCGCTTCCAGTTGTTGTAGAAACAAACGTTTCAAATGCGTTAATTGTTCACGGTGAGTTGTTGCTTCTTGTTTTGTGATACGCATAGCTTCAGCAAAACCAACACAGAGTGGCGTGGCTAGCGTGCCTGAACGCATTCCAAACTGTTGCCCTCCTCCCTGAATAAATGGAGGTAATTCTGCCTGCAGATCATTTTTGATAAATATCGCGCCAATACCTTTTGGGCCATACACTTTATGTGCAGACAAACTCAGCATATCGACATTCCAGTCTTTCACGTCAATATCCATCGCTTCCGGGGCTTGAGCCGCATCACAATGAAACAATGCACCTGCTGCGTGTGCCATTTCAGCAAAGGTTTTGACATTCTGAATGGTGCCAATTTCATTATTGACCGCCATAATGCAGACCAGCAATGTCTGATCAGACAATAATGATTGATAAGCGTCTACATTAATCAGCCCCGTGCTATCGACTGGAATTTCTTTAACTTTGTAACCTAGTTTTGCGGCATAAAAATAGGCGGCATTTTTAATACATTTGTGTTCAATTTCACTGATAAGAATGTCTCGACGCTCGGTGGTATTGCCAAATATCACACTGGCAATCGCCTGATTGTTCGACTCAGTCGCACCCGAAGTAAAAATAACCTCTTCACTTGAGGCATTAATGCACTTTTCAATCGTGCTACGCGCAGTCTCAACCGCTGCCGCAGATTGCTGACCAAGCACATGTGCCGTAGAGTGTGGATTGGCAAAAATCTCATGATTGTACGGTGCCATCGCGCTAACAACGCGAGGCTCTATCGGCGTGGTCGCCTGATAGTCTAGGTAAATTGAACTACCGATTTGCATTGACTGCTCCAAACAAGATCAAACTTACTGTTTGAGGTAAGTTATGACTAGAACATAAGCATGCTATTTATGCTGCCTAGTACATTATCAGAATAAGAATGTGATTAATTATAGGTGTTAAATCCCGAATATAAATACTGAATGTTAAAAATGTTCTGGAATCATTCCATATACTCAGTCATAACACCTATTTAGATTTAGAGCTGACAAAATAGTTATTCATCATATTTAATGACGACTATTTATCAATTCTCCAGCCTTTACCAAGCGATTTATAAATACTGATTAACTTTACTGCAGACTGTGTTTCGCTGACGGCAAGCGAATCTTCCGAATTGAGTCGTGTTCGTTGACTGTCCAATACCGGTAAGAAGTCAGTATCCCCTAGCTCAAAACGCTGTGTGGCAATTGACTCGGCCTGCGTTGAGGTCCGTGCGGCATCTTGAAGGCGTTCGCGACGCTGTTCTTCACGGGCAAAATCACTTATGGCGGTTTTTGTTTCTTCAAGTGCCTTCAGCACTGTCAACTGGTAATTAGCCAATGCTGCCTGACTCTTGGCATCATTTTGTTTGATGCGTGCTTGAATACGACCAGTATCAAAAACACCCCAACTTAAACTGGGACCAATGGCACTGGCAATGGCGGAACTGCTACCGAAGGTAGATAAATTCGTCGCGATAAATCCCAGTGAACCGACAATATTTACCGCTGGAAACTGATCCGCTACCGCCAAATTATAGTTTGCTGTGGCGGCTGTCAGTCGCTTCTCAGCAGCTATAATATCGGGGCGTTCTCGAAGCAATTCAGCGGCATTTCCTATATTCACAGCCATCGGCAAACTGGGGATCGGCTTGCTCGTAGCAAGTTGCTCGCTTAGGCGCTCAGGATTCTGTCCTGTTAATACCGATAAACGATTAATGGCTGCTGTTGCTGTTGCTTCACGCGACGGAATTTCTGCCAGTGTCAATGATAGCTGTGTTTCAGCTTGTGCAATGTCCAGGCGACTTGCTATACCACCCCGTGTCAGATTTTTTGTCAGCTCAAGCGTATCTTGTTGCACATCAGCATTTCGTTCAGCGATGTTGACTCTGTATTGTGCTCCACGTAATTCAATATAGGTTTTTGCCACTTCGGCCGCTATCGACACTTGCAGACTTTTTAGCTCCTCTTGCAACGCATCACTTTCGGCATCACTGGCTTTTATCCTGTTACTCACACGGTCAAACAGATCCAGTTCCCAACTAGCGTCAAAGCCAAGACTATAACTATTGTTACTTCGCTTTCCAGAAGACAGCGTAGCTGTCTCTTCACTACGCCTTTCACGATTGTAATCAGCATTCAGATCAGCGGAAGGCAACCTGTCATAGCCCACTTCTGTCGCTATTGCTCGTGCTGCCATTAAATTAGCGTAACCAATTTTAATATCTAGATTATTTTGCAGCGCTTTTTCAACCAACTCGCTTAACTGTTGGTCATCGAAATGTTGCCACCAAGTAACGATAGGTTCAGCATGGGTCATTCGTGCATTTCCGTCACTCGTCGATAGCAGATTATTGGAGGCTAAATCCGCTGCTGCTTGCGGTTTATCATTTGTACGGAAACTTGCTGAGCAAGCCGTTACGCTGACGAGCAACATCATGGTAGTTATTTTCTTTAACATTGTGTGCCCCTTATTCCTGACTCACAGGCATGGTTTCAGCCTGTTTATTTTTGCTCAACTTATCGGCTAATTGACGCATCACCACGTAAAACACCGGGGTAAAGATCAGACTAAAAATAGTGACACCGAGCATGCCAAAAAAGACCGATGTTCCCAATGCGTTTCTCAGTTCAGCCCCCGCACCGGTAGCCGTCATCAGTGGAACAACACCTAAAATGAAAGCAAATGACGTCATCAAAATAGGACGTAATCGTTGTTTCGCCGCCATCACCGCCGCTTCAACCGGAGTATTACCCTCTAATTCGTGTTGACGTGAAAACTCAACGATCAAGATGGCATTTTTGGCTGCCAAACCTATCAACACCACTAAGCCAATTTGCGAGAAGATATTGGCATCCATGCCAACCAGCATCAGCCCACCTAATGCCGATAGAAGTGTCATTGGTACAATCAACATGACGGCAATGGGTAAAGACCAGCTTTCATACTGTGAAGCCAGGACCAAAAAGGCAAAGATGGCACCCAACACAAACAACATGACGCCGCCCTTAGCAATTTGCTGTTGATATGACAGATCTGTCCATTCAATGCCAAAGCCTGATGGCAAGGTATCATCCGCAATTTTCTGCACCAGTTTTAAGCTGTCAGCTGAACTGATACCCGGTTTTGCCGCGCCTATAATTTCAGCTGTGTTAAACAGGTTATAACGCGGTACACGATCAGGAGCTGTTTGTGGGCGAATAGTACCCAATGTGCCAAGCGATACCATCTGACCATCCGCTGAACGTGTTTTAAGATTAGCAATTTGTTCAGGATCTAATCGATAGTGACTGTCCGCTTGTGCCCTGACTTGAAATGTTCTCCCCATCAGATTGAAATCATTGACATAAACACTGCCAAGATAAACTTCCAATGTTTCAAAGACATTAGATATAGGCACATTCAGCATCTCCGCCTGATCTCTATCCAGGTCAAAGAAAAATTCAGGTGCACCAGCACTGTATGGTGAAAAGCCGAATAACATATCAGGGCTGGAATTAATCGCTTTTAGCAGAGCTTTATTCGCATTATTAAGCGCTTCGCTGCCTTGGTCTTCATAATCTTGTAGACGCAATGAGAAACCACCACTCGAACCAATACCTCTAACGGTCGGAGGTGGAATCACCGTAATTTGAGCATCAACAATTTTGTTAAGACGAGCCTGAAGATCAGTCATAATACTATTCAGATCTCGACCTGATTTAAGCCGCTCCTCATAAGGATAAAACTGTGCAAACACGGTTGATGATGAGCTTTTATTGGTGCCCGTAGGCCCATCAAAACCGGCAAAGGTATGAGCATATTGTATGCCGGGCACCTTAACGGCTTCTTCAGCTACCCTCAGTGTAACTTCAGTAGTACGAGACAGGGATGAACCCGGTGGCAACTGCACTGGCACGATTAAATACCCTTGATCGGAAGCAGGTACAAAACCTTTGGGAATGATGGCCGCCACATAAAAAGCCGCCACAATTAATCCGGCATAAACCAGCATCACCCACGGACGAAGAGAAATCAACTTATTGGCCAGGGTGGCATAGCTTTCCGACATCCGCTCAAAGCCAGAATTAAAGCCATTTATCCCTCTAGACAATATGCCCGGTTTTGTTGGTTTTTTATCTGGGTTAGTCGCTAATAAGATGCCCGATAAAGCTGGTGTTAACGTCAGTGAATTAAATAAGGAAATAAGCGTTGCCACCGCCACAGCAACACCGAACTGTCGATAAAATTGACCTGAGAAACCTTCAATAAGCATGGTCGGTATAAAGACGGATACCAGTACCAGTGAAGTGGCAATCAACGCTAGAGACACCTCTTTCATGGTGACTCTTGAAGCCTGTTTAGCCGACATACCTTCATGGATACGTCTTTCGACGTTTTCCACCACAATGATGGCATCGTCGACCACGATCCCCACAGCCAGAACGATACCAAACAACGTTAATAGATTAATTGAGTAACCTAATACCGTCAGCGCCAAAAAGGTGCCCACTAAAGAGACTGGAATGGCAACAACGGGAATAATGGTCGCCCGTGGTTTTTGTAAAAACACTAACACCACCAATACAACCAAGATTAAGGCTTCGTAAATGGTATGGACTAAGTTATCAATTGCTTTAACCACAAAGAAATCCGTTGGGTTATAGGTGATGATATATTCCATGCCACTGGGGAAATCTTTTGAAAGATCAGCCATCATGGCTTTAACTTTCTCTGAGGTTTCAATAGCGTTGGTACCGGGTTGTTGTGTCAGCAACATCACCACAATCGGATCGCCATTTAGGAAGGCATTTGTGGTGTATTCCTGAGCGCCAATTTCAATTCTGGCAACATCGTTCAGCTTGACGATTCGAGCATCATCTCCGCGTTTAATGATGATATTTTCAAACTGAGAAATTTCTTCTAACCGCCCTTGTAATGTAATAATCGGTTGAAAAGCACGATCAGTATCAACGGGCGGTTGAGCAAGCTGACCACCTGCTACTTGAATGTTTTGCTCACGAATTGCATCAACAACCTCACCTGCTGTCAGGTTCAGATTTGACATGCGATCTGGATCAAGCCAGATACGCATGGTGTAGTCGCGTTGACCCAACATATTAATTGAGCCTACGCCAGGCAAACGGATCAGTCGGTCACGAATATTTTGAAGGGTGTAGTTAGACAAAAATAATTGGTCACGGCTCTGATCGGGTGAACGCATGTGGACGGCCATAAGAAAATCAGGCGAATTCTTACGTACAGATATCCCTGTTCTGCGCACTTCTTCAGGTAAACGTGGCTCTGCTAAGGCAACCCGGTTTTGCACCAAGACTTGTGCCATATCAATGTCGGTACCAATTTCAAAGGTGACGGTCAGATTCATCCGTCCATCATTTGTTGCTTGTGAATACATGTAGAGCATACCGTCTACGCCATTGACCTCTTGTTCAATAGGTGTGGAGACGGTTTTAGCAATCGTTTCTGCACTAGCGCCCGGATAAGTAGCGGTAACAGTAACCGTGGGTGGCACCACTTCCGGAAATAGCGAGATCGGTAAACGCAGCATCGCTACGATACCCATAATTAAAATGGCGACGGACAAAGACACCGCAAAGATGGGTCTATCAACAAAAAAGGCGCCAAAGCTTTTATTGTCGTTATGTTGTTCTGACATAGAGGGATTTCTCTTGAAAAGTCGTTAATTAAGGGTTCAGAGCAAGCTCAGATTGAATAGCTACTTTGCTGCCGACCGCGACGTGATGAAGACCACCACTAATGACTCGCTCATCGCCGTTTAGCCCTTTCCGGATAACACGCAATCCATTCGCTATAGGGCCAACTTCTACGTGTCGACTTTCGACAATATCCTCATCATTGACGACATAGACGACATAATCGGTTTGCTCTAACACCAGGGCTTTTTCAGGAATAAGGATTGTCTGTGGGTTTTGCTGCTTAGCCAGTTCAACTCGTGCAAACAAGCCAGGTGTGAACTTGCCTTGATTATTATCAACGACAGCACGTAATCGAATTGATCCCGTTTGTTGGTCAATGCTATTGGACACAAAATTGATTTTGGCATCATATTTTGTGTCCGTATCGCCTTGAATCGATAACCTGACTGACGATGAATGGACGTCATTGAAGCTCTTTGTTTCGTTATTTGTCAGGTTTAGAAAGGTATTCTGGTCAACATCAAAGATCACATAGATCGGATCAAGTGACACGATATTGGTCAGAGGGCTGGCATTTTCATCATCACCTCGAATCAAGTTACCTACATCGACATTATGTTGGTCAATTTTGCCGGTGATTGGGGCGGTAATCTGTGTGAAATCTAAATCCAGCTCAGCTCTGGCTAGGCGTGATTTGGCAGCCGATAATTGTGCTTCTGCCTGTTTTACCCTGGCTTTATCTTCGTCCACACGTTGTTTAGAAACGGCATGTGTTTTGTACAGTTCAATAGAGCGCGTGGAATCCGTTTTAGCCAAGGCTAGTGTAGCTTCTCGTTCTTCAACGGTGGCTTTAGCAATGGATACTTCGGCTTTAAATGGACGAGGATCAATAGAAAATAACAAATCCCCCTTGTTGACGATATCACCATCTTTGAAGTGGATTTTTTCTAAATAGCCAGAAACACGTGAACGAATATCCACATTGTTTACAGCGACAAATCGCCCTGCATACTGTTGCCATTCAGTAATATTTTCAATGGCAGGATGGCTGACGATTACGGCTGGAAACTGCTGATTTTGTGTGACTTCTTGTTGTTTATCGGCATAGGCAAAGTGATAGGCACTGAATGAACCAAGGCCAATCAAAGCTACCGCTATGCCGATAGAAATAGTATTTCGTTTCATCCTCATCCCTACTCTTTAATAATTGAATCTGTATATGTAATGGTCATCTGCTCTACAAAGTAATTGACTGGTTGGTTTGTAAATTAATTTGAGTTGACCGGTTGGTTTGTTTAAATAACTAAATAAAACCGCAATTAAGCGGTCAATGGATATGGCTATTTGTAACAGTTCGCCAGTGAATTAGTGCATGTCTTTAACATTCAAAATACGAAACACACCGTTTTTTAGATCACGTTTTAATGGTTCAAGCGAGTTATGTATTCTCGCCAGAATAACTTGTCCCGTTATATAACAATAAAGCTCAGCAGCTAAGCATTCTATATCAGTAGATTTTGGCAACTGACCTTGCGCTACCATATCGCGAATAGCTGATGCGTAGTAATCTTCATAGCGCTTCAAGATACTATCTACTTTTTCGCGTATATCTTGATCCTGCCCTGCCATTTCACTACCCAAGGTGGCGTAAGGGCAACCGCAAACCTGTTGATAGGTTATTGAGATGTCAGACTGTTTTTCAATAATATGTTCAACGAGTCCTTCAAAGCGTTTTATCGGTGGTACTGCCTGCGAGAAAATTCTTTCGTAGTCTTGTTTCGAGTTCTCGAAATGATCTTCCATTGACGCCAAAGCTAAGTCAGCTTTCGACTTAAAATAGTGATAAAAGCTGCCTTTTTTTACCTCTGCTGCTTTGCAGATATCATCCACACTGACCGAACCATAACTATTTTTCCATATGAGTTCTGATGCTGTGCTGATTAATTTTTGCTTTGTATCTGTAGCTGGACGTCCCATACAACACCGTTGTTAAATTACGTTTGCATTAAAACAATAGTTGACTGATTAGTCAACTATTGTTGTTTTATATTTTTTAGGAAACAAGCTCCACTTCAATACTATGTACAGCACTGCTTTGGCCAATGTCGGTCTTTGCCCCGTCGTTGAGGATATTAATATTGGCACCTGTTTTTTCTAACGACGGCCAGCGTCCTTTTGGTAATAACGCTACTCCTCGCGGTATCCGGTCACTCGCAACAACGATAACCTCAAGCTCACCATAGTGATTCTTCAGTGTAATTTTTTGCCCTGAAACCAGTTGTCTATCTGCGAGTTCTTGCGGGTGAATGCTGACACTGGCTTTACCTATTTTCATTGCAATTTTGTCGTCATTGCCATAGCTGAAATTCATCAGAAAAGGATCAGCCGGCGATAAAAGGCGTAAATAATGCGTTTTTGGTGGTTGATCAGCGATGGCTACAGGGCTTTTGTTTAAACCAGCTGCCAGCCAGTTATCTGATGCGACGTCAATTTTGCCACTGGCTGTTGGAAAAACACCATCAGAATAATGAATAAGTGGCTGTTCAGACCAAGGCATACTGCCTTTCTTTCTTAGCTCATCGAAACTGATAGGCATGTTAAGTTGTTGAAAGATTTGCTCAATCAAACTTTGGTCTGACTCGAATAGCTCCTCATCGGTAAATCCCATCGCCGCAGCTAATCGACGAAATATTTCCTGATTAGGCAGACTCTCAGCAATAGGTTCGATAACTTTGTTTATGGCCGATACGTCATAGTGAAAGTAAGGTAATAAGACATCATCAAACTCAAGAAATGAGGATGCTGGCAAGATATAGTCAGCAAAGGCAGTCGTGTCGGTATGGAACAGATCAATGGCAACATGAAATAAATCATCACGGCTTAGTGCCTGATGTAACGCCTTTTGCTGAGGATTAGAGGCAGCAATATTATTATTCCAGGAAAACAAAGCCTTGCTCTTGTCTGAATTAGCTAATCTCTCTGCGAGATCCATATGGCTAATCGCTTGTGTAGCCGAAGAGTTCAATGCCGCACCACTGAGCCAATCAAGGTTAATTTGACGAGCCTCAGCCCCGTTAATATACAAAAATCCGCTACCGGGTTTGCCAATATTACCGGTACCGGCAATTAATAAACTGGCAGAACGCATGATATTACCTGCGTGTGTCTGCCGCTGTAATGCTTGTCCCAACCACAACATTGATCGTCCCAAGCCAAACCACTCTGCAGCTGTTTCGATATCAGTTACTGCCACACCGGTAATAGCTGCAGCGACTTCAGGCGTGGTTTTGTCAATTTCATCGATGATTTGATCCCAACCTAGCACCGAATTGGTAATAAATGTCTGGTCCAAATCGTCGTTGCGTGCAAGAACATGCAGTAAGGCAAAAGCGAGCACGGCATCTGCTCCTGGCCTGAGTTGCAGATGTAAATCGGCGAAATCAGCCGTCTCATGGCGAATAGGATCTATGACGATGACTTTGGCATGCTGCTTAACATCAGGTAGCCAGCGTTTATGCACATGCGGCGCACTGGCAGAAGGATTGGCTCCCCAAATGATAAGACAATCGGTATCCTTTGCTGTGCGCGGGTCAAAGCCATTCATTGACTGACCAAACATTAAGCTTAACGTCTCATGTCCGGCTTTGTTACAGACCGTGTCCGGATCAACTTCTGTTGCGCCGATACGGTTAAAAAATCGTAAAGGAAAATTTCCGGCAATAAGAGAGCAAATTCCAGTGTAATGAGTATGTAAAATTGATTGGCCACCGTACTCTTCGATAATAGAGTGAAGCCGCTGCGAAATGTCAGTTAAGGCCTCATCCCAACTCACCTCTTGGTATGAGTGAGTGCCTTTAGCTTCCGTGCGTCGTAATGGATGGCTTAAACGTTTTTTAGGGTCAATCCAGACACCGTTATAGACAAAGGCACATTTAGCACAAAGTGCGCCATGCGTCATTTCATGATCGCTATCGCCTAAAACACGGTTAATTTTGCCGTCAATAACAATGGCTGAAATACCGCAACTGTCATAACAGTCTCGTGGACAGGAGGTCTTGATGGTAGTTTGTTCAGAACGACGCATTTTGTATTTCTCCGATTACCTGATTCAGTAATTAAAGACGTCGTTGTCTGCTTGGTTTAGATAGATATTACAGTAGAAAATGAATCGTTTGTTATCGCACAAAAAAAAACTGTTACCGATGAGGAGTGAAATCGGTAACAGTTAGAAGATTCATCATTAGCAATTTATTTTTTTGTTATTTCTTGGTGCTTATTGATATCTGTATGATTCCTTGTTTGCTCTTGGCTATCAATAAGACTCGTACTGGTGACACTATCTAGTTTTTTTGACTCAAAGCCTTTGTTATCGGCAACGGCAACTGAGGCTGAGCTGGCTATACTTAGGGCACTGATAGAGAGAAAGGTATTTAATCTGTTCATAGGATGACTCCTTAAATTGACTGAGCTAACGCTTAGCTACAGTTCTGTTATAAACCTACGAAACTGAATTCTTGCTGAACGAGATTAAGGCAGGCTTAAGTAATTAAGCCATAAAACAAAATTGTGTTAACCACTTCAAATTATTGTGCAAATAACAGATACGGTGAAATACCGGTCCAACGTTTGAAAGCCCGGCGAAAATTATTCATATCATTAAAGCAGAGATATTCTGCAATTTGCTGACTATTCATTTTTTTGACTTCATACAGATAAATCGCTGTATGTTTTCTGACTAGATCAATTTGTTGCTGAAAGCTGGTGTGGTGTTTTTTTAATTTACGCTTCATTGAAGCCGGACTGATTCCAAAGGCAAATGACACCTTATCCAGATTGAGCGGTTCATTGATATGTAATTGAATATAGTCATAGAGCTGGTCAAGAAAACTGTACTGATTATATTCCTCTGCTAACTGCCTGTTACTCTCTTTTAGCGCACCGTGTATGCCGAGTTTAAAGGCGTTAGGCCACGGCTTATCCAAGAACTGTTTCGGTAACCGTAAGCGATTCATCTGCTGATTAAAGCTGAGGTTTTGTCCAAAATTCACCCAGTATTGCTCAATATAATCTGGCTCAGCATAAGTGAACTCATACTGCCAGGGCATTTTTTCTCCAGCTAACCAAGCCACCATAGAGACAAACGCAGTGATATGGGATTCGATAATAAAGGTCTCTTGTTCATGACTTCCTGTACTGTCCAGCCAGAATAAAAATATCTCTTCATCATTTTCATAATGACGAGGGGTATATAAGGGCGACAAAATTGAATGGTAGTCACAAAGAATTTCAATGGCCTGACGCAAGTTAGTCACTTGTTGCAAAGCCTGGCTTACCGCGCCATAAAAACCAGGCAATAAGCGCTGACCCAATAAAAAACTGATATCGTCAGCATCAATTAATTTTTGACAATTTTTTATTAATGTCAGGTATTGATCTGGACTGATACGCTTTTCTGCCAGTGCAAAGTCGTCTAACTGCAATCGCGCGCCCTTTAATAATTGATATGCCGAAATATCACGCGATAATGCCAACTCTGCTAATAATGCAGGTTGATAATGGCTAGCGATGCAGGGCGTATCAATTTCATACCCTGTTGTTTTAACCAGTTTTGTCATGAGTTAACTAGCCGCGACCACACGTTGCTTATCTTGGCTTAGTTGTAAATTTAAGCGTTTAATCAGCGAGTCAGAGTCATCTGTTTTTGCCATGGTGATAGCACAAGTGGCGCTTAGGTAAACACGTTGATGATGCGCTTTAGTTCGATAAGCAAAACTGGCTACTGCATTTTGAAGATCCAGACTGAGCTGCTTTGCATCTGCTTCATTGGTATTGTGAAGCAAGACAATAAAACGATCTCCCGCCAGGCGGCAGATTAAATCTTCATCACGAAGGTTCAGTAATAATAATTGGCAGACCAGCTGCAATATATGGTCACCCTCTTCCACCCCGTACAAACGATTAATCACATTAAAGTCATCCAAATCAATCGCTATCAGGGCTAAAGGTTGCTGCTGTTTTTTACTTTCATTGAGAGAGAGTTTGAGCTGCTTTTTGAGATATGCCGCACCACCAATAGGGATAAGCTTGTCAAATAAACGATGCTCACGGAAATAACGTTCACGTTTTACCATTTGGGCACTGATGGCAATTTCTTCCTGATGCCAGTGATAAATGCCAAAGCTTAACAGCACTAAAGCAAGTGGAATCGGCATACTCTCCAACCAGTTATGCCAGATTAATGTCGAAGGCATATGGATAAACTCATCCATGAAATCCATGCTCCACGAAAAGGCGATAGCACATAAACCCAGAGCTAGTAGTTGTGTCACCCTTCCCGCCGGTCGACTACGAAGCAATAACGCCAGCCAGAATAAGGCCAGAATCACCATTCCACCTTCAGACATAACATCAAGCCAATTTATCGCTGATATGACCTTCACTTCCCCCCATGTTCGCATGATAACGAAACCAGTAATGAAGGCCAGCGCCAGTCCGTAAAAATAGGATGTGTGTAAAAAAGGTCTTTTTTTCATTGGTTTAACCGAACTCTGACTGCAGTAATTAACTGAATGTCGGCGACACTACGCGAAAAAAATGACAGACTTATGACAAAGTTAGCAGTCAAATCAGCTCACAAAAATTGTCTTATTTTTTCATTTTTTTACATTACCCGTTGCACAAAATACTATTTACATCATTGTTTTTATTTAACTTATTTGTTTACAAGCTTGCAGTATTGAGCATCAGTTTATTTTGTAAATCATAAGTCATATCAGCTCAACATCAAATAAACGCAAATGATAAGTTATTGATTTTAAATATTTTAAATTTTCACTGTCATCTAACTGTCATTTAGCCTTCATACACTTGCCGCCATCAAACCACTATGACGACAAGGGTAGTTATGAAAACAATAGACAAAACCATTGAACGACCGAGCTTTAAACTCAGCCTGATTGCACTCGGAATTGCCAGCTTTATCAGCAGTGCTCATGCAGAAGAGGATATTAATCTGGAAACAGTCCGTGTCGTAGGGCAGGCAGTACAGATTGATGAAGCGCTCAAAGAGCAACGTAACTCAAACAGCATTGAGAGTGTTGTACATGCTGACGGTATCGGCCAGTTACCCGATGACAATGCAGCAGAAGCATTAGAGCGTCTGCCTGGCGTATCGGTAGAGAATGATCAGGGCGAAGGTCGGTTTGTCACGGTACGCGGACTGGCACCTGAACTTAATGCTGTCAATATTAATGGCACCAATGTCCCTTCGCCAGAAAGTGGCACACGTGCGGTGGCATTGGATGTATTACCCAGTGAGTTAGTGCAGTCATTATCGGTCGTTAAAACACTGACCCCCGATATGGACGCCAACTCATTGGGTGGCACCATCAATGTAGAGAGTTTATCGGCTTTTGATCATGATGGTTTGTTCTACACCCTGTCTACTGAAGGCAGTTACGATGACAATATTGATAAAACCAGCCCTAAAGGATCCGGGGCGGTGAGTAATATTTTCAGTATCGGTGATGGTGTTGATAACTTTGGTGTCGCCGCCGCATTGAGCTGGCAAAAACGAAAGTTTGGTTCTGATAATGTGGAAACCGGTGGCAAATGGGACTTCACTGACAAAGCTCGTTTAGAAGAACTTGAACAACGTGATTATGAAATTGAACGTGAGCGCTTAGGTTTAGGCGTTAACTTCGATTACAAAGCTGACATTTACACAAATTATTACTTACGTACCTTATTTAGCCGTTTCACTGATACCGAAACTCGTAACGCAGCGGGTATGGAGTTTGACAGTCCACAGCTACCGAGTGAATCAGGTACCGGCGCGACAGGCTATCGTGAATTAAAAGACCGTAAAGAAACACAAGAGATCCAATCCTATGTATTGGGTGGAGAAAAAATTATTGGCTTGTGGACGATTGATGGTCAGATAGGTTACAGCCGCGCCAGTGAGGATACGCCGGGTCATATTGCTGGTGCTAAGTTTGAGGGTGGCTTTGATAACGTCGGATTTACGGACACCTCAAAACCACGCTTATTTGCAGGTTCTGATTACTACGACCCCAGTAGTTTTTCACTGGATAAAATCGAATGGGAAGAACAAAAAACCACCGATACCGAAAAAAATCTAAAGTTTGATCTTGCCCGTGATTTCACTATTCACAACTATGCCTCACAAGTGAAATTCGGTGGCAAGCTATCACGTCGCGAGAAAGATAATGACACCAATGCCTGGGAGTTTAAAAACTTTGGCTCTAACGATACTGGTTTAGGTGCGTTTGCCGGCAGTAATGTTGATTATTCATTAAATAATTACGGGCCGGGCATCAGTAGCTCCGCTATCAAGAATTTGCTGTCAAAGCTGAATTTTGACAGCAATATTAATACAGAAGAAACACGTATTAATGACTACGTTATGAACGAAGATATTAATGCGGCCTATGTGATGAATACCTTGGATCTGGATAACTGGACTCTCATCGCGGGTATGCGCTATGAGCAAACTGACTTTGAGGCCAAAGGAACCGGTATTCGCGATGATGTATTCCAGGAAATCTCCAGCAAAAATAATTATCACCACTGGTTGCCTGGCCTTCATGCACGTTATTACATCGATGATAAAACCCAAGTAAGAGCTGCGTGGACCAATAGTGTTGTTAGACCCACATTTGAAGCGCTCGCTCCTGGTTTTTCTATTGAAAGTGGTAACAAAGCCGTTTTGGCGATCCAACGCTAGATCCAATGACAGCTAAAAACTTTGATTTAGGCATCGAACATTACATGGGTCGTGCTGGTGCAATCTCTGCCTATGGTTTCTATAAAGATATTTCTGATTTTGTTTATGAAACGGATATAGCAGGCTCAGGTGCATTCCAGAATTTCAAAGAAGCTAAAACATTCAAAAATGGTGATACCGCGAAAGTCTATGGTTTAGAACTGGCTTATAGCCAAAAGTTAAGCTGGCTACCCTCACCATGGGATGGCTTATTAGTGGGCGCTAATTTCACACTCAGTCATTCTGAAGCGGATATCGAAGGTCAGAATACCAAACGCAGCATTGATTTACCCGGTCAATCAAAACGGGTCGGTAATTTCATGCTCGGTTGGGAAAACGAAAAAGTCAGCATGCGTTTATCTGCTAACTATAAATCGTCTTATCTGAAAGAAGTCGCCGCTGTCAGTGATAAAAACCATGACGCGTATGTAGATGATCAGGTGTTCCTTGATTTTAGCAGCAGCTACTTTATCAGCAAAAATGCTCAAATCAGCCTGGAAGCGAAAAACCTGACCGATGAACACTACTACGTTTATACCGGTAGTAAAGCATACAACAATCAATATGAAGAATACGGTCCAAGTATAAAAATTGGATTTACTTTAACTAACTTCTAAAACATATTGATAAATATAGAATATAAAATGAAAAATTTAACATTAAAACCGAAATTATTAGCATCATTAATGATGATGTCTTTACCCCTTTCTGTGATTGCTGATGACACGCTGAAAGCTATCAATGCAGAAGGTAATTCACATATTGAGTCAGCACAGCTGGTTAGTAAAACCGGTATTCCCAAGGCTGACCGTCTGGTGTCTTACAAACACAAAGGTATTGCGCTTGAAAACAATCAAGGCAAAACACTTAGTTTATTAAAAGGTCACTTTGGCAGCATAGATCATCGACAGTTGAAGCAAGGATTGCTATTGGCAACCGTAGATCTGGATCGCCAACAAGCCATGCTGACTGTTCTCAATAGCGCCTCTGAAAAGTGGACAGCAACAACCTATCTGCCTAAACCCGCCTTTAAAATTGAAGGTGTTTGCCTGTATCAGGATGAAGCACAAAATGGGTTCTTGTTTCTGGTTGGTGAACAGGGACAAGGAGAGCAATGGTTGGTAGCTGATGCTACCTCCCCCATTGCTCTCCCTCAATTAATTCGCCATCTGAGCACACCACCTGATAGTGAATACTGCCAGGTAGATGACGCTCAGTCACGGCTGTATATCAATGAAGAAAAGGTAGGCATCTGGGCTTATGATGCCCATCCAGAAGCAGAATTGAGCCGTTTCCCCGTAGCGATGGCCCACCCTTTTGGACAGCTGACAAAAAGTGCTGTTGGCATGGCAATTGTACCCGGTGGCTTGTTAGTTCTCGATGCAAAAGCCAACGTGTTACACACTTATATCGATAACAAAGAAAGCTGGCAACATCAGTCCGAATTTGCTCTGCACAATGTGCTAGAGCCTGAGGGTATCAGTGCAAGAGTGGACGGTGAGCAGTTAGAGATTGCGATCAAACACGATGCTGGAATTGCTTTTTATACCTTACCATGGACGTATACATCGCTGACATCGCCCCCGCCTATCCCGCTGGTTAAACCAGCAATACAAACCGATGCTGTACCAAGCTTAGGCGATGCGGCTGATGATCCTGCTATCTGGGTCAACAAAGCCAATCCTGAACAAAGTCTGGTATTAGGTACGGATAAACAAGGCGGTTTAGTTGTTTATGATTTAAAAGGCAAAACCCAGCAATTTTTGCCTGTTGGACGACTGAATAATGTCGATGTCCGTCATGGTTTTCATTTCAATGGTAAACAGATTGATTTAGCGGTTGCCAGCAATCGTGATCATAACTCACTGCATGTGTTTGCCATCGATCCAGCAAGTCGACTTGTCACTGAAATGGGTGAAGTTAGCACCACGGCACAGGATATTTATGGCCTGTGTATGTATAAAAATAAACAAGGTGATATCTACACCATTGTGAATGATAAAGACGGCCGATTTTTCCAATATCAGATGCAGGACAAACAAGGCAAGATTGCCGGTGAACTGGTCCGTGAATTTAAAGTTGCCACGCAACCTGAAGGCTGTGTGGCCGATGATAAACATGATCGTTTATTTATTGGTGAAGAAAACAGAGCAGTCTGGACACTTGATGCCCGTGCCGATCAATCTACGGTGATGACTCAGGTCATGCCTGTCGGTGAACATCTGAAAGACGATATCGAAGGAATCAGTTTGTATCAGAACGACAAACAGGATTATCTGGTGATATCCAGTCAGGGCAATGATAGCTATGTTGTGCTTGATGCTCTGCCACCCTTCACTTATCGCGGTGTATTTCGTATTGGCTTTAATACAGCAGCCGGCATTGATGGTGTTTCAGAAACAGATGGTCTGGATGTCAGTAGCGTCAATTTTGGCCAACCATGGCAGCAAGGCATGTTAGTTGTTCAGGATGGACGCAATCGCATGCCATTGGAAAATCAAAATTTCAAATATGTGCCCTGGTCAGAGATTGCTGATCAACTCGGCCTGTCTAAACTGAGCAAATAAGGAGTCAATCATGGAAACTGCAATGCATGAAATGACTATTTGGGGTCTGGTCAGTGATGCCAGCGTTTTAGTGAAAATTGTGATGCTGATTTTAGTACTGGCATCGATGGTAAGCTGGTACTTGATCCTGTGGCGTTCAAATGTATTAAGTCGTCTGGAGAAACAAAATAAGCTGTTTCAGCAGCAATTCAGACAAACGGCGGATATGACGTCATTACCTGAAGCAACAACAAAAGCGACTTTACACAAAGCGATTCCAGCCATATTTCAGGCTGGCTGGCAGGAGTATGAGAAATATCAGCATATCGCCACTATGCCGCAGGATGAAAAGGTAGAAAATGTAGAACGTGCCATGCTGGTGAATATTGGCGAGCAGGAAGCCGAACTTGAAAAAGGTCTTTCTTACCTGGCTACCATTGGTTCAGTCAGCCCCTACATCGGCTTGTTCGGTACGGTCTGGGGCATTATGAACTCGTTTATTGGCCTGTCCCAGGTTGAACAAGCGACATTAAACACCGTGGCCCCGGGTATTGCTGAAGCCCTGATTGCCACCGCTATCGGCTTATTTGCAGCGATCCCGGCAGTGGTTGCTTATAACCAGCTGAGTAAACGCGCCGGGGCTATCAGTACGCTTTATTATCATTTTGGTAATGAGTTCATCACCCGATTACAGCGAGTGATGCACCGAGCACCATTGGCAAAGGCTGCGTGAGGTCGTCATGCTAAGAAAACCGGTTGCTAAACATGCCTTGAAGGCAGAAATGAATGTGGTGCCTTATATCGATGTGATGCTGGTGTTGTTAGTGATTTTTATGGTCACAGCTCCGCTACTGGTACAAGGCGTTAAACTTGAATTACCTAAGGTTGCAGCGGAAGCGTTACCCACTGATAGTCAGAAAACGATTCTGACTTTATCGGTGGTTGCTGATGGCAGTTATTACTGGAATGTAGGTTCAGAAGTCGATATTCAATCCCGCTCAGATCAAGCAGTCAGCTTGGATGAGATGGTCGAAAAAATAGAGCAAATTAAACAGCAGAATGACAAGCTGCTATTTTTTATCCGTGGTGATAAAGCCACGGATTACGCTTCAGTTGTAAAAGCGATTGCCGCATTACAGCAAGTGGGTATCGATGATGTGGGCCTGATTACGGAGTCGCCCGATGCCTGAGTTAGCTATGCGTGATCCACTTTATCTAAGTAAACCGTTTACTGCCTCTGAGATAAACAAATCTGCATTAATTGAAGTAGGTTTGTTTCATATTGCCATTGCCGCATTATTATTTCACTCATGGACACCGGTGACTCAGCATGAACCGGTCGTTAAAACAGTGAATATCCGCATGGTCGAACTTCCTCAGCCGGTAAAAAAAGCCGTGATCGAAGAGGTAAAGCCGGTGGTTATACCTGAACCTGTTATCGAGCCAAAAGTTAAACCTAAACAAAGTATTGTTGAAAATGAACTGGCCTTTAAACGCGTTGAAAACCCCATAGCCAAACCGATAGAAAAAACCGCACCAAAAACACCTGTAAAAAAGAAAATAGAAAAGCAAATAAAACCACTCAAAGACAAGCCGGTTCCGCCTGTCAGCCAACCGACAAAGCAAGAAAAACCTGCAGAAAAGTTGCCTGAAAGCCCAGTACTGGCAAGTAGTAATGAGCAAAATGTGCCACAAAAAACACAAAGTAATCTATCCGAGCTAGCAACTGAAACATTTTCTGTGGAACACTATAAACCGATTGAAAAACAGGTACCGGATTATCCCAGAACTGCTTTGCGTAAAGGTCTGGAAGGTGATTGCACTGTTCGATATACCGTAAACAAACAAGGCCGTGTTGAGTCTCCCGAGGTATTGGCTGACTGCCATCCGATGTTTGAACGGCCATCATTAGCTGCTGCCAAAACCTTTCGTTACGCGCCTCGTATGGTTAATGGAAAAGCGGTACCTGTACCGAATGTTCGTAACACCTTTGAATACCGTATTCATTAAAAGAAGATAACTCGCCATGACACAGCCAACACACTCAGATTTTCATCAACGCCTGGCATCTTATGATGATGAGATTATTAACAGCACCGAGCAAAAAAGCCTGGATAAAATGGCGTTATCACGCCGTGATGTTTTAAAAGGCAGTTTAAATGCCGCCGTTATAGGCTTTCTAGGACTGAGCATGGGTAGTCGTTTTGCCTTTGCCGGTGAAAATGCCATCCCCCCAGCCCCATATATTGGTTTTCAGCCTATTCAGCCACGTACCGATCCCTTATTTGATGAAGTCGTGGTCGCGGATGGCTATCAGGCAAAAGCCTTCTTCTCCTGGGGTGATCCGGTGGAAACAGGAGCAACAAAATGGAAAGCCGATGCCAGTAATACCTGGCAGGAACAGCTGAAACAGGCTGGTGATAACCATGATGGCATGCACTTTTTTGCCTTTCCCGACAACAATAATCGTGGCTTGATGGTGATCAATCATGAATACATTAATCCCACCATCCATACCGATGGATTGATTTATGATGGCAATGGCAAACGTTTGCCCGACGATGTCAAAAAAGAACAAGCGGCTCACGGTGTCAGTGTCATTGAAGTGAAAAAAGACAGTCACGGTGAATGGCAACGCGTTTACCCCTCACTCTATAACCGCCGTATCTCAACATTAACACCGATGCAGGCCAGCGGTCCCTTAGCCGGTCATGACCTATTCAAAACAGTCGCTGATCCTGATGGCAATGAAATTATCGGCACCTTGAATAATTGCTCGAATGGTTTCACTCCGTGGGGTACCTATCTGGCCTGTGAAGAAAACTGGCATAACTATTTCTTCAATCACGACAAAACAGATTACCAGTCTCGTGTCTCTCATCACCGTTATGGCATTTCTAATGACAAAAACGACAATTATTATGGCTGGAGCACGATTGATGCGCGTTTTGATGCAACACCGGATGCTTCACTGCCCCATCAGGGTTACGTCAACGAGCCTAATCGTTTTGGTTGGGTCGTCGAAATTGATCCTTTTGATCCGCAAAGCAAACCCATTAAACGCACAGCCTTTGGTCGTTTCTGCCGCGAGTGTGTAGCACCTTCACTGGCAGATAATGGTCAGTTGGCGTTTTACTCTGGTGACGATACTCGTGGTGAATATGTCTATAAATTCGTACCGTCTCAACGCTTTGATAAAACCCAGATGCACAATAATAAAGACATATTGGATGAAGGCACATTGTATGTGGGGCGTTTTAACGATGATGGCACGGGTCGTTGGTTACCATTGGTACATGGTAATGAAGGGCTAACAGCAGAAAATGGTTTCCCCAGCCAGGCTGAAGTTTTAGTTAATGCTCGGGCTGCGGCTGATCTATTAGGTGCAACACCCATGGACCGTCCGGAATGGGCCACAGTGAATCCGCACAATCTGGATGTCTATGTGTCACTGACCAACAACAATAAACGCGGCAAAGAATTTGCTGTTAATGCCGCCAACCCACGTCCTGATAATCGTCATGGTCAGATAATCAAAATCATGGAGGAGCAAGCCAATCCGGCAGCTACCTCATTCAACTGGTCATTATTCGTTATTGCAGGTGAGAAGCCAGACGCCACTGATGCTGAAGGTCACAAAGTAGCCGATCATTTAGTCGGTAATATTCAAGGAGATATTTTCTCCTCACCTGATGGTTTAGGCTTTGATCAGGATGGCCGTTTGTGGATTATGACTGACTATGATGACGACGATCCGTTCATGGCAAACATGGGCTGTAATCAGGTGTTATGTGCCAACCCGCAAACGCAGGAAATCAAACGCTTTTTAGTTGGACCGAGAGGCTGTGAACTGACCGGGATTACCTGGAGTCCTGATTACAAAGCGATGTGGGTTAATATCCAGCATCCAGGATTAAGCTACCCGGCTTCTGATGGTAAAACACGCCCACGCTCAACAACGGTGCTGATTACTAAAAATGATGGTGGTGTTATCGGCAGCTAAACGTCCATTTCTGGAACGTTGTGGATGTGACTGAGTCACTATAGATACACAGGTAAGTTACCCCGTGTTTATTACTGGGATGACTAAAACGATAGCATTTAATTTACGTAGAAACACACATAAAGGCTGTAGTATTAGGCAAGTGGTTTCTCATCGTTCCGTCTATAGTATTTTCACCTCTAATTCTTTTATCTAAGGGAGTTACATCTATGAAAACTGTTGGTTACGCAGCTCATTCCTCCGATACCCCGCTCGCCCCATATCACTTTGAACGTAGAGAATTACGCGATAATGATGTAGCAATGGAAATCCTCTATTGCGGTGTGTGTCACTCCGATTTACACGTTGCCAGAAATGATTGGGGTGGGTCTTCATACCCTGTTGTGCCAGGTCATGAAATAGTCGGCCGTGTGACTGCCGTTGGCAGCAATGTCAGCAAATATAACGTCGGTGATCATGTCGCTGTTGGCTGTATGGTCGATAGCTGTCAGGAATGTGATGAATGCCATAACGACCATGAACAATACTGTCGTAATACTTTTACACTGACATATGGTTCACCAGACCGTATTACTAATGATATGACACAAGGTGGTTACTCCAAACACATCGTTGTTCGTGAAGAATTTGTATTACGCCTGCCAGAAAATCTGGATCTGGCTAAAGCCGCGCCATTATTATGTGCAGGTATCACTACTTATTCACCTTTGAGAGAATGGAATGTCGGACCTGGTAGCCGTGTAGGTGTCGTTGGCATGGGCGGTTTAGGTCATATGGCCATTAAACTCGCTGTTGGTTTAGGTGCTGATGTGACAGTCATCAGTACATCACCGAAAAAAGAAGCCGATGCGCAAGAACTGGGCGCTCATAATTTCCTGGTATCTAAAGATGAAGACGCAATGGCGGCTGCCGCTTCCAGTTTTGATCTGATTATCGATACCGTGCCAGTAAATCATGATCTTAATCCTTACATCCCACTATTAGATAATGATGCCACTCTGGTTATGGTCGGTCAGATTGGTCCTATTGAAGGGCCAAACACAGCGCCGATGGTTTTCGGTCGCCGCCGCATTGCGGGCTCATTAATTGGTGGTATCAAAGAAACTCAGGAAATGCTGGATTTCTGTGGTCGAATGAACATTCTGCCTGAATGTGAAATGATCAAAATGGATGAAATTAATACCGCCTTTGAGCGAATGGAACGTTCTGATGTGCGTTACCGTTTTGTCATCGATATGGCATCATTAACGGCCTAATCCTATACGGGCAGTCAGTTTCTGGCTGCCCTTTTCCTTGTTTAGATAGACCTGATGAATACAAAACCTTTGGCTGAATTACTTAGCCGTTATGCTCCACACGATGGCTTGTTTGATTTACCTATCGCAGGTGTCCGCGTTTTTCGTGTATCTAAAATTGACGAAGTCGCTGTTCGTGGTAATAGCCAGCCCGGTATCTGCATTATTGCTCAAGGCGCTAAACGCGCCATTATCGGAAGTGATGTTTACGAGTATGACGATTCCAGCATGGCCGTTTATTCGACCGAAGTGCCGGTCTCAGCCAAGATTATTCAGGCCAGTGAAGATGAACCCTACTTGTGTTTGATTATCGATATGGATCAGCAAAAGCTGGCCGAAACGGCACTAAAGGTGTTTCCCTACGGTTTGCCTAAAACCGCACACACCAAACCGATTTTTATTGGTCAGGCTAATCCGCATATTATCGAAGCAGCTACCCGTTTAATTGGTTTATCAGCTCAAACAGAAGTATCAACCTTGCTGGTTCCGTTAGTGATGGAAGAAATTTATATCCGCCTGTTACAAAGTCATATCGGCAAACTGGTCGTGCAGATTGCGACTACAGGTTCCCATCTGCAAAAAGTCTCGGCTGCCATTTCCTGGTTGCAGGAAAACTTTACTCAACCAATGAAAGTCGATGAACTGGCTGAGCGCGTGAATATGAGCATATCGTCATTCCATCATCACTTTAAGGCAATAACGTCGATGAGCCCATTACAGTTTCAGAAAGAGTTACGTCTGTATGAGGCAAAACATCTGATGCTGTCAAAAATGATGGATGTCAGCACCGCTTGTATGCACGTAGGTTATTCCAGCGTGTCACAATTTAGTCGGGAATACAGCCGCTTTTTTGGTCAGCCTCCCAGTAAAGATATTCAACTTCACTCGATGGCTATCTGAAATAACACAAGCTTTAGCTGTAGAGTAAAAAGGCGGAAAGCACTCACAAGTGGACGACATAAATTTAGAATAAAAAATTGAATGTACTTTTGTGAGTGCTCTCCATTGCGAGCGATTGAGTTTAGATAAAATTAACTTAACTCACAACAAGTGATCCGCTGCTATTTTGAATTAATGCACAAAATAAATTTATCATGGCCCAATCTATCCACATTATTTATCACCCTATTTCTTAGCGACCAAAGACGTCGTTAGCAGACTATCGGGCCTGTTACTAAAACATTTCACGACGGTTTTTGATTAATCCAGGTTCACGGTGACAAATTTTTCACGCTTGACGGCAATAAGAAAAACCATTCCAGCCACCATAATCATCGCGGTCAACATCAAAGCAAGATTGTAATTACCATTATGGCTGGCCAGATAGCCCGCTGCGGCTGGAGCTATGATTTGGGCGATACCGTAACAAATTGTTAAACGCGCCATGGCTTTTGCCGGGTTTTTTGGAAACTTGTGACCGATAAAGGTCAGCATCAAACTTACAATGCCTGTGAAGGTACAACCAAAGATTGCGGCAGCAATCAGGTTGGCTAGTAATGAATCTGAAAATACCGGGATCAGAATCGCCACCGTCTGTAGAACATAAGTGAGCAATAAGGTATTGATCTCCCCTGCTTTATTGGCCACTTTATCCCACAAAAAACAGGCAGGTGCCGCCGCAAGTCCTAGCACCACCCAAATCCAGTCACCCTTACCGGCTAACTGCGGCATATTTTCAAGTATAGCGACGATAAAGGTGGCACTGACTACATAACCGACTCCAGCACAGGCATAAGCCAAGATAAGTTTTATCATCCAGCTGCGGGGTGGCTCAGCTAGCGTTTGCGAGGCTTTGTGTTGTGTTGAAAGTGGTGGTGGTATCCATAACCAGGCAGGTATAAAAAATACGATGCCAAACAGTCCCATCAGGATCCATTGACTATCCCAGGCAAAAAAGTGGTTCATCAACACTACGGCTGTTCCCGGTATCGCTATACCGAGGCCAAGCCCCATAAAATGTAATCCAAGTTCTGGTTTTAACTGGTGATGCTTCAGCCAGCTCAATACAAAGCCTGAGGATAATATGACGCCAGCAGTTCCACTCACTCCAGCAATGAATCGTAATACAACCCAGCCATACAACTCGGTAGTCATGCCCATTGCGATGGTGGACAGCACGGCAACTAACAAACAACACTGGTAAAAACGAAACTTAAATGACAGGTTATTGGTGAATGACACCAATAACACCCCCATCAGATAACCAATATAATTGAAGGTGGCCAACCAACCGCTATTGACCAGTGATAAATCTGTCTGCTTAAGCATCAATGGTAGAAATGGTGTGTAGGTAAAACGAGCGATGCCCACTGTCAAAATCACTGCGCAAATACCAGCCGTGATGACTTTTATTCGCTGAACTTGTATCACTGATGGTATCTGCGTCATGTACATTTCATTAAAATGAATAAACAGCGTGCATGGTATCACTTGCTGAGGTCATCATGACTAGCTAGAAAAAATAAAGACGCTGGGAGGCAATAGCTTCCCAGCGTCTTAAACAAAGCAAAACGGACTTATGGAATTATTGAGCAAAATCTTTTTGTAATTGGTTTAAGCCACCTTCATAAACGCCTGTTATTGCGTCAATCGCGGCTTGATCATCAGCACCATTCGCATCAAACGATGAACTCCAGCGAACATTCGCTTTACCCTCGCCTGCACTGCTAACAGTAATCGTCGACTCATAGTTTTTGACAGGAAGTGGTGAAGCCATAATCGCATAAGAATAGCTGGTATCAGCATCTGAATAGGCCGTTAGTTTCTCTGTGATAGTTGCGCCATTTCCCAGGCTTAATAGACGTTCAGCACCCGGCTGGTTATTTTGGCCGGTCTTGATTTCACTCATCACCACAACTGGATGCCAGACATCCAGACCATTAAAGTTACCTACCATTTTCCATACTGTGGCAGGATTAGCATTCACGGTAATCTGCTTATCAACCGATAAAGCACCTGCTGCAAGGCTGGATAAACTGGTCAACATGATTGCCGCAGTCAATGCGGTTTTTAAAACTGTGCGTGTAGTCATTCTCTCTTCCTTCTTATATTTTTGAGGAAGTATGATTATTTCAGCCAATACGATTTAACACTATTCTCCTGATGGACTAGTCCGATCGAACTAAGTAACGTTATTTCGTAACCACAGATATAAAGATTCAGGCTTAACAGGTTTGATAAGAACATCAAACATAGTGGCTTGCCTAATGGTTTGTTCCCGTTCCATAGAAGCTGTCACCATCAATGTGGGGATGGTTTGTTTGTAGAAATTGCTTATCAACCGGCTCAACTCAATCCCATTGTCTCCAGCTAAATAATAATCAGCCAAAATGACATCTGGCTTTAGAGGTGATGCCTGTAGATATTTCTGCAGAGTGGCTTTATCTGCAAAGCTCTGACAGTCACAATCCCAGCTTTCCAGCAGCTGTTGCATACCATATCGAGTGTCAGCATCATCCTCAATTAACCAGATAGTGAGGTGCAATGGTTCAAATGACGCAGGTTGCATTACGCTGCTGTTCATAGCAACGGCATTGTCAGCATATGGCACATCAATGTAAAACAGGCTGCCTTTACCTGCTATTGAATCAAAAGCAAAATTTAAATTGAGGCTTTTCGCTGTTTTACTCACAATCGACAAACCCAGTCCTAAGCCTTTATCCACCATTTTACGGGCTTCTTCCTCCCTATAAAAAGCCTGATAAATATGCTGTTGTGCCTGCGGTTTGATGCCAATACCTGAGTCGAGCACACAAATACGGATAAATTGAATATGGCGTCGGCATCCAATAATGACGCGACCTTTGGCTGTATAGCGAATCGCATTACTCAGCAGGTTTCTCAGCATGCGTTCAAGTAAGTTAGCGTCTGTTTTAATGACTGCTGAGCTATAGATATAGTGAAATTCAAGCCCTTTATCTTCTGCCACCACCTCAAATTCAACAAATAACTTATCTAACAGCTTGCTGACAGGAAAAACATCAGTCTGGATAGTGAGTTTACCTGCATCCAACTGACTCAAGTCCAGCAAAGCACCAAACATGGTATTCATATTATCAACAGCAGAATGGATTTTTCCTGACAGTACTTTTTGTTGTTCGCTACTCTGACTTTGAGCTAATAACTCCGTTAGCAATCCGATGGTATGAAGCGGTTGTCTGAGATCATGGCTGGCAGCACGTAATAAGTTGGACTTGGCTTCATTAGCTTCGTCAGCCAATTGTTTTAACTGTTTCTGTATATCCAACTGCTGATGGGTGCCAGCAAGATGGCTGCTCATCTCTGTTAATTGCTGGGTTCTTAATAAAGCCAGAAAGAGATAAACAGACAGTAAACTAGTGATTAATGTGCCGGCAATCAGACCAACATAAGGAATAAGTGACTCTGAAGCCCGGTGTGAACTGACATCAGGAAAAACACTGATAAGCCATTGTTTATCAGCTACTTGCAATGGAAACGTCCAGTGCAAATCTTTACTTTTTCTTAACTGAGTAACACTGGATAATGTCGTATTTTTGTTATAAAGCAATTGTTGGCTGTTTGTACTACCATCGTATAAAGCCAAGCCGACATCATCATTATCAAACACATCGCCAAACAGCCCTTTAAAGTCATACAAGCCGACCACATAACCTAATAGGTTTTGCTCTTGGTCAAATAAGGGGTGAAATGCCTGAAAGCCATATAAGTGTTGTTGTTGATAAAAAATGGAAACACGATCGGTAATGGCTGTTTTGTGTGTATTGCTTGCTTTACTCATTACATGTTGACGGGTAGCCACTGCAGCTAAATTAAGGCCATATCGCAGATCAGTGCCTAAGGGAGGATAGACTGCCCGCACAGGAAAGTAGACGGTATGTTCATTAACGGGTTTCGGCATGCCATGTCCAGTAACCTCATAAACGTGATAATCGCTTATCCCCTCGGCACGAACGTGTTCCTCAAAAACAGCTAGTGCTTGCTCAGTCACTTTAGGCACCCAGGCTAAACCACGTGTGCCGGCATGGTAATGTGTTTCCGTATCAAATATACGTTCTAGCTGAGCAGTACTGATGTCCCCCTTGGCTTGGTATAAATCAGCGACATTTCCCAGTGAGTCGAGTGAAATATCAATATTGGTTTGGATTTGTTCGATATGAGACCTTACATTTTTTTCTGTTTCCAGAAACAGTCGTTGTTGGGTGATTTTTTGCAGCTCTAGAAAACCGAGCAATGAAAATGACAGACCACATAACATGACCACCACTGCCCAAATTGCAATAGTTCGGGCGCGTTTTGGTAAGAACCACTTTTGATGCGTATTCATGGCAATGTGATTAGGTCATATCAAGGAGACAACAAAATAAGGTCATGCGATACTTTGCCATAGAACAAAAAGGAATGATAAATAAACATCATGAAATTGCTGATTGCTGATGACCATGAGCTTTATCGTGACGCCTTAGTCATGCTGATAACGCAACATTTTTCCGAATATAGCTGTACTGAGGCGACGAGTTTTGATGAGTTGATTCAACGAATACAAACTGAACAAGACTGGTCAGCGTTCATTGTTGATTTACACATGCCCGGCCTGAATTTCGTTGCAGGTATTAAACAGATTAAGACACATTTTCCAGACGTTCCCCTAATTGTCATTACCTCTTCAGATAATCCTGAAGACACTCAGAGCGCGATGGCTGCAGGTGCTTTAGGTTACATCCTTAAATCAATGAAAAATGAGGAAATTATCCAAGCTTTAACCTTGATATTAAACCATGGCATTTCGATTCACCCGGCCATCCCCAGTGAAGCCGTTTCAAACAACACCTTTGACTTTACACCTCGTCAGCAAGAAGTATTTGCCATGATGTCAAAAGGTGCTTCAAATAAACGTATTGCCTTGGATATGGGCTTAAGTGAAAGTACCGTTAAAATTCATGTCCGCGCTATTTTGAATACACTTCAAGTCTCAAACCGAACTGAAGCGGTATTGAAAGCTAAACAATATTTAGATACATAAAAAAAGCCCCACATCCAGTGGGGCTCTTATTTCAGCTGTCGTCATGCATTAAATGATGTCGGTGAGACTCAAGTTCTGCTTTATACCTGGGATGAAAAACCCGGTAATACGTTATGCCTATCGCAATCGCTAATAAAACGCTCATACAGGTTGCCAACCAGTCTGAAGCCGTCATTGCAGCAATATCCATTGCAAAAAATTCACCAATAAACCATTTCATTATTGACTCCTTATCGCTTATGAAGTGGCTGACTGAATAACAGGTTTATTTTGTCTAACCGCTTGACGAATAGTGACCGTCACGTTGAACAGCATAACAACAGCACCAAGGAAAAAGACCAAACCACCCACAGCACGCATGGCGTAATAAGGATGCATCTGTGCGACTGATTCCACAAAGGTATACGCTAAATTGCCGTAATCATCATAAGCACGCCACATCAAACCTTGCATAATGCCTGACACCCACATAGCTGTGATGTAGATAACGGTACCGATGGTCGCCATCCAGAAATGGGTGTTTACCAGTTTGGTTGAATACAAAGGCACTCGCCATAGTTTTTCGACCATATGATAGATAGCACCGATAGATACCATGGCAACCCAACCCAGTGCTCCCGCATGAACGTGCCCAATCGTCCAGTCTGTATAGTGAGATAAGGCATTAACCGTTTTAGACGACATAACTGGGCCTTCAAATGTCGACATGGCATAAAAAGCCAATGACACAATCAGGAACCGTAAAATATAGTCTGTACGCAGTTTGTCCCAGGCACCACTTAAGGTAAACATGCCGTTAATCGCTCCACCCCATGAAGGAATAATCATGGCCAGGGAAATAGCCGCACCCAGTGATCCAGTCCAGTCAGGTAACGCGGTGTATTGAAGATGGTGAGCTCCTAACCAGACGTAACCAAACACCAACGCCCAGAAGTGAATAACCGACAAACGATAAGAATAAATCGGACGATTAGCCTGTTTAGGTACAAAGTAATACATGATGGCAAGAAAGCCTGCTGTCAGGAAAAAGCCAACGGCATTGTGGCCCCACCACCATTGAATCATCGCATCCTGAACACCGGCAAAAATAGAATAGGATTTCCATAGTTCCACTGGAATAGACAGGCTATTGACGACATGTAAATAAATAATCGCAATCATCATCGCCAGATAAAACCAGTTAGCCACATAGATATGTGAGATACGACGAATGGCGATAGTCATAATAAAGTTAAAAGTAAAAGCCAACCAGACAACTGTGATTAATACGTCCAGAGGCCACTCCATCTCAGCATATTCTTTTGACTGGGTATAACCCAATGGCAGCGTGATAAACATGCCGATAATGACAACATTCCAGCCCCAGAAAGTGAACCAGGCCAGTTTATTACTCCATAAAGCGACACTGCATGTGCGTTGAACAACATAATAGGCTGTCGCCATTAATGTGCTGCCGGCAAAAGCAAAAATCACCGTATTGGTATGAACAGGCCGCAGCCGTCCAAAACTCAGGTAAGGATTATCAAAATTTAATACCGGCCAGGCAAGCTCAGAGGCGATCCATACACCTACACCAGTGCCGATCACCAAATAAATGCACGCCATGACCGTAAAAAACTTCACAATATCGTAATTATAGGGTTTTGTTTCCATTTTATACCTCTCTGTGTTTTGCCCTATTCAGCGAATATCCTGGCGTCGTCTAAACAGAGGTTCAGGATTTAATACTGAACCAGCGTACATCGTGCTAATACCAGAAATGCCCTTAATCGCATCAAACACATCTTTATCCTCTCTGACAGCAAAACTATCGAAACCACAACGATGCATATGGCTGAGTTGATCCCGTAATACATCACCTGTCGCTCGCAACTCTCCCTTCCACTTCAGTCGTGTTCGTAACTCTACTGCCTGGCTATAGGCCCGACCATCAGTAAATTTAGGAAAATCGAGTGCGATAAGCTCCAGCTGTTCCAGCCAGGGTGATAAGGTATAAATATCGGCATCATTCTGCAGCCACACGGCTTTTGCTCTGTTAGCTGGCTGATGTTCAACAGACTCGACCCACAGGCTAAACGGTAAGATCAATTTTTCATGCTCGGAATGTTGATCAATATCTTCCAATTCTTTGATCAAAATCCAATTATCATGCTCGATAATCAGAGGCTGCTCGGTATCACGAAGGCAAATAATATTTTTCATTAATTCATCTCCGCTGTTTGGTAAACACGTTCTTTGAAAGGCGGGATTCCAATACGATCAACTGTGTCACTGAAGCTCTCATCCTGCTCTCTGTATTCAAGAAAGACATTGATAAGCGTGTCGATAACATCTGGCACATCATCCGCCAGAAATGATGGCCCAATCACTTTGCCCAAACGTGCATTTTTGCCTTGATCACCGCCGATGGTAATTTGATACCACTCCACACCATTCTTATCGACACCCAAAATGCCAATATTGCCAATATGGTGATGGGCACAGGCGTTCATGCAACCAGAAATATTCAAACTCAGTGAGCCAATATCATGTAGATAATCTAAATCTGAAAAGCGTTGCTGTATTGCCGCAGCAATTGGGATAGATTTTGCGTTTGCCAGCGAGCAGTAATCAGCACCCGGGCAGGTAATCATGTCTGTTAGCAGGCCAATATTAGGTGCAGCGAGATTTTCTGACTGAAGAGCAGTCCATAAAACAAAGAGATCGGCTTTTTTTATTGAAGGTAGTACCAGATTCTGCTCATGGGTGACCCGAATTTCTGCAAAGCCATATTGTTCTGCCATATCAGCAACAGCACGCATTTGATGTGATGTCACGTCGCCTGGCGGTGTTGCAGGGCCAGGTTTGGTCGAAATCACAACTGAAGCATAATCTGAGTGTTTATGTTCATGTGTATTCCGTTTAATCCAATTGGCAAAGGCATTATTTTCACTCAGTAGATATACATATTCTTTGCTATCTGTTGCCTCATAAGATTCAATACCGAATTGCTTGGCAACACGCTGAAACTCATCTTGCGTTAACTGAGCTGGTCCCCCTTTCAGGTTCTGCCATTCCTTTTCCACTTCAGCGGCAAAAGCTTCTATACCGAGACTCTTCACCAAAATCTTGATGCGGGCTTTATATTTATTATCACGTCGGCCATGACGGTTATACACACGCAGTACGGCTTCCAGATAGGTCAGCATTTCCTGCCATGGCAGATCGGTTTTTAATAACTCACTGATGATCGGTGTACGACCTAGCCCACCACCGGCCATCACTTTAACTTTGATTTGTTCATCATCAGCATCACGATAAAGATATAGACCTATATCATGCGTTCTTACTGCAGCACGGTCTTCGGTTGAGGAAGACACAGCAATTTTAAATTTGCGTGGTAAAAACAGGAATTCAGGATTAATCGTCGACCACTGACGAATAATTTCTGCGTATGGCCTTGGATCAACCACTTCGTCAGCTGAAACACCCGCAAACGCTTCCGTGGTGACATTTCTGACACAGTTGCCTGAAGTCTGAATAGCATGCATTTCGACATCAGCCAGTTTCTGCAGGATATCAGGCACTTGCTCTAGCGTTATCCAGTTGAACTGAATGTTTTGACGTGTAGTGAAATGGCCATACCCCTTATCAAACTGATCGGCAATATCCGCTAGAGTGCGTAGTTGATTTGCAGACAAAGTGCCGTAAGGAATCGCCACACGTAGCATGTAAGCATGCTTTTGTAAGTAGAGACCATTTTGTAATCTCAGTGGCATAAACTCTTCATCAGACAACGCGCCATTGATATATCTATTCACTTGATCACGGAATTGTCTGACACGCTCTAAAACGAGCGCTTTATCATAAGAATCATACTGATACATAACTAACCTTTTGTAATATCTAACCTAAATTAAGGGGCAATAAACACCGCTTTATAACGGTTACTGATGGCTGAATTCCCCTCACTCGTGGCGACAAAGTGAAATTCATGCAAGCCAGATGAGGTCGTATCCGAAGGTAATCTGACTAAGGCTGTGACAGGGACGATTTTACCTGGCTGTATCGTAATGCCCTGCTCTAAACCATCTACGCTAGCTGACGGCAGCCCCTCAATGTGATAGTTCACAACGAGTGGCTGATCTGTTTTATTCAGCAGTTTTAAGGTGTATTTATTTTGAATGTCACCGTTACTCATTTGTATATACAAAGGTCTTCTTTCGTGAACCACATTAAATTCCGTAGGTTCAAAATGAGTAAAGCCATAGCCGACACCAATAATAGAAAAAGCCATGATCAAACTGTAAACAATGACTCGAGGACGTTTCCAAAGGCTGACTTTAGTTTGACCTTGGTGAAGCTCTTTATGAGATGCGTAACGAATCAGGCCTCTTGGCTCATTGATTTTATCCATGATGCTGTCACAGGCATCAATACATAAACCACATGTGATACAGCCTTCTTGCTGACCTTTTCTTATATCAATACCAGTGGGACATACAGCAACACACAATTTACAATCGATACATGAGCCTTTATTAGCCTCTTGTACACCAGAGCGTGATAACTTACCTCTTGGTTCACCGCGAACAGCATCATAAGCAGGTAAAACCGTTTCCTGGTCATACATCACCCCCTGCAGACGTGCATAAGGACATAACCAGAAACAGACTTGTTCACGCATAAAGCCAGCAAACCAGTATGTGAAAAAGGTAAATATGCCCATGGCTACCCAAACTGGTGTGGCGGCATGAAGAGAGAAAATATCACCCCATAACTGATAGGCATCGGTAAACCAGGCTGAAAATGAGATGCCAGTGAGGATGGCAATCGCTAACCACACGACATGTTTGCCGAGCTTTCGAATCGCTTTATTTGCCGTCAAGGGAGCTGCGTTAAATTTACGCTGTTTCTGTGGCGTATTGCCTTCAAACTGGCTTTCGATAAAGGTAAATACGTCGGTCCATACGGTCTGGAAACAGAAATAACCACAAAAGACACGACCAGCAATACTGGTTGCAGCAGCCAATAATATGGCGAAGAACAATAGCGTTAAAGACAGGACCCAGATATCCTGTGGGTATAAAGTTAAACCAAATAAATGAAATTGTTGTTTAGGAATATCAAGTAAAACAGCCTGATGACCATCCCAACGCAAGTAAGGGCCGAGAAAGTAGATTAGCCAGACAGACATGCCGAAGTTTTTTAAAGTCCTGAACCGGCCTTTCATTCGCTTGGCAATGACATTCTCACCCTCACCGGTATGTACTTCCCAGTCGGATAAGGCATCATAAACTTCAACCTTAATGGGTATTTCTGATAGTTTGCTCATCACAGGAACTCCTCTGTGGCTAAATGCTGAAAACGAGTATGTTTTTGTTGTTATACGATGGTTTTTGAACGAATTAATCCTGGCCGGTATAAATCCGACAACAGCGTTAACCCTTGTTTTAATGACTCATAGTCACTGCTGGCCCCGAGTGAAATTCGAACGGCCTGACTACGACTTCGGAACATGACAAATGCCGTTGAAGGCACAATAGAAACCCCTATCCTGCTTGCTTGTTCGGCAAAATCTAATGCTTTGTATCCATGTGGCATTCTCAACCAAAGATGCGGTGAGGCAGGATGAGAGGCAATATCACTTTGCTGAAAAATTGACTGAGCTAATGACTGTCTTCTGATATTTTCAGTCTTAATCGCCTGAGTGATCTCATCAATTTTGTGGTGCCTGATCCAGTGTGAGACAACGGCCGTCATCAATGGTGGTGCCATTAAATGACTGATTCGCATTTCTTCTGTCAGACCCAAGGCATCATTAATGTTGGGTGAGGCGATATAAGCAACACGTAAAGATGGGCTGAGACATTTTGAAATTGTGGCAATATGCCAGGTGCGATCTCTTGCCATGTTGTAGAGTGACGGCAGTTTTTCATCGATGAACTGGTAATAAGGATCATCTTCAATAACAGTCATATCATATTGATTTGCTAAGGAAATTAACGACTCTCTACGCTGTACAGACAAGGTCGCTGTGGTGGGATTATCAATATTGGGGATGACATACAAAACATCGATTGTTTGTTTCGCACATTGTAGTTGTAACTGTTCTGGAATGATTCCCTGCTCATCCATACTGATACCGACAACGTCCAGTTGTAACTGCTCGGCCATTGCTCTCAATCCAGGATAGGAAAACTCTGGAGCAGCTATGGTTTTGGCGCCTTTACGTTTGAGATAACTCAACAAACAAAACAAAGCGCTGTGAGCACCACTTGAAATCAAGAGTTGATCGCTATTTAAACCTGTAAGTTTCGATGATAGCCATTGCTGACCTGCTTCACGATCATCCGGATGACCGGCTGTTTCCTGATAGCAGAGGTGATGTGATGCAGAAATACCGGATAGACTAAGCTCGCTGATAGCTTCGGAAATTTTTTTCTCAAGATTCAGTCCGCTCGGAATGGGCGGGTTGTTCATGCTTAAATCCAGCGGTTTGCCTTCAATAAGCTGAGATGAGTTGTAATGAGAGAAAGTGGTTTGAGCGATGAAGCAGCCATTTCCCCTCTGGGTTTCAACCAGACCTCTTCTGGCGGCTTCATTAATCGCTCTTGTGACCGTCGTCAAATCGACAGAGAGTGCATCAGCCATTTGTCTCTGTGCTGGCAAACGATCACCGGGTTTCAATAAGCGATTTTTTATATCCGCTTCAATGGCATCCACGATACCAATGTATTTAACCCGGGCATTTGTATCAATTCTTGGTGACCACATAGACATTCTCTACCCCACTGCCATTTGCCGTACAATTTGGAGTAGATGCTATGCTTCACCATCTTTGTATGCAATAAAAACATACAAAATAAGTTATTGTATGGGTTGTTATTTTTTTAATTACATACAATCAGGCCTTTTTGATGGAATTTGAATGTTGTGCTTGCGCAAAAAAGCGTGTTTAACGCTTACACTTATTCCCACATCACATCAGCGTTGGCATTAACTGCTGCCTGTAGAAGCTCAATCAACGGCAAAGCACGTTTTGTAATGGGGATATGAGAGTTCTCTTCATCATCACTATCATCGTCTTGCCCATCCCTCGCTTTAGCTTCGCTGACGGCTTGTTGTAAACGCTGTAGATAAGCTGATACATCCTCAGCGACAATAGCCCCTGGAACCGTACCGCTATGCCCCATAAGTTTCAGTAAATGAATGGCAACATCGCCAAACATGGTGATATCGGCATACGGTTTAGTTTTAAATGTGACAATCATGAGATCTCCCGTCGTCTGTTGCACAATAAGCAACATGTTACGTTGAATTAAGAGGTGATGTATAAAAGATTGTGAGGCGGGTGTGTCTATCAGCCAGGCACTTTATTCATAAATATAGCGAATTTCATTTGCAGGCAAAGGTGCACAGAAATAATAGCCTTGCAGCACCACTTCATAGTCATTATCTTTAAAGAAGGCAAGCTGTTCTTCAGTTTCGACACCTTCTACAACGACTTCTAATTTGAGTTGTTTTGCCATCGCAATAATTGCGGTGACAATGGCAGCATCATTCTCATCGTTCACGAGATCATCAATAAACGATTTATCAATTTTTAACGCATGGATAGGAAATTTTTTGATGTAACTGAGTGATGAGTAACCGGTACCGAAATCATCAATGAATATTTTTACACCAATATTTTTGAGTTTTTCTAATATGGCGAAACTCTCATTTAGATGATGCATCATCAGGTTTTCTGTAATTTCGACTTCAAGGTATTCGGCCGGTAACTGATAACGGTCTAGAGAGGCCTCGATAAGTTCAAAAAGCTTATTTGGTTTCCCTGTATGTAAAAACTGTCTAGCAGATAAGTTCACTGAGATGTGTGCAGGAAAGCCTGAATCCAACCACTGTTTGGCTTGTTCGCAGGCTTTATCAATCACCCACTCTCCTATAGAGACAATCAGACCGCTTTTCTCAGCAATAGGAATAAATATTGACGGAGAAATATCTCCATGTTCAACACTATGCCAACGAAGCAATGCTTCGAATCCCACCGTATCACCGGTGACAATGTCTATTTTGGGTTGGTAATAGAGTTCTAGTTCATTATCAACAATGGCACGACGAAGACGGTTTTCTAACTCAAAATGATTTTGTACAGAGCTATTCATATCATCGCTAAAGAAATGATATTGGTTTTTACCGAGTGCTTTAGCATGACGAAGTGCGTTATCCGCATCAGATAACGCCTGATCGACACTCTCTATACCATCGTTAAAAAAGGCGATACCGATACTGATAGATACATATACTTCGTGCTCATCAATAATGAAAGGCGCGTGAAAACTACTGATAATATTTTCTGCAATATTCGCAGCATCAACGGGCTCGTTAATGTAGGTCATCAGCACGACAAACTCATCACCGGCAAAGCGCGTTAAAGTGTCGTTTTTACTCAAACTTTCAGGTAATCGTTTAGCCACTGCTGATAAAAGCTCATCACCTACCAAGTGTCCTAATGAGTCGTTGACCCTTTTAAAGTCATCTAAATCAATGAATAACAGTGCTTGAGAGTGTTTTTTCTGTGCAGCGAGCTTGACTGCTTGCTGGAGCCTATCTGTTAATAATGAACGATTCGGCAAGCCAGTTAACGCATCAAAATAAGCTAAATAATCTAAATCATGTCTTGCCTTTTCAACTTGCTCTAGTTTTTGTGCGTTATCCAGTGCTAGAGACAAAGTATGAGCAAAACTTAAGGCAAATAATTCATCATTTTTATCAAATTGCTGACCTGATAGCTTTTCGCTTAGCAGAATATAACCAAAGGTATGAGTGTCACGTCTAATAGGAACAAGTAAAACTGAAGAGAGATTATGCTGCCCTTCTTGGCATTCGGCACATAATTCATTCAGTAGTTGTGGTTTATTTGGCAGGATATTTTTGTGTAATGACAAACATTGATGAAAAACGGATAACTGTTCCGCAGTAAAGCCAATACCTGTTGTGTCAGTAATTGAATAATTGTTATCAATAAGCTGAACCGATGCAGAATGGCATTGAACAATTTTGGCTAGCGCTTTGATACCTTGGAATTTCACTTCTGGCTCAGCAGAAATGGTCGCTAGACAAGCTAATAAGTCACGAGAACGATCATGAAGTTCTTCTAGACGGTTTGACCATGAAAGCAACTGTTGATGCTCTTCTTCAATCTGTTCAAGTGAAGTATGAGATTCTTTGAGGAGATGCTGTTTTCTATTGACGATTCGTTCAAATATTCCTGAACGTGTGATAACGCCAGTAAAACGATCATCTTCAATAACCGGTAATAAATCCTGACCATTGATATCTAACATGGCCAGACTTTGTTCTATTGGTGTTTCAGGCGTGACAAAAATGTTAGATGTTCTGTTACACAAATCAGCGAATATCCAGTCAGGATGTTTTGATACTTCCTGAAGTGTCACCAGACCACAAAACTTGCCACTATGAGGAGATTCACTAAAAACGGCGAAGATCGTATTTTTATCAATCTTTCTTGGTCGTTCTTCATCCAGTACGTACTGAATCGAATCCGTTTCTAAACAATCCTTTGCAAATAGCGTATTCATTTTATTCTTGATAAATGCACATCAATACTAAGTTCGATATGAAGTACTTCGTCTGAACCTAGGAGTGATTTTGTATGAGTCAGAACAAAATCCATTAATTGCTCTTTGCTGATTCTCCTTAATAAGGACTGGCGAATCAAGATATCACCAATGACATCATCATCTACTTCGATATGTTCGTAAGGAGTCTTTACCAGCAGATCCAAAGCCCGTTTCATTGCAATACAACCTATTGGTGCATCTTTGCCCATAACAAGCATATCTTTCAGGGGAGGCATTTTATATTCACTGATTCTAGCTGAAATATAGGAACCTGACTCTGAGCTTAATGACATCCTTTTCCTCTTCTTAATAAAGGTTAATAATTGATGAGACTTATTTATCGAGACTTACAACTCAAACCTATTAAAAACAGATTTATTTATTAATTGCAAATAATCGTAAAAGCAAAAATATGCATAATGCATACGCATTTCAAATCGAAATTTTTAAATTTTGATTTAAGCTATTGAAAGTAATTCTATAGTCGGTGATTTTATTGTGCTGTCATAACAAGACTGCGTTTAAGAAGACGGTAAATCATCATAATATAAACCTTACATTGCAACTGCTCACCGCCGCGCCATCTCTCAACTGTTTTTTAAAAGACATTAAAATTCTACCGTTAAAAAATGAATAACAGACCTAGGAATTTTTCCTTTGATCGTAGAATACGTGAAACAGTTGGCACAAATTCAGGCTGGCTACATTAAATAATTAAAGTCGACCTGGAATAACTTCTCAACAGCCATGATATCGCGCTGGTTAGATATAAAGATGATCAAGTGATCATCTGGTGCAATCACTAATGACTTATCTGAGAACAATACTTCACCTTCACGCAAAATTGCTGCCACAGAAGCACTGGATGGCAGTTTGATTTGCTCGATATGCCGGCCAACTACTTTTGATGTATTAAAATCACCATGAGCGATAACTTCTATAGCTTCAGCGGCCCCTTGTCTAAGTGAGTGTACTGTCACCACATCACCTTTACGAATATGTGTCAGCAGACTGCCAATAGTGATTTGTGCCGGCGAAATAGCCAAATCGATACTGGTGCCTCTGACCAGCTCGACATGACTCGCCTTGCCGATGATCGAAATGACTTTCCGTGCTCCCATGCGTTTGGCGAGCATGGCAGAAAGTATATTGACTTCATCATCATTGGTGACGGCACAGAATACATCTATCTTGCTGATATTCTCTTCTTTTAATAAGTTGGCATCGCCCGCATCACCATGCAAAACAACTGTCTTTTTTAAATCCTCAGCGATAAAGCGTGCACGCTTGGCGTCAGACTCAACAATTTTTATTTTGTGATTAGATTCAATTCGTTTGGCAAGTTGACGACCGATATTACCGCCGCCGGCAATCAGGATACGTTCATAGGTTTTGTATGCATGACGAAATACTTTAACCAGTTTAGAAATATGATGAGTCAGTGCTAAAAAGAAAATCTCATCACCGGGCTGTAATGCCACTTTGCCTGTGGCCTGAATAACGTCGTTATTTCTGAAAATAGCAGCAACTCGCATTTTTATATCCGGCAAAATATCAAGTAACTTGCTGATGGGCTGGCCCGCCATCGGGCTTTCATCACTGACTTCTACCGCAACAAGTTGTGCCTTGCCATCAAAAAATTCCACTACCTGTAATACTTCCGGTTGTTCAATTAAGCGTTGAAGATAAGCAGTAACTAATTGTTCCGGACTGATAATGACGTCAATAGCGAAGGCTTCAGGTGAAAATAAGGCGGGATATTCAACATAATCAGACGCACGAATTCGTGCCAGTTTTTTGGGGGTTTTAAATAAAGCACTGGCTACCTGACAAGCGACCATATTAATTTCGTCATTCTGCGTGACGGCGATTAACATGTCGGCATCTTCAATGCCTGCTGTTACTAATGTTTCCGGAGATGAGGCATGTCCATTAACCGCACGGATGTCCAGGCGATCCTGAATACGTTCGAGTAAGTAACTGTCAGTATCAACGACAGTGACATCATTACCTTCATTCACCAGACTCTCAGCCGTTGAGCTACCAACCTGGCCCGCACCCAAAATAATAATTTTCATCGTTTTTCCTCTGCTTTTAATGACGCCAATAAGCGGGAATAAATAAAATCAGCAAGGTAAAGATTTCCAATCGACCTGCTAACATTCCGAAGACCCCGAGCCACTTCACCACGTCATTCACACTGACAAAGTTAACGGCGACCTCACCCAGACCCGGTCCCAATAGATTAATGGTAGCGACCACGGCCCCAAATGCACTTTCCAGGTCTAATCCTGCCGCCATCATCGCAACGGTCAGGAACAGCGAAGTGACGATATACAACACATAAAAACCCCAGACTGAATACAACACCTCTTCTGAGACGGCTCTTTCACCTTGTTTGACAACGACAACAGCTCGGGGGTGGGCCAGATGAAATAACTGTCTTAAGCCCAGCTTGGCTAATAACATCACCCGCATCACTTTTACGCCACCCGCTGTCGAACCAGCACAGCCACCGGTAAATGACAAAATCACCATAATCAATGGAATATGCAATGGCCAGCTGGCAAAGGTAGCGGTGCCAAATCCAGTACTGGTCAGTACCGAGGCAACCTGAAAAGCCGCATAACGCAGAGACTCTGCAACAGAGCCATAAGCATTTGACAGGTAAAGACTGGCTGCAACAAATAAGCTGGCAAATAAAAACACTAGACCATAGGTTCTGACTTCAGGATCTTTGGCATAAGGGGAAAGTAGTTTTTTCCTGAAAACAATGAAATGCACAGCAAAGTTAACGCCACCTGCCAGCATAAATACAATCGCGATCAGTTCAATAAGCGGGCTGTTATAAAAACCAAGGCTGTCATCATGAGTTGAGAAACCACCGGTTGCTACAGTAGTAAAAGCATGGCCAACCGCATCAAAAACAGTCATCCCAGCTAAGTAATAAGCAACACCACACAGGCTTGTCAGAATCAGGTAAATAATCCATAAAGAACGTGCTGTTTCAGCAATTCTGGGGGTGAGCTTTTCATCCTTTGCAACCCCGGATGTTTCCGCGCGATAAAGCTGCATGCCACCGACACCGAGTAACGGCATAATCGCTACCGCAAGTACAATAATCCCCATGCCACCAAGCCATTGTATTTGCTGTCTGTGATACAAAATTGACTGGGGTAATTGATCCAGGCCAGTAATAACCGTTGCCCCGGTTGTAGTAAAACCGGATATTGATTCAAATACGGCATCGGTCAAATCCAGATGTAAACCAAAAAGAAACGGTAAGGCACCGACCAATCCTAATAGAATCCAAAACAGTGTCACCACGAGAAAACCATCCCGAACCGAAAGCTCTTGTCGCTGATTTTGGTTCAGCAGCCACAATACCAGTCCAATAGCGATGACAGATAACATGGATAGCAAGAAGACATTCAGTTCGCCATCCTGGTAATAGAGCGATACTATGATGGATGGCACGAAGTTCAGACTATAGAACATCAATAAGATACCAAATAGTCTTAGAATGGCTCGCCAATGCATAGATTAACTATCCTCAATTTGTATGACTAACTGTGAAAAGAAACGACAGCAATGAAAAATAAACATTACTTAAGCGCTTCTGAACTGCATTATGCCTTGCAGTATTAATCACATTGTAAAAATAATATAAAAATCACCTAAACAATCGATAGATAACGTGTTCAATATAACTAAAACGACTTCTCTGCTGACAGGATATTGGCTTGCTACATTAACTGTTATCGGTATTAGTCTTATCACAGAGTTGTTGACGCCCTGGTTACCTCATACCAGCTTATTACTGCTGTTTATGGCTGGCATTGTATTTATTTCTGCCAAAACAGCATTGGGGCCGGCCATCTTTGCCAGTGCACTGAGTTTTACCGTGTTCAACTTCTTTTTTACCGAACCATTTTTTACGCTTGATATCACTCACCGCCATGATTTTGCGACCTTACTTTTATTTATCTCTGTCAGTTTGATTACCGGAAATTTGGCCTCGAAAATGCGTCTGGCAATTGCAGACTCAAAACAGGCACTAGATCGTCAGCATCGTTTTTTTTCTTTTAGTCAGAAAATGACATCTGCCGCCACAAGTCAGGAGGTGATGAGCAGGTTGAAACATGCCATTGTTCAAACAACATCCACACCTTTTTGTTTTATTAACAGACATCAACAACAGTTCATCTGCACCCCATCGACATTATCAGTACCCGATGATGCAATACTCGAGAGCATCTGGCGGCATGAGAATACGTATTTGCAGCAGATAAAAGGTCAGTTTTTCAGTTTAAGATCGGCCGATAAAACACTGGCACTTATCTATGTGACCAAACAATTATCTGAATCGCAATCTGCTGCCCTCCATACCTTTTCCAATCTGGCGGCATTGGCCTTAGAGCGAACTTTACTGGCTGAAGATTTAGAAAAAACCCGGCTGATATCTGAAACAGAACAATTACGCTCTGCACTATTGTCTTCCGTTTCACATGACCTTAGGACTCCGCTTTCCTCCATCATTGGCTCAGCTTCAAGCTTACTTGAATATCAAGAAAAACTGTCTCAACAGGATCAACGGCAACTGCTGACCACCATTCTTGATGAGTCACAACGACTGGATCGACATATTCAGAACTTATTAGATATGACACGATTTGGCCAGGGCAAAGTCACATTAAAACGTGACTGGGTCGATATTAAAGACATCACCGCAGGTGCTTTATATCGGCTTCGTGATGAATTGGATAAGCGACATATTGAAATCGATATCCAGGACAATATGCCTATCATCTGGGTACATGGTCTGCTCATTGAACAAGCACTAGTGAATATTCTCGATAATGCGGCGAGAGTAACGCCGATCGGGGGACAAATCCATTTAGCAGCCAGACTAACAACAAGCTGCATTGAAATCGATATTTCTGATAACGGTCCGGGTATTGCCGATCAAGAAAAAGAAAAAATCTTTGATATGTTTTACAGCGTAGCCCATGGTGATTCCCAAACCAAAACAGGCACAGGATTGGGTTTGGCTATATCGAAAGGGATGATTGCCGCACATGGCGGTAATATTAACGTGTTAGATAATCCATCTGGTGGCACAATCATGCATGTCACCCTGCCCAAACATCCTGTCGTCTATGGCCCGGAATAATGAACATCGCAGCCAAAACTATTCTTATCATTGAAGATGAAGCCCAGATCAGACAGTTCCTCAGAATCAGTCTGGAAGCACAATCACACACAGTTGTTATAGCAACAAATGCTTCAGAAGGACTTGAGTTAGCAAGCAAGCAGCCTGTTGACCTCATCATTCTCGACTTAGGTTTGCCAGACAGAGATGGTCAACAAGTCATCAAAGAACTGAGAAAGCGTTCTCAAATCCCTATCATCGTTTTATCAGTCAGAGCCAGCGAAGATGAAAAAGTCAGGGCACTTGATGCGGGTGCCAATGATTACGTTACCAAACCTTTTGGTATCAGTGAATTAATGGCAAGGGTTCGCGCACTGATTCGGATTAATGATAATCAACCCAGCACTCAAGCCAGAATACAGTTTGATAATTTAACAATTGATACTCAAAGCCATGAAGTCTGGTTAGACAATGAAGCTATCCATTTGTCTCGTAAGGAGTTTGAACTGTTGTATCAGCTCACAGTAACGCCGGGACGGATTCTTACGCATCAGCAATTACTTAAAATTATTTGGGGAGAGCACTTTGTCAGTGAAACGCATTATCTGCGAATTCTGGTGGGTCATCTTCGCCAAAAACTGAATGATGATCCTATGCAGCCCCGTTTTATTATTACCGTGCAAGGGATTGGTTATCGATTCAAATACTAAACTATTTATTCCCTTCCCCACTTGAATATCTGCACCGACAGCGCTCACAATGCGTCATTCACTCTATCAGGATATCTGCATGCTCAAACGTCTAGTCACATTACCTGCCTTGCTTGTGTTGTTCAGCAGCTTTAGCCTGTCTGCAGCGACGCTAACGGTTGATGGCTTAGCCAATAAAAACACACCTAAAGCGACCGATGTTGCCTTTCAGCTAATTGATATGAAGACAGGGAAAACACTGGTAGCTCAACGCGCTGATCAATTACAGCCTCCCGCCAGTTTGCAGAAATTAGTGACCGCATTAGCAGCAAAACTGTACCTTAAAGATGACTTTCGTTTTGTTACACGTCTTGAACGTCATAAGGATGATGTGATTGTTCGGTTTAGTGGCGATCCTGACTTCAGCTCTGATGATTTAGATGCCTTATTTCAATCACTTCGCTCCAGCCAATCCGTTATCAAAGGCAATATTTATATCAATGGATCGATATTTGATGATTATGAGCGTGCTATCGGATTGCCCTGGGACAATCTGGGTGTTTGTTACAGCGCCCCCTCAAGCAGTATTTCTATGGATAAAAACTGTGCTACTGGCAATTTATACATCAAACCAGGTGCCAGCAAACCCTCGGTTTTATTGTCAGCAAAAAAACCGATTCATATCGATACCTCCACATTACAAATCATCAAAACCAAACCGACCAGCGATGACTATTGTCAGATGAAGTTATTAGCTGACAATAAAAATCACTATCAGATTGGTGGCTGTATCCATGAATCCTACCTGCCGATTAAATTAAAATTCGCCCTGCAAAATACCACTGCTTATGCAAAAGCCAATATTGAAGATGCATTAAAAAAAGCAGGTATACAGCTTAAGGGGAAGATAGTCAGGGATGACAATAAAACCGGAACCGTGATTACTGAACATCAATCAGCGTCTTTAGACACTCTGGTCAGAGATATGCTTAAACATTCCGATAATCTTATTGCTGACAATATCTTAAAAACCATAGGTCATGTGTTTTATAAACAGGCAGGCAGCTATGAAAATGGCATCGCCGCGTTACAACACATCCTCAAACAACAAGCGAATATCGATTTAAGTCATGCAATGCTAGTCGATGGTTCAGGTTTATCGAGAAACAACAGACTGTCCGTAGAACAATTGATACAAGTCGTGTCGTATATTTTCAAACATCCCGAGTTAGGCTTAATAAACGACCTTCCGGTATCGGGTGAAAGTGGTACGCTAGCGTTTCGCAGCAGTGTTAATAAACCACCATTAAAAGGTCAGATACAAGCAAAAACCGGCACACTGTATGGCACGTACAATCTGGCAGGAAAGATTCGTACAAAGAGTAATCACGATTTATTGTTTGTACAGATTGTCACCAATTTTCATCCTGCCGATGAAAAACAGTCTCGTTGGCCAGTAATGAAATTTGAAAAGTCGCTATATGAGTCGATTTATCAACGTTTCTAATGGAGTCACCTCTCGCAATTTAAGGCCGAAATAGGTAGAATTTTCGGCTTCTTATCACGTCAAATTCTTGGAAAGTTAACCATGGCTCAGTACGTATATAGTATGAATCGGGTGGGCAAAATTGTTCCGCCAAAACGAGAAATACTGAAAGATATTTCTTTATCCTTTTTCCCTGGTGCAAAAATTGGGGTGCTTGGTCTTAATGGCTCGGGTAAATCAAGTTTACTCCGGATTATGGCTGGCATCGATCAAGACTATATTGGTGAAGCACGCCCAATGCCGGAACTGAATATCGGCTACTTACCTCAAGAACCAGAGCTTGATGATAGTAAAACTGTTCGTGAGGTCGTTGAAGAAGCGGTCTCTGACGTCAAAGGCGCACTGGATGAACTTGATGCTATTTATGCTGCTTATGCCGATCCAGATGCTGACTTTGATGCACTAGCCAAAAAACAAGCAGAACTTGAAAATCTGATTCAGGCAAAAGACGGTCATAATCTTGAAAATGCTCTAGAGCGTGCCGCTGATGCCTTACGTCTTCCAGCATGGGAGACGCCTGTGTCAGTCTTATCTGGTGGTGAACGTCGCCGTGTCGCATTATGCCGTTTATTACTGGATCATCCTGATATGCTGCTGCTTGATGAGCCGACCAACCATTTAGATGCAGAATCTATTGCCTGGATTGAACGCTTCTTACAAGAATATCCAGGTACTGTGGTTGCTATCACCCATGATCGCTACTTCCTTGATAATGCGGCTGGCTGGATTCTGGAACTGGATCGCGGTCGTGGTATTCCTTACGAGGGTAACTATTCTTCCTGGCTTGAGCAGAAAGACCAACGTTTACAACAAGAAGCAAAAGAAGAAGCTTCCCATCAAAAAGCGATTAAAGCGGAACTGGAATGGGTTAAACAAGGTGCTAAAGGTCGTCAGACTAAATCTAAAGCCCGTTTGAAATCATTTGAAGAAATGAATTCACGTGAATTCCAAAAACGTAATGAAACACAGGAAATCTATATTCCACCTGGTCCACGTCTCGGCGATAAAGTTATCGAACTGAAAAATGTCACGAAGTCGTATGGCGATAAGTTGTTATTTGAAGACCTGAGCTTATCCATTCCAGCAGGGGCTATCGTCGGTATTATCGGCCCTAACGGTGCGGGTAAGTCTACCTTATTCCGTATGATTTCAGGTGAAGAACAGCCTGATTCTGGAGAGATAGAAATCGGCAGCACTGTTGAGTTGGCTTATGTGAATCAGTCACGTGAGCTGGATGGTAAAAAAACAGTATTTGAAGAAATTTCTGATGGTGCTGACATTATCACTGTCGGCAATTATCAAACTCCATCACGTGCTTATTGTGGCCGTTTCAACTTTAAAGGCTCGGATCAGCAGAAATTCGTCAAAGACTTATCGGGCGGTGAACGTAACCGATTGCATATGGCAAAACTGCTCAAGTCTGGTGGCAATGTGTTATTACTCGACGAACCGACCAACGATCTTGATGTGGAAACCTTACGGGCACTTGAAGAAGCCATTCTGGCCTTCCCAGGCTCTGCGGTGGTGATATCGCATGATCGCTGGTTCCTGGATCGCATCTGCACACATATCATTGCCTATGAAGGTGATTCATCTGTCGTCTTCTTTGAAGGTAACTACAGTGAATACGCGGAAGATTACGCAAAACGTTTTGGTAAAGATCATCAACCAGAGCGTATCAAGTACCGTCGGATAGGTTAAAAAATAAACTGCCCGTGTCGGTGTAATACACGGGCAGTATTCTGGCTATTGAATTATAAAATGACAGAATCTTTTTTCATGATGCGTATGTCTAAGTGATGAGATGATAAGTAACATAACTGTGATACCCACGCTATGAAAAAAGCCCAAATAGCCCGCTTAAAATTGCGCTGTCCAATCACGCTGGGTCGCCAGCATGAAATCAATATACCGTCAGGCTGGTTTGATCTTGTCTTCACCATGTGTGCAGCTATTGAAAATGAAGCACAAGCTATCAACAAAAAACATCGTCAACGTATGTTCTTACCGAGAATCGTTTTTATTGAAGAACATCAGGGAAGAATCATTTGTGACGTGATTAATGGCACCAAAGATATTAGTGAGATTATTAAACAGGCACAAATGCGCTCTGCAAAATCCTGCATGACCTGTGGTGACGAAGGTAGTCAGTTCCGCTTAGGCAGAAATCTTGTCACCCGCTGCCATAAGCATCGTTCAAGTGAAATGCACTATTAATGATCTTTATGCTGTAAGCAATTATCATAAACCGCTTGTTCTACCTGCTCTTCTGTTTGTGACTCAGGAAACGTAAATGCGAGGTTTATCGCCAAATCAATCATTCTGAAAAACTCTGTATGCATAAACTCTGGAGGTGTCGCTTGTTGCATCTCCCCCATGGTTTTGCCCTCTAAACGTTGTGCAAAATAATCTCCAGTTAAACTCGAAATCTGCAAGCATTGTTTATCAGGCTCGTCTTCAGCTACAACAGCTGCAGAATATAAAACTAGCAATAATAATGTCTTGATATAGTGTTTCATCACACCCTCTCTGTACGAACAACATGAGTACTAGGACTTCTAAGTAACGAATTAATTTCTTCACAGAAATTTTTAACCCGCTTATTGATAATATGTTCGAATTAAATATCAGGAAATAAAATGAAAGCATTACTAATCATTGCTCACGGCAGCCGCAGGCATCAATCAAATGATGAAGTGACAAATATTGCTAAGCAAATCAGAACATGTGAAGAGCATGATTTTGATATCGTAGAATCTGCCTTTCTTGAGTTAGCGGAGACCTTAATTCCAACTGGTATAGAGCGCTGTATAAAATCCGGTGCAAAAGAAATTATCGTAGTGCCCTATTTTCTGAATTCTGGTACTCATGTGACTAAAGACATTCCTGAAATAATCTCTGCTCAGAAGTCACTTTATCCGGACATCAACATTACACTGACTCGGCATCTAGGTGCTTCACCTGTCATGCTCGACTTAATCTTGCAGACAGCATCAGATACCGTGATAAATTAAGATGTCAGCCAAGTTCATCCAATATAGTACTCTTGCAACGCCGTTAATAATGCATCGTAATGCGGGCTACGCTGAATAACCTAAGATGGTATATTAATATCATCAAAGGATATCTGTTTTAACCATAATAAATCATCTAAACAAGCTCAAAATAAAAGGGATGACAATGGAGAGAGAGCGGTTTAATACAGTATGGGATCGTGATGGAAGTCTGAAACGACTACTAGGGGATGAAGCACTTCTGCAAAAAATGTTAGTCATGTTCCAGCAAAGTAACACGCAAACTCTAAGCGATATTTCGCTCGCTATAGAAAAAGATGACTATCAAGCTGTTAAAGGCCTTGCTCATAAATTGAAAGGAAGTGCATCCGCTATTGGCGCTCCCAGAGTTGTCGAAGATTGCGTGATCATTGAAAGTGCAGCTGAGCATGAGAATAACGAGACTATCAGACAGACTTTCACACAGTTGCAGCACGATATAAATGGAATACTGGCGGTTATCGACAGTTACCTAAAGACGACTCCATCATCCCCCACCTAAACAGAGGCTATTGCTGAAGGGAAAAGCTGCTTAAAGTTACGACTTGTTACTTGCGCAATGTTCTCAACACTATCACCTCTCAGTTCGGCGAGAAACTCAGCGACATGTTTTACAAAAACAGGTTTATTAGTTTTGCCACGATGAGGAACAGGTGCCAGATATGGTGCATCTGTTTCAATTAAAATTCTGTCTAAAGGTAATTTTTTGGCGACTTCTTGCAGGTCCTTTGCACTTTTAAACGTTACAATGCCCGACAAAGAGATATAGAAACCAATATCTAAAGCGCGTTGAGCCGTTTCCCAATTTTCAGTGAAACAATGGATGATGCCACCGGCATCACGGGCATTTTCATTTTCGAGAATCGTCATCGTATCTTCACGCGCTTCACGTGTATGAATGATTAACGGTTTTTGGGTTTGTTTCGCCGCTTCGATATGAACTCTGAATCGATCGCGTTGCCATTCCAGATCACCTTCACTTCTGAAGTAATCTAAACCCGTCTCGCCAATGGCAATCACTTTGGGGTGATTCGCTTCAGCAATTAAAGCATCGACGCTATATTGCTCATCAGCCTCAACATTTGGGTGAATGCCTACACTAGCACTGACATTAGGGAAATTTTCAGCAATATGTTTAACATCAAGGGAGCTTTTTTTGTCTATGGCAATGCACAGAATATGATCAATACCTTGACTCTCTGCTTCACTGACTATGGCATCAATGCCACCCTCTTCATCTGCCAATAAGTTAAGGTGACAATGTGAATCAATATACATAAAACAATAACAACTTAAATAAGGAAAGGAATCGGATAACAGCCAATTACATAGTGTAAGTGGCTTTATCAGACTTAAGTTTATCTACTAAATAATTCTCAATTTTGCCTCTGACAACAGAAGCACTTCCATCAATATCACTGAAATGCACACCAATACCTGCAGCCTGGTTTCCTTGGGCTCCTCGCGGAGTAATCCAGACAATCGTGCCGGCAACAGGTAATTTTTCTCCTTCATCCATCAGTGATAACAGGATAAACACCTCTTCTCCCAACTGATAACTCTTTGTTGTCGGGATAAATAGCCCACCATTTTTCACATAGGGCATGTAAGAATGGTAAAGCATATTTTGATCGGTAATTTTCAGTGACAAAATGCCTTTTCTTGGATTAGAAGCCATCGTATTACCTGTTTATTGCTGATGTTGTTGAATCTGACTAGCATGCTGCATAATCGACACCATCAAATCTTCCATCAGTAAGGTTTTATTTAGATTATTCTGTGAAGATAGTAACTTCATTGTATGGATGATGCAATCTGAAATCCCCCAGTAATGCTTGATTAATGAAGGCTCAGGCATTTCTTGTTTATCCAATAGTGATACTAGCTTGGTTTGTATCATTGCCTGTAGCTGATGTAATACAGACATCAGATCAAAAGACTGCCACTGAGCAGAGAGTTGCACTGGATTAGCCTTGCATCGCATTAATGCTGCCATGCCACTAAATACACTCTTGCTCTGTTCAATGCCTTCTTCACCAATTGTAAGCGCGGCCAAAGGTGCTCCGTGTGCCAGGTTAAGCAATGTAGTTAAATCTTGTTCAGATAAGTCTCTGTGTTGTTTGAGCCAGTCTATAGCGATACTACGATCAGGCGTTGACACAGAAATTGTCTGGCATCGACTTTTAATCGTGATGGGTAACTTTCGCATCGATGCAGCAACCAGAATCAGTGTGGTATTTTCTTGGGGCTCTTCAAGCAGCTTTAACAGACTGTTAAAAGCATTTGTATTCATCTGGTCAGCATTTTTGATGATGACAGTTTTCGCCGACGAAATTTTTGGCATCAACGATTGAACATCTTTCAACTGACGGATTTGATCTACTTTAATTTGTTTACCTGCTTCTTCAGGTGCAACAACGCTATGATCCGGATGACTTTCTGCTGCATATAGCTGACAGCTATGACAGATACCACAGCTATCAAAGTCTTCAGTAACGCTTAAACACAAAAGACTTTTTGTCAGTTCACTAGCAAGTAAATCGTTATCTAGTCCGTGTATGCCATGAATAAGAATGGCATGTGGAATACGTTTCGCCTGATAAAGTGAAACAATATGCTGCCAGGGTGTTTGATGCCAGGGATAGAGTGACATGGTCATACTGATTGAAGTAGCTTGTTTAATGATATAGACACTTGCTGCTGAATATTATCAATAGACTGGCTGGCATCAATAATTTGAATTCGCTCTGGTTCATTCACCGCTCTATCCAGGTAGCATTGACGAATTTTCTCAAAAAAGTCTGTCTTTTCTTGTTCAAAACGGTCTTTTTCTAAAAGACGTTGGTTAACCCGCTGCTGACCAATCTGAACAGGTAAATCAAATAATAAGGTTAAATCTGTTTTTAGCCCATCCAAGGTCCAATCAGACAAAGACGATATACGTTGTTCATGAATACCTCGCCCGCCTCCCTGATAAGCAAAAGTCGCATCAACAAAACGGTCACAAACAACCCACTTTCCAGCCGCCAGAGCAGGTAAAATTACCTGCTTGATATGTTCAGCACGTGCAGCAAACATGAGTAATAATTCTGTATCGTCACTCATGCCGTCTTTTCTTGGTCGCAACAATAATTCACGAATTTCTTCGCCTAAGGGTGTCCCACCAGGCTCACGTGTAACGATAACTGATTTATTGAAATTCTCAAGGTAGCTTTTGATGAACTGGATTTGTGTAGATTTCCCTGCACCTTCGATACCTTCAACGCTAATAAATTTACCTGTCATTTTTTTAATTGATACTTTCTTACGGCTTTATTGTGATCGGCCAGATTAGATGAAAAAATATGTCTGCCATCTGTCCCTGTCGCCACGAAATACAAACTATCTCCACTTGCGGGATGGAGGGCGGCATTAATAGATTCCCTACTCGGTAAACAAATAGGCGTGGGCGGTAAACCACTGCGTGTATATGTGTTATAAAGTGTATCCGTTGTCAGATCTTTTTTACGTAGATTACCGTCGAAATTTTTTCTGATACCGTAAATCACCGTTGGGTCAGTTTGCAAACGCATCCCTTTTTGTAAACGACGGACAAACACTCCGGCAATTTCAGGTCGCTCATCTGCTACAGCCGTTTCTTTTTCAATAATAGATGCCATGATTAAGGCTTCGTATGGTGATGTATAGGGTAAGTCTTTTGCACGATATTCCCATGCATTATCCAATACCTCATGCATTTGTTTGTTAGCGCGTGCTAAAAATTCAATATCTGTTGTATCTGTTGGAAAATGATACGTTTCAGGCAAAAACCAGCCTTCACCGTCTTGATCAGCTTGCCCTAATGCTGTCATTACAGCGGCCACATCCGGATTTTCTAAGGTATGTTTTATTTTAGCGTTAGCTGAGACCATATCCACCAGAGATTGTGCTGTCATACCCTCTACAATGGTCATTGAATTCATAATAACCTTGCCTGACACTAATCTGTTAAGTACATCCGGTAAGGTATCGTCAGGTAAAAGTTGATATTCGCCCGCCTTGATTCTGCTTGCTGACTCGTTAGCCCGTCCGTATAACTGCAGATAAATGGGAGAAACTGAGGTGATATTACGCTCATACAACTCCTCACTGATTCGTTTCAGGTTGCTGCCTGGTGTAACAATAAACTGAACGGGTTCCGAAATATTCAACGGTGTTGTCATGAAGCGATTATATTGGACAACAATATAGGTACATATGCCAGCGGCAATAAGCGCTGGAAGTAGCGTTTTGAGTAACAAATTATTTTTCATATAAGCTTTCAGCAGTATCCAATGCCTTTTGAATTCTTTTTGTTATATCCCCATGGGACCATTGTTTATTTGTGCCATGCAGAGCTGTCACTGGCCATACCCTGATCAGGCTATTCGTGACAAACACTTCATCCGCTTGATAGAGATCATCCAATGTTAATGTGACTATCTCATGAGGTATATCTAAAGTACAGGCTAGTGCCAATATGCGCTCACGCATGACTCCTTCGATACCACAGCTATTCAGATTTGGAGTTAATAAACAGCCATTACTGACCAGGAATACATTGCTCATTGTTCCTTCAATGAGTTCATCGTCATAGTTCAGCATTAATCCTTCAGCAATATCTGCTGAATCCCATTCATTTCTGGCAATCACCTGCTCCAAACGGTTTAAATGTTTGATTCCTGCTAATAATGGATTTTTTGCCAAACGCGTCGAACACAGTTGGACAGTAATACCTGATTGATGATTGAGCGGATAATCTGGCAAAGGGTGAAAAGAGATGATGCGTTGAGGTGTTGAGTCTTTAGGTGGTTTATACCCTCGTCCGCCAGAGCCTCGAGTGAGGATAATTTTAATAACACCTTCACCGGATATTTGATTGCAAACAATAAGCAACTCTCGTTCTAATGCTGCTATATCATTAAAGTCTATCTGCAGACGTTTACAACCTCGCAACAAACGCTCTGTATGTTCTTTGAGGTATTCTAGCCTACCATGTCGAAATGGTATCGTTTCGAACAGACCGTCGCCATACTGAAGGCCACGGTCTGCTACTGATAGCATTGTTTCCGGTTGACCATTTATCAGAATCACCGGCTTACTCAGCTTAACTTAACTTTTTAAATATAACAGTACCGTTAGTGCCGCCAAATCCAAATGAATTTGACATTGCCACGTCAATTTTCATTTGTCTTGCCGTATTGGGTACATAATCTAGATCACATGTTTCATCCTGATTATCGAGATTGATAGTAGGTGGTGCAATCTGATCTCGGATAGATAAGAGGCTGAACACAGCTTCTACACCGCCTGCTGCACCAAGCAAATGGCCAATCATTGATTTGGTCGAGCTGATCGCAACATTATTAGCAGCATCACCCATCGCTTTTTTGATGGCTTGGGTTTCAGCAGCATCGCCTGCTGGTGTTGATGTACCGTGCGCATTAATATAGTCGACTTCATCCGCATTAATGCCTGCGTCTTTCATCGCGTTTACCATACAACGAGCCGCACCTTCACCGCCTTCAGATGGCGATGTCATGTGATAAGCATCGCTACTCATGCCAGATCCAACTAACTCTGCATAAATTGTGGCGCCACGTTTTACGGCATGTTCATATTCTTCCAGCACAATCACACCGGCACCATCACCAAGAACAAAACCGTCACGGTCTTTATCCCATGGACGACTAGCAGCAGCCGGGTCATCATTGCGCGTAGATAAAGCGCGTGCAGCAGCAAATCCACCTAACCCTGTTTTAGATGTGGCCATTTCAGCACCACCGGCAATCATCACGTCGGCATCACCGTATTGAATCATACGACCAGCCGCTGAAATGCAGTGTGTTCCTGTTGAACACGCTGTCACGATGGCTGTATTAGGACCTTTCATACCGTACATGATCGATAAATTACCTGAAATCATATTGATAATGTTACTCGGTACGAAAAATGGGGAAATCTTACGAGGTCCACCACTTAAATAACTGTCGTAACCAGACTCAATGCCGGGTAAACCGCCGATACCTGAACCAATGGCTACACCAATTCGTTCAGCATTCTCATCAGTCACCACTAAACCAGAATCTTCAATCGCTTCTTTAGCTGCGGCAATACCATAATGGATAAAGGTATCCATTTTTTTAGCATCTTTTTTAGGAATTACGGTTGTGACATCAAAGTTTTTGACACTTGCACCGAAGCGAACACTAAACTCTGAGACATCAAACAAGGTCAGCGGTGCAACACCACTTTTACCTGCAACAATATTTTCCCAGCTTTCTTTTACCGTTAGTCCAACTGGAGTAACAGCACCAAGGCCAGTAACGACAACGCGTCTTTTAGACATCAGGTTTTCCCCTCAAACCTACAGGTATACATGACATAGCCGCCTAGCATGCTTTCACACACTAGACGGCTATCATAAGCGCTTTTGATTATATTAAGACTGGTGTGCGTTAATATAAGAAACAGCTTCTTTAACTGTAGTGATTTTCTCAGCTTCTTCGTCTGGGATTTCACATTCGAAAGCTTCTTCCAAAGCCATAACCAACTCTACTGTATCCAGAGAGTCTGCGCCCAGGTCGTCGATAAATGAAGCATCCGCAGTTACTTCATCAGCGTTGACACCTAATTGTTCAACAACAATTTCTTTTACGCGAGCTTCGATATCACTCATAACTAATATTTCCTTTGGTGGTTAATACATCAAACAATGTGCAGGCATTTTATAGTGCCTGCACCATTGAGACAAGCTAAATGGCGATCACCTTGCTTGACTCAAAAATAAAATTCTTAATTAATAATCACTTAGTGATCATTAACTCATATACATGCCACCGTTGACATGTAATGTTTCTCCCGTAACATAACCGGCATTCATACTCGCCAGATAGCTCACAGCAGCAGCAATCTCTTCTGGTGCACCCAAACGTTTTACAGGCACTTGTTCAAGCAGTGCCGTTTTATGTGCTTCTGGTAAAGAACTGGTCATATCCGTATCAATAAAGCCTGGTGCGACTGTATTGACAGTGATACCTCGAGTACCCACTTCACGAGCCAAAGACTTACTAAAACCAATGACCCCAGCTTTTGCTGCAGCGTAGTTAGTTTGTCCAGCATTACCCATTGCACCAACGACTGAGGTAATGGTAATGATTCGTCCCCAACGAGCTTTAGTCATCGCTCTAAGGCAACGTTTACTCAGCTTAAATATTGGTGTCAGATTGGTGTTGATAATGTCATCCCACTCTTCATCTTTCATACGCATTAATAAATTATCACGCGTAATACCCGCATTATTCACCAGAATTTCTGGTGCGCCAAATTCATTTTCTATGGTAGAGACCACATTATCAATGGCATCGGCATCAGTAACATTAAGAACGATACCACGCCCATTAATGTTCGCCTCTTTAAGAAAATCAGTGATTGTTGCAGCACCGCTTTCAGAGGTTGCTGTACCAATCACTGTAGCGCCTTGCTCACCTAAACTAAGTGCAATAGCTTTACCAATACCACGTGTCGCTCCAGTCACCAGAGCAATTTTTCCATCTAAGCTCATTCTATTCTCCTAATGCTTGCTGAGTTTTTTCAAGCGTCGCTATATCAAATAAAGGTAATGCGGTAAGAGACTTATCAATACGTTTAGTCAAACCAGCTAAAACTTTACCTGGTCCACATTCCACAATGTGATCTACATTTTGCGCGGCAAGCCACTGAATAGTTTCGACCCAGCGAACCGGGCTATATAATTGTTGCGCCAGCAATGATTTAATAGCATCTACATCGACAGCAGATGTCACACTCGCATTATGAATAACGGGTGTTGTGGGCATGCGGATGTCTATTTCATTGAGTTTATTAGCTAACTGCTCTGCGGCTGGCTGCATAAGTGCACAATGTGATGGCACGCTTACTGGCAATATCAGAGCACGTTTAGCGCCTTTATCAGATGCTATTTCAGTTGCTTTTTTAACCGCTTCGGCAGAACCTGCGATAACGACCTGTCCAGGCGAATTAAAATTTACTGCCTCGACAACGCCTGCGGCTGATGCTTCATTACACACCTCGCGTACCACATCATCATCCAACCCCAGTATAGCGGCCATCGCCCCTTCGCCAGCAGGCACAGCTTGTTGCATATATTGGCCACGTAATTCAACCAGCTTGACTGCATCAGTAAAATCGATTGCATCGGCGGCGACAAGCGCTGTATATTCACCGAGACTATGACCAGCAAAATACACCGGTTTTATATCTGAAACTGATTGCCAGACACGCCACATAGCAATACCAGCAGTCAACATTATTGGCTGAGTACGATCAGTTTGATTTAAGAGTTCTTCAGGACCATTAGATACCAAGTTCCAGACGTCATAAGCTAAGGCATCTGAAGCTTCTTGGAATGTTTGTTTTACGATGCTGTATTCTGCTGCGATCTCAGCGAGCATACCTACAGATTGAGATCCCTGACCGGGAAAGACAAAAGCTGATTTCATTCATTACCCCTGAATATATCAGTATTGAATAAGCGCTGAACCCCATGTAAATCCGCCACCAAAGGCTTCAAACAATAAAGTTTCACCACGTTTTATACGACCGTCACGAACAGCAACGTCGAGGGCTAAGGGAATAGATGCCGCTGAGGTATTGCCATGTTTATCAACCGTGACAACCACTCTATCCATCGACATCTGTAACTTTCTTGCTGTAGCAGCAATAATACGAATGTTAGCCTGATGAGGAATAAGCCAGTCAACAGCAGTTTTATCCAGCTGATTGGCTTCCAATGTTTCATCAACAATGCTGCTAAGGGTTTTTACTGCAACCTTAAAGACTTCATTACCTTGCATATCGATATAAGCAGAATCATCAGTAGCATCCGAACCTGGGCCTGCTGGCACCTGTAATAAACTGCTGAAACTGCCATCGGAGTGAATATGCGTAGAAATAATGCCAGGTTGTTGTGATGCCTGAAGAACGACTGCTCCAGCACCATCCCCAAATAATACACAAGTATTTCTATCTGACCAGTCAATAATACGCGAGATGGTTTCTGCACCGACCACTAGAACATTTTTCACACCACCTGCTTTAATGAATTTATCAGCAATGGTCAGTGCATATACAAATCCAGTACAAACAGCTTGTACATCAAATGCCGGACAACCAGCAATATCAAGTTTCGCTTGCAATAATGAGGCTGTACTTGGAAATATTTGGGTAGGTGTGGTAGTTGCAACGATAATGAGATCAATATCATTATTCGTAATACCGGCAGCTTCAATGGCTTTAACAGAGGCTTGGTATGCAAGATCTGTTGTTGTTTCATTCTCGGCAGCAATATGACGTTCTTTTATTCCCGTCCGTTCAGTAATCCATTGGTCACTGGTTTCAACCATAGACTCAAGATCATGATTGCTGAGTACTTTTTCTGGCAAATAACTACCAGTACCCGCGATACGAGAATACATCACAATACTTGTCCTTCCAGCAACACTTCCAGGTGTTTAGTTATATTTTTCGGCACATCCTTGGCGGCTTCGATAATCGCTATATTTATAGCGTTAGCGAAAGCAAACTCATCGGCACCACCGTGACTTTTAATCACAATACCTTGCAAACCAATCAGGTTTGCACCGTTATAGGCACGGGGATCTAACTCATTACGGAAATGTTTTAATACAGGTGAAGCAATTAAACCAGCTAATTTAGTGAGCCAATTACGGGAAAATGATTGCCGTAAATAATGACGAATCATATGAACGACACCTTCACTGGTTTTTAGAGCAACGTTACCGACAAAACCGTCACAAACAAGCACATCGGCTTCACCATGGTATAAACCATCACCTTCAACATAACCGATGTAATTAAGATCAGTCTGCTCTAACAAGCGTGATGCTTCTTTGACGCGTTCGTTACCTTTTATCTCTTCAGAACCGATATTGAGCAAACCGACTTTAGGTTTGTCTTTACCATCCACAAGTTCAGCGAGAACAGAGCCCATTAAAGCAAACTGGACTAAATGTGCAGCACTCGAATCAACATTTGCCCCCAAATCCAGCACATAGGTATGTCCTTTCATTGTTGGTAAAGCTGAAACGATAGCGGGTCTTTCGATACCCGGTAGTGTTTTTAGTACAAATCTGGCTGTTGCCATCAATGCACCAGTATTACCCGCACTTACGCAAGCGGCTGCGCGCCCCTCTTTAACCAAGTTAATCGCCACACGCATAGAAGAATCTTTCTTCCCGCGTAATGCTTGCGATGGTGACTCATCCATCTCCACTTGCTGTGAAGCATGATGAACAATTAAGCGGGGTTCGTTATCTACATTATTTTTTTGCAGGTGAGAATGAATTATTTGTTCATCACCGACAAGAATTAATGTGACATCCGGATGTTTTTTTAATGCTGATATGGCAGCGGGGATCACGACTTGAGGTCCGTGATCCCCGCCCATTGCATCAATTGATATCGTCAGGCTCAATTGTTTTTATGCCTTATTCGCTTTTATCCGCAACAACTTTACGACCACGGTAATAGCCATCAGCTGACACATGATGACGACGGTGTAATTCACCTGAAGTTGAATCAACAGATAATGTTGTTTCGGTTAAGGCATCATGTGAACGACGCATTCCACGACGTGATGCACTTTTTTTGTTTTGTTGAACAGCCATGACTAAAAACTCCTAAGCCTTTTAAAAATTCAAAATTATTTTTTTGATTTCAATGCAGATAATACTGCGAACGGAGATGCCTGTTTTTCAGGTTTCTCCCCTACCTCTTCGTCCCCAGATTGCCATACCTCTTTCGGCAAACAATCAAAATCATGTTTAGGCACTAGGGGAAGTGCCAAAATTAACTCATCTTCCACAACATCAGCAGGGTTCACAAACTCCGATTCATCAATTATCCAAGGCTCGTATTGCTCAGATAATTTACTGACTAAGCGTTCATGTTTTACCAAACCCAACAATGTTTCTATTGTTATTGGGTAAAGCAGCTCTCCCATACAACGCTCACATGTCATCGACAACTCGGTGACAAACTGACCCTGCATATAGGGAGTCCCGATTTGATCAATATCAAATCGCATCTTGACCTTAACCGTACCCGCATCATTGAAGAGAGAGGGTTTCAAACGTGACAAAGATGTCAGTTCAATTTCCCCTTCAAGCTCTCGCCCATTATGAGCAAAACGAAACGGATCTATTTCTTTTGGCAATTGCTGGTGCATAATCGACGGGATTATATAAGAAATATCGAAAAACAGCAAAGTGGATACGTATATGGCTTCATAATCTTAGTTGTTATGTAGCTCAATTACAGCATTACTTTTATCAGATGTCTGTTTACTGAGGTCATTTCGCATCGCATCGATGTAATATAGATAATTGGCATCAATATCTCCCGTGATGTACTCCCCATCAAAACAAGAGGTATCAAAGCGTTCAACATCGCTCTTTTTATTAATAGCTGAGACCAGATCTGGCAGATCCTGATAAACAAGCCAATCTACGCCAAGTTCCTTGGAAATTTCTTCGATACTTCTGTCATGGGCCACAAACTCATTTGCAGATGGCATATCGATACCATAGACATTCGGGAAACGAACCGGTGGGGCTGCTGAAGCCAGATAGACTTTATTAGCGCCCGCATCTCTTGCCATCTGAACAATTTGCTGTGATGTTGTGCCACGAACAATAGAGTCATCAACTAACAGTACATTTTTCCCTCTAAACTCCAAATCAATCGCATTTAATTTTTGACGGACAGATTTTTTACGCATAGTTTGACCAGGCATAATAAACGTTCTGCCTATATAGCGATTTTTGATAAAACCTTCTCTATACACCACGCCTAGATCGTATGATAACTGCAATGCAGCGCTACGGCTTGTATCTGGAATCGGGATAACCACATCAATATCATGATCCGGAAACTCACGTTTAATTTTATGGGCCAGTTTTGTCCCCATACGCATCCGACTTTTGTGAACAGAGATGCCATCCATCATAGAATCAGGTCTGGCAAAATAAACATATTCAAAAATACATGGTGATTTGATGGGATTATCAGCACACTGTTGAGAATAAAAGTTGCCTTTTGTATCAATAAAAACACATTCACCTGGCTCAATATCACGGACTAATTCATAGTCCAGGATATCAACAGCGACACTCTCAGAAGCCACAACATATTCAGTCCCCTGCGCTGTTTCACGTTTGCCAATGACAGCTGGGCGAATACCGTATGGATCACGAAATGCCATGACACCAACACCAGAAATCATCGCAACAGCGGCATAAGCGCCTTTACAACGACGATGCACTTGAGCAACGGCTTTGAAAATGTCTTCAGGCAGTGGTGTCAGCTTAGAACTATTTTGTAATTCATGAGCCAGCACATTGAGTAGCACTTCAGAATCAGAATCAGTGTTGAGATGACGACGGTCCGTCTGGAACAATTCGTCTTTCAATACTTTTGTATTGGTTAGATTGCCATTATGTGCCAGAGCAATACCAAAGGGTGAGTTAACATAAAATGGTTGTGACTCAGCTGAGGTTGAACAACCTGCAGTAGGATAGCGAATATGACCAATCCCCATCTTGCCTTTAAGACGAATCATATGACGGGTGTGGAAAACATCTTTAACGAGTCCATTATCCTTACGTAGGAAAAACTTGCCATCATCGTCGCAAGTCATAATTCCAGCAGCATCCTGTCCTCGATGTTGCAGTACGGTCAATCCATCATATAAGGCCTGGTTAACCTCAGAATGACCCACAATACCAATAATTCCGCACATAGTTTGCCCTGTCAGGAAGTTAATTGTAGTTGATATGTTGAGCGATATCTGCTGGTAACAGATCACGCACCCAAACCGCTAGTTTGATGAAATGCTCTAGCAAGATAGAGTTTTGCCACCAACTGTCTGCTGGCATTGGTGTCGCACCAGCAGCTAGAACCAAGATAGTGACAATGGCAACACCTCGTATCAAACCAAAGATAATACCCAAAGCACGGTCAGTACCGGTAAGCCCGGTTTTTTCAACAACTTGAGATATTAGGTGATTGACCATAGCGCCAAGAATCAATGTCACTGCAAATAAGACAAAAAAAGCCAGAAATAATCGTATGGATGGTGTCGATATATAGTCAGCTAATAAGGTAGACAGATTCGAGTAAAAAAGTATGGCTACCCAGAAAGCTAAAATCCAACTAGCTAATGAAAGCACTTCTTTCATAAAGCCCCGGACGATACTGATAGCGGCCGACAAAAAAATCAGACCTATTATCAGATAGTCAACCCAAACCATAGTTACCCCGCAACGAGCTGCGATCTAAACCGTGAATTTTAACAGATTAACCAACAACAACCCAGTATTTTTACAGTTATATTTCATTGTCTGTTTTAGACACAAAGATTAAGGTTGATATTGCAAAATTTGCGTAGATAACTTGAGTTTCTCGCTGAGCATTTTTGCTGTTTTTTCTAATTTATCGCGATCTGCCACAGGCTGTAGACGAACACGGTAAATCGGGTTTTTATCCGTTTTCACAATTTCAATTAATGGATTGTATCCCATGGACTCCAGTTCTTTTGATAATGCATCTGCATTATCACGTACGCCAAAGCTGGCTAATTGTAAAACCCATAAAATCTCATTTTTTTGTTCTGCAGCCTTTTCTGGAGCTGGAGCTGGAGCTGGAGCTGGAGCTGGAGCTGGAGCTGGAGCTGGAGCTGGAGCTGGAGCTGGAGCTGGAGCTGGAGCTGGAGCTGGAGCTGGAGCTGGAGCAGTATGTTCCTTTTCAGTCAGCTTTTCATTGTCTTTATTTACTGATGTGTCATCTGACTGCGTAGTCGGTGCAACCTCCTGAGATGTCACGGGCGGTTCAACACGTTCCGGTTCATCATCTAAAGGCTCAATGATGGAATCAAAAGGAATTGGCTTATCCACGATATCGTCGATATCATTCTTTGCAACAGAAGCTAATAATAACCAAGCAATAACACCGATAACAAAGAGTAATAAGGCAGCCCCTATCAAGCGTTGCTTTTGTACCAGTGTCATTGCTTGCTCCAGTGATTAATGATGATTGGGTGAGTTTACCTCATGATACTTATTTTTATCAGAGGCAATAACTCCCGTTTCGTTATTGGCTGAAGGCATATGCTGTAAGGCAACATCGAGCACTTCATAGATCCATTTAACAGGAATGATAGTTAAACCTTGTTTAACATTTTCAGGAATTTCCTTCAAATCCTTAACGTTATCGTGAGGAATTAATACTGTATCTATTCCACCTCGATGAGCAGCTAACAGTTTTTCTTTTAGTCCACCAATGGCTAATACTTCACCACGCAGCGTAATTTCACCCGTCATAGCTACATTCGCTTTGACAGGAATGCCAGTGATAGCCGAGACTAATGCGGTACACATACCAATACCAGCACTTGGACCATCTTTCGGTGTAGCACCTTCAGGTACGTGGATATGAAGATCATGTGTTTGAAGAAAATCTTCACTAATGCCCCACTCTGTTGAACGAGACCGAACAACCGTTGTAGCCGCCTGGATAGATTCCTGCATAACATCACCTAATTTACCGGTATAAGCAGACTTACCTTTGCCTGGCATAATAGCTGATTCAATCGTTAATAGCTCACCACCGACTTCAGTCCAGGCTAATCCGGTTACCTGACCGACACGATCACTTTCTTCAGCCACACCATATTGATAGTGATATACACCTAAGTATGTTTCGATATTATCGGCCGTCACGATAACTTTTTCGTTTGGCTGCTCAGTAATAATTTGTTTCACTAATTTACGGCAGATTTTTGAAATTTCACGTTGTAAATTACGTACGCCAGCCTCCCGGGTATAACGTCGAATAATTTCCATAACGGCATCTTCCTGAATATCAATTTCCTCAGCTTTAAGACCATTGTCTTTAATCGCTTTAGGTAAAAGATACTTCATGGCGATATTGAGTTTTTCATCTTCTGTGTAGCCCGCAAGACGAATAATCTCCATACGATCACGTAATGCATCGGGGATATTCAATGTATTTGCAGTACAGACAAACATAACGTCGGATAAATCATATTCAACTTCTAAATAATGATCGGCGAACGTTGAATTTTGCTCAGGATCAAGCACTTCAAGTAATGCTGATGCAGGGTCACCGCGAAAGTCTTGAGCCATTTTGTCTATTTCATCAAGCAGAAATAAAGGATTTTTTACTTCTGTTTTACAAATGTTCTGTATGACTTTACCAGGCATAGAACCTATATATGTACGGCGATGACCACGAATCTCAGCCTCATCTCTTACACCACCTAAGGCCATTCGGGTGAACTTACGATTAGTCGCCCGCGCGATAGATTGTGCAATCGATGTTTTACCCACACCAGGAGGACCGACCAAGCAAAGAATGGGACCTTTTGATTTTTTTACACGTTTCTGGACTGCAAGGTATTCAACGATACGCTCTTTGACTTTTTCAAGACCGTAATGGTCTTCATCCAAGACCTCTTCAGCCTTGTGCAAATCCAAAGTCACTCTTGAGCGTTTTTTCCAAGGCACTTCCAGTAACGATTCAATATAGTTTCTAACTACAGTCGCTTCTGCAGACATTGGCGACATCATGCGAAGCTTTTTCAATTCTGATTCCGCTTTTGCACGTGCTTCGGCCGGCATGCCGGCTTTTTCGATATTCGCAGCAAGCTCATCCGTCTCGTTTGCAGATTCGTCTATTTCGCCTAACTCTTTCTGAACGGCTTTGAGCTGTTCGTTTAAATAGTATTCGCGCTGGCTTTTTTCCATTTGTTTTTTAACACGGTTGCGAATACGTTTTTCAATCTGCTGAATATCAATCTCGCCTTCAAGGAAAGCCATTAACTTCTCAACGCGCGCTTTTACATCACTCATCTCAAGTAACATTTGCTTATCTTCAAGCTTCAGTGTCATATGAGCAGCAACGGTATCAGACATACGCGACACGTCCTCGATACTCGAAAGCGATGAAATCACCTCAGGTGGAATCTTTTTATTTAATTTGACGTATTGTTCAAATTGACCCAATAACGTTCGCATGAGAACATCGGCTTCACGGTCATCTTCGATATCATCAATAAATGGTGCCACTTCGGCTTCTGTATGCGTATCATGATTATGGAAATAAACCACATTTGCACGCTGTACACCTTCGACCAATACTTTAACCGTACCGTCAGGCAGTTTCAGTAGTTGTAAGATATTTGCCAGTGTTCCTGTTTCATATAAACCATCAGAGTCAGGCGTATCTTCTGATGAATCTTTTTGTGCAACCAACAGGATTTGTTTACTTTCATCCGTTGCCGACTCAAGGGCTTTGATAGATTTATCTCTACCAACAAAAAGTGGTATCACCATATAGGGATACACGACAACGTCACGTAAAGGTAAAACAGGAACAACCTTTATGTTGTTATCGTTTGAAGTGGTAGTTAGTTCATTTTCCATTAAGGCAAACCTCTTACATGTGTCTGTAGACACCCAATTTAGGACATGAATTCAATATGGGGTCAGACAATAAAAAATCAAGCATACAGAAATCGTATGCTTGATTTAATGTGCAGATACAACGGTATAGTTAACTGATTATTTATCGCCAGAGGCCATATCAGTGCTTTGATCTTCGTAAATCAAAATAGGTGAATTCTCACCAGTAATCACACTTTCATCAATCACTACTTTGGATACGTTATCTGCTGACGGTAACTCAAACATAGTATCCAACAACACATTTTCAATGATAGATCGTAAACCACGAGCGCCTGTTTTTCTCTCCATAGCTTTTCTGGCGATAGCTCTTAATGCATCATCTCTGAACTCAAGTTCAGCATTTTCCATATTGAATAATTGTTGATACTGCTTAGTTAGTGCATTTTTAGGTTCAGTTAGAATCTGAACCAATGCTTTTTCGTCTAGCTCATCCAATGTAGCAACTACCGGTAGGCGACCAACAAACTCTGGAATAAGACCATATTGAATAAGATCTTCAGGCTCGACCGTCCGTAATGACTCACTCAATGGCTTATTGTCATCCACACTTTTTACTTCAGCAGAGAAGCCAATACCCCCTTTTTGGGTTCGATTTCTGATAACTTTATCCAAACCAGCAAAAGCACCACCGCAGATAAATAAAATTTTACTTGTATCTACCTGTAAGAACTCTTGTTGAGGATGTTTGCGACCGCCTTGTGGTGGTACAGAGGCAATCGTTCCCTCAATCAATTTCAGCAATGCCTGTTGAACACCTTCACCACTCACATCGCGAGTAATTGATGGGTTGTCTGATTTGCGAGAAATTTTATCTATCTCATCAATATAGACGATGCCTGTCTCTGCTTTATCAACGTCATAATCACATTTTTGCAGTAGCTTCTGGATGATATTTTCAACATCTTCCCCTACATAACCGGCCTCTGTAAGCGTGGTTGCATCAGCCATAGTAAAAGGCACATTTAACTGTCTGGCTAATGTCTCAGCTAACAACGTTTTACCGCTACCGGTAGGCCCGATTAAAAGAATATTGCTTTTAGACAGTTCTACGTCGTTATCTTTATTAGCCGTACGAAGACGTTTGTAATGGTTATAAACCGCAACAGAAAGGTAACGCTTAGCGCGTTCCTGTCCGATCACGTAATTATCTAGTGCATCATTAATTTCGCGAGGTGTAGGTAATTTACTTTCGGCTTCTTCAGTCGCCATTTCCTGCATTTCTTCACGAATAATGTCGTTGCATAGATCGACGCATTCGTCACAAACAAATACAGATGGACCAGCGATTAATTTTTTTACTTCATGCTGACTTTTTCCACAAAAAGAGCAATAAAGTAATTTATCATCGTTATTTTTGTCGTCGCTCATATTTTTACTACCTTACGCGTCATCTATAAATTTTATCGGCCGAGATTGCTTATTCTGTAGGTCGGCTTGTTAATACTGAGTCGATTAAACCATATTCGACAGCTTGTTCACCGTTCATGAAGTTATCACGGTCAGTATCTTTACGAATTGCTTCTATATCTTGACCAGTATGCTTGGCAAGAATTCCGTTTAAACGATCACGAATACTCAAAATTTCTTTTGCGTGAATATCAAAATCAGAAGCTTGTCCCTGGAAACCACCTAATGGCTGGTGCACCATGATACGTGAATTAGGCAGACAATAACGCTTTCCTTCTGCACCACCGGCTAAAAGAACCGCGCCCATACTGGCGGCCTGACCAATACACAATGTGCTGACATTAGGTTTAATAAACTGCATGGTATCGTAAATAGCTAAACCAGCCGTTACTGCACCACCAGGTGAATTGATATATAGATGAATGTCTTTATCAGGATTTTCTGATTCAAGGAATAACAACTGGGCAACTACCAGGTTAGCCATTTGATCTTCAACAGGGCCGACTAAAAATATGACACGTTCTTTTAATAAACGAGAAAAAATATCATACGAGCGTTCACCACGAGATGTTTGCTCAACGACGATAGGCACCAGTGCGTTTTGAATCATACTGGTTTCTTCACCAGAAAATTTATTTGTCATAACCATCCTAATTTCAAGGTCCCAATAAAAAAACAGCCCATACCCATTTCACATGAGTACGGGCTGCATTCAATATCAGCGTTGTTAATTAGTTAGATACTGCATTAACGACGTCTGAGAATGTCGATGTACTCTCTTCTACTTTAACATGGTCATAAATCCATTCAACTACCATGTCCTCTACAACTGTCATTTGAATTTCTGACAGTCTTTCTTGATTGTTCATGTAGAAGGTAACAACTTCTTCTGGATCTTCGTAGCTAGCCGCAATCGCGTCAATAGCTTCTTTTACGCGATCTTCCTCAGGACGAATTTCGTTATCAGAAATAATCTTACCAATCAAAAGGCTTAACTTAACGCGCTTTTCTGCATTTTCTTTAAAATTGTCAGGATTGAAAGGCAAACCTTCAACATTTACGCCCTGATTGCGGAGATTGTTTTTTGCTTGCTCAACAAGATATTGTGCTTCACGTTCAACAGGGGCTGACGGTAAAGCAATTTCATTGTTTTTGGCCAATGAATCCATCGCTTTACGTTTGTTCAGTGTTTTTAATGCTGATTTCAGTTCACGTTCCATATTGGCACGCACTTCTTTTTTCAGTGCAGCGATGCCATCTTCGACACCACACAGTTCAGCAAATTCTTTATCCAGTTTAGGTAATTTTTTCTTAGCAACTTGTTTGACGGTAACAGCAAATTTAGCTTCTTTACCTTGTAAGCGCTCTGCACGGTAATCTTCAGGGAAAGTTAATGTAACTTCAACTTCCTGATCGGCTTTTTTACCAATTAATTGTTCTTCGAACTCAGGCAACATACGTCCTTCGCCTAATTCGAGTAACACATCCTGACCTTTGCCGCCCTGGAATTCTTCACCGTCGATGGTACCAACGAAATCAATGGTAATGCCATCGCCTTCTTTCGCACCACGTTTTAGTGGTTCCCAAGACATACGTTGTTCACGTAACGTTTCCAACATACGGTCAACATCTTCATCAGTCACTTCAGCAACTGTTTTTTCCAGTGTAATGTCATCAAGTTTGACACTTTCTACTTCTGGGAAAACTTCGTAGTTAAGGGTATAGATAAAGTTACTGCCTTTTTCATCCATACTATCGATATGTGGAGGACTAGCTGGATTAACACCTTCTTGGGTGAAGGCTTCACGCATGCTTTCCTGAACAAGAGAGTCAATAACTTCACGACGTGCAGATGGTCCGTGTGTTTTAGCGACCATGTTCATCGGTACTTTGCCGGGACGGAAACCCGCCATTTTCACATTAGGTCTAATTGACTTAAGGCGTTCCTGTACTGCTTGCTCGATATTGGCATCTTCGACTGTGACGGTCATACGGCGACCAAGTTCGCTCACGTTTTCTACAGTAACTTGCATTCTCTAACCTCAAACATGGGGATTTAGGCATGGCGGTTTCGCCATCCGCCTATTGTAGTAATGGTACGAGAGGAGAGACTCGAACTCTCACAGGTTACCCTACTGGAACCTAAATCCAGCGCGTCTACCAATTCCGCCACTCTCGCATAATCATTTATCAGACATGCCTGATGCCTGAAAGAAGTCGGCTATTATAGCGATAACATTTCGATAAAACTAGCCTTGAATCGCTAAAAAACTAATTCCCATGTTCGTTTGCTGGCAAAACTGCTGAAATGCAATGAATTCTTGCTGAGAAATATCTCGCTTGCTCGAACTTCGATCGGCCATAAACAAGCCAATAACTTTATTTTTTACCACTACAGGCATGAGCAAATACGATGACCCTTCTAGCATGGCTCTGATTTGTTTGGAAATATTGTCTTCGTTACTTTTCTCTAGAAATAAAGACTGACGCTGCTCTACTACTCTTTTAAATACCTGATTGGAAGCCAAATCAATAATTAACTGCTGTTTAAGCTCATCGACCTGTTTTCCTAGCCCTGTTTTGCAGGTTAACTTTGTTCGTGTTTCATTCAGCAACATGAACACAGCCCGATCCATACCCAAACCGCGCGTGAGTCCTTCAAGCGTCATTTCCAGAACAATACTGATTGATGGTAGCGGCAGCTCTTGTAGTACCTGTGTCATCTCTTGTGACACTCTCATTAGATAGTCAAAATCGGGAGCAGAAAAATCATTCAGAACATCAGGAATATCAAGCTTTGGTAAGGCTTCAGCTTCATCGATATGGTCGGGTAACAGAATTGCCCTGCTGATTTGTTCGCTTCCGTATAGCACTGTCAGCTCTTTCGATTTGTTCACATTAGATAGAACTAATTTTTTTGCTTTTTCAACTGACACATCACAAATTTGAGCCACACGCTTAGATACTGTTTCTAGCTCTACCTGCTTCCATCCCTGCTGTGCTGTTGTTGCAATATCAACAGCCAGAGAAATAACCTTGGTATTTTTTGCCGACAAGCGATTATTCAAATAGTCATTAAGTAACTCGCCTAATGACCAATCATGACAGAGGGTTTTTGTTAAGTCAGTCAGTCTGAAGCCCAACACTTTCAGCTCTGCCTTGGTTGACTCTATTCCTTCATGCATTTCATTCAACAGTGTCAGGCTTTCTTCACCAGCAAATGCCCAAAATGCCATATAGCCAAGACGTGAAAGTAAGGTCGCAACAAAAATATCTTCGGCGTCGTCTAACTTCAACTGTTTTGCAAACTCTTGTGCTTGAGTAGCTGCATGAAATGCAAAAGCCATTTCTTGAATCAACTGGGCGCGTTGTTCACCTACTCTCAGATTATCAATGAGCGCCATTGACAGTGTAATGACTTTTATTTGATCAAACCCCATGACCATTACTGCACGAGAAACAGTGCTGATGCTGTGTCTGGTTGGATTGAAATGAACGGTATTGGCTGCCTTCAAAACCCGACTGGTTAAAGAGGCATCCTGAAGAATAATATTAGCCACATCTGATGCTGAACTTTTACCACTATGTAATGCCTTGGTGACATTCGCCACAGTGCCAGCAAAGATTGGCATATCCTCTTCACTGAGTTGTTTTATCCAATCAGATATCGATGCATTGACCACTAGAGGTTAATCCTGCGCTTTTTTTTGATTTGCAACACCATGCGGAACATGTCCGGTAGCAACATGTTCCACAGCGGATTGACAATGCTTTTCCTGGTCATCAAAAAAGATATCCGCACCGAATGATTTCAAAAACGGGCCTTTATCCATTCCTCCCAGGAATATAGCTTCGTCAATTCGTATATCCCATGCTCTTAGAGTACGAATAACACGTTCATGTGCAGGCGCAGAACGCGCTGTGACTAATGCTGTTCTGATAGGTGATGCATTCTCACCGTATTCAGTCTGAATCTGATTCAGTGCCATCAAGAAATCTTTAAATGGTCCACCGGGTAAGGGTTCACGCGCGGTCTGCTGCTCATTTTCAGTGAAAGCTTTCAAGCCTTTTTCTTTGAAAATACGTTCCGAATCATCAGAAAAAAGAACAGCGTCACCATCAAATGCGATTCTAAGCTGATCACTGTCATTATTACTTCTGATATGTGATGGCAGAATAGTGGCGGCAGCAATACCGGCTTCCAACGCCATACCCACGTCTTCAGGACTGGTTGATAAAAATAGATGTGCGTTAAAAGGCGCTACATATCTGTACGGACTGCTACCTGATGTAAATACCGCACGAGTAATAGCTAATTTATGATGCTGTATGGAATTAAAAACGCGTAGTCCAGTATCGGCAGAATTACGTGATAACAGAATAATTTCAACTTTAGGCGTATTGGGATTGTTATCATTCAATGCCAATAATTTACGCACTAAACTAAAGGCACCGCCAGGTGACAGAGGCACATCTTCATTTTCGATTTGATAGTTACAATAAGCCTCTGTGCCTTGTTCTTCATAGATTCTATGACTTTCATCCAAATCGAATAAAGCCCGAGATGAAATAGCAAGAACAAGTGGTTTGGTTTCCATTATATTTTGACATCCCTCAACAATGATTGGCCGTCAGTACGAGCAATTCTGATAATTCGCTCCCATGCAATCTCTCCAAGTTGATTTACACTTGGTTCCTTAGCAAGCCCCTGCAAATCTTCATCTAAGGTTCTGATAACAGAGACTTCGCTGGGTTTACCTTTAGGAAAGTTACTATTTTCAGAAAAGACTATACGGCAAAAGATTGGGACTTTCGGTGCTAATAACTGTAACGCATGTTTAGTGTTGTAGATCCGATGTAGTGGATTGGTGAACTTGAAGCTTCTACCGTCGATAATTTGTGTCCATTGATCTATGTGATCGGCACCAAATAAATGTCCTGACATCGGATATGTTTCAATAATCAATAACCCTTGCTCAATCAGCAGTAAGCGTTCAATTTCTATCGCCCCACCTAAACCATCAGGAATAATAATAGATTTTGCTTCTTGCTTTTTTATTGATTGTAATGAACGTTCCAGCTTTCTTGAATAACGTGAGCGTTTTCTTTTACGTTTAATCACAAACACTAAAGCTAGTAGAACACACACCGCGATAGCGATGGTTATTTGAGTGGATAAATCGAAGGTAATAATTGTACTGGCCTCAATATTGTTGTGTGCTAATTATACGAAATCGTCACCGTATTGTATTCACTTTATGTTATGACTTTAGCGGTAAATGAGTAATCGGATCTTCATGGATAATCACTTCTGCATCATCGAATAAGTCAGCTATCTGATGCTCAAGTTTATCGGCAATCTCATGTGCTTCTCTTAATGTCAGTCTTTCATCCAGCTCCAAATGAAGCTGTACAAAGACCGTTGTGCCTGAACGCCGGGTCCGTAAATCGTGTAATCCCCTTGCTTGAGGATGATTCAATATCAATGCACTAATTTTTTCCCGCTCTTCATCCGGCAATTCATGATCCATGAGTAAATCAATCGATTCTTTCACAATGCCCCAAGCACTGTGCAAAATAAACAATGCTATGGCGATAGCAATGATAGGGTCAGATAAGTACCAGCCATTCATGCTAAGCACTAATGCCAGGATGACACCGCCATTGACCAACAAATCTGTTTTGTAATGAAGGGCATCCGCTTTAATTGCGGTTGAGTCCGTCTTTCTGATGACATAATTCTGGAATGTCATTAATGCTAATGTAGCTACAATAGAAAACAGCATTACAGCTAGGCTCACCGTCATCCCCTGCTCCATTGCCTCGGGTTTGAACAGACGATTTATAGCCTGAAGTAGCAGGATGCCAGCAGACCCTGCGATAAACATTGATTGACCCAGACCAGCGAGTGATTCTGCCTTGCCGTGACCAAAACGATGTTCTCTATCTGCTGGTTGTAATGCGTGATGTACGGCAATCATATTTAAAATAGATGCCAAAACATCCAAACTAGAATCGACTAATGTGGCTAATACACTGACCGAATCAGTCAGGAACCAGGCAAATAACTTGGCTATTATCAAAGTGATGGCTGTCGCCACAGAAGCGTATGTTGCCATCCGCATCAAATGCGCTTTATCAATGTGTTGAGGCTTATTCATGGACTTAGTATAGTGGATTACATTCAAATAGCGTGAGTCTAGCAATAATGCTGCTCAATTGTTTCATTCAGGAAAGTTTTTATGCCAATTTCGACGATAAATACCACACCTTTTGAAGGCCAAAAACCAGGCACTTCTGGTTTACGCAAGAAAGTAAGTGTATTTAAACAACCCCACTATCTGGAAAACTTTATTCAATCGACTTTTAACGCGCTGGGTGATTGTGAAGGTAAAACCCTCGTTGTCGGTGGCGATGGCCGTTATTATAACCAAACAGCCATACAGATAATTCTGAAAATGGCAGCAGCCAATGGTTTTGCTCATGTCTGGGTTGGTCAAAATGGTATTCTGTCGACACCTGCTGCATCATGCGTTATCAGAAAATATCAGGCTTTTGGTGGCTTGATTTTATCTGCCAGTCATAACCCCGCGGGTATTGATGGTGATTTCGGCATAAAATTTAACACGAGTAATGGCGGTCCAGCGCCAGAATCAATTACCAATCAAATCTATCAACAAACAGCTGAAATCAGCCAATACAAAATATCCAATGCAGCAGATATCGCTCTTCATAAATTAGGCACGCAGAGTTTAGGAGAGATGAGTGTTGAAGTGATTGATTCAGTAGTCGATTACACAGAATTGATGGCAACTATTTTTGATTTCCGTGCCATACAAGCACTACTAACTTCCAGCAACTTTTCTATGCGCTTCGATGCCATGCATGCGGTCACCGGTCCTTATGCAATTGAGATTTTAGAAAAACGTCTAGGCGCCCCTGCCGGCACAGTGATAAATGGTATTCCATTACCTGACTTTGGTGGTGGTCACCCTGATCCGAATCTGACTTATGCCGAACAACTCGTTACAGAATTATTTTCTGATGATGCGCCTGATTTTGGCGCCGCTTCGGATGGCGATGGTGATCGTAATATGATCCTGGGTAAACAGTTTTTTGTCACCCCATCTGATAGCTTGGCGATTCTCGCTGCGAATGCACAGTACATCCCTGCTTATAAATCTGGTATTGCGGGTATAGCTCGCTCAATGCCAACCAGCCAGGCCGCCGATCGCGTTGCTGAAAAACTGGGTATCGAATCACATGAAACGCCGACCGGCTGGAAGTTCTTTGGTAACTTATTAGACGCAAATCGCGTCACTCTCTGCGGCGAGGAAAGCTTTGGCACAGGCTCGAATCATATTCGTGAAAAAGATGGCTTGTGGGCAGTCCTTTTCTGGCTAAATATTTTAGCGGTTAAACATCAGTCCGTCGCTGAGCTGGTTAATCTACATTGGCAACAATTTGGGCGGAATTATTACACTCGACATGATTACGAGGGTGTTCCTACTGAACAAGCAGAAGCGTTAATTCAACATCTGCAAACTCAGCTCCCAAGCTTGCCAAAGAAACAGTTCGGAGAGCGAGTTGTCAGCTATGCGGATAACTTTAGTTATCATGACCCTATCGACAACAGTATCGCTGAAAAACAAGGCATTCGTATTGGCTTTGAAGGTGGTGACAGAATTATTTACAGATTGTCAGGTACCGGAACAGAAGGCGCCACATTACGCGTATATATCGAATCTTATGAAGACAGGCCTGATAGCTTAAATCAAGATACACAGACAGCCTTATCTGAACTTATCGAGCTGGCAAACCAGTTAGCCAATATAGCTGTGCTAACAGGTAGAACAGTGCCCACAGTTATTACCTAAACTTAATAACATTGAAAAATATCATGCAGACATTAATACTGGGCTCCAGCTCACCGTTCAGAGCTGAAGTTTTAAAAAAGCTGGGGATAGACTTTATACAACACGCACCCGATATAGATGAATCTGTACTTGAAGAGGAAACTGCCCCATCACTGGTTGAACGCTTAGCAAAGCAAAAAGCCTTAGCCATTGCTAAAGACTACCCTGAAGCACTCATTATTGGTTCTGATCAGGTTGCAGTGATAGATGGAAAAATCTTAGGTAAACCCGGCAATCATGAAACGGCTGTAAAACAACTTTTATCTGCTTCAGGTAAGGCTGTCACCTTCTATACAGGCTTGGCCTTGTATAACGCTCAAAGCCTAACGATGCATCACTTAGTAGAACCTTTTACTGTTCATTTCAGATCACTGTCTGAAAAGCAGATTCACTTTTATCTGGAACAAGAAAAGCCCTATCAGTGTGCTGGCAGTTTTAAATCCGAAGGCTTAGGCATTGCTTTATTTACTAAATTAGAGGGTGATGACCCAAATAGTCTGATTGGTTTGCCTCTGATAAAACTCATTGAGTTGTTGAACAAGGAAGGCATTGATGTTCTTCAACTCAATGAGTAAAACATTTATTCGTTTGCTGATTGCTCTTTCAGTTTTTCGGCATTAGCCATAGCAGCAGCTTGTGCTGCGTAATTGTTCATTGTTTTTGTCATAAGCTGACGAGCGGCTTTTGAACGCATTGACTTAGCCATACCTTCAACTAAACTGCTTTCAACGCCGTTGGACGTTAAATGCGTTTTCAGTTCATCAAGGTGGTTTTCACAACTTTGCATAACTGCTTCAGCTGCTTTTTGTGGGTTTTCAGCTGTATGATTCGAATGCAAGTGTCCTTGCATCATGCATTTATTGTAGTCTGTGAGGATAGAATACATTTTCGTTTGTGCTGCTTCTGGCATATCAGCAGGTGTGACATACTCTTGAGCGATAACAGCTGAAGATGCACTTAATAAAAGTGCCGATATTAAAAATTTTTTCATTGCGACTCCATTGTAGCTAAAGCATTATTTAACACCCATCAGATTGACTGATGAGTTAGGAAATAATTCCCGATAATACGCCAGATATAAATAATATTCACACCACTCTTTTCATAGAGTCGCAATGATTTCATCACAAACTAAATTTATAAATAAAGAACAAAGACTTAGATTTTGAGTAAAAATTACATGAAAAACGCGATCAACGATGCCAGACTCAATCAACTGACTACCTGGGTAGAAAAACTATTTCCTGATGATCATTTAAATATCACGGTAGCATCCAGTGATGCTAGTTTCAGAAGATATTTCCGCTTGAAACAAAATGAGAGCTCCTACATCGTGATGGATGCACCGCCTGAGCATGAAGATATAAGCAGCTTTATCAAAATTGATGAGTTTCTTGCACAATATGATGTCGCAGTGCCACATATCTATGCCAAAGATGAAGATAATGGCTATTTACTGCTCAGTGATTTTGGCGATACTTCCTTTTTAAAGTCATTAACATCTGCCAATGCCGATAATCTCTATCGGAAAGCCATTAATGAGTTAATTTCTATGCAAAAAACTCATCCGGCAAACACATCATTGCCTGATTATGATGAGACAAAACTACGGGATGAAATGTCACTATTCCCTGATTGGTTTCTGAGTCGACATTTAGACTTAAAAGTCCCGAAAATACTCACCGCTGTCTATGATTTTCTTATTGATGAAATACAACAGCAACCTAGCTGCTTTGTTCATCGTGATTACCACAGCCGAAACCTAATGGTCTGTGCCGACAATACCCTCGGTATTATCGATTTTCAGGATGCGGTGGTCGGCCCAATTACCTATGATTTGGTGTCATTATTGAAAGATTGTTACATTCAGTGGCCAGCTGAACAGCAGCAGAACTGGCTAAACTACTACAAAGAACAAGCAATAAATAACAAACTGATTACACAATCCCAAGGTAAGGATCTACAGCGTTGGTTTGATTTGACCGGATTGCAGCGACACCTTAAAGTGCTTGGCATCTTTTGCCGCCTCAACTATCGTGATGGTAAAGCTAATTACCTTAATGACTTACCTCTTACGCTTCACTATGTACTGGAAGTCTGCGAGCGATACAAAGAACTTGAGGCTTTATATGAGTTTCTTACCTTTACCCCCGAAATTATGGCAATAAAATGAAAGCAATGATTTTAGCTGCAGGCCGAGGTGAACGCTTGCGACCTTTAACAGATCACACTCCCAAACCGCTTGTATATGCTGGAAATAAGCGTCTGATTGAATACCTCATTGATAATTTAGTATCTGCAGGTATTCAGGAAATCGTGATTAATTATGCTCACCTGGGTGAACAGTTTCCTGCTGTTCTTGGCAATGGTGAGAATTACGGTTGTCGCATCGTTTATTCACCCGAAACCGCTGGCAGCTTGGAAACAGCTGGCGGTATAACTCAAGCATTAAGTCTGCTGGGAGACGAACCATTCATTGTGGTCAATGGCGATATCTGGACGGACTTTGACTTTTCTGCGCTAATAAGACATGCGCTAGCAGCTGATACTGACTGTCATCTAATTATGGTAAACAATCCTGATCATAATGCTGATGGGGACTTTGCAATCCAAGCGGATAATTTAGTCAGCCTTGATGGCAAGAGTAAATTTACTTTTAGTGGTATTGGCCTCTACCATCCTCGACTTTTCCAACACCTGAAAGTCGAACGCAAAGCGCTTAGGCCATTGTTTGAAAAAGCGATAAAAAATAAACGGATGACCGCAGAGTTATACGATGGCCGCTGGTCTGATATAGGTACGCTAGAGCGTCTGGAAGCATTAAAGCAAGAGCTAAATTAACTAAGCTCTTGCTGTAATTGCTTATGCACATAAAAATTCTAATAAAGCCTTTTGTGCATGTAATCGATTTTCAGCTTCATCCCATACAACACTTTGTTCACCATCAATGACATCGGCGGTGACTTCTTCGCCACGATGTGCAGGTAAGCAGTGCATAAACAAAGCGTCTTTTGCTGCCAGTTTCATGATGTCATTATTGACCTGAAACTCAGCAAAAGCTTCTTCACGTTTACGTTGTTCTTCTTCCTGTCCCATGCTGGCCCAAACATCAGTTACAACAAGATCCGCATCTTTTGCCGCCTCTGCTGGATTATTGAATAACGCAATTGTGGCATCTACCGACGACACAATATCCGCTTTCGGTTCATAACCTACCGGCGTGGCTATATGCAGCTCAAAGCCAAATTGTTGCGCAGCATTGATATATGAATGGCACATATTATTGCCATCCCCAATCCAGACCACTTTCTTACCTTTAATTGAACCACGATGCTCTTGATAAGTCTGCATATCGGCTAATAACTGACATGGATGAAAATCGTCGGTCAGAGCATTGATTACCGGAACAGAAGAGTATTTTGCAAATGTTTCAATCTTGGCATGTTCAAAGGTACGGATCATTACCGCATCCACCATAGATGAAATTACACGTGCAGAATCTTCTACAGGTTCACCACGGCCAAGTTGAGTATCATCAGGTGATAAAAATATTGAGCCACCACCAAACTGTATCATGGCTGATTCAAAGGAAACCCGGGTACGTGTAGATGACTTTTCAAAAATCATCGCCAGGACTTTATTCTTCAAAGGCTGGTAAATTTCACCTTTATGCTGCATTTTTTTGAGCTCAGATGCACGATTAATTAATGCTTCTAACTCATCAGCACTCAAGTCTTTTAAAGTTAAAAAATGTCTCATGTTTAGGCTACACTCTCAACCTGTTGCGAAGACAAAAACTCGAGTACGAGTTTACTCACCTTATCTACGATCATTTGGGACTCCTCAACATTGAGGATTAATGGTGGTAATAAGCGAATAACAGATTCTGCTGTGACATTAATCAACAGACCTTCTGCTAGTGCTTTTTTAACCAACTCAGCACAAGGCATTGATAACTCGATACCAAACATCATCCCATGTGCACGCACATCTTTCACGCCAGCTTTGCCAAGCAGTCTTTGCTGAAAACCTTCCAGCATTTGTTTTCCAAGCACGTTGACGTGTCCCAATATGCCATCTTCTTCGATCGTGTTTAATACGCTTAATGCTGCACTACAGGCTAACGGATTGCCACCAAATGTCGAACCATGATTACCTGCTTGTAAAATACCAACAGCATTACCAGCAACAAGACAAGCGCCAATTGGCATACCATTACCCAGCCCTTTCGCCAAGGTCATCACATCAGGTACGAGCTCTGCATTATGTTGATAAGCAAACCATTTACCCGTTCTGGCAATACCTGTCTGCACTTCATCCAGCATCATCAGTAATTTGCGTTGTGTACAGATGGCACGAACACCAGCTAAATATTCACTGTCAGGTATTTTAATTCCGCCTTCACCTTGTACAGGTTCAAGTAACACTGCCACAGCTTCAGGCCAGTGACCAATCGCCATGCGTAAAGCATCAAGATCATTGTATGGAACACGGACAAAGCCAGGCACTAAAGGATCAAATCCTACCTGCACCTTAGCATTACCTGTGGCAGTCAACGTCGCCATTGTACGACCATGGAAACTGCCATCCATTACAATCACTACAGGCTTATCTATACCTTTACTGTGGCCATATTTGCGAGCAATCTTAATTGCAGCTTCATTGGCTTCTGCACCTGAATTACAAAAAAACACCTGATCCATTCCAGACAAGGCCGTTAGCTTATCAGCCAGTTTTTCTTGCAAAGCAATATGGTACATATTGGAAGTATGTACTAATGTTTCCGCCTGGTGCTGAATAGCTCGCGTCACAGCAGGATGGCAATGCCCCAAATTACATACAGCAATACCGCTTAACGCATCAAGATAGCGTTTTCCATCTGTATCAGTTAACCAAGCGCCTTTACCTTCACTAAAAGTGACGTCTAGACGTCCGTATGTGGGCATGACCGATTCTGTCATGGCTTGTACTCCTTGCCCTGACGGCATTAAAAAAAACGGCTTTTTAAAGCCAATAAACGAAAAATGGCAGTTTCAAATGAAACTGCCATTTATCAAAAATCGTGTATTTTATAATGTTATAAAGTAATAAACAAATTTACTCTACAACACGATTAACTAGCCAGCAAAGTTTGCTGATACGAAGTCCCAGTTAACCAAGCCCCAGAAAGCTTCCAGATATTTAGGGCGTGCATTACGGAAGTCAATGTAATAAGCATGTTCCCAAACGTCAACAGTCAATAAAGGTTTTTGACCATCTGTTAACGGGCAGCCAGCATTACTTGTGTTAACGATAGCAATACTGCCATCAGCATTTTTGACTAACCAAGTCCAGCCTGAACCAAAGTTTGTCGCCGCTGATTTGCTGAATGCTTCTTTAAATTCATCAAAAGAACCAAATGTGCTGTCGATAGCAGCAGCTAAATCGCCATCTGGAGCACCTTTTGCATTTGGTGTCATGCAGTTCCAGTAGAAAGTATGGTTCCAAACTTGCGCGGCATTATTAAAGATACCACCAGAAGCTTTAGTGATGATTTCTTCTAATGACTTACCTTCAAATTCAGTACCCGGTACCAAGTTATTCAAGTTAGTCACATAAGTTTGGTGATGTTTACCATAATGATATTCAAGCGTTTCTGCTGAAATTGTTGGTTCTAATGCATCCTTAGCATAGGGAAGTGGTGGCAATTCATAAGCCATGTTTTTATCTCCTAATATGTGAAAAATAACCGAGTAATTGAGTCAATTATTCTAAAAGAGCACTCATATGATATCAAGTGCCGTGGTATTGAGTTTACTTATATATCACCGAAAATCGATAACATAGATAAATCCAAACCCATCAATATTGCATTCTCTCTACCATTTTCTGCCGGGTAATAAGCTCTGCGGACTGACATTTCATTAAAACCTAGCTGTTCATAGAGATTTTGTGCTTTCTTGTTTGACTCTCTAACTTCTAAAACCACAATCGAAGCGGATCGGGCTTTGGAAAAATCAATGATATGCTCAAGTATAAATCGACCATATCCTTGTCGTTGCATATCTGGTCTGACACAAAGGTTAAGCAGATGAGCTTCGTCCAGGACTAACTGCACAATGGCATAACCCAAAATCACATCATAAGCATCAGAATAGACCCATGCATAATGTCCGGCATCAAGACTATCGGAAAAGTTCTTGAGCGTCCACGGAAACTGATTTGCTGAGCATTCGATATTATGAACAACCTGCAAGTCCTGATCCGTCATAACTCTTGGGGAGACCATATTTTTTATCCGTTAATTAAAAGCGGTGCGATAATGTTTTAATCGTTGCCAGGCAACGGCTTTTAAAGAGGGTTGACTTTGCATGGCTGCTAAAGATGGTAACTGAACGCATTCAATATCATCAGGTAAGCTGTGTTCAGTCTGAGTCATAGTAATAATTGTTTTACTATGAAAATTATCTTGGTGCATGAGTCCCAAGTCTGACGACTCAATCATTAGTTGTTGCCTAGTATCTAAGCTGACGGCTTTAAGAATACTGGATAATAATCGACGTTCAACTGTGTCTAATTGTGTAGTTTCAACAACAATAAGCAGTTCGACATCATCAGGAATTTGCAGAGACTGACTCTGCAAATTATCTGATGATAGTGACTCATTAGCCTTTATTATTTCAGTATTATTGCTCTGACGTGGTGTCCAGACAGGTATGCCCATTTCAGACAATACTGAGTATTGATATTGCGTTAATGCCATTAGACTTGAGGATGAGCTCGGTCAACAGGGCTTAATATTTTATTTAATGCATTGAGATAAGCTTTTGCTGAAGCAATGACAATATCCGTATCTGCACCCTGACCACTTACAATTCGTCCGCCTTTCTCAAGACGAACACTGACCTCACCTTGCGCATCGGTTCCCGTTGTAATGCTATTAACCGAATACAGTTGAAGCTCTGTTTGACTCTGTACAATAGACTCTATGGCTTTATATGCCGCATCAACAGGTCCCCCGCCACTCATTTGAGTCTGTACTTCTCTACCATCGACTGACAATGTCACTGTAGCAAAAGGCGTTTCGCCAGTTTCACTACACACCTTCATTGAGATTAAACTCACACGTTCATCCGCAGTGGCCACTGTGTCACTCACTAAGGCTTGGATATCTTCATCAAAAACTTCATGTTTTTTATCTGCCAACTCTTTAAAGCGTGTAAATGCGGCATTCAAGTCAGTTTCAGATGATAATTCAATGCCTAACTCCTGAAGGCGACTTCGGAAGGCGTTTCGGCCTGAATGTTTACCAAGCACCATTCTGTTAGTATTCCAGCCAACATCTTCAGCACGCATAATTTCGTAGGTTTCACGGTTTTTCAGTACACCGTCCTGATGTATACCTGACTCATGAGCAAAGGCATTGGCACCCACAATCGCTTTATTTGGCTGAACAACAAAACCGGTAATACCAGACACTAACCGTGAGGCAGACAAGATATGTTGGGTATCAATATCGGTATCGCACGGGAACATATCCTGACGTGTTCTTACCGCCATCACAATTTCTTCTAAAGCGGCATTACCAGCGCGTTCACCTAAACCATTGATAGTACACTCAACCTGTCTTGCTCCATTCATGACCGCCGATAGAGAGTTGGCAACAGCCAGACCCAGATCATTATGGCAATGAACAGAAAATATGGCTTTATCCGCGTTGGGAATACGTTCACGTAAGGTTGAAATTAATGAACCAAACTGATGGGGCAAGTTATAACCGACCGTATCAGGAATGTTCAAAGTCGATGCACCCGCATCGATGACTGCCTCAAGAATTCGACACAGAAAATCAGTTTCACTACGACCAGCATCTTCTGGAGAAAACTCGACATCGTCTGTATATTGTCTGGCTCGTTTTACTGCACGAACTGCGTTTTCAATTACCTGATCAGGCTCCATCCGCAGTTTCATTTTCATATGGATAGGTGATGTTGCAATGAAGGTATGGATGCGCGACGCATTAGCTACTTTAAGTGCTTCACCTGCTCTGTCGATATCGGCATCTAATGCTCTGGATAGTCCACAAATACGACTATCCTTAACGGCCTTAGCAACGGCTTGAACTGCTTCAAAGTCACCGGTGCTGGCAATGGGAAACCCAGCCTCGATAACATCTACCCTCATGCGCTCAAGCGCTTTAGCAATACGGACTTTTTCATCCTTTGTCATCGATGCGCCCGGGCTCTGCTCACCGTCGCGTAAAGTTGTATCAAAAATTATTAGCTTATCAGTCATAAATGTGTGAACCAGATTATCAATAGTATTGTTTATTTTATTCTTCTTTTGCTTGAGCGCGTTCTGAACGATGCTGGCGCAGCTTCAACAAAGTAAAAACAGGGCCAGATAAGCCATAAATTAAGAATACGCTAAATAAGATTGTCGGTGGGTCTATAGCAACCAGTGCAAAAATTAGTACGAGTACCAGCATCACTACAAAAGGCACCCTATTTCTTAAATCAAGCTCTTTGAAGCTATGGTAACGCATCGAACTGACCATCAGAATAGCTGCACCAAAGGTGATAGGAATGGTGAAAATAGCAATCATATTCTCACTGAAGTCATTACTTGTACCGGCCCACACCCAACCTGCGATAATTGCCGCAGCAGCGGGGCTTGGCAGGCCCTGAAAATAACGTTTATCTTGCGTTCCTATCTGAGTATTAAATCTAGCCAGTCTTAATGCACCACAGGCAGCATAGATAAACGCTACCATCCAGCCAAACTTGCCCATCCCATTCAACGACCATTGAAAGATGACTAATGCCGGTGCCATACCGAACGACACCATATCCGCTAAACTATCGTACTCCGCGCCAAAAGCACTTTGGGTATTAGTCATACGTGCAATACGGCCATCAAGCCCATCCATGATCATCGCGATAAAGATAGCGATAGCCGCTGTTTCAAAGTCACCACGAATGCCTGCGACAATGGCGTAAAACCCTGCAAACAGCCCAGCTGTTGTAAATAAATTCGGTAGTAAATAGATACCGCGATTTTGAGGCTTTTCGCTATTAATCATAAATACAGGCTCCTGTTGATTAGTCGTTACATTATGACAGTTCAGACGCACAAACAAAACGGGGGCGATTGTTTTCACAACCGCCCCCGTTGATTTTCAATCTATTAATTGATTAGTTTTTAGACTTATCAACAATTTTTTGAATCCAAGGCATCATAGAACGCAGTTTTGCACCGGTTTGTTCAATTGGATGCTCAGCATTAATACGACGCATTGCTGTCATTTCAGGATAACCCGTCTGACCTTCCTGAATGAATTGTTTAGCGTATTTGCCTTCCTGAATATTCTTCAGAGCTTCACGCATTGCCCAACGACTTTCTTCGTTGATAACACGAGGACCGGTTACGTATTCACCATATTCAGCATTATTCGAGATTGAATAATTCATATTGGCGATACCACCTTCATACATCAGATCGACAATCAGTTTTAACTCATGCAGACATTCGAAGTAAGCCATTTCAGGTGCATAACCTGCTTCGGTTAATGTTTCGAAACCGGCTTTAACTAATTCAACGGCACCACCGCATAAAACAGCTTGTTCACCAAATAAATCGGTTTCTGTTTCATCACGGAAAGTCGTTTCGATAATACCTGTGCGGCCACCACCAACACCAGATGCATATGACAGTGCGATATCTTTTGCACGGCCTGAAGCGTCTTGTTCGATAGCGATTAAGTCAGGAATACCACCGCCTTTCACAAATTCACTACGCACTGTATGACCAGGCGCTTTTGGTGCAATCATGATAACGTCAAGATCTTCACGCGGAAGAATTTGGTTATATAGAATCGCAAAACCATGAGCAAAGGCTAAAACAGCACCTTTTTTCAGATTAGGTTCGATTTCTTGTTTGTATAGCTGAGATTGGAACTCATCAGGTGTCAGAATCATGACCAGATCAGCACCTTTCACTGCTTCACCGACGTTATCAGAAACTGTCAGACCAGCAGCTTGTGCTTTAGCAATAGATGAAGAACCGGCACGTAAAGCAACTGTGACATCCACACCTGAATCTTTCAGGTTACATGCGTGGGCATGGCCTTGTGAACCATAACCAACGATGGTGACTTTCATCCCCTGGATGATTGATAAGTCACAATCTTTATCGTAATAAATGTTCAAACTCATGATTGAATTCCTTAGATTTTCTTGAACGAATATAAATTCAGTTTACAGGTGCAAGCTTTTCTCGCCGCGAGCAATACCTGTGACACCAGAACGGACAGTTTCAATAATTTTATGTTCAGCAAGTGCTTCGATAAATGAATCCAGCTTGCTGACAGCCCCTGTCAATTCAATGGTATACGTTGATGAGGTCACATCAATAATATGTCCCCGAAAAATATCACAAAGACGTTTAACGTCTTCTCTTTGAGCCATGGTTGCTGCTTTGACTTTAATCAGCATCATTTCACGCTCAATGTGAGGCCCTTCAGTTAAGTCCATTAGTTTTACAACATCGATCAGTTTGTTTAGTTGTTTCACAATCTGCTCGATGATACGGTCTGTGCCGTTAGTCACAATCGTCATACGTGACAAAGATGGATCTTCTGTTGGTGCAACCGTGAGTGACTCAATATTGTATGCCCGTGCAGAAAAAAGACCCGCCACACGCGACAAAGCCCCTGCTTCGTTTTCGATCAGGATAGAAATAATATGGCGCATGGTTATGACAGCTCCCTTTCAGACTCTTGAGCAGGCGCACTGTATGGTGACATATGCATGTCATTGTGTGCCTTACCTTGAGCAATCATCGGATATACGTTTTCTGTTTGATCGGTAACGATATCAAAGAAAACCAAACGATCTTTCATAGCAAAACCGCGTTCGAGTTCTGCCCTGAGATCTTCGGGTTTTTCAATGCGAATACCGACATGACCATAACTTTCCGTTAACTTCACAAAGTCTGGTAATGATTCCATATAAGAGTGCGAATAACGATTTTCATAGAAAAATTCCTGCCACTGACGAACCATACCTAAGTAACGATTATTCAGAGCAACAATTTTGATTGGCAGCCCATACTGCAGACAGGTCGATAATTCCTGAATACACATTTGGATACTGCCTTCACCGGTAACACAAACAACCGTGTCATCAGGATAAGCTAGCTGAACACCCATGGCAGCAGGTAAACCAAATCCCATGGTTCCCAGACCACCGGAATTAATCCAGCGATTGGGTTTATCAAAACCATAATATTGCGCTGCCCACATCTGATGCTGACCAACATCTGAAGTCACATAAGCATCACCACTGGTAATGTCATGAACCATCTCTATTACCGATTGCGGCTTGATTTTATCGCTATTACGGTCATAGCTCATACATTGTTTAGCACGCCAGCCATTAATGATTTTCCACCACTCTTCAATGGCTTTTTTCTGTGGCTTTTTACTGCTATTTGTCAACAAGTGGTTCATTTCCTGAAGCACGTCAGGAACACTACCCACAATAGGAATATCTACCGTGATCGTCTTAGAAATAGACGAAGGATCGATATCAATATGTACGATCTGCGCGTGGGGGCAAAACTCAGCAATTTTTCCGGTTACCCTGTCATCAAAGCGAGCACCAATAGCAATTAGCACATCACAATCATGCATCGCCATATTCGCTTCATAAGTGCCATGCATCCCAAGCATACCGAGGAATTGTTTATCCGTTGCAGGATAAGCACCTAGCCCCATTAAGGTACTGGTAATAGGGAATCCAAGATGACGAACGAATTTTCGCAACTCCTCTGAGCCGTTACCTAATACAACACCACCCCCCGTGTATATCATGGGTTTTTTGGCAGATAACATCAGATCAACAGCGCGTTTGATTTGACCGGTATGGCCTTTCACTGTTGGCTGATAAGAACGCATCACTACTTTTTCTGGGTAGTGATAAGGCACTTTTATAGACGGATCCGTAATGTCTTTAGGAACATCGACAACAACAGGACCGGGCCGACCAGTCGAAGCAACATAAAATGCTTTTTTAACTGTCTCAGCGAGATCATTGATATCTTTAACTAAAAAGTTGTGCTTAACGCACGGGCGTGTAATCCCAACTGCATCAACTTCCTGAAAAGCATCACTACCAATAACAGCAGTGCTAACTTGACCGGTGATGACCACCATTGGAATGGAATCCATATATGCCGTTGCAATACCAGTGACAGCATTTGTAGCACCAGGACCAGATGTGACTAAGACCACACCAGGTTTACCTGTAGCCCGAGCGTAGCCATCTGCAGCATGTGTTGCAGCTTGCTCATGTCGAACCAGAATGTGTTTGACATCTTCCTGATTATATAGCGCGTCATAGATATGCAGCACTGCACCACCAGGATACCCGAAAAGGTATTCAACACCTTCGTCTTTGAGACATTGAACTAATATCTCGGCACCACTTAATTCCACGTGTTCCCCTTATATGTATGCCGTTCTTTTTAGTGAGCTAAAAAATTGTAAACGTGTAAAGTTACTTGTAATGCTTGATAAGGTCAAGAATAAGGTCTGTCGCCTCTCAGCGAAGAAAAGATCTATTTATCCTTAATGCATTTGCTGTGGCATAATTCGCCGCTATGACACAATTAAATCAAAACCAAATAACGTTAACCCGACCAGACGACTGGCACTTACACTTGCGCGACGATCTGGCTCTTCAGCGCACAGTTGTTGATACCGCCAGGATATTCGGACGAGCCATCGTCATGCCAAATCTGCGACCACCAGTCATCAGTACCGCCTTAGCACTCGACTATAAAAACAGAATAGTTAAAAACATACCTGCAGATAGTCAGTTTGAACCGTTGATGACATTGTATCTCACCGATAACACCTCTGCCGATGAAATTTATCGCGCTAAAGAAAGCGGCGTTGTTCATGCTGTAAAACTCTATCCGGCGGGTGCAACAACAAATTCAGATGCTGGTGTCACCGATCTAAAATATTGCTATAACGCCTTAGACGCTATGCAGAAAATAGGCATGCCATTACTTGTTCATGGTGAAGTAACGTCAGCTGATATTGATGTATTTGACCGTGAAAAAGTATTTATTGATCAAGTATTAATTCCGCTGATTAATGACTTTCCTGAGTTAAGAATCGTGTTTGAACACATCACAACCTCAAATGCTGCGGAATTTGTAGCGACAGCAAGCGACAATATAGCTGCCACCATAACGCCACATCATCTTTTATTAAATCGAAATGACCTTTTAGTAGGTGGCATTCATCCTCATCATTATTGTTTACCGGTATTGAAGAGAAATACCCATCAACAAGCATTGATACAAGCTGCTACCAGTGGCAGTAAAAAATTCTTTTTAGGCACTGATAGTGCACCGCATCCACGGTCAGGCAAAGAAACGAGCTGCGGATGTGCAGGGATTTATAGCGCACATGCCGCTATCGAATTGTATGCAGAAGCGTTTGAAGCCGCACAGGCACTGGATAAATTAGAAGCTTTTGCCAGTTTTAATGGACCCGATTTTTATCGTCTGCCAAGAAACGAAGATAAGATAAGCTTAGTCAAAGAAAGTTGGGATGTACCAGATACGTTAAGTTTTGCTGACAGCTCATTGGTACCAATGCGAGCAGGCAAGCAAATACACTGGAAGGTCGTTAGTTAAACTAACGACTTTTCTTGCGCTTATACATCAGCGCATCGCCTTCAGAAAGTAGATCATTTATTGTCACGTGTTTTGCCGGGTCAAAGAGTACAATCCCGTATGAAAAAGTAATGTCATACCCCAGCGCTTGCTGCTCATTACAGCGTTCAATTTGCTGAGAAAATCGTTTCATCACTTGATCGACAGCTTTTTTGTCTGCATCAACTAATAGAATGACAAACTCATCTCCGCCCATTCTGGCCACTATGTCTGAATCTCTGCCGACGTCATCTAAAACGCTTGCGAACTGCTGAAGCGCTCTATCACCCTCGGCATGACCAAATTTATCATTGATGGGTTTAAATTCATTAAGGTCAAGAAAAACTAAAGCTACGGGCAGCGCACCCCGTTTACAGATATTCAAGGATTTTTCAGCCGACATATTAAATCCTCGTCGGTTTAATATGCCTGTAAGTTCATCCATCGTAGCCAATTCAACCGCTTGAATTTCGTGCTCAACAATGGTGGCCAAGTCTCTCAATAACTGTCGGTCTTCCTCTGTGAAAGCTCTTGGCTTAACATCTTTGATACACAAGGTACCTAACTTACTGCCATCCAAGTAACGAATGGGGTAACCAGCATAAAAACGTATGTGCTTTTGACCTATCAATAAAGGGTTGTCGACAAAACGTTCATCTTGATGCGTATCCTCAACAACAAAGGCCCCCTCTCCTAAAATGGCATGACCGCAGAAAGACAGATCTCGGGGAGTTTCGGTTATATCCAAGCCCTGACAGGACTTAAACCATTGACGATTTTTATCAACAATGCTGACAAGTGCGACGGGAACATCAAACAATTTAACAGCGATTCTTGTTAGTCGATCAAAACGTTCATCTGGTGCAGAATCAAGAATCGTCAGCGAATTCAGTGTCGCTAATCTTTCCTGTTCGTTCTCAGGTAAATCTGGTGTTTTCATTTAAAACTCCAGTTTTAGAAATGCAAAAACATCATAAATCACAATACATATTGTGTATATGAGCAATCTTTTATTCACCCGTTAGAGCAAGGTATGTATGTGAAAAAAAGGCTCATTTCGCAATTAACGAAATGAGCCTTAATAACTTGAACCTATAATTTAACGCCTATACGCTGTGCTACTTCTTCATAGGCTTCGATTACGCCACCCAAACCTTGTCTGAAACGATCTTTATCCAGTTTTTTACGTGTTTCTGCATCCCACAGACGGCAACCATCTGGACTAAACTCATCACCTAAATAAATCTCGCCTTTGAACAAACCGAACTCCAGCTTATAGTCGACCAAGATCATCCCAGCATCAGCAAATAATTTCTGCAAATATTCATTAACTTTAAACGTTAACTCTTTCATTTTGCTTATATCTTCAGCTTTTGCCCATCCGAATGTTTCGATGTGATATTCGTTAATCATCGGATCATGTAATGCATCATTTTTCAGGAAAAATTCAAATACCGGTGGATTGAGTTCAAGTCCATCTTCGACGCCAAGGCGACGAACCAGACTACCTGAAGCCACATTACGTACGACACATTCCACAGGCACCATTTTCATGTTTTTAACCAATGATTCGGTGTCGTTCAGCAACGCTTCAAAATGCGTCGGAATACCTTTATCTGCCAGATATTGCATGATGAAAGCATTGAATTTGTTATTAACCATGCCTTTGCGGTTTAACTGTTCAACTTTTTCACCATCAAATGCCGAGGTGTCATCACGAAAGCTCAGAACGACATAATCTTCATTATCCGTAGCAAAAACACTTTTGGCTTTACCAGAATACAATTCTTGTTTCTTTTGCATCAGCTATCTCTTAGCGGTTAGTTATTTCACGCCAGTCAAAACCGGCCTCTTGGTCTGCAATGCCAATCCAGTCATGTTCACATGCCAGTGCATCAGCGAGCAATGGCACAACAAGTGACGGACAATTATTTTTTTCAGAAATATGCATTGCCATAATATGCTGCAAGTTCGTGGTGTCAATTTTCTCAAGTAATGAGGCGGATTGCACGTTATTTAAATGACCCAGCCTGCCACCAACTCGACGTTTAAGATGTTCGGGGTATTCCCCCTGCTCGAGCATCATCATATCGTGATTAGCTTCTAACAATAATCCATCACAACCAGACAATATTTGCTCAATCAAAGGTGTAATTGAGCCCACGTCTGTCAATAATCCTAAACGGTGTTGTCCATCACCAAATACAAACTGACTCGGCTCTCTTGCATCATGCGGAACTGGGAAAGGTTCAACTTCCAAATCCTTGATGCTGAAGGTTTCGTGGCAATTAAATGTTTTAATGTGAGGTGCAACATCTTCAGGTAAACAGCCTGCAGTGCCGGGTGTTGTATAGACTGGTAGGCGATATTTACGTGCCATGACCCGGATGCCCGCCATATGATCCGCATGTTCATGCGTCACTAATAATGCTGACAGGTGATGAGGATCGACCCCCAGCATCTGCAAGCGTTTTTCAGCCTCACGAGCAGAAAAACCACAGTCAATCATGACTGTGGTTTCTCCCGATGTTACCAGTGTAGCGTTTCCTCGACTACCACTTCCAAGGGAAGCAAAACGCATTACGGTGCAAGTTGTTCCTGAATCAGATCTAACAAACGTTTAGCAGATTCATCAGAAGTTCGCACTTCATTTGAATCTAATACCATCACACGTGTTTGATCAGCATCAGACAGCAACTTAATGTAGTAGTATTCGTTTGGTTTTTTCTCAACATCATCACGCCAGAAAGCCAGCTTACTCAGCATGCCTTCATCATCTTCTTCGGCTTTCTTGAATGGATCAATGTAACGAACAAAGTATTGTCCTTTAGTACGATCACGATCTTCTACAGAGAAACCTTTGCTATCAAGTACACGTCCGACTCGGCCCCAAACAGTTTGGAAATCCTGCTCAATCAGTAAGCTTTGCTGACCATTGCTATCATCCATCAGTAAGACACGCGCTGTTTCTTCTGGTGGTGGTGCTGGCGTAGCTAATTTAAACTGTTCCATATCCTGTTGATAAAGCGTACCTAAATAATCAGCCAGTTGACGAAGCATGGCTTCATCTTTCTGAGTATTCGCTTGCTCATCATCAGGGTTACCTAAATAGACTTTCGCCATCTTAGAGGTATCGCCTCGTTCCACTCGGATTCGATACACATAACCATCTGCATCAGGCGTTGTATCCATCAAACCAATGCGGTCATCTGCGCGAGCAATGCCCAAGTCTTTGGTAGCCCAGAAATCAATGATGCGCTGCCAAGTCACTTCACGTTCACCTGGCACAACGAGATGTCGGTCTTTACCTTCACCTGACAGTGCGGGTTTTGTATCCGGTGTAATGTTGTATTTAGCTGCCAGAGGATTTGTCGCTGCTTCTTCAAATTCAGAGTAAGTTGCAGTATTAGTTTGATTACCGGAAATATCATCTTTAATACGGCTTGTGCTTAAATCCGGCGGCACATCAAGCGGTGGCATGGTTTCAGCTTTACGGTATTTCTGAGTATTGTCAGGAACCACCTCATCCAATGATGAAAAAGCGCCACAAGCAGTTAGAGCAGTCGTCATCATGACAACCAGCGATGTTTGTTTAAATAATTTTACGTTCATTTAATACAGTTCACTCACTTGAATTTAGTTTAGAACACCGGCAGTGTTCAATGCATCACGCACAGATTGATGATAATTCTCAGACAATACCGTCATTGGCAGACGAATGCCACTAGAAATAAGTCTCATTTCGTTCAAAGCCCACTTAACAGGTATAGGGTTTGATTCTACAAATAAGAACTGGTGTAGTGCGACTAACTTTAAATTGATTTCGCGTGCCAGCGTCTCATCACCAGCAAGAGCAGCCTGACACATTTCATGCATCAGTTTCGGTGCGACATTTGCGGTAACAGAAATGACACCCTGACCTCCTGCGAGAATAAAATCGACAGTATTGGCATCTTCACCGGTATAAAGTTCAAATCCTTCTCGTGATAATTGTTTAATTTGTTGAACACGAGATACATCACCAGTGGCTTCTTTGATACCGATGATATTGGACAGTTCAGAAAGCCTTCCGACCGTTTCTGGTAACAGATCAGACGCTGTGCGACCTGGAACGTTATAGAGAATTTGTGGAATGTTGACGGCTTCAGCAATAGCTTTGAAATGGAGATACATCCCCTGCTGAGTCGGTTTATTGTAATAAGGTGCGACCAGCAATACAGCGTCAACACCCAGATCTTTTGCAGATTGAGTCAGTTCGATAGCTTCTGACGTGGAGTTAGCACCTGTACCCGCAATAACAGGAATACGACCATTAACTTGTTCTACCACCAGACGAATCACGTCGCAGTGTTCTTCTACGCTCAAGGTTGCAGATTCACCGGTCGTACCGACAGCGACAATGGCATCTGTGCCCTGGCTGATATGAAACTCGACCAGCTTTCGCAGGCTGTCAACATCCAAGGCACCATCTGCCTGCATGGGTGTGACAAGAGCTACCATACTGCCGCTAAACATATTTAAATGACTCCGAAAAAATAACAGGCATGGTACTTTGCCTGCCTGTTGATGACAAGATCAGACTGAATTGTGTAAGGTACTTTGCTTTCTAAATCTTTTCAAACAGGACGACTAAGATGACACAAGTACGATTAGGTGAAGCTGTCCCAGACTTTACGCTGCCAAGCACAGGCGATAAAACATTCCAACTTTCAGCGCTCAAAGGTAAACGTGTTTTGATCTATTTTTATCCAAAGGATAATACGCCCGGTTGTACACTTGAAGGTCAAAACTTCCGCGATAATATCGACTTTTTCAATGAGCATAATACCGTCATTTTTGGTATTTCACGTGACAGCCTTCGTATGCATGAAAATTTCAAAACTAAGCAGGCATTTCCTTTTGACTTACTGTCTGACGCTGATGAAGAAGCCTGCCAGTTATTTGATGTGATCAAACTTAAAAAACTCTACGGGAAAGAACATCTGGGCATTGTCCGCAGTACGTTTTTAATCGATGAAAATGGTGTACTTCAACAAGAGTGGCGAAATGTGAAGGTCAAAGATCATTTAGATGAAGTAAAACAAGCAATACTTGACCTATAGATACCGGATACAGGCTTGGCCATGTTACAACCACGACCGTGCCCATAATGGAACATCTATCTTTATCATCCGCACTAAATTTGTGCACTTTTTGTCAATACCACTTTGTAGGTATACCAAAATAGATAGTCTTGGCGATTGGTCTGCTTTTTGCCTCTCGCAGTGTTAAACAACACTGTTAGGGGTAACAATGAGTCAATTACGAAGTACTTCCATGAATCTTAGCCACAAAGAAAAAACGTGGCTACCGTGGTTTGGACCAACAGGGAAACTGGCCATGTCCTGGTCGTGTCGCCTTAATCGACACAACTATGCCGCTGTCGAAAAAACATTTGAGGGAATCGCCGCTACCCGAGTAAAAATTCTTCAGCAATGGGTAGAAAATCAATGGAATCAAATGTCGTTCTTAGCTGAACAGCTAGCGGGTTCTTATCCAGAGCTACAAGCATCGCTGTTGGACGATCGGCTCAAGGCTGCGCCAGATTTCTCTGAATTATTTATCATCGATACCTCTGGCAAGGTCACTCACTCAACGTACAGCTCGCACGTCAATAAAGCAGACCTATCGAGTAAAGCGGTGCAGCATGGACTATCCGCACCGTTTCTTCACGGCCCTTATGTCGACAAATTAACCCTAGAAATTGGTCCTTCAAGCTCTAAGTTCCATGATGAAGTTACACTGATGTTCTACCAACCATTGATTGTGGAAGGTGAGAGCGTCGGAGCCATATGTGGCCGTGTGCCAAATGATGTGTTAGGTGATCTTATCCAGCGTGAAGCAGGTCATATCTATACCGAATCAGGTGACAACTATATTTTTATGGTCGAATCGCGGTTCGATCCTACTTTGCAACAGGGCATAGCCCTCTCCCGCTCTCGTTTTGAAGATAATACGTTTTCACATGGCGAAAACCTGAAAAGCGGTATTCATACAGCTTTTGGTGTCGTAAAAATTCAACACCATACCGAGTTTGAAATACGCTTTACTGATCCGGCAACCAACGAGCTTCATCCAGGTGTACGTGAAACCATTCGCAACGGCGAAAACCTATTTGTCACCTATCCTGGTTACTCAGATTACCGGCACATCCCTGTTATTGGTAAAGGTGTCACCTTCCAATTAAAAGGTTCGCCAGATCGTTGGGGCATGATGTGTGAAGGTGATCTTGAGGAAGTTTACCGACGACGTTCAGTCAATGTCAGTTTAATGAAAGGCTTTGTCTGGTCAATGTCACTACTGCTAGGCACCAATATGGCATTACACGCTTTCACCCAATTGCCCGTGGTGGCTGTCAATGCTTTATCGATTGTCATGATTGCTGTGATAGCCATGATGTATAAGAAATTGACGACCAATCCACTGGCCAACCGCCTTGACCAAATGACCCACGTTATTCAGACGATTGCCGAGGGTGAAGGTAACTTGGCACAGCGACTTGATAACACTAAATTTGTTAACGACGAAACGGGTGATATGGGACGTTGGATAAACAGCTTTATTGATAATCTGGATGGCATTGTTGGTCAAGTCATCAAAACCAGTACGAATGTCCGCCACACGAATGAAGCTATGCTCGAAACAAACCGGGAAGCGTTTCATGTTTCTAATGAAGTAGCTAGTGCGATAGAAAGAATGTTGCAGCTGCTGGAAGATCAAATCCGTGACATTGGCAATGCATCAAACACAGCAGAAGCAATGAAACAAGCGATGGATGAAGTTGTTCAAGAGGCCAGGTTGCAATATGAGTCAGTACGAAGTGGTACGCAGGAAATTCGTGATGTGGTTGAAACGTCAGCTAAAGCAGTTCAATCCCTACATAATCGTACCGCAGAAATCGGCAATATTATTGGCGTCATCACTGAAATCACTAATCAAACCAATTTGCTCGCACTAAATGCGGCTATTGAAGCTGCCAGAGCCGGTGATCATGGTAGAGGTTTCTCAGTGGTGGCAGATGAAGTCCGTAACCTAGCACAAAGAACAGCAACATCGGCTGATGAGATTCAACAAATGATTGAAACTATTCAGTCTGAAACGCTGGAAGCGTATAAATTTATGGAGTCAGGTGTAGAAAATGTGGACCGCAGCCTGAAGAAAACGGAAGAAGCCTCTTCTGAAAATACACAATTACATCAGTTAGTTGAACAAATGTTCTCCACCATTAAACAACTTGATCAGAATAGTCAGTTGCACGGCGCCACTGCACGGGACGTTGGACACTCGGCAAGCTTGATGACACAAGCCATTGATGCCTTGCAGCATCGCTCTGTTATGGTAAAAAATACTGCCCAAAAGCTCAGCCAACTGGTTGGCGTTTTCAGTGTGAGTACTCAGTAAATTTTCAGAAAATATAAGCAGATAGGGATATCTGCTTTATTCCTATTGTCACCTACTCTGTGTTTAGCCAGAAAAGGAGACTGCTCTATGGACATGCACATCAACCAAGAAACTAAACCAAGTAAACTTGCTGCTGTATTTGATGATGAACAGAAAGCCATCGATGCCAAGCAAACCCTCGTCAATGTTGGTCACTTCAAACAGCAAGATATCGAAGTAATACAACCAAAAGACCGTAACACCAGTAAAAAAATTGAATCCGAACCCAAAGCTATCGCACGCTTTATTACACGTTCTCATTTTATTTTTGGTGGTATTGGCTTGCTAGTTGGGCTAGTCATTGCCAGTGCGATGGTAGTATCCGGTCCAATGATGACTCAGTCGAGTCCACTCTATACCTATATAGCACTGGCCGTAGTGGGTACATTTGTTGGACTGTTGTTTGCCGGATTACTGTCGCTACGTCCGGATCATGATCCGCTAATCAACGATACCATGACCGCAAGCCGTCATAATTTATGGACACTCATTGTGCAGACCGATGGTCGCAAAAATCTGAAGAAAGCACATCAACTCATGAACCCGACGGCCGTCTCTGTCACAGAAACATTCTAGTTCTTAAGTGCTTAGCGAAAAGTCTTCTGGTGCTGGTTGAACAAAACAATCAGCACCAGTATGATGCCCGTCCCCCTGGGACCAGACACAACAAAATCTGCCTTTTTTTCAGTAATAAAAAAAGTTTTTTCAGGCACCAAAAAGTTACAAAAGCTGTGATCCCGCATAGGCGCTGACTTAGCTCTAAGCACACAGTAAGTTATCCACAAAAAGTGCACAAATTATGTGCAAAATCTCCACTTGCCAAGCCTTCAAAAACACACTATCTTGTGGTTCAATCATTTCGAAACCACAACCTCTAGTGGTTTTGTGTTTTTTGATTATTTCAACATTATTGCAGGGATTTTCATTATGGCGAGCGAAACAGCACAACCCATTTATACCTCATCACAATCCGAAAGCGGATACAGCGTTATCCGTCGAAACGGTAAAGTCACCGAATTTGATAGCAGCAAAATTGCTGTCGCTATCACCAAAGCTTTTTTAGCGGTTGAAGGTGACTCAGCAAAAGACAGTCGTCGTATTCATGACACAGTGGCAAAACTGACCAGACAAGTCACTGACAATCTTTTACGTCGTATTGATGATGGTGGCACCGTTCACATTGAAGATATTCAAGATCAAGTTGAATTAGCTTTAATGCGTGAAGGTGAATATAAAGTTGCTCGCTCTTACGTTGTTTATCGTGAAAAACAAGCAGAAAAACGTGCTGAAGAAGAAAAGAAACATCCACAGCCTGCCAATGAATCTCCCCTGCATGTCATAGCAGCTGATGGCAGTCGTCACCCGCTAGACATCGATCGCTTACACAACCTCATTACCGAAGCATGTGAAGGTCTGGCAGAAGTTAACCGTGATGCCATTTTACGTGACACCCAACGTAACCTGTTTGACGGCGTTAAAGAGGCCGACGTCGAAAAAGCACTGGTGATGTCAGCGCGTACCTTTATCGAAAAAGATCCTGCCTACAGCACTCTGGCCGCTCGCCTGCTGATGGATGGTATTCGTCGTGAAGCATTAAGTTTTGTCTACAAAACACCTAAACAAGCCTCTCAGAATGAAATGGGCGATTTGTACGCTGACTACTTCAAAACTTATATCTCAACAGCCATTGAAAAAGAACTGATTGACTCAGAACTGGGCTTATTTGATTTAGACCGTCTGGGTAATGCATTAAAACCAGAACTGGACTTCGAGTTCACTTATCTGGGTCTGCAAACGCTGTATGACCGTTACTTCATTCACTTTGATGGTACACGCTTCGAATTACCACAAGCCTTCTATATGCGTGTGGCAATGGGCTTGGCTATCAACGAATTAAACCGTGAAGAACGTGCTATCGAGTTCTATAACTTGTTATCAAGCTTCGACTTCATGAGCTCGACGCCTACCCTGTTCAACTCAGGCACACTGCGCCCACAATTATCTTCTTGCTACCTGACAACCGTGCCGGATGACCTGAGCGGTATTTATAACGCGATGCGTGATAACGCCCTTTTATCAAAATACGCCGGTGGACTGGGTAATGACTGGACCCGTGTTCGTGGTCTGGGTGCTCATATCAAAGGCACCAATGGTAAATCACAAGGTGTTGTGCCTTTCCTGAAAGTCGCTAACGATACTGCCGTTGCCGTTAACCAAGGTGGTAAACGTAAAGGCGCTGTTTGTGCGTATTTAGAAACATGGCACATCGACGTTGAAGAATTCTTAGACTTACGTAAAAACACCGGTGACGACCGTCGTCGTACACACGACATGAATACCGCTAACTGGATTCCAGACTTATTCATGAAACGTGTGGCTGAAGAAGGTCAATGGACCCTGTTCTCACCAGAAGAAGTCGAAGACTTACATGACTTAACCGGTCTTGATTTTGAAAGAGCCTATGAAGCCTACGAAGAAAAAGCCGCCCGTGGCGATATTCGTAACTTCAAACAACTGCCTGCCACAGACTTATGGCGCAAAATGTTAGGTATGCTGTTCGAAACAGGTCACCCTTGGATTACTTTTAAAGATCCATGTAACCTGCGTAGCCCACAGCAGCATGTTGGTGTCGTTCACAGCTCAAACCTGTGTACAGAAATCACCCTCAACACATCAGATAAAGAAATCGCTGTCTGTAACTTAGGCAGTGTCAATATGGTGAAACATATTGATGAAAACGGTAAGCTGGACAAAGAAAAACTGCAAAAAACCGTTCGTACCGCGATGCGTATGTTAGATAACGTTATTGAGTACAACTACTACAGCGTACCGCAAGCACGTCACTCAAACTTACAACACCGCCCTGTTGGTTTAGGTCTGATGGGCTTCCAGGATGCACTGTACAAACTGCGTATTCCTTATAGCTCTGATGAAGCCGTTCAATTTGCTGATGAATCAATGGAAGCGATCAGCTACTACGCGATTGAAGCTTCTTCTGATTTGGCTGCAGAACGTGGTAAATACCAAACCTACGAAGGTAGCTTGTGGAGCAAAGGTATTCTGCCCATCGATTCAATCAAATTATTGAAAGAAGCACGTGGCGAATATCTGCAACAAGACGAAAGCAAAACCATGGACTGGGACATGCTGCGTGACAAGATCAAACGTCAAGGCATGCGTAACTCAAACACCATGGCGATTGCCCCAACAGCGACGATTTCAAACATCTGTGGTGTCAGCCAATCGATTGAACCGACCTATCAGAACCTGTTCGTGAAATCGAACCTGTCAGGTGAGTTCACGGTTATCAACCCATACATGGTTGAAGATCTGAAAGCACGTAACCTGTGGGATGATGTGATGATTAACGATCTGAAATACTTCGACGGTAGCCTGCAAGGTATCGACCGTATTCCAGCCGAGTTGAAATCACTCTACACCACGGCATTTGAAATGGATGCACGCTGGTTAATTGAAGCCGCATCACGCCGCCAAAAATGGCTGGATCAAGCTCAAAGCCTTAACTTATATATGGCTGAACCATCAGGTAAGAAGATGGACAACCTCTATAAACTGGCTTGGGTACGTGGCTTGAAAACCACCTATTACCTCCGCTCTATGGGGGCAACAGGTGCAGAGAAAACCAGCACAGCACCGACTACAGCAACAGAAGCGCCTGCACCAAGCAAGCCTAAACCTGTTGCTGCCGCGAGCACGCCAGCGCCGGTTGCCAGCTCGTCATCAAGCATAGACGATTTAGTTCTAGGTGAAGGTATGGAAGCGCCAAAAGCGTGTTCAATTTTAGAACCAGATTGTGAGGCATGTCAGTAATGTTGAATTGGGATGATCCATTCTCAGCACCGATAGCCGGTACTGCGGAAGCAAAAAAACAAAGCGAAGAAAAAGCAGCAGCACAGCCTGCTGCTCCAGCCGCTAACGATCTCAGCGAAGCCCCGGCTTCTGCTGAGATCAAAAAAATGCCATTAATGAACGCCAAACCCGTCAATGCTGACGACAAACGTGTTATCAATGGTGAAGCCGATATTAACCAGTTAGCCCCGTTCAAATACCCTTGGGCATGGAACTACTTCCTGAATGCCAACAAGAATCACTGGACACCGCTGGATATCAACATGGCGCAAGACGTTCATGACTACCGTCATAAACTGACGCTGGAAGAACGCCATGTCTATGAAAACGTGCTCTCATACCTGACCACCTCAGACATCCTGGCGATGCGTAATATCGGTCTGGCCGTAATGGAAAAAATGACCGCGCCTGAACTGCAAATCTATCAGGCTCGCCAAGTGTATGAAGAAGCATTGCACACATGGACATACCAGCACTGTATCGAAACTATTGGTCTAGATCAGTCAGAAATCTACAACCGCTACCGTGTTGTACCAGAGATTTACCAAAAAATTAAACTGGCCAATGACCGTTTAAACACGGTCATGCGTAGTGATATTGATCTGCATGACCGTGATGAACTCGAAAACTTTGTCATGTCCTATGCGTTCTTCGCTGGCATCTTCGAAGGTTCATGGTTCTACAACGGCTTCAGCCCAATCTTTGCTCTGCAACGTCGTGGTTTGATGAAAGGCACCGCCGAACAGCTGCAATACATCATGCGTGACGAGGTCATGCACGCATCTTTCGGTATTCGCGTCTGCAAGCAAATCATGAAAGAAGAAAACATCACGCTGGACCCGAAAAAAGTCCAACAGATGTTTGAAGAAGCCGATGCTGCAGAAGAAACCTATGCAGGCTACATTCTGCGTGACCCAATTTTAGGTTACTCAAAAGAAGTGCATCACGGCCAGTTCCGTTACACAGCCAACCGTCGTGCGAAACAACTAGGCTTTGAAGAACCCTTCCCCGGTGCCGAAGCCACCCTGCCCTGGCTTGATGAACAAGCCAATATGCGGAAAGAAAAGAACTTTTTTGAGACAAAAGTAACAGAATACCAAACAGGCGGTGGCCTCAAATGGGACTGATTATTTAATAAAAAAAGCCGACTTTTATGTCGGCTTTTTTATAATATTTAATGAACAAATGGATTTGTGTATACCTGAGGATACATGCCACTCATGTCAGGCTAGGTACTAAAACTTATGGAATGGAAAAAAGCAACGAAGCAAGACACTCATCTGGTACAAATTCCAGAAAGATGGCTACACCTATACTACTATGAGGCGCTTAATGTTCTATTCAGGTTTGAAAATGCGCTTCGTGTATTCGTATATGTCATCTTAAAAAAGGAGTTCAATGAAAAATGGTCAGAAACGGCTATCTCATCTGGCGGCTCTATCAAAAGTGAAACAAAGTCCAGAATAGCCAAAGCCAAAGAGCATGCATATTTAGGATACGAATTGTCTTCGCCAATGTTGTACCTCAATAGCGGAGAGTTAATTGACATCATAATATCTGATGCGTATTGGAAGTACTTCTCCCCATTCTTTAAAGCTAGTAGATCTATTGTTTCGACTAAACTTCAAGAAATAGGAATGGTGAGAAACTCTCTCGCCCACTTTAGACCGATAAAAGAAGATGATATTGATTTAATCAAACAAAACACAAAACATGTCCTCCTTGAAATCGAAAAGTGTTTAATTCAATTGACTGCAATAACTACTATCGTTCCATCGAATAGTAATGACGACTGGTACAAAGAAATTAAGCCTATTGGTAGTGAGAGTCTAAAGATATCCATTTTTCACAGCGAAGATGAAGAATGGGTAAGAGTCAGTATCATTCACACAATTCCAACTCTAGAGAAGAAAAAATTTGGTGAAAATTACTACTCATACAAAGCAGGTAATTTTCGAACCGATCAACTATTCTCAGAGTTTCCGATTTTAAAAGACAAATGTATCTATCTATCAGAAGGTCATCTGTGGGGTGGCCAACATCCAAACTTTGATCTCAATAGTGTCAAAGAAATTAGTCTAGTATTCGCCAAAAACTGCTTAAGTGATAACTTACAAAATATAGTGAAGGCCTTAAAAGAAATTGTGCAGATTGTAGATGAAGAGACAGATTTGCTGAAACAAGATAATTTAGCTCGTGGGAAACTAATCGAAACTAAAAGTGCAAATGCCAGTATTAGAACTAGAGATGATGGCTCTAGTTATTGGTCTGTGTCCTTAAACTCTATGACTACTCCCCTTGTTAACACAAGCGAGGTTGAGTATTGGGGCACACGTGCACATTATGAGACTGATTTTATTTCAGGTTCTAACCAATACCCTTGGATGCCTGATTCAATCTCTGACTACGAAATTCCTTTTTGAAATGACTAAGCCCGTAGGTTGGGTTGAAGCATGAAACCCAACAAACACCTCAAATAACAAAACACCTCTCAAAACATCACAATGTTGGGTTTCGTTATCACTCTCCCCAACCTACAATAATGGTTATTTTTTGTTTCACATGGATAGTGAACAATGCAATATCGACGAGCCTTTGTGCCCGGTGGTACATTTTTCTTTACGGTCAATTTATTGGAACGTCGTAAAACGTTATTGACGGATAATATCGATCTGTTAAAACGATCTTTCCAACACGTTAAACAAGCTCATCCATTTAACATCGATGCCATTGTTATCTTGCCCGAACATTTACATACTATCTGGACATTACCTGAAACTGATTATGACTTTTCGATACGTTGGCGATTAATCAAATCGACATTTTCGAGAGGCTTGCCCAAGGATGAACATATCAACAAAACTCGTCACTCGAAAAATGAACGCGGTATCTGGCAACGTCGATATTGGGAACACTTAATTCGCGATGAAAAAGATTATATGAACCATGTGGATTATATTCACTACAATCCCGTCAAACATGGCTATGTCGATAAAGCCATTGATTGGCCTCACTCCAGCATTCATAAATTTATTCGTAACGGCATGATTGATAAACACTGGGGATATGATGAGAAGATTGGTATGAAAGCTTTTGGTGAGAGAACTTGAGTTTTTATCCCGTCCTAGACATGTTGGGTTTCGCTACCGCTCTACCCAACCTACGGAATGCGTTATTTACCTTTTTGAATCAGATAGCTATCTACTAACGGCCAGACTTCTATCTTGTTGTTGTACAGAGCAACTTTCTTATCATTAGCAGAGATAAGAATTCCCTTGGCAATCATTTGATTATTCTTGGTGGTATCGATCAAATACGTGCAACGGCCAACTTTTTCTTCAGTCTGGCAGCCTGATTCTGCAAATATTTTCATTTGTTTTTCGGCATCATACTGGCCTCTTTGATAAGGAAAGACAGTCAATAACCCAATAAAACAAAGAATGACCAGCGGATAATAAAACCGAGATGAAAGCTCAACATGCATTTCACCTAATTTGCACCAATGCCATTGAGTAATACCTAATATTTTTCTACCTTGGTTTTCTTTGCTTAGCTCTTGAAAGAACCAATCTTTACCATTTTCTTTTGCATGCCTTGCAATAAAAAAAGTAGCTAAACCAATAATAACGAGCAATATAAAGAAGCCAAGAAAATATGGCCATTTAGAAAGTAACCAACCAATCGCTAATACGCCGATATACCAGCTTTCTACCAAGACATCAGACATGTCTTTATTAAGAAGTTCGTGACTTAACCCAAACTTATAAATATGACCGATATGGTAACTAAAGCCAGATAACAAGATACATGGCACAACGAGTGCCACAGCCGATGCTGCTAATTTTAATAACCGCTCAAACTTTTCCATACAACACGTCCCTGTTTAGCTCAACTCGCTTTTATCTATTCATCAACATAGAGAAAACTAAGAATAATAAACACAACGCGTTTTGCATATCTATCAACCCACAATTTAAAGTCTGTAGGTTGGGTTGAAGCATGAACCCCAACAAAACACCGCTTAAAACTTCAAAAAATTGGGTTTCGCTATCGCTCTACCCAACCTAGAGAACTCATTGCCTGATTTCCACAGGTACACCTTTGTATGCAGGGGTAAGAGAATTTTTTTCGTGATAGGACAATGGAATCAGAGGATTGAGTTCAGGATAATAGCCAGCTACTGTGCCATCAGGCAGATCATAGGCCGTGACTTTTAGCCCATCGACCTGACGCAAATTGCCATCTTCTACCTGAGTATACAGGCTGACTATTTGCCCTTCCTGCAAGCCAAGTCGAGCCATTTCTTCGCGATTGATCAATACGATTTCGCGACTGCCTGCCAATCCACGCAGCCGATCAGAAAAGCCGTAAATGGTGGTGTTGAATTGATCGTTGGAACGCAATGTAATTAGGGTAAATCCATTCTCACCGCAGGGATGCTGTCCCAGTGAGGTAAGTGTTGTTGGTGGGGTAAATTGTGCTTTACCGCTTTCCGTTTTCCATTTTCTTTCACGGGCTGGGTTGCCACGATAGAAGCCACCGGGCTGCATCATTCTGTTGTTGAAGTCACTAAAATCATCAGGGAAGGTCTCAGCAATGAGATCACGAATCAGATCGTAGTTGGCACCCCATTCATCCCAGCGGAGTTTAGGGTTGGAAGGTAATGTCGCCTTCGCGATACCTGCCACAATCGCTGTCTCGGAACGGACTTGATCACTGGGTGGCTCTGCCGCGCCAATCGAGGCATAAATATGACTGAACGTGTCTTCCATAGAAACAGCTTGTGGCCCACTTTGCTGCTGATCAATATCGGTACGACCCAGACAAGGCAGAATATAACTGACTTTACCCGGTATAAGATGTGATCGATTGGGCTTGGTGGCGATATGTACCGTCAGATCCAGATTTGACCAGCCCTTTTCCAAACGCTCACGATCAGGCAGAGCCCGTAACAGGTTTCCACCCAGTGAAAGCATGGCCTTGATGTCGCCATTTAATACACCTTCACTCGCTTGAACAATATTCTGACCGTCTTCCGTCGGGGCATTTATACCAAATAACTGATGTAATTTGTCAGCTGGCATATGTGCAGATTTTTCGCCTATACCGACGGTCCGCTGTCCTTGCACATTTGAGTGGCCACGCACAGGCGAAATACCTGCACCAAGACGACCTATATTGCCCCGCATCAGCAGTAAGTTGCAGAACATCCCCAGATTGAGCCAGCCATCAACATGCTGCGTCAGTCCCATACCATAGATACCGATAACCTTTTTTGCCTGACAATATATCTCGGCTGCTTCTTCAATCATGGTACGAGTTAAACCAGATTGTGCTTCGATATCTGACCAATCAAATGCGTTGACCTTTTCTACGGTTTCGTCAAAACCTGTTGTCTCCGCAGCAATAAAATCTTGATCCAGTATGGTGCCAGGAGCAGCTTCTTCACGTGCCAGCACATATTTCATCATGCCTGCGATAACGGCAATATCACCGCCAGGTTTCACTTGATAATATTTGTTGGAGATCTCGGTGGGGTTATTGGTGATCATCTGCATGATATTCTGTGGCTCAATGAATTCAATCAGCCCCCGTTCACGTACAGGGTTGAAAGTCACAATTTTGCAGCCACGTTCAACAGCATCTTTGAGGATATGCATAAAGCGTGGAGAGTTGGTGCCGGTATTCTGTCCGAAAAAGAAAATGGCATCGCAATGTTCGAAGTCTTCCAGTGTACAGGTGCCAACGGGTGTACCGACAAAGGTCTTGAGGTTCACACTGGTCGTTTCGTGACACATATTGGATGACTGTGGCAGATTCTGATGCCCCATTGCCCGCGCAAAAAGGGCATAAAGATAGGACGCTTCCAAGCCGGCATGGCCACTAGCATAAAAAACGGCTTGCTTCGGGTTCATCGCAGCAAGCTTTTCACCAATATCCTGTATTGCCTCATCCCAACTGACCGGCACATAGCGGTCGCGTTTCGCATCATAGCGAAGCGGTTCGGATAATCTGCCCGCTTTTTCCAGATCATGGTCGTGCCAGGTTTTTAATTCAGTAACGCTATATTGCTCAAAGAAGTTAGCATCCGCCTTTTTCTCATCCAACTCCCATAAGGTTGCTTTGGCACCATTTTCACAAAACTCGAACCGTGAGGGATTGGCAGGTTTGGCCCAGGCACATGAACTGCACATCACCCCACCGGGCTTATTAAGCCTGGAAAGAATTTTCGCTGCGACGGTAGAACCATGGACCTCACCGAAGATTCTAGATACACCGCGCAGCGATCCCCACCCACCTGCTGGGCCTTTGTTATAGCTTGTATTGGGGTCCTGTTCTGTAGGGGAATGATCGTTTTTAGTGCTCGAGTTTGCCATGCTTTCTCCTAAGCTGTTTCGCCATCAGAATAATATTCAGCAAGCTGGAAGCCGATTTCGAGTGTAGAAAGCCTAATCATCAGGCTCCAGAAAATCGTGCTTCCATCATCGGATAATTAGTTTGGTTATTTTGTAAGTTAATAGTTCCAATGGATGTAAAGGCGTCTAGCTCAGGCTGTTGCCCAAAGTTTATTTAAACTTAAAGCCCTTTTTATCAAGAAACGCTTTCATGTGGGGACGCATTGGTTTACTCATCATCGTCGCTATCTGGTGTGTCCAAGTCTCATCACGGGCACCGCTGGAACGATTTTGATAGTAGGCTTTGCACGTCTCGTTGTACTGTCCCAGTTCTGACTTATCTTGCTGGTATGATTCTTCTTTCAAAATGACATCGACAGGTAACCTTGGCTTTTGCTCGGGCGATGCTGCCGGATAACCAAGACACATCGCAAACACAGGATAAACTTGCTCAGGAAGTTTAAGTAGCTCAGATACTTGTTCCGGGTTATTACGGATACCACCGATAAAAACACCGCCAAGGCCGAGCGATTCTGCTGCAATCATCGCATTTTGTGCGGCCAGACTGACATCCACGGTGGCAATAATGAATTGTTCAGTATATCCAGGCACCATTTCCTGACTTTCATAATCACAAGCCGCCTGACTACGTTTAAGATCGGCACAAAAAACTAAAAATACCGGACTGTTTTCCACCCATGTTTGCGAACCGGCGAGCTCTGCAATCTGCTGACGTGTTTGTGGATTTCTGACTCTAATAACGGTGTATGCCTGGACGAAGTTAGATGTGGCAGACCAGCCTGCTGCATCAATAATCTCACGCACCAACTCATCACTCACAGGTTCTGGTGTGAATTCTCGAATTGAACGATGATTTTTCAGCAGTTTGATAGTTTCATTCATATAACTTGTATCCATTGAGATTAAAGGCATTGCAATTTTAGATACTCCATTGATAAAGAGTTTCCAACTCGCTGCAATTAAGTGACATTTATTAAATAAGATAATTGCTCAAGTCATCACCACGTTGGGTTTCGCTTTCAATCTACCGAAACTACGGGCTGCGTAATTCATCTTTTCGAATTAGATAGCATCTACCTTATCTGGATGTTTCTTATGCGATAATAACTTTTCTATTTTGCTAGCCGACAAACGATAAATTAACTCGATTCATGACCACTGATTACCGTCACCTCACCCATATCAAAAGTTTAGATGAGCTTGGTCTTTACGAGTTGATTCCTAACATCGTCTGGATTTTTGATCTTGATAGACATGGTTGGTGGTGGGGTAATGCAGCAGCGCTGACGTTTTGGGGACTCAACTCAGTTGATGAACTGATAAATAAAGATCTATCGGGTGATACCCAAGGTGCAAAAGATAGAATGCATCAAACCTTTGAATTAGCCGCTAAAAATGGTCTTAGCATTGACCCATGGACCACCTATCCAAACGGTAAAGCCAAAACACTGTATATGTTACATCGGGCGGTTTTAGTGGGTCCTGAACGTCATCGCGCCATCATTGCTTATATCAACGAACAAGTTGAACTCGGGGAAACACCTGAAAATTTATTGCTTGTTGAAGCCATGCGCTATACCACTGTATTAGTGAGTACCTTTACCTTCTCCGGTGATATCGTCATCGAAAACCCAGCAGCCACAGAAGCCTATAAACACATCATTCCACAACAACTTGATAGTGATAGAAATGCCTTCACTGCCCGCTTTGATAAGCTCGAAGAAGGGATTGAGCGTTTAAAGGATGCCACGGAAAAACGGGTTGGACGTTGGACGCATATGATGAAAACCAGTGCAGGGCTTCGCCAACATACGCTGGATATTCGCATAACACGCCACCCATTAACGGCCGAATTTTTAATGTTGGTCACTGAATATGATGTCACTGAACTTCATCAAGCGTTAGAAGCAGCCCATCATGCGCAAATCGAATTAGAGAAGCAGGCGCATTTTGATGCTATTACCGGCCTGCCATCTCTGCATTATTTGCAACAACATGCCGATAATTATTTGGCTAAAGCTAAGCGACAAAATCAACAAATCGCTGTGATGTTTTTAGACCTGGATGGCTTTAAATCGGTCAATGACACGTGGGGTCACGATGCGGGCGATCAGGTGTTGCGGCAAGTGGCTAGGCGGTTTACTGGTATCCTGCGTTAAGCAGATCAGTTGGCAAGAATCGGTGGCGATGAGTTCGTGATGATGATTGATGATCTAACGGATAGCGATGACGTGGAAATCATTGCCCAAAAGCTTATCAATGAACTGAAAACACCCATCGAATTCACTTATTCAGAAAAAGAAACAAGGCAAGTCAGCATTGGTGTCAGTATTGGTATCGCCTTTTTTCCTGAACATGGCACTACCCTTGATGAACTGGTCAAAGTCGCAGATAGAGCAATGTATGATGTTAAACGTCAGGGTAAGAACAGTTATTCTCTGGCTATGCGTGGTTGAGCTCGTTTTATTCTGATTCAATAAATCAGTGTATTTGACCTTTTCATTACCGCAAAACAAGACAATGTTGGTTTATTTCTTCTTGCGTTTTTTTGCTGACTGAATGGCTGAATATATCTGGTAAAGCATATAAGGCAGCAAAGCCAGTATCAGCGCTTCTATACCACTTAGCTTTTCACCGGCCAGAATAAGTACAATAATGAGCAATAATCCTACAGCCACAAGCTTGAGAAACTTCATTGATTCTTTCGCTAACACCTTCTGCATTTTGCTTCCTTTTTTTTAAACAGAAATACTATTCATGAAAAGCCAGTTAACAGTAAAAAACTATGTCCATTTATGGCTTTTCACGCTTAAATAGTCAAGCGAGTAGCTGATGAAAACTCAGAGTCGGTTATCAAAGAAACAAAAAGCAGAAAACAAGGCAATCACTATGTCGGCACTAAAATATTTATCAGGTTACCCTGCCCCTGTTCTCGATCAAGTCAGCGCCGCTATTTCAGCAAAAACACTCGGCCAGTTTCTGTTAAAAAAATATCCAGCCACACATGACATTAAAACTAATAAAACGTTGTATGCCTATGTGATGGATATGAAGAACCAGAATCTGCGTCAATCCAGTCCGCTCAGCAAAGTGATTTATGATGACAAGCTGGATGTGTTGCATAATGCTCTGGGTTTACACAGTTATGTCTCACGCGTTCAGGGCAGTAAATTAAAAGCCAAAAATGAAATGCGTATTGGCTCCGTCTTTAAAACTGCACCGATAGAATTTTTGAATATGATTGTGGTGCACGAACTGGCGCATTTAAAAGAGAAAGACCATAACAAAGCATTTTATAAGCTCTGTATGCATATCGAACCGAACTATCATCAGTTGGAGTTTGATGTGCGGCTTTACCTTACCCACTTAGAGATATTTGGTGAGCTATATTAGTCTTTTATAATGCGCTAATGTATCGGTTTTAGTCTGAATAATGATCAAGTATTCAGACAAACAGCACATAATCTGAATTACATGATTCCACTGGATTATTCGCTTATATATATCAATGTTCAACTCTCTCCGAGCACTGTAAAAATGTTCATTGACAACCTTGTTAATTATATGGTTATTTAACCTTATAACTAACGTGTGAATTTAATCAAAAAATAACATTTTTCTACATAGCTGATTGGGATATAGAGACAGTGCCAACGAACAACCAAACCATACAGAATAAACATTCTTTTGTTGTTTTAAAGCATGGTTTATTAAAAACCGGCCCAACCTATCTCACTCCAAACAATGACAAATGTTTACATTTATTATTGTTTGTAATGAGGTCATTAACTAACAGCCAGAAAGAGTATTAGTCAATGACATCGACGATATCAAGAACCTCGTCAGAGGCAAAACTGAGTGTTCTTTATCTGGGCAAAGATAAATACTCAGAAAATAAAATTAGCACTTTACTTGGCTCTCACATAAGTAATTATCTGACTGCTGATAATTGCGATAATGCATTAGCTTTATTTAAACAATATGCCATTGACACCATCGTTGCTGAGACTTTTTTTCTTAGGGACATGCCAGACTGCACTATTCATAAACTTCGTCACATTAATAACAATATCAATATCATTTTAATTAATGAAAATTATGAAGTGATATCTTCACCTTTCGATTTGCCTTGCTTGGCAAAGGAACAATGTCCTTTAAAACCTACCAGTCTGGATAATCTATTCAACGCCATATCAGATAGCCGTAAAGAATCTGATAAAAATGATCTGATTCACATCACTTCATCAGCTTTTTTTCACAGTTCTGTGGCAATGACAATAACTAGTCATGACAATAAAATCATCGCCGTTAACACTGCATTCACTCAAATTACAGGCTTTAAGCAACATGAAATTCTTGGTAAAAATCCGAGAATACTGAGTTCGGGTAAGCACGATAAACAGTTTTATGGAGAAATGTGGACGGCCCTTTCTCGAGAAAAGAAATGGAGCGGTGAAATTTGGAATAAACGCAAAAATGGTGAATTATTTCTCGAATGGATAACCATTAATGCCATCACGAACAGTACTGGTGAAATCACACATTATTGTTCAATCTTTGCTGATATCACCGAACGTAGGGCGGCAGAGGAAGCCATCTGCAGGCTGACATATAACGATCCTCTAACAGACTTACCTAATCGACGTGCCTTTATGGAACGCCTGGAAGACTCGCTTGTTATTTCCAGGAAAAACAATCAACTATGCGCCATTTTGTTTCTTGATCTTGATAACTTTAAAGATATCAATGACACCTTGGGCCATGATATCGGAGATGCCGTTATCAAAGAAACGGCATTACGTTTGAAAACGTGTATCCGTGAAGATGATCTGATCGCCAGATTAGGCGGTGATGAATTTACCGTGTGTCTAACAGACATGTGCTCAGCAGAAGATGCAAGTACGGTTGCTCAGAAACTGCTGGATGCCATGTCATCCCCATTTATTTTAGACGACGAAAGACTCTATTTTTCATTTAGTATTGGTATTGCTCTATTTCCTGAGCATGGTGAATCAACTCAAGAACTACTCAAGCATGCTGATCAGGCGATGTATCATGCAAAATTCTCTGGTCGTAACAAATTTTCTTTTTTTGATGTTTCCATGGCGCAGCATGCCCTTAACAAAACGGAGATCGTAAAACATCTTCGAAACTCGATGGGTTCAGACCAGTTTTCAATACATTATCAGCCCATAGTTAACCTTGAAACTGGCATGATTGATAAAGCAGAGTCTCTACTGAGGTGGACACATCCAGAACTCGGCTACATTAGCCCAGATGAATTTATCCCAATAGCCGAAGATATCGGACTGATATGTGAGCTTGGCGATTGGGTATTTCGGCAGAGTGCATCTCAAGTTAAATCCTGGCAGGAAAAATATAAGGAAAATTTTCAGCTTAGCATAAATATATCGCCTAAACAGTTTCAAAACGAATCTTGCGATCTGGAAGAGTGGACTGATTTTTTATCACAAAAAGCCCTTAGCAATAAGGCAGTTTCCCTGGAAATTACTGAAGGGGTGATGATGAATGAAGGCCCGATGACCGAACAACGATTAGGCATGTTAAAACAGGCGGGGATTGAAATTTCACTTGATGATTTTGGTACTGGATATTCTTCATTGGCTTATTTAAAAAAGCTGAATGTTGATTACCTAAAAATTGATCGTACTTTTATCCAGAATATCCATATCAACCTAGATGATCAGGCCATGTGTGAAGCCATTGTCGTCATGGCGCACAAGCTCAATATTAAAGTCATTGCCGAAGGTGTTGAGAACGAAGCACAATTAGACTTTTTAAAATCGGTTGGCTGTGATTACGCTCAAGGCTACTGGTTTTCTAAACCAGTCCCTGGTCATGACTTCGAATTGTTATTGTCGAAAAATGGAGCTCAAATTCACTAACAATAGCTAATAAACCATGTTGAATAACAGCTGCGTTTGTTAATTTGTACGTGCTTCTACAGTAAGTGCAAGTTTAAATACCGCAAGGCCGGACAAGCTTAAAAATAAGCCCACCCAGACAGGTGCGACCCAGCCCATTTGCTGACTAATCACAAACCCGCCTAAAAAGGCACCAAGTGCGTTTGCTGCATTAAATGCCGAATGGTTAAGTGAGGCCGCCAGAGCTTGCGCCTCCCCGGCAACATCAATTAAGCGAATCTGCAAGACACCCGCCAAACCTGTCACAGTAAAACCAATCAAAAACAAGGCTGCCATCGCTGAATAAAGTTGCGTCATACTGAATGCGGCTATCACAAAAGCAATGGCAGAACTGACCAGCACCGCAACGATGGTTTTATTCAAATGTTTATCTGCTAACCAGCCAGCAACGAGGCCACCAATCACCATACCAGTGCCAAATATGGCTAAGGCCATGGGTACGACTTTAATGCTGGCGCCAGTATATTCAGTCAAAATTGGTGAGGCATAGCTGTAAACAGAAAACATACCGCCAAAACCAATCGCACCTATAGCCAGGGTCAGCCACATATTAATGTTTTTAAAGCCTGCCAGTTCAGATCGGTAACTGGCTGAAGCATGTGGTGCAATGCGTGGTACAAAAAAGCTAATCGCCAAAATGGTCGCCAATGCAATCATTGCTGAAAACTCAAAACCTGTTCTCCAGCCAAAAGATTGACCTAACCAGGTAGCAAAAGGCACGCCGATAACATTGGCAATCGTGAGTCCCATCATCACTTGGGCAATGGCTGTGGCGCGGCGATGTTGTCCGGCCAGATCAGCAGCAACCAATGATGCAATACCAAAATAGGCACCATGAGGTAGCCCAGCGATAAAGCGACTTAGCAACATGGTTGTTGAGCTATCTGCAAACGCGGTCATCGCATTAGCCAAGCCATAAAACAACATCAAACCCAATAGCAAGGTTTTACGTGGCAACTTAGCCCCAAGAATGGCTAGGGCTGGCGCACCGACCGTCACACCTAAGGCATAAGCAGTAATGAAATGTCCCGCCGAAGGAATGGATACCTTCAGATCAGCAGCGATTTCCTGAATCAATCCCATTGCCACAAATTCTGTGGTGCCAATGCAGAAACCACCGATAGCCAGGGCAAAAATAACCCAGGGTAATGAATAAGAATGTGATGCTGTGTCTTGCGAAGTCATGTGCTCAAATGGCTTATTGGGAAGGCGCGCAATGTAACACAAACCGTGTTAAACCAACATTAAGATAAAGCGACATTTATGCCTGTCATCAGCTCATGAAGTCGTGAGTAGAAATAAATGATAAATTCGTTGAAGTGCACATGGCTAACATTAGGCAATTGCAGCAAATTTGCTGTGGATTTATTTAAAGAGGCAACTCACCTTGTTGCCACGATGATGTTTTTTGTTTCTTGTTCGTTGCGGTTTTTTTTCGACTCGCATGTTTTTTAACGATAATTGCAGCTTCTTGCTTATGTTGTGATTGCTTCCTTAATTCATACAGACGTTGTGCAGCTGATTTTCGAGCCGACTTTTCATCAACAATGGGTGCAGGATACCCGTTCATCAATGAAGGACGAGTCCATGGTTGATGAATAAACGGTGCTGGCATATCAGCTAATTCAGGTATCCATTGTCGTATAAAGGCGCCTTGGGGATCTTGCTCCATACCCTGCTTGATAGGGTTGTAGATTCGAATACTATTAATGCCCGTGGTCCCAGACTGCATCTGTACCTGTGGGTAATGTATACCTGGTTCGTAATCCGTAAATAACCTGGCCAGATATAATGCTGGTTGCCGCCAATCTAACCAGAGATGATAACTGGCAAAACTCATCAACATGGCTCGCATACGAAAGTTTATCCAGCCTGTAGCAATTAATGCTCGCATGCAGGCATCAATCATAGGAAACCCGGTCAATCCACTTCGCCAGGCATCAAAATATGTCTGATTGATATCGGACATTCGCAAGCTATCGTATATCGTATGCATATTCTCAAACTCAATACGCGGTTCATCCTCCAGTTTTTGCATGAAATGACAATGCCAGCGAAGACGGGCTGAGAATGAACGCATTGCTTGTCGCCATTGTGATCTCGCTTGTGTATCGCTTTGTTTGATAGTGGTAATACGTTGCTCAGTGGCTTGGTACACTTCGCGAATCGATAAAGTGCCAAATGCCAGATAAGGTGAAAGCCGGGAACAACTATCAACCGCTGTCAGCGGTGAAGACATTTCCTTAGTGTATCCCTGTCCTCGTTCGTACAAAAACGTATCTAACAGGCGAAGTCCTCGCTCCCATCCCCCTACTTGCCGTTGAACACAACCATCGTCAACTAAGCCGAGTTTGTCGGCCTTTGGCAGATAATCATTTTTTTCGCTTGGGCCGGTCAGTTTTTCAGGACAGATATAACAAGCCTGACTCATATGTTGATACCAGCGCTTGGCCCACCCATCTCTGTCTTTAAGCCGTCTGATAACACCATGCTGACGAAGTTGATGCCAGTTGAGCTGATGTTTATCAGCCCAATTCTGAACAGCAATATCCCGCTGATATGTCCAACCATTCCAGGTCTCCTGATGCGACCATAGTGATGTGACATTATATTTTTGCCTGAATGATTCCAAAATGCTGACAGCATCACCGACTTTAACGATTAATGGACACCCCAACACGCTGAGTGCTTCATTTAGCTGGTATAGGCACTCTTTAAGAAACGCGAATTGTCTGTAACTCATGTCTGGCTGTGACCATAGAGCCGGCTCAAAAATATATACAGGTAGAATCGGCCCCTGCGCTGCTGCAAGTGTCAGGGGGGCATGATCATGTATTCGTAAGTCACGCTTAAACCAAACCAGATTCATTAAATGATGACTTCTTCAAAAAAATTACGGTGTTGAATACTTTCACTAAATATGTGAAAAATAAGTTAAGTAGTTAAATTCGGTTAGCCATTTTTGTGACTTAGAAAAACACTAATGACCGACTTGCACCAGCAACAAATTCGCTGAAGCTCAACACGCTCTCTTTCACACGCGTCTAATAGGTAAGATATGGAAAACAAAATACTCTCTCCCGGAGCAAAAGCACTTGAAGTGAACCTTGATAACGTCCGTTACGGCTCTTTTGCTGAAATTGGCGCAGGTCAGGAGGTAGTGCGTTGGTTCTATAGAGTGGGTGGTGCCGCCGGTACTATCGCAAAAAGTATTTCCGCTTATGATATGAAAGTGAGTGATGATATCTATGGCGAAGCACCAAGATATGTCTGTCGTGAGCGCCTCGAAGATATGCTGGAGTTGGAATATAACCTCAATATAGAGCGCTTGAGTGAACAACGCGGCGACACTACCGCTTTTTTTGCCTTTGCTGATACGGTCTCTGCTCGCAACTATCACGGAACAAATGAGTGTCATGGCTGGTTGGGTATTCGTTTTCAAACTGAACCCCACAGCGCGCCCAGTGAAATCATTATTCATGTGCGTATGCTGGATAATGAAAACTCTCTACAACAAGAAGCGCTCGGTATTATTGGTGTCAACCTTGTTTATGGTGCATTCCACTATTATCAAAGCCCCGATCTCTTAGTGAAATCCTTACTGGATAACCTCACAACTGATCGTATAGAAGTAGATATGGTGGACATGCATGGCGATGCCTTTTTACATGTTGATAACCGCGTGATTAGTCTACGCCTGGTGCAGCTTGGCTTGAGCGATGTGGCCATGTTCTCTGCCGAAGGCAAGGTTCTGCAGCCATCTGAACATCTGCGAAAGAAAAATGTGCTTGTCGAACGTGGACGTTTTCGCCCAGTGACCCACGTCAACATTGATATGCTCAATTCAGCACGTAAACAGTTTGATGCAGATAATGCAGCGTCGCCAGCAGATACGATCTCAATTATGGAGATCACAATGCACAACCTCCGTAGTGAAAGTGACAGTATTGATCTGGAGGACTTCATCAGCCGTGCTGACGTGCTGGAGGCTGCAGGACACACTGTAATGATTTCTGATTATCCAGAATATTATCGTCTTGTTTCCTACCTCTCCCGCTATACCGATCGTCATATTGGTTTAACGATGGGGGCCCATAGCTTGGTGGAATTGTTTAAAGAAGACTATTACAGCCGCTTGCAAGGTGGGATTCTGGAAGCCTTTGGTCGCTTATTCAAGCACAACGTTAAGCTATACATTTATCCATACAAAGATACTCAAACCGGTACTTTATACAAAGTAGATAACCTTAGAATTGATCCTAAACAAGCTAATCTCTATGAGTATTTGAAACAAGGTGAACACGTTCAGCAGCTCAGAGAGTTTAATGAAGCCTATTTACCGATATTTTCACCGGATGTCTTGAAAATGATTACCGAGAATCAACACGGTTGGGAATCTCTGGTGCCTGAGGTAGTGGCTGAAAAAATAAAGAAACAACGTCTGTTCGGTTATAAAAATTGATATACGTAGGATCATCCACTGCTCTTCGACCTATTTTACTCGTGACAGATTGCAACTTACTGACTTATTTTCAGACTCATTAATAAGATCAGTGCTGATGTTTCTGTTCGCAAAAATCTATCTCTATCAGCCAGCCGATTTAAGTCAGCCATAATCAGTCACTACCGAGTGATGATAGATAAGGCATTTACTGAAAACAGGATATCGCCATGCAGATAAAAATTTCGATACCTCATGCTGATAAACCTCAGAACACTGAGGTGATTGAAGATCGCAGGGATTTGATATTAACCCACCAGGAAGCATTGGCAGGAAGTCCTGACGATATGGCTGCGTGTGGTGAGGAAGATATCGGAGCCGGCCTAGAGTTTTTGGTAACACGACATGAGCATCACTAAGCTGATGGCTAATACAACAGAAACTATCGATTAGCTTAAATGTCACTTCCTATAACTTTGTTTCAGTTTTTAATGGAGGTAAGTCATGGCTCAAGGCAGTAAAGAAAAATATACCGACAAACAAAAACGTAAAGCAGAACATATAGAAGAAAGCTATAAAGAACAAGGCGTTTCAGAAGAAGAAGCTGAAAGAATTGCCTGGGCTACAGTCAATAAAGAGTCCGGCGGTGGCAATAAATCAGGCTCAGGACGCGGTAAAAAAGACAACCACAGCGCTAGTCGAAATGGTGGTGAGAAAAGTCACTAACAATCAAACCAGTCAGTGACTTTTACTCACAAGGTATCCCTGCCCTGCTCTTTCTGTGTATTTATTAAGGTGGCCATCATTAATCAGCGGTCACTGTGATTCTGTTTTTACTGTGAAGGTAGATTTCAGAATAATGACAGCACCTTTACCAAAGCCGTAACTGGTCATCAATAAACTGGCATACAAATAGACATTAAATAAGCCTGCTCCGGTTACCTCAGGGTTAAATGCATCATGCAAAGGATCTAAAACCGGGAAAAGCGCATACATCAAAAATAAGCTTGAGTTAGTAAAAGCCCCTATAACCATTGCCCAACGGACATGCCAGGGTAAAGCGACTTTGACAGCATAATAGCCTAATATCAACGCCGTCATAATCAGAAAGTCCAAATGCGCCTGTAACACACGTTTAGGTGAACCTGGTATAAGCGCTTGAAGAAATTCAAGCTGGTTATATAAGCCCACCAAACACCAGGCCAAGATTAATGCCATAAGAATCCATAAACAGGCGCCTCTAAGCATCACAATATTAACGTTATTATCTGTTCTATTCTGCATATTTCTCTCCTCAAATTTCTCATTTTTTTCTGTGTTATTATCCACTTATAAAAACCGACGTCTTGACTCAAAAGGCGCAATAACATGACCGATAAAGCGATGGTCAATATGAGAGAGAGAAACATGAATACTAGCCTTTCCCAATTACATGGGCAGCGCTTATGTACTGATGATCAGCCACATTCACACCGACTGGATTGGTTAAAAGAAGTGATTGGACGTGAGTACGCGAATGTCGATGTTAATCCGTTTAATGATGAACCGGTATTTAACGAAATGGCGATATATCCATGGCAAAATGGTGTGCGTTTATCGCCCATTAAATCTCATTCACTGCAAATAGAGCGTTTATCAAGAGAACCGACGGATATCAGCCAGGATTGTTATTTTGCTGTTTTAATTACTGAGGGAAAATACAAACTCGAACAAGATGGTCGTGAAGTCTTTTTAGAAAAAGGTGATATGACCTTATACGATGCAACACAATGGCACCGCATTACCATGCCACAGGCTCTATCAAAAGTAATTATCTCGCTCCCCAGAGACTATCTGAGACAACGGATCAGTCATGTAGGTAATCTGACAGCAAAGAAAATAACAACTCAATCCGGCACTGCAGCCATCGCAGCATCCTGTATCCAGTCTCTGACGCAACAACTGGATATACTGGATAGCAATGCCTTTCACTCCTTGCAAGATCCTCTTGTTGATTTACTGACCTTATCACTCAATCAACTGGAACCTAAGTCAGTTCAACTATCTAACACACAAAGCTCAACACTATTTCATGTGAAACGGTATATTAATCAACACTGCCACTACCATGATTTAACACCCAAAATGATATCTGATGCGGTGGGTCTGTCCGTGCGTTACATCAATAACCTTCTTCAAGCTGAGCAGACATCATTAATGCGTTACGTCACACAACAACGACTCAACAGCGTCTATCGAAAATTAAACAGCCGGCAGTTTATGCATCGCACCATTACCGAGATTGCACTGGAATCCGGATTTAACAATATGGCTCACTTTAGTCGGGCGTTTAAAACACAATTTGGTGTATCGCCCCGTCGTTTTCGACAAGAAGCTAAAAATAAACTGCTCATTTTTGACGCCTAATCATCAATTTAAATTGATAAAGTAGGACGTTGCTTTACTTTTTTATGATCATCGTAGTGATGACTTTTCACCCAGAGAGAGAAATAAAATGATAAAAAAACAATCCGGTAATGCCGCTTCACAATTCTTATTGTGGCTACTCGTGTTAGTGAATACCGCAGGAATTGCTTATTACTATTACCAAACTGAGATAAAAGCGAAACAGATTCCTAATCTGGTTGGCACCTGGAGTGGTGTTAATCTCACGGTATCCGATGAAAAAGGTTATAAAACCTGGGATGATAAAACCGTCACTATTACAGAACAGCAAGATCGTCGTTTTCGCGGCACTTTTACTTATGCTGATGGCACTAAACACTTTTTCGGTGTAATTTATCCTGATAATAAGTCTTTCACCTGGGTATCAACACCAAGCCATGGTTATGTCCATGGTCGTATTCTTAACGACAATACGATAGGCACCTGTTATGTGGAAACCTGGGAGCATGCGACTGCAGGTTGTGCCACATTAGAGCGACAAAAATAGTCATTCATAAAAGTATTAGAAACAAAAAAGCCACCGTTTAAGGTGGCTTTTTATTTTTACCTGGAACAAATTACTAAGCCGCTTTTTGTAGGTTTGCTCTACGACGCAGACCTAAGAAGCCAAGTAATGCTGGAGCAAACAAAAAGGCTGCTGCAGGAACAGGCACTGCTGATGGAGGAATAAAACCAGATGGCTGTGAGTGAATTTCAGCATTTTGATTCAAGCTTCTAGCCACTAATGTGCCTTCAATATTGCCATAAGTAGTCACATCCGTACCCAGCGCTAAAATGCTACCGCCAAATTGTGCTGTGATATGAAGACTATCTGCATCAACAAAATTCCATAACAGCATATCGGCTAAATCAACGGCTGAGTTAGCCAGGAAATTCACACTGATATCGTATTCAGAAAGTGCGTCATCAAAGACATTGAATAAAATACTGGTAGCACTACCGAGATTAAATGCAAACTCATTGACGCTCTCGAAGAAGCTCTGACCGTCGTTAATATTAAACACAGCCAGTCCATCGGTATTTGGTGTGGCATTAAAAGTCACTTTGCCACCGGTAATGGTGTAGTTACTATTGAAATCAGTGCCTGCTAACTGGTTCGAAAACTGGCCTAATGTATTCACCGCATTTGCTGCTGCAGCAGCCGGGTCAAACGGTGCTGATACAGGTTGATTGATAACCGTACCACTGCCGTTAGCGCCAGCAAAACCTGTATTAGTGCCGCCATAGATGGTATTACCGCCGTTGGTATTGACACTACCAGAAATATCGCCGATGACTGAGGTCGAACCATTACCGTTGGCATTATTTTGCACCCAGCCTGAGACTGAGTTCATATATGCATCGCCACCGTCATTAATGTTCAGTGAGCCCGACACATTACCACCGATGTTAACGCCCTTACCTTTTGTTTGCACAGTGCCGTTAAGGTCACCGCCAACAGTCAGAGAAGGAACGACTGCATTGGAAGTTGAATGCATGTTGTACATGCCACCAGTAACATTGCCACCGATTAATGCGTTACCATCAATTTCAGAAGTACTGATCACATTACCGCTAGTAATGAGATTGTATTGATTAAGAAGAGACATGGCGTCAATCTCAACAGCATCAGCGTACGCAAGTTGATTGACACTTAAAGTAACTAATCCGACCATGGCAAGTTTAGAAAAACGCATTTTGAATCTTCCTTATATGTGATTACTTAAAGCTTATTAGTGCTGCAAGTAAATATCTATTGTACTAAAGTACTATTTTTTATTTTTTGATCACAAATTAATATGTCAAAAACAAAAATAGGTGGCTGGATACAGAAATCACTGCAGATAGTCTATGACAATCCGTGGATTCAAATCCGTCATGAAGAAGTCATCAGACCCAATGGCAGCGAAGGTATCTATGGTGTGGTTCATTTCAAATCCCGCGCCATTGGCGTCATCGCCATTGATGAAGACGATCATACTTGGTTGGTACAACAAAGTCGCTATCCAAATAATGAAACCACCATTGAAATTCCAGAAGGTGGCGGCCCACTTGATGAGCCTCCCTTGGAAGCGGCGAAAAGAGAACTCAAAGAAGAAACGGGATTGACCGCTAAAAACTGGCAGCCACTCATGGAATTACGTACCTCCAACTCAGTGACAGACGAAAAAGCTTATATATTTCTTGCCACAGAGCTGACAGCCGGTGAACAGCAACTGGAAGAAACAGAAGATATCGAACTGATAAAAGTCCCGGTGGATACCGCCATAGACATGGCAATGAACGGCGATATCATTGATGCCATGTCAGTGGCAGCCTTATTAAAGCTGGCCTTGATTCGTCGCTAACACTAATTGCATCAAAGCGATCAGCAAGCTTTATTTTGCCTCATGCCAACCACTGTTTTGATAACGTGCAAAGCTATTATCATCAGACCACTGCAGGATAAACAACCAACCGTTTTCAACAAGATCACGTACAGTTTTATGCTTGGCAATCACATTTTCAATCGCTTGTTTCGGAGCAGCAATATAAACACTGAGTCTAAGTGGTTGGTGACGCCACTGCTCTCCATCATGAATAGATTGCATTGCGAGACCAATTCGTAAATCGCCACCATTCCCCTCAAACACGCCGACATGCTGACCAACGGCATTGTGTAACAACTTATTACCACTGCCGAAAAACGTATTATCTGTCACCGATAGGTTGTACTGCATATTAATCCACTGCGTGACGATCATCGGCGCCGTCATGATTTGCTCTAGTAATGCAAATTCAGCGTCTGACTGCCAGTCATAATCATGCAAAAAGGAGCGTCCTTGTAAATCCAGTCCACGCGTACGTTGACGCGGCGCCACAATAAATGACGCATTATTGGCCAAGCCCCATTCAGGACGCACTTCAGACCAGTCTTTGCCTCTGTCTTTAAGTGATTTTTCTAATGCAGCATCATCCAGGTCTTTTAATGCTGCATCCATTATCTGAACGCGTTCACGACGAGTTTCTATGGAAGCCTGTTTTAACCAGGCTTCAATATCATCATTATTCAATGTGTCAAAACACACAATTTCATCAGTTGTGGTGTTATGTAATCCTGCTATGAAACGTGTTTGTTCTGGAATATGGATGTCCGCTTTTTGCAGCTCCGTTCTGATAGCAGGATCGTTTAACAGGCTGGTTAAAACTCGGACATTCACCTCGCCACTCTGACCACAACAAGCACCACAGTCCAGACCTGAGGCATGCAAATTATTGCGAGTTTCACTACCATGGCCCAGCAATAATATGGTGGATGCAAACGTCTTCGTCAGTCCCATGCCTTTAAGTACGCCGGTAACCAAATTAACTTTTTCGAGCAAGCTTAACTCAGTGTGGTTTTGAGTTAATTGCCAGTCTTGATGGTGGGTGAACTCATCTATTAATTTTTCTTTCTTTTTACTAAAGAAATTATCTTTAATCAGTTTATAAGCGTAGGTCCAGCCCATGGTTTCTACCATGGTGAATGACGATACCGGTGAACTCGCCCAGTTTTTCCAAGTACTTGCGTTACTCACCTTATTCAATTTCTTATGATTCGGCGTTTGCTCACTCACCATCACTGAAGGCGCAATCAAGCCCGGTAGCTGTGGACGATTTGCCTGAGTCTGTGCCGGTTGATATGTAATAGGTAAGCCAAAGAAACCAGCAAAACCAATAGTTTGAATAGCATCACTCTGTAATTCCAGATTGCGTCTGATACGTTCAGAACGTACATCAATACAAAATGCGGCTTGTAAGACCGGTGCTGAATCAAGCGGCTTGGCTGTTTGGTTTAAGGTTTTCTGTAATTGTCGTTGGTAACTCAGTTCAGCTGCATAAGCCCATATCCAATAATGACAGGCATATTCATGATGGGCGGCTATGCGCGACATCAAAGACGCTTTTTGATGCTGCCACTGTTGTTTTAATGTGCTGAATTCAACCTGCCCAGGCTTGCTTTTCAACTGACGCCAGATAATCAAATCCCAGGCGATCCGAATCGCTAGTAGCGCTTCGACACAGGCTGTTTGTTGATTATTGAGACGGTTTTCCCAACGTTGCCATGCAAAATAGCTGGCCCAGCCATTAATACACATCAATAACTTATGGGCATACAACTCTAGTTGTTGTGGAGATAATTCCAACTCAGCAACAGCCTGAGCAAACAAGCTGTATGGATTATCGGGCAGCTGAGTGAAAGCATGGCGCAGTTTTTTCTCGCCCATCAGCAATGACATGCCGTAATCATGGCGCGTGAAATCCAGCCAGGCAGCGTAAAGATGATCGAAAGTCTCAGGCTCCTGATTCACAAACTCACCACAAAACTGACTTACCTGGTGAACGATTTCATCCTGCCAACGCATTTTGTGATGATCACGGCTTAAATCGGCAATTTCAGCAATGCTCAAAGCCGCATTCGGCTGGGCCTGTTCAAGTGTTGCCTTGAGTTCATCAACTGTCACAGTGCTGGCATCATAAGCCTTAGCAGATTCAATTAATGCCGACTCACTAATATCGCCTTGTTCGAATAAATCAAGGTAATAGTCAGCTGACATTGTGGTTTTCAAACCTTGTAATGCCCCTACTCTGGCTGAAGCAGACTCGATGGTTTGCTCACGAAACTCCCACAGGGCATTCACCGCAATAAATCGATCCAGAGGCCAGCTTGGGGCAATCAATGAACTCGCTTGATTGATGGCAGTCGCATGCTCAACACTGAGTTCAGTTAATGACTTATTAACACTGTTCATGAAGTGGGCTCCTTGGTAAGCGACGGATCGTTCTGTTTGATAGCTGTCTCTGGTCTTAACGTGATCGGCCAGAGAAACAAGGTCAGACGGGTCATGAGTTCATCTAAATACAAACCAGAAAACAACCAGCGATATAAGGTTCTGGTCGCTTTAGCCTGAGGAAATACTCGCACCTGTACGGCAAGTAAAAATAAGGCAACAAAGAGTGCAGACAACCAGATGTCCATGGCGTCAAACATCGTACTCGCCGGCAAAGGTGGCATTACCCAAGTCAAAATGGTTTTCCCGCCCATGTAAAAGCCAACCAGTAACGCCACTGTCAGACAAGAAGTTAAAAATTGAAGTATGGTGCCATTTCTGACAGCAGAGACCAGATATAGCGCCAACGCTGTATTTACTAATAACCAAACACTCAGTGGCCCTGAATAAGAAGTGAAATACACAATCCCATAGGTGCTGATAACGACCAATAATAAACTCGACATGGCAGAAATAAACGTCACATTTTTCTGCGGCGCTAATTGCTTCAAGCTATATTCCTGTAGCACATCACCGGCACTGAGGAACATATAAGCCTTATAAAGTGAATGAGAAATTAGATGCAGTAAGGCTAATTCGTGCAAACCTAAAGCACATTCAATCAGCATCAAGCCCATCTGAGCACAGGTTGACCAGGCCAGTTTTACCTTAACGCTGATACGCGTCATCATCACCAAGGCACTAATCAAGGTGCTCAGCCCTGCAATAATCAATATCAACCATTGTGCATCTGGGCTGAAGGCGATTAATGGGGCAAAACTCAGTAATAAAAAGCCACCCAGATTGATAATGCCCGCATGCAATAAAGCACTGATTGGTGTTGGCGCTTCCACAACCTGAATCAACCAGCCATGTACGGGTAACTGTGCACACTTAATCAAGGCAGTTAAGGCAAGCATAATGGCCGCACATTTTTCTGCCAGACTCAGTTCAACCGGAATACCTGCACTCATGTAATGATTGGTCATTTCAGCCAGATAAAACGTCCCCAGCTGTGAGTACAACAATACAATTGCGCTGAGTAAAAAAATCTCGGCTACTCTCGCTAAAATAAATTTTTTATGTGCGGCCAGAACGGCGCGTGGTCTGTCGGGATAAAACAATAATAAGCGATGGAAACATAAACTAATAGACACCCAGCCCAACCAGAACAGTAATAAATGATTGCTGACAATGACGACGGAGACGGACGTTAAACTGAGGAATAACCAACGCCAGTAACGATGAGTGTTTTTCTCAGCAAACAGATAACGCTGTGAGAATTTGATTAACACTATCGCCATAAAACACACCAGCAATAGCACCAGCAGATTCACATTATTCATTGCCAGTAATGCTTGTGGCTTGTCTGTTTTTTCGATGTGTCCCGCTGTAATGACGATAGCGGAGATCATAATGGCTGCCGAAATCCATTTGAGCATTATCTGACGCGTTTTGTCACTAATACGACTTAAGCCTGTGATAAAGCCGGCTAATGACAATGTCAGCGGAATAAGAATGGGCAAAACAGCTGTCAGATCAAGATTCACAAACACACCTCCTTAAGTTGAAGAGAGTATGGCAAATGCTTTAACATAAATAAAATAGATATTTATTAACAAAAAGATAAGTTTTACTTAACTATGGCTAAAATCAACTATCATCATCTCTATTATTTCTGGCGTGTTGCTCTGTCTGGGAGTATCACAAAAACAGCTGATGAATGCCATGTTTCACAGTCAGCTTTATCACAACAAATCAAACAACTCGAAACATCGATGGATGTCAGATTATTTGAACGCGCTGGCAGACAACTGTTATTAACCGATGTGGGCAGAAAAGTTCTAAGCTATGCAGATGAGATATTTACCACCGGTGAAGAATTACAATCCTTTATTAATAAAGGAGGAACAGCCACACAAAAACACATCAATATTGGTGTGCTCACCACCTTATCGCGAAACTTTACCGAAAGCTTTATCAGCCCGCTGCTCAAACAGCCCAATGTCAGCTTCACACTCACCACTCGGGGTATGACTAATTTACTGAATGGCCTGACCAGTCATGAACTGGATCTTGTGCTGACCAATCGTTCCGTCAGCCAACAGAATGATGATGCGATATGGCAAAGTCAGTTAGTATCGAGGCAATCAGTATCGATTATTGGACCAGCGCAACAAAATCCCAATAACACCTTTCCACAAGGTTATGAAAATCTGAAATGGGTTCTGCCCACCAAGATTACAGAAATACGCTCAGCGTTTGATGCCTACTGTGCAACGCTGGGTTACGAGCCCGATATTATTGCCGAGGCTGATGATATGGCGATGTTACGACTTTTGGTGCGTGATACCGGCGCCATCACCGCCCTGCCAGCCGTGGTCGTCAAAGATGAAATATCCAGTGGCAACCTGTCAGAGTACCAAGTGTTACCCAATGTCTATGAACACTTTTATGCCATCACCATTAAACGGACTTTTGTGCCTGAAATTGTGACCGACCTGCTTCAAAAGAATATTGTCGATTAACAGTCTTTACCTATCTTAACCATGACTTAACTTCCTGATTGTTATAACTCATCATGACAGCACGGTTACCTAAGCTGTTAATAGATAACCTTGCTGTCTAGCTTCTTTTTCACTTTCACAAAAGTGGATACCAATAATCAGGAGGTAGATATGAAGCGATTAATACCTATTATTTTGGCATCATCAATGATGTCGGGTGTCGCACTAGCTGACAATAATACCGTTAATGCCGCGATTGGCGGTGGTATCGGAGGCGCGGTAGGTGCGGCGGTAGGCCATGAAATGGGTGGTCAAAACGGCGCTATTTTAGGCGCAGCAATTGGTGGCGCTGTTGGTTCAGCCGTCACTACTCAGGTCTCATCAAACCGTTACCGTGATGATTACCATCACCACCATCATAACGATCACTACGATAAAAAACATTGGAAATACAAACAAAAAATGGCACGTCTAGATGCCAAATATCACAAAGATAAAGCACGTGAATATCGGAAATATCGCAAAGCTGTAGAGCATCAACATAGAAAATACCAACACGACCATGACTATTATCACGGTCGTTATTAATTACTCTGTAGAAAGAAACAAAAAAGCCCCGATTAACGGGGCTTTTTTATTAACATCAAACCAGATTATTTAAGCTGAGCCAGAATCGTATTAAAGGTGTTACTTGGACGCATAATACTATTCATCCTATCGTCATCAGGCATATAGTAACCACCCATATCGACGGCTTTACCTTGTTCAGCATTCAGTTCGTCCACAATCTTAGCTTCGTTTTCTATCAGTGCCTGAGCAATACGTGTAAATACCGTTTTTAACTCGGCATTATCTGTTTGCTCAGCAAGTGCTTCAGCCCAGTACATCGCTAAATAGAAATGACTGCCACGATTATCTAATTCACCGGTTTTTTCTTTAGGTGATTTGTTTTCCTGCAGCAATTTACCTGTCGCGGCATCCAAAGTGTCAGCTAATACTTTCGCTTTTGGATTATCCTGGGTATTCGCGAGATGCTCCAATGAGGCTGCTAAAGCCATCAATTCGCCTAAAGAGTCCCAACTCAGATGGTTTTCATCAATCAATTGGTCTAATAACTTCGGTGCGGTACCACCGGCACCGGTTTCAAATAAACCACCACCTTGCATCAGTGGCACGACCGATAACATCTTCGCCGATGTCCCTAATTCCAGAATCGGAAATAAATCGGTGTTGTAATCACGTAGCACGTTACCGGTGACAGAAATGGTATCTTTACCGGCACGAATTCTATCTAAAGAGAGTTGTGTGGCCACCACCGGATTCAAGATTCGAATATCTAATCCTGCCGTATCATGCTCAGGCAAATAGTCATTTACCTTTTTAATTAATTCAGCATCATGTGCCCGGTTTTCATCCAACCAGAAGATCGCAGGCGTATCCGATAAACGGGCGCGACTCACAGCTAATTTCACCCAGTCGCGAATTGGCTCATCTTTGGTCTGACACATACGGAAGATGTCGCCTGCTTCCACATCAAACTCAAACACGGTCTCAGCCTGTTGGTTGGTAACAATAATTTTGCCATCAGCTTTCGCCTGGAAGGTTTTATCATGAGAGCCATATTCTTCGGCTTTTTGTGCCATCAAGCCCACATTAGGCACGGTGCCCATGGTCACCGGATCCAAAGCCCCTTTTTGTTTGCAGTCATCAACGACTGTTTTGTAGACACCGGCATAACAACGATCCGGAATCATCGCTAAGGTATCTTGCTGCTGGCCTTGTTTATTCCACATTTTGCCACCGGCACGGATCATTGCTGGAATAGACGCATCCACAATGACATCAGATGGCACATGGAAATTAGTAATGCCTTTATTCGAGTCCACCATCGCCACATCAGGCTGGCTGGCATAGACCGCTTCAATATCCGCTTCCACCGCTTTTCTGGTTTCGTCATCAACATTGGCCAGGCGGCTGTATAAATCACCTAAACCATTATTGAAGTCCACACCCAGCTCATCAAACAGATCGCTGTGTTTTTCAATGAGGTCTTTAAAAAACACTTTGACGGCAAAACCAAACATCAACGGATCAGAGACCTTCATCATGGTGGCTTTTAAATGCAGAGACAGCAGTACGTTTTCTTGTTTTGCTTTTGCAATGGCATCGGCATAGAACGCTTGTAGACTTTTTGCACGCATCCGCGTGGCGTCTACGACTTCACCTGCCAACACTGGAATCGATTTTTTGAGAACTGTTTCATTACCTGCTTTATCAATAAAGCTCACTTTGAAGTCATCAGCCTGTGCAGAGGTGACGGATAATTCACTGCCATAAAAATCATCCGCATCCATATGTGCAATATCGGTGGCTGAATCCGCTTTCCACTCCCCCATGCTATGCGGATTTTTACGCGCATAGTTTTTGACTGCCGCAGGTGCACGACGATCAGAGTTACCTTCACGCAATACCGGATTTACTGCTGAACCTAATACTTTGGCATAACGATCTTTAATGGCTTGTTCTTCTGGGTTTTTAGGCGCTTCAGGGTAATCAGGCAGGTCATACCCCTTAGATTTTAATTCTGCAATCGCATTTTTTAATTGGGGTACAGAAGCAGAAATATTAGGCAACTTGATAATGTTAGTGGCCGGGTCCTGAGTTAAGGCCCCTAATTGTGACAAGTGGTCTGGAATGCGTTGTTCGTCGGTTAGATTATCGGGAAAGTTAGCAATGATACGTCCTGCAAGTGAAATATCTCGGCTTTCGATATCAATATTGGCATCGGCAGTAAAAGCACGAATAATCGGCAACAATGAATAGGTTGCTGATGCAGGTGATTCATCTACTTTGGTATAAATAATTTTCGACATTCTAAACCCTTAAAAATATGTGATTTTGAATTGCAAGCTCACAAACCGATGTGCTCACACAACCCGCGTCGGCATAGCAACAGTATGTATGTTGAAATATGAATGGCATTTCGACTATGCGTTAATCAACGACCATCAATGGCACGATGTTGATTCAGAGATTCTGTAACGCAGGGTTTCCATAATTTTGGCTGACACACTTTATCATATCTTCATTGGCGCTATACATCACTTAGCCATGATAAAAAGTGTCAAATGGGTTTAATCTGTTAAACGAAAGTTAACCGGCACCACGACGCTGAATGATTTGCCTGATAAGTTACCACGCACAGGCAAAGCCTTGACGGCTTTTTCCACCATCTCATGTGCCGCCTTGTCGAGTACCGTATGCCCGCTGCCCTGTCCGACAACGGAAATGCCAACCATCCGACCTTTTTCAAAACGCACACTGACCATCACCGTGCCTTCAAGATGACGACGAATCGCTAATTGCGGATAGTTTTTATTTTTGGACACCATGGCATATAGCAGCTGCCCATAGCCTTTCCACGCCGTATTTCTATCGACATCAGCCGTGCCCCCCTGATTTTTCTCATCAGGATTGCTGCCGCTACCCGTGGCATTGGTATTCGAGCTATTCTCACTACTTGCCACAGAACTTGTCGAGGGTTGTGCTGACGTATCCGTGCTGGGTGCCTCTACGACCTCCGTCGGTGTCTCAATCGGTTCCACCTTTTCAGCAACTTTGGGTTTCACCACGGGTTTCTCTTGCTTCGGCTTTTCTACCTTTTTAGGTTTCTCTGGTTTGGGCTTAGGCTTTTCAACCTTTTTTGGTTCCGGTTTTGGTTTGGGCTTTTCGACTTTCTTGGGTTCGGGTTTCGGCTCCACTTTTTTGGGCTCAGGTGTTTTTTCTTCGACTGGCTCAACTTCAGGGGGCTGTTCAATCACCACCATATCATCCGGTTCAGGTGGTGTGTCATCCTTGGCGATAAGGATCTTTTTTTTAGTTTCCGGTGGTTTTACCTGGGCTACAGGCTCAGGCGGTGGTTCGGGTTCAACAACCTCCTCTTCAACCATCGGTTCCAGCTGACTGACTTGCACGGTAATACGCACAGGCGCTGCCGGCGGCGAATGTTCAATGGTCGGCATAAATAACAAAATCAAAACGAGATGAATCAATACTGCCCATAAAAAACCAGGCAGCCATCGCTCTGAACCGACAGACTGGTTTGATGAAAAATCGGTCACCCAGGTCGTCATATTACGGCTTCACACGGCTAGTTTTGACTGACATTAACTATCAGACTCCGGCTGCATCACAAAGGTAAACTTACTGATGCCGGCACGCTGGATCGCTGCCATGACTTTAGCTACTGTGCCATATTCTGCTTTTTCATCAGCAAAAATCTCAACGCTGGTATCCACGTTTTGTGCGGCTTCATTCAGAGCGACATCCAATTGTTCCGGGCTGACCGGATCATCACTAAAATACATAGTGCCGTCGGCTGTTATGCTGATATTGATCGACTCAGGCTGAGTCAGGGTTAAATCAGAGCTCGCTTTGGGTAGATTCACCGGCACCGAGTTCATCAATAATGGGGCTGTCACAATAAAAACAGTGAGCAACACCAACATCACGTCCACTAAGGGCGTCACATTGATTTCACTCATCATATTGTCATCACCGCCAGTATTCATCGCCATAGCAGACTTCCTCTATTACTCATGGGTATCGTTTTCGTACCTGACAAAACAGGCATAACAGAAACACGACTGTTAATCGTGTTTGATACGGGATTTAAGCACCAACAGATGAAATGCAGACGCAAAGTTATCCATGGTGGCAGCAGATAATCTGACTTTTCGTAAAAAGTAGTTGTAGGCGAGAACGGCAGGCACAGCCGTCGCAATACCAATCGCCGTTGCGATCAGCGCTTCCCCTATCGGACCGGCGACGACATCCAGACTGGCCGAGCCCATCGCCGTAATGCTTTTTAATGCATTCATAATGCCCCAGACCGTGCCGAATAAACCGATAAAAGGGGCTGTGGAGCCGACACTGGCAAGAATAGATAAGCCATTTTCCATACGGGTTTGTTCAGCATGCGCCTGTTGTTTCAAGGAATGCATCAACATTTCACGTTTATCATCAGGCGCGACAGAATTCGCTAGATACTGCCATGAAACCAGTTCATCCAATCCGGCCTGGCAGACTCTGGCAAGACGCCCTTTTGTTGAAGACATCACCGCCAGTAGATCCTGAATATCACGCGCTTTTGAAAAAACAGCCAAAAACTCTCGGTCAAACCGGCTGTTACGATAAAACGCCAAGTATTTGCTAATACCTACTGACCAGATAATCACAGACAAAATAACAAGAAAGATAAGTACCGCATCAACAATATCTGGAACTGCATCCATAAAAACCACTTTCCTTAGAATTCAATATTACAAGCAATGACGTACTAAAAACTTCAGCAGATCATTCGCGAACGAGCATCCTTTTGTTGTGCTCTTACTCTCTATGCCAATCGAAAATGAAAAAGTGACAATTTATTTACACTTTTTTTGCAAAAACACGTTTTTAACACGCCCTTGGTGACCAGCTATCTTGTTATTTACTGTGATCGGAAACGAGATGCCACATGTTCAAGATCATCAAATACCAGCGTGCCTGCCGCTTTTTTAAAATTGAGGTAACTCTGAAGATAGTTATAACGGGCCAGCAATAAATCTGCTTTGGCTTCAAATAACTGACTTTCCGCATTAAGCACATCAACATTGGTACGGGTGCCGCCTTTGATGCTTTTTTTGGTCGCGTGAACCAACATCTCAGCCGAGTTGACCGCCGTTCTGTAGGCTTTTAGTTTGCGTTTGGCATTGGACACCAGATTAAACTGCTGCTGTAATTCCAGTGTTACCTTGTTCGCCGTCTCATCAAACTGTTCTTTGGCTTTATATAAATTAGCTTGTGACTGACGCACGCGCGCCGATGTCGCACCACCTGAAAAAATCGGTACTGTCACTTGCAAACCAACAGAACGGATGGTGGATTCCTGGTTATACGTATTGGTGGTATCAGAGGTATTGTTATTCCAGCTGGCAACTGCATCCAGCTTTGGCAAATGTCCGGCCTGACTGCGTTTTAGCTCCTGCTGTGCCACCTCAACGGCATAACGTTGAATGCTTAATTCGATATTATTTTGTAACGCTATCGCTTCCCACTCGGCTAAATCATCAGTTTGCAGTGGCAGCAGCGTAAAGTTATCCAATAAGGGATCAATGCTTTCTGTTGTTCTGCCCAGGATTTGATCCAAGGCAGCCTGAGCATCACTAACGTTATCCCTGGCTTCCACAATATCGGCTTCAGCCAAATCGTATCGGGCTTGTGATTCCAGAATATCGGTCTTGGTGCCTTCACCGTGTTTATACATATACAGATTGGCCTGCATCTGTTCTTCATAGGCGGCTTTTTTACGTTCTGACAGTGACAACATATCTTTGGCATATAGGACAGCAGCGTAGCGGTTAAACACACGTAAAATCAGTTCTTGATCACGAATGGCAAACTCCTGTTCACTCATTGATGTTTGTGCCACCCCTTGTTTATAACGGGCATAAGCATCAAAGTTAATCAATGGCTGCCGTAGCTGAACCGCAGCGGATTCACTGGCATATTCACGTTTTTCAGTTCGGCTGAATAAACTATTCTGATACTCAATATCCGCATGATTACGAAACCGTGAATAACTGGCAGTGACCATCGGTAATAAATTGGCCCGACCTAATGTTTTGTATTCCTTACCTGCCTGATACGCCTGATAAGCGGCCTTAAAGGTCGGATCATTAGCCCGTGCCAACGTATACGCTTCCACCAAATCTAATGCCTGTGCCTGATGGATACATAACGCCCCCATTACAGCAAGGTAAACAGCTTGTCTCCATAACGTCATATTCACTACTCTTCGGTCATGGACAGTTTCAGACGATCAATAAACGGCTTGAGCAGATAATTCATCATGGTTCGCTCACCGGTTTTAACAAACATTTCTACCGGCATACCCGGTTTCACAGTGAGATCCGGCATCATCTCTATACCTTCAGGCGAGACCTTGGCAATCAACTGGTAATAGGGCTCACCGGTTATTTCATCAATCAAACGATCAGCCGATATCTGGGTGACTTCACCCGGTACATGCGGCGTCAGGTTTCGATTAAAGGCGGTAAACATTAACTCTACCGGCAAACCGGCACGCACTTTATCAATTAAATGTACTGGCAGTTGCCCTTCGACAACTAAGGAATCTTCGCTGGGCACGATGTCCATCATTTTAAATCCGGGAGCAACTACCGCCCCTTCAGTGAATACCTTGAGTCCGACCACAATGCCAGAGGCAGGTGCTCGCACCAGCACCTTTTCTAAGTCATAGTCCAGACCGGTTAACTGACTGCCCAAAGCATCGACTTGTCTTTGTACCTCTGACAGCTGCTCCCTGACTTGCTCTTTATATTCCTGCTCGCGACGTAAGCGGCTTAGTTTGAGTTCACTGACCTGACTCTGAGCACGGGCAATATTGCCAATATCTTCTGAAATAGTGGCATTGATTTGTGCCGCGGTTTGCTCCAGTTCCAATAGACGATTACGGGCCACATAACCTTCTTTTTCCAACTCGCGGATGCCTTCGAGCTGTTCGTTAATATAGGTCAGTTGCTCTTCTTTATTTTTACGTGAAGCTTGTAAACCTTTGGTTTGTGAGATTAAGCCATTAATGTTTTCACTGATGGCCGATAACTCACTTTTTAAGGTATTGCGGCGTGAGAAAAACACTTCTTTTTGCGTTTCCAGATAGCTCGTCACCCTTGGGTTATCTGATATTTCAGCTAGCATTGCTGGAAATTCAATCTTGTCCTTATCATCTCGCTCAGCAATCAATCGGGCCTCAGTGGCTTTGGCGATGTAATATTGCACCCGGTTGGTTTCAGCATTGGCCTTCGCCTGAACATTGTTCATTCTGACCAAGACATCACCGGCTTTCACCACCGAGCCCTCTTTGACCAGAATGGCATCAACCGTGCCGCCATCCTGATACTGCACGGCCTTTTTATTGGTAGCGACAGAGACTTTGCCATTTAACGGGACGCCCTTGTCTAAAGGTGCCAGTAAAGCCCAGACTAAAAAACCACCAAATCCAGCCAGTACGATTAACCAGCCCATCCGGGTGTATTTTTGGATATCGGTACTGATGGTTTGACTCACGGCCTCGGGCTGTTGATGACGAGATTCAGACTGTGTTGTACTCATAGATTCGCTCATAGTTATGCTGCCGATGTTGCTTTTGCCGGGGTACTTTTATTTTTCTGTTTATTAGCCAGTGTCGCCATCACCTCTTTGGTCGGACCGAACAGTTGTGCAGTGCCATCGACTAACAGCAGTAACTTGCTGGTTGCCGCTAAAGCATTAGAACGATGGGTAATCATCACAATGGTTTTTCCACGTTGTTGCAGACGTTTTATCGTATTAATCAGCGCCTGCTCACCGGTTTCATCCAGATTAGAATTCGGTTCATCCAGCACCAATAAGGAAGGATCGTCATAAATTGCACGTGCCAGCCCCAGACGCTGCTTTTGACCACCTGAAAGACCAGCACCATCGTCGCCGAGTCGGGTGTCATAGCCCTCTGGCAATCGTAAAATCATGTCGTGCACACCCGCCTGCTGGGCTGCTGAAATCACCTTACTGGGATTCACTTCACCAAAACGGGCAATATTTTCACTGACAGTGCCAGCAAACAGTTCGATGTTTTGTGGTAAGTAACCGATATATGGGCCAAGCTCATGTTTATTCCACTGAAAAATATCAGCCGAATCGAGGCGGACATGTCCCGCTGCCGTGGATGCAATGCCAACCAATGCTCGTGCCAATGTCGACTTACCTGCACCACTGGGACCAATAATGCCAAGCACATCCCCGGGGGCGATAGAAAAGCTGACATTTCTCAGTGTTGGCACTGTTCCACCCGCCGGAATTACCGTGATGGCCTCTACCGTCACCAGACCTTTGGGTTTGGGCAAAGGCATATTCACCTCACGGGCAGGGTTTGCCGTCAGTAGTTCATTAATCCGACCATAGGCACTTTTCGCCCCGCTCCAGGTTTTCCAGACACTCATCAGTTGCTCGACAGGAGTCAGTGCACGGCCCATTAAAATCGAGGCCACAATCATCATGCCTGGGGTGATTTTATCTTCTAGCACCAATAACCCCCCGAGCCCGAGAATAAGTGACTGCAATGACAATCTGACAAAACGGCTGATGGCAGAAATGACGCCTGACTTTTCACTGGCATCGCCCTGTAATAATAAAAAACGACATTGCAGTTTGTACCAACGTGACATCAGGTTGGGCAGCATGCCCATCGCTTCAATCACTTCTGCATTACGTAAATTATTGGTCGCCAGATTATTCGCTGCGATGGACGCTTCATTCGCTTCTGATAAAGGCTTTTTAGATAAACGTTCATTAGCAATAGCCAAGGCAATCAATGCTAATGAACCAAACAAGGCAAAGAAGCCCAGCGAGGTATCAAACAGAAAGATGATAAACAGATAAATGGGAAACCACGGCGCATCAAAAAAGGCGAATAAGGCATTGCCGCTCATAAACTGGCGGATACTGGTCAGGTCTTGCAGAAACTGGCCGGCATTGACACCGGCTCTTTTCAAACTCTGTTCAAATGCCGCGGTGTACACCCGTTTATTCAGCATCATATCGAGCTTGGCAGACACCCGGATCAACACAAAACTACGTACAAACTCCAGACCGCCCAGCACTAGATAAGCACCCACCACCATCACGGTCAGCATTAATAAAGTCGACTCATTACGACTGGTCAGCACTCGATCATAGACCTGCAACATATACAGCGACGGCGTCAGCATCAGAATATTCAAAATAGCACTGAAAATCCCCACCGTAATAAACACGGATTTAAAGGCGAGCAACGACTCGGCGATTTCATTCTTTGTAGTTTTAAGCGGCTTCTTCACCATGGTCACCTTCATTTTTGTTGCGTGTTGTCAGAGGGTTTGCCTCTTATGAGCGATAGTCTTCTACGTAGACAAAAAACCATTCAGCGTAATATTCCTTATCCTCAAACTCCTGGTAGATAGGCCGAAAATTTTTCTGCTTGAAGGGTTTATCACCGGACAGACTATTAATGCCCATCACCCCGCCACTGGGGGCGACAACAATGCCCCAGCCTTCCCGTTGTGTCATAGGATCGATATAAAGCTTTCTCAGATAACGTTGTGGTGTAGGAAACCTGTCGTCATATAACAAGGCTTCCAAATTGGGCGGATACTGTTTCACTACGCCCGGTGTGGCGTTGTAATAACGACCAATGGCTTTACGGATGGTGTCACCGACTTTTAATAATTCCTGTTCCCGCTGACGCTGAACCACATCACTCCAACGGGCACTTGCCTGGGTTAACACGTAACCGGCAATCACCAGCAAACACAGCATGCCAAGCAAGATAAAACCTTGTTGCTTACCACTCGGCATACGGGGTTCCTTCCGAGGAGATCAACTCTGAGCCGCTATAGACATTGGCAATATCGCCTTCGTAATAACTGTCTTTGGGTGGTGTAAATACCCATGTGTCACGTCGTTCAGTAATGGGGTCTACCGGCACTTCACGTAAATAACGCCCTTCAACCAGTTGCTCAAGGGTGTCCGGATAGGCATTTCTGTCGGCAAAATATTGGTCAATCGCACTACGCATGACGATCAAATCATGACGTAGCACTTTTTCTTTTGAACGATCTATAGAGGCGAAATAACGTGGCGCCACCAGACTCAATAAAATGGCGATAATGGTTAATACCACTAATATTTCCACTAAGGTAAAGCCTTTATTCGTCTTCATTACCATTCCTTGTATGGCTGTTGATTAATACCCATTCCATTGGATAGTGAGTACACGTCGTACACATCATCACCGGCAGATTTATCCTCAAACGAACTTTCGTAACTACGTAATCCCCAGGTTTCGGCATTACTTAAACTGGGATCACTGGCAAACGGATCACGTGGAATACGTCTAAGGAAATAGATCTTTTTGTGTTCCGGATCTTGTGCATCTTCGACACCATCCACCAGCATTTGCAGGCTTTCCGGATAGCCCGAGGCGTCATCAGAGAGTTCAATTCGTCCGTCATCCACCGCTTGTTTATAGGCGTCAATCGCATCGCGTATTTGCCAGAGCGCCCGCTTTAGTTCCTGCTCTTTATTACGTTGAGCACTGAGTTGCACTAAAGGCGCTGCGGAGCTGACAATCAGCGCTAATAAAGTGAGCGCCACTAACAACTCAATTAATGTGAAACCCTGCTGTTTTCTGTTTCCAGGCATCTTGATTACATGCCTCCATAGCTATCTTTTTGCAGGATTTGATCAGCAAACTCCTGAGCTGTTTTGGCGTTATCGCGTTGCTTTTCGTCATCTGTGGGCACCACAGGCGGTGGCGCTGAAGAGTAAGCAGGTTGATACGCAGGCTGAGGCTGTGGCATGCCTCCATACTGACCCTGCCCATTTTTCGCAGAATGGTTAATCCCAGATGGGAAAGCGGTATACACCGAGTTTGCCGGCACAATGTTATGCAGAATGCGTGGGGTAATTAATAAGACAATCTCGTTTTTCTGTCTGTCTTTATTCTTATCGGTGAAGAAACGACCAATAAAGGGCAAACCCGATAAACCTGGTACTTTGTAGTCGGTATTGGTCTCATCATCTTTGAATAACCCTGCCAGAATCTGCGTTTCACCATCTTTTAAAGACAAGGTGGTATCAGCATTACGGCTACCAATCGAATAGGCCACCACGCCACTACTGGAGGTAATTTGGTCAATGATATTACTGACTTCCAGTTTGACCTTAATCGAGACTTGATTCTGAATCAGGATAGTCGGTTCCACTTCCAGTTTGATGCCCACCTCAATGTAACTGACCGACTGGGAAACAAAGCCCGTTGAATTCGACACACTGGTTAATACCGGCACTTTATCGCCAACATGGATCTTGGCTTTATCACGGTTTTTCACTCGTATTTTCGGGTTGGCTAATAGATTGGTATCGGTGTCTTTTTGCATCAGGTTTAATGCCAGCACCGGATCGGTCACCGTGAACACCCCCATGCCGGAATTAAATTCTTTCAGCTCGGCCAATGTCAGCCGCCCATCGACATCATCTTCACCACGCACACCCAGCGCAGCCGAGGTAGGATAACGAATGCCAATCTCTTCCAGATTACGGCGATTGACTTCCATCACCTCCACTTCCAGCATCACTTCTGGTTCAACCAGATCCTGAGAAGCAATCAGTTTTTCAGCGGTTTTTATCGACTCCAGACTGTCTCGCATCACCAGCGTATTCAGCTTTTCATCAACGTAGACATCTTCCACTTTTAATACCGTTTGCAGCAAAGCCAGGGCTTGTTTGGCATCCATATTGTTCAGGTAAAAGCTGCGTACATATAACTCTTCGTATTCCTGACTACGGCTTAATGGATAAATCAGAATGGTGTTTTCATTCAGGATTTTTTTACCCAGTTGATTTGTCGTCAGAATGGTGTCAATCGCTTCTTTGATAGGCGTATCACGCAGCATAATGCTGGTTTGCATGGCATCGCTGAGTTCACGGTCAAAGGTGAAATTTAAATCCCCTGCTTTGCCGATATACTCAAAAACCGATTTGATAGGGGCATTGTTAAATTCCAGACTGACAGACTTTTTAAATGCCGATTTGATGTGTGGCACCGCAGTGACTTTCTCAATGGCCTGCTCATCGAGCTTTTCAAATAACTGTCTGGCCGCTTCATTGGTTGAGTCTTCCGCCAGCACCACACGCACTAAGCTACGAGCAGTATCAAAGTCCTGTTTGGCAAATGCCTGTTCGGCACTTTGTATGATGGTTTCGTGTTTTTGGGCACTCGCCACTTTTTTCAATCCATTCAGGGCGCGTTGATTTTCGGGTGCCAGTGCCAACACCTGATTAAAGGTTTTCTCAGCCACTAATGGTTGATGGTTATCCAGTGCCGTATGAGCGGACTGTAACAGCCCGGCGATTTTCATCTCCTGCTGCAGTTTTAAGGTATTGCGATATTCCGGGTTAAGCGGGTATTGCGTGGTTAACTGTTTTAATTTGGCAATGCCTTCATCCACCTGTCCATAAGCAATCAATCGTTTTGCAGCGATAAACTCGGCATCGGTGTATTGCTGCTGTTGCGTCTCCTGCATACTGCTACAGCTTTGCAAACACGCTAAAGCCACCAGCAGTGCTGAACGTCTTATTATCCGTAACCTTTTTTGATCCCTAGCTATTCTCAAAGTACTGCTCCAATTTCAACACGAATCTGTGTCTGTGTTGGTAAGTTGAGTAAAATCATTTCTGTTGAATGAATCGCTTTCACCTGCCACACCTTTTCCAGCGTATCGCCTGCCCGCACAACGTAGTTTTCACGTCCATTGGTCAGAAATACGCGCATTTCTCCATCTTCAATCAGCTTGCCTACATAGGTGTATGGGTTTACAGGGGGTGCCGGCGGTCTCGGTGCCACGGCAATGGGCTGGCTTTCCTGCTTTGCCTGAGGCAATGCAAATAAATCAACCGGCACATCAATGATTTTTTTTCGTAAGGTAAAACGGCTGTTGTTATCCGCCTGGGCAACAACAAATGTCTCTTGCGTCTGAACGGCTTGTTTCTGAATCTGTTGTGTCTGTTCGCTTTGTGTTTGTACATGATCAGGTGCTACCACAACGACTTCGGTCATATCGTTATCTGGCTCATCATGCAGTTCAACAAACACCACCAAAAGCAATGTCAGTGCTAAACCCACCCACACCAAATTGTCTTTCAGCTTCTGCATCAGTGTTTACCATCCGCTTTGGTGTAGAGCACAAACTCGATATTGGCTTTCACCTGCTCGCTACGCATATTGTCACGTTTAAAATTAATATGGCTTAGCGCCATGCTTTGCTGACGGTTCATGATTTCCGTCACCACATTTCTAATCGCTGGATAGGCACCTTCCAGAGGAAATTTGATGTGATAAAGCACCATGCTCGATTGCGGGACTTCGCGTGTTGAGTAATCAGAACGGTTCAGTTTTAAGCCATGCTGTTCAATCACCGTTAATACATCAGCGATGTTTTTATTGGCCTGTGTTTGCTCAGGCAAGGCCTGATAAAAACGTTGTGTGATCTGAGTGGATCGTGGTTCAGGTTGAATATCGACAGGAGTATGTTGAGCCAAATCATCAATCGTTAATCGCAGTTTTTCTGCCTGCTCATTATTAGCCTGAATCATTATTGAAATCACGATACTGACCAGCAATAACCCTACTGCCAGATTGCCTTGCCAACCCCACTGCCTAAGCTGGTAAAGCAGCCATTGTCCGTAATGTTCCATCATGACTTTTTGCATCAGTGCTCTACCCACGTCACTAATAACTCAAACTGTGTGGCCTCTTTGCCATCGAGACGAACTGATTCAGTCGATAACAAGCTTACTGAGCTCACCATGGCTTGCTTTTTTAATTCGTCGATATACGTCAGGATCTCATCCACTGGAGAGGTAATCGCGATGATCTGCACAGTGTTTGTCTTCGCATTAGGCTCAATAGAAACCAGATTGATACTGTCCAACCGAGATTCTTCTAATACAAAAAACAGTTGCGACCACGGACGCACAATCTCATTAATCGCCACATTCACTGCATCCAGTTCCGCCTGTTCACGTTCCGATAAAGGCTGTGCTGTCGATTTAGAGTCTGTGGTACGGGTGTAGCGGGCTTTTTCCTGTTTTAATTCCGCCAGTCGGGCATTGCTCTGCTGTAAAAAGAACAGACTTAACAACACCAGTAACACCGCCACAGATAATAAAAATGATGCTAGCGGCTTGGGTGCGGATGTATGCAGACGGTGATTAAGATGAATCGTTTTCATGAGGCAATTAACCTCGCTACCTGAGTATCAGGCTGTTCCTTGGCAAATAACTTTGACGATGGCAGGCGAATAATGCGGTAACTGCCGATTTTTATGGCACTGGATACAGAGATATCTGGCCAGTGTAATAACATGACTTGTTCATATCGTTGCTGCACGGCTTTATCAAAGACGCTATTGATCAGACGTTCACGTTGAATCAACAGCTCAATCTGACCGATCACATCACTTTCTTGCTGTACGTTTTTAAGCCATAACCACTGACCTTCTGACATCAGCCCCAGACATAAACGTCCATCACTAATCACTGTCAGCCAACACAAACTTTGTAACTGCTGTGATTTGATCACCGCAATCGCGTCATTCATTACCGACATCAGATACGGCTGGATGCTAAGGAGTTGGATGGCTAATGAGGCGAATATTTCATCAATCGTCTGAATGAGTGGTGTCGGTATCGCACTGGCGACAGCAGGCTGACCGAAGCCTGACGGACTGATGGTTTTATTCCAGCTTTTCACCACATCGCCATAGAGACTGACAAACAGATGTTGCAGATACCCCTGCTTTTCTTCATCAGTCTTAATGACCGGATTCCAGGGCAGAACGGCATAACGTACAAAACTGTTGGCTAAAACAACGCGAGCCGTTTTTGCCTGCCAACGCGCTTGACTGAGTGTGGTATGAAGCACCTTGGCAAGATAAGCTACCTCCACATCCCTGTGGTCGACAGCCTTTTTCATCATAATTTTCTGTTGATCGATACAACGTGTTTTACCGGCGACACCTTTAAAGCGTCTGATAACAAGACTATTCGGCCGAATACACACATTCAGCTCATCGGTCATAACATTAAGCCAATGTGGTAACACGATTAATCTCCTCTAGTGTCGTCTCACCATTTTTCACCAGTAACAATGCCGCTTCACGCATTGTTCTGGTGCCATTGGCATAGGCTGCCTCTTTGATTTTTCTCACCGGTTGACGCGTAACAATCAGTTCGCGGATTTCATCGTTAAAGCACAATAATTCGGCAATCGCTTTCCGGCCTTTGAATCCTAATCCGTGACACTGACCACAACCTTGTCCTTTTTTAAAACGAAAGTTGCTTATCTGCTCGGCGTTTAAGCCTGACTTTTCTACCAATGCTGCATCTGGCTTATCCTCTGTCAGGCAATGTGGACAGTTCACCCGCACCAGTCGCTGTGCCAGGATGCCATTCATGGCCGAAACAAAGTTATAAGGATCCACCCCCATATTGGTGAAACGGCCAATCACATCAAATACATTGTTAGCGTGCACAGTGGTTAACACCAAGTGACCGGTCAACGCTGATTGCACGGCGATTTGTGCGGTTTCATTATCACGAATCTCACCGACCATGATTTTGTCTGGATCATGACGCAGAATAGAACGTAAACCTTTGGCGAAAGTCAGTCCTTTTTTCTCATTGACGGGGATTTGCAATACACCGGGTAACTGATATTCGACGGGATCTTCAATGGTGATGATTTTGTCGGTGCCGTGATTAATCTCAGAAATAATGCCATACAGCGTGGTGGTTTTACCGCTACCAGTTGGCCCTGTTACCAACAACATGCCGTAAGGTTCTTCAGCCAATAAACGAAACCGCGCCATAATATCGGGAGCAAAACCCAATATTTCTAAACTCAGTCCCTGAGCTTCTTCACTTAATGCTTGTCTGTCTAAAACCCGTAAAACCGCATCTTCACCCAACACACTGGGCATAATCGACACACGTAAATCAATTTCTCGCCCCAATGCCATCACTTTAAAGCGGCCATCCTGGGGGATGCGACGCTCAGCGATATCCAGATCAGACATGACTTTGACACGGGAAATCACTTGCTCTGCCTGAGCCAATCCCTGAATGCCACCAACATGACTCAATACACCATCAATACGGTATTTTACTTTAAGCCCGTTTTGATCCGTTTCCAGATGCACATCACTGGCACCGGCTTTTAACGCATCATATAAAGTCGAACGTACAAACTTCACAATCGGGCTGGTATCTTCGCTGATTGAGCGTAAGGAGATATCTTCTATACCCTGCTCATCCTCATTACGCTCAGCATGGTGCTCTGATACATCATCACCTAAAGCGCGCATATTGGCTTCATGATGAGAGAGATAGACGTTTAAATCTTCGGTATGCGCCAGGGCCCAGGTGGCAGACTCATTGACCAGCAAATCTAATTTGGAATAAATAGTGGCATCGAAAGGATTGGCATGAACCAAATATAAAGCATTGTTTTTATCCCGAACGGCGATACAAGCCAGCTTTTCTGCCTGCGTAAAGGACAGCACATCAAAATCAGGCTGCAACTGATAGAGTCGAGAAATCGTTAACACCGGATAACGCACCAATAAACCCAGTGCCCGTACAAAGATATCAGGAGCTAACTCGCTGACTTCTTCCAGCACCTTAAGTAGAGGCTGCTTAGTTTGCTGTGCCAGTTGCGTGGCTTGATTTAACTGCTCTACGGTCAGCGCATCGACCTGAATATCCGTCTGCATAATAGGCGTGTCATGATAGGCCGTATTCATTGAATACTCCCTGCCAATTCAAAAATCGGCATATACATCAGCACCACGACTAAGCCCACCACCAGACCAATAATGATCATCAAAGCCGGTTCGAGTAATTTGGTAAACCATTCAACCGCACGGGCAATTTCATCATCGTAGAACACGCCAATGCGTTCCATCATGTCGCCCATCTGTCCGGTACGCTCACCCACCCGTAACATACGGACAGAAATCGAGGTGGTCATGCCATGTAATTCCATGGCGTTAGATAAGGGTTTACCTTCTTTCACATCATTAGCCACCAGCGCTAATTTGCTACGTAATAAAGGTTGTAATAACGAGGAGACCATCTGCATAGCCGTAATCAGTGGAATACCACCACGCAGTAACATACTTAATGTTCGGTAAAAACGGGCAAGCTGGTAGATTCGCAGCGTTTCACCCAGTTTCGGAATTTGCCAGACTTTCGCCATAACAAAACGGCGTACAAACGACCGCGTCAGCACATAACTCATTACGGCAATACTGGCGATAAACACCATAAACGCTTCACGTCCATGGCTGTGTAACAACTGGCCCCAGCTCAATAATAACTGTGATAACCAAGGCAGATCCGCATTGGTGCTTTCATAAATCACACTGAATTTGGGTACGACATACCCCAGTAAAAACAACACCACCAAACCGCCGACCACCAGTAATAACACCGGATAAATAGCAGCAGAGACAATTTTCTTTTTCATTGCATCGACTTGGGACTGATACGCCACATGTCGACTTAATGCCGTTGTCATATCCCCCGTACGTTCACTGGAACGAATCAGGGCTATATATAAAGGAGTAAACACCTCTGGTACTTTTTCCAGAGCTGCAGATAACGGTTGTCCATCAAATAAGGCGGCTTTGATTTGGTTCAATACCGCTTTTGACTCGGCATGAGTTTCTTTCTCAGCTAAGGCTTCAATGGCCTCAACCAGACTGAGTCCGGACTCAAGCAATGCCAGTAATTCCTGGCTGAACAGCATCACATTGAATTTAGTTTTTTTTAATTGAGGCAAACCCAAAGACAATGCCCCACTTTTTTGTTGATTGATAGAAAGTACGTGATGGCCCTGTCTTTCTGCCAGATAACGTGCCTGATTGGCATTACCGGCTTCTATCTCTATCAGCCTGACAGCACCATCATGGATGACTTTCATCGTAAAAATCATAAAGTCAGATACCTAACGCCAGCTCACAATGTCTGCCGCCGTGTCTTTACCACCGCTGGCACCATCGCTGCCTAATGACCACAAGTCATAGTCTGCATACTGACTATGTGTACCCGGCATCTGATAAAAATACGGGTTATCCCAAGGATCGTTTGGTACGTCTTTTTTAAGGTATGGCCCTTGCCATTTACGTTCATTATTCGGGGGTGTATTGAGTGCAGCCAGTCCCTGTTCTGTTGTTGGATAATGGCCTACATCCAAACGGTATTGATCCAAGGCTTTACCTAATGCTTCAATCTGCGCACGGGCCGTTTTCACTTCGGACTTACCAATTTGAGCAAAATACTTTGGTCCAACATAACCGGCTAACAAACCGATAATGACCATCACCACCAAGAGTTCTAACAAGGTAAATCCGGCTTGATGGTGTTTCTGTTTTAAATAAATAACAACGTCTGGCATAACAATAATCTCAACGGGTGACCAGTAAGAAAAAAAGAGGATGTACCCAATGGGTACACCCTCTCCATTCACTTTTATGCAAACACTTCAATGTCAGATGCGCTTAATGAAGTCACACCTGTCAAAGTAGCAAATTGCACAGCAGCACCAGAGCCACTGCCATCCGCGTCATAGCTCAATGCACCCGTTGATGTGTCGAATAACAAGAAGTCATTCGCATCACCAGCAGCTGCACCTACACTACAAACAAGATTATCAGCAGTGAAACTACCTGCTGTTAGAGACGTAAACTGATCGATATTGAGTGCGATTTTATCTACCCCACTCAAGAAATCAGTAATGGTATCGATGCCAGTCAAATTAAATGCAGTATCTACATAGGTTTGAACTTCATCGTCATCGCCAGTCACGACTTGCTCATGGACCTGACCAAACACGAAAGTATCCGCGCCATCACCACCAGTCAGCGTATCGTTACCACCGTTACCGACGAAAACATCATCCTGCGTTGTACCGATAAAGGTATTGTCATTACCATTACCTTCAAAACGCAGACCATTTGCAGTTACACCAGAAGCATCAACAACGACATTATCGATGGTACCGCCATTGTTACCCAGGCTATTGTCTAAGTCATCGACAGTACCGTTGGCAGCAAAATAGTAGTGGTCATTCAACATTTGCAATGCATCATTTTCCACATTTAATTGGTCTACTGTGCCACCCACTTGAACGACTTCCATTCCTTGGAAATTAGCGTCATTTAAAACGATAGTACCGTTAGCTTTTGTATCTGCACCGACACCCGTGGTAATACGTAATGTATCGACACCATCACCGCCCACGATCAGATCGTGTTCAGCACCTGTTGCAATCCATTCCTGATTACCATCATCAGCCGCAGAGGTTGTGCCTGAGTTACCAGAACCGAAACCACCAACAAGGAAGATATCATCACCTTCTTCACCGTAGAGGCTATCGGCACCACTTTGACCAGCTAAGACATCATTGCCGCCACCGCCATAGTAGGTGTCGTCACCAGAATGCATGGTGCCGTAATCCACACCTTCACTACCGTAGACAGTTTCAGAAGCACCGGCTGTTTCGTTACCACCATCTACACGGGTAAAGCTACCTTCTTCACCTTCGCTAGCATCGTAGATGATGTCGACGTTGTGGAACATATTAGCCACAGAATATTCATCTGCAGAAAAGCCTGCATAGTCATATTCGACTTCCTCAGCACCGACAATATCGTCTTCAGGCTCAAACTCTTCTTCCTCATATTCGAGTTTGATAGTGACAGATTCAGACTCACCACCTGCTGTACCAAAGATATGTGTACCAGGATTTAATTCACCTAAGCTAAGTGATTCACCATTTTCTTCCAGTTGCTCAGAAGACAGGGTGATATTGACACCATCACTTAACTCAATGCGTTCAATCCCACTAAAACCAATTGACTCTGAGAAGTCACCGCTTTCTGTGAATTCCATCGTATCAGCTGCGTTATACCCCGCAATCGTAGTGGCAGCAGTATTGATTTCAGATGAACCAGGACGAGTCACAATATTCAGACGCACATCCGTTTCAGTCTGCTCTGCAATCTCCAGGCTATCTAATGCGACGAATTGACCAGTCACATTGTCGTAAACAATAAAACCAGCTTCTTCGTTATCTTCTTCAGCTTCTGTGACATCAGTGTATCTGGCAGCGTTACCATCATTATCAAGTGCTGATGTAGAACCTGCGATGCTTACCGATGGTGCTTCTTCATCATCGTCATCGTCGTCTTCTAATTCTTCATCATCCTCAACGACTTCTTCTTCGTCGTCTTCCTCTTCTTCGTCATCGTCGTCCATATAGTCGTCGGCATCGGAGAGAACGAAAGTATCATTTCCTGCACCGCCTAATAAGAGGTCATCTGATGTTGCAAAGTAAACGTTACCGTCAACGGTTTCGTCACCAGCGGTGCTATCTCCGCCTTCAACATAATCATTACCTTCACCGCCATGCATGATGTCATCGCCAGCACCACCGATGATCGTGTCATTTCCAGTGCCACCGACCAATAGATCATCGCCATCGCCACCAAAAAGACCGTCGTCGCCAGCACCACCAAAGGCGACATTATCACCATTACCAGTGTCAATAGTGTCTGCGCCATCACCACCTAAAATGATATCGTCACCATCTTCACCTAGGAGTGTATCTTCACCAGCGCCACCAACAATAATGTCATCACCAGCGCCACCAAGCACAATGTCATTTCCACCTGTGGCATAGATGAAATCGTCACCGTCATTACCTTCAATGAAATTATCTAAATCATTACCGACAACAAAGTCATCATCAATGGTGCCGACATAATCCGTTTCAGTTGCATCAAATATTTTTATAGCCATCGTTGTATTCCTTCCTAATATCCGTTTATGAATAGTGCGGTGTGCATGCACACCGCACTATTCCTCTATTTCAGTTATTTAAACTATGGAACAGTCGCACCTGGAGGAGCGTAACCATCGATCGCTATTTCTTTGAATGTAGTTTCTTCCTGAGCAGTTTGACGTAAACGAATCGCCCCAGTTTGTACCCATGTACTTGGAGAACTTGAGTCACAAGGTGCCTCAATATAGGTAAAACCTGAAAGAGCGTTCGTTGAACCATCATCATCTGCAAAAACAGTATCTGCGGTAAAGTCAACCCAGTTACTATTAACTACAGCATCCTGCGTTGCTAAAGTCGTACTAGCTGCAGTGGTTGCATTAATAGGCGTGTTCTCACCAGTAATTGCCGCAGTCACACTGTTCTTGGTCGGCAGATCAAGATAGTTCGTGCCATTGAGCTCTTTATTAGCTAACGTGTCATATTTGTATGCCCGATGCTGCACCGAAGTAAATGTACGTCCAACACGATAAACAGGTGAAGTATTTCCTGTAGCACTAAAAATGGTATAGCCAACATTCACTGTTCCTGAATCAGCAAAACCGCCACGGGCAATATCATTAATTTCAAAATACTGTGTGCCACTAGTGTCACTATCATGATCAGCATTAATCATGGTTACACGAGTTCCAAAAATGCACATCGTTTTAGCTGCATTTCGCCAAACCCGATCTACGATTGTGCCAATATTTCCACTGCCACCTGTAGTAGCAGGAATAGTGGTAGTACGAACCCCTGCGGGCAAATATCCTGCTACAGGTGATGCTGCTTCACTTGATGGTGGCGATACATAACAAGTGTTATTGCTTGTTGAAGAAGGCTGATTTGCTGTTGCAATCGGATATGAACCAAAATTTCCTTTTACATCATCAGCGGTGCTTGGAGGTACAACCCTGCCATCGTTATAACAGCTTGTATAGGCTGAACTGCTAAACCCCGTATCGGGTAAACCTACCAAACCTAAAGCGCTTGCCTGCGTTGCAGTCAATCCTAATGCTGCAAGCATGCTGAGTTTTAACGTGCTGTGTTTCATAACTGTCTCCTTACGAGCTACAATAAACAGGCATTTGTGGCTGCCTGTATCACCCCTTCATTTCAAGCGTCACTAAATTTGCCAATTTCTACGCTTGAATATGAATTCTTTCTGGCAGTCACAAATGTCTGCCTCTATCCATGTATCTACTTTAAATTTTCTAATAGTGACTCTTGCAATTACGGCAATGTCGCACCTGGTGGAGCGTAACCATCAACAGCAATTTCTTTCAGTGAGGTAACTTCTTGCCCTGTTTGACGTAATCGAATAGCCCCCGACTTCACCCATGTGCTGGGTGAACTTGAATCACAAGGTGCCTCAATATATAAAAAAGATGACAGTGCAAATGTATCGCCACTATCATGATCTGCATATGTTGCCCTTAGTGTGAAATCAACCCAGTTACTGTTCACTACTCCATCTTGTTTAGCCAATGAAGTACTATAGGGAGGGGTTGTACTGGTTTCACCAGTAATAGCTGCCGTGACACTATTTTTAGTTGGCAAATCTAGATAATTAATACCATTGATTTCTTTATCTGCTAAAAAGATATAGCCATATGGACGATGCTGAACAGAGGTAAAAGTTCGTCCCACTCGATAGACAGGTAAAGTATGGCCGGTTGTACTAAAAATGGTATAGCCAACATTTACTGTTCCAGACTCAGCAAAGCCACCTCTTGCAATATCATTTACTTCAAAGTACTTGTATATGGAGCTGCCATTAGTATGATCAGCATTAACCATCGTCACTCTAGTACCAAAAATACACATTGTTTTAGCTGAATTTCGCCAGACACGATCTACGATTGTGCCAATCATTCCACTACCGCCGGTATTAGATGGAATATCAGTTGCTCTAGCAGCTATTAGGTAATAACCTGAAACTGGTGAACTCGCTTCACTCGATGGTGGTGCAACATAACAAGTGTTATTCTTCGTCGTCGAAGGCTGGTTAACTGATGCAATTGGATACGAACCAAAATTCCCTTTCACATCATCCGCTGTAATGGGCGGTACAACCCTGCCATCGTTATAACAACTTGTATATGCCGAACTACTAAAGCCAGTATCCGGCAAAGCAATCAAACCTAAAGCGCTTGCCTGCGTTGCAGTCAGTCCTAATGCTGTAAGCATGGTGAGTTTTAACGTGCTGTGTTTCATAACTGTTTCCTTACAAGTTATCTACAAAAAAGTATTCCAATTTACCTAATCAAACTGCCAGTTAAAGCTTAACCACGCGGCTCTGGGGGCACCGGGAGCAATAAAGTTAGTACTCAGCCAATCATTGGAATTGTGGTTATACCCATCTGGACCAATTGCACCATTCACACTGGGTGAGAATGGATTACGCCCCAAACGTCCTGCTGAGTAATATTCTTTATCAAAAATATTATTAATCAGCAGGCTCGCCGTCATAGTGGGTGTGAACTTATAGCTGGTTTGAAAGTTAAATGTAGCGTAGCCAGGCAACTCACCTTTATTAGTCATAGGTTTTCGCTTTACACCATCATTTCTGGTCTGTACTTGACCTATTTCATGCTCATTATTTTCGTTACCACGTACATAACTACCTGAGTGCATCACGGTAGTGAAGCCGACTTGCCATTTTGGTGTTACTTCATAAGTTACAGTGGCATTAAGGTTATGTCGTGAAACACCTGGCATGGTGTCACCTTTATCAACAGTGATGACTTGAGCTCCTATCGTTTTGTCAAAAACAGCTGAACCATTATCATCACTAATCATCACGAAGGGATCTTCAAAAGTCGCTTCTGTTAGGGCATAGTTAACACTAAAACCCCATTTGCCTTTCTGACCAGAAAGTCCCGCTTCGATACCACGACGACGTGTATTACCAATCGTGTCATAAAAACCGGAGCCACCACCAATAGCTACAAAATAGATATCGTCTTTCAAATCTGTTTGATAGGCACCTAAATTCCATTGAAGATTTTCACCGATAATACCTCTGACACCGATATCATAGGATGTAGCTTTTATCTGAGGTAAATACGGGTCGCCAGACAGTGTATTAGGTAGGTAACAGGTTCGTTTTTCCAATACGCTTTTGGGTATTTCGTATGTCCCACCTTGACCATCTGAATAATATTTACCTGTTGGCGTATGATCTGCCGCACAACCTAATTCGATAACACTCGGTACTCTCGTACCCTGTGACCAATTTGCATAGACATTTAACGTTTCTTTTGCTTGCCAGGTGGCACCGATTGAGGGATTAAACGAGTAATAGCTAAACTCTTCCGTTTCAGGTTTTTCTACAGTGCTATCCAAATTGTAGCGTTTAAAATTGGTATCAACACCAGTACAATCGCCATCCGGACATACATTATAGTAATCGGGATACCCTATTAGATCCGTGACTGAGTAATTAGCACCATAACGACCATATCGTGTAGCTATTTTATTTTTTGTTTTGGTGTCGTTATAGCGCCCTGAAAAATTGAAATTCCATGTTTCCACAGGACTCCAAGTCTCACTAAAGTAAATACTTTTAGTTGTATTTGTTCCACTAAAATTATTATTTTCAAGTGGGTCAAAGGCTGCAAGGAACTGTGGATGTGCATTATCAGGATCTAGATAGGCTTCACGATTTATCGTAAAAAAACCAAGTCTCTGACTATTACGATACTCCGCACTGGCATCATCAATTGACAACCCCACCATAAACTTGTGTTTATCCAGGTTCCAGTTAAATTGAATGGAAGCACCATCCGTATTTTGTGTGATTTGGTTATCGGTGATAATGGCTGTGGGCGTCCCTTCGACATAGCCCGATGCATTTAAACCCGCACCATCTATATAAACAGGATTACCCGTATCAGGATCCGTAATCTCATAGTTATTAGCAGTTGCCCGCGTTTGACTACATACATCTTCATTCAGCGCTGGCAAAAACATAAGGTAATTTTTTGAAATTACCCCATTCTCATCTTTAGTAAAGAAAAAGTTTAGATCTGAATGAACAACTCCAGAAGGCTCACTACTTGCCCGCTTTAAATCATAAACTGACTGCAAAGCGTCATAGGAAACCTGACCATAATAATCTGAACTTGCCGACCCTGTTGGAGGAAAATACTTCTCGCCGGCCCTATCGTATGTAGTCGCCTCTTGAAAATTCTTGAACTGTTCAAATACCCCTCGAAGTGCTTTCACATAATCATCAGGAAGCTCGGTATTCTTGTTATCCGCGTATTTTGCTTCAAAGTCTTCTCTACTCAAACTGTACGGATCATCATAAAGAAAAAATGAACCAGCATTATCAAAAGTAAACTCATCCCTGACATCGGGCTCATAATTATCAATAGCAACTACATAATAATCCGGTAGGTTATATTCATTTGAGCTGTTGTATAAACAGGTATATTGTTCACCATCAGTAGGTAAACGTTTTGCAAGCAATTCTTGATCATAATCCGTCACCACATCAGACCCAATCTGACGCCGATCACTATTTCGTCGATAGACCTGTGCAGTTACGCTGAAGGTGTCATTAACTTGGTAAGCACCTGAAAGTTGAAATTGTTGCAAATCATTATCTGTTTTGTCTGGAGAGGTAAAGACGCTTTCTCTATCATCTTCGTATTCTTCAACAGGGCTTAAGCCATTACCCACTAATTTTGTTTTTACCAGCAAGGTGCTGAGATTCATGTCTATCTTGTCACCACGATAGCTAGCTTTACCAAACACTTGATTGACTTTACTGGGAGAGTTGTCACGCCAACCATTTTCATCATGAAAACTACCAGCACCATAAAAAGCGATAGTGCCGTTATTCCAACCTTTATCCACTTGCAATTGTTTTCTATCGAATGAGCCCGCTAAAAGTTGAACATCGCTTTTTGTATAGTTAAAACCATCTTTAGTTTTGACAGTAAATGCGCCCCCCAGAGTATTCAGACCGAAAATCGGGTTTGACCCGGGAAATACATCCACACTTGAAATGGCATTCATTGGGATCATGTCCCAGTTGACGACATCACCAAAAGGTTCGTTAACACGGATACCATCAAAGAAAACGCTCAACCCTTGAGGTGTACCTATTTGTGGGCCCGCCGTGAAGCCACGATATTGGATATCCATCTGGAACGGATTACCTTGGTAATCATTAACTGTGACACCTTGAAGCTTCTGATTAAACAAATCAGTCATGCTTAAGGCGTGGGCCTCTTTGATATCTTCTGCTGTTAAGCTTTGTACGTTGCCTGGAATTTCGTCTTTGGTAAGCCCAAGACCTGGCAGCGGTCCGACTTCATAAAAACGTTGTGCTCTGACTTTAACGGTGTCCAGAATTAGACGGTCATCACCAAGAGCAGGTAATTCTTCTTGGCCTGGCACCAAAAAATAGCCACCATCAGTATCATCAATAGCTTCGAGGCCACTGTCGTTTAATAATTTCTGGAACCCTTCTTCAACAGAATATTCACCATGAAGACCTTGGGTTTCTTTTCCTTCTGCCAAAGCAGGGTCAAAGGTTAATCTCACACCATTTTCGGCTGCGTAATTTGAGATGGCTTTGCCCAAAGGGCCAGCAGGAATGTCAAAACGTTTGACCTGTTCAGCCTTGTTATCTTCAGCCAGGGCAAGATGATTGATTGACATGGTAGCTACCATGCTCATCGTGGCGATGGATAAACAACGACATAGTTTTTTCTTAAGGCACACTTGGCCCTTTGCTTGCAGTTCCAATATTTCTCTCCGACTAATAATTATTATTTTTTTGTTGTTCTTATTAGGTATGCCAATCGAGAATTGGAAAGTGACAATTATTTTTTAGACTTTTTTTAAATTGGTTTGCAAAACATTGATTTACCAGTCTGAATACGGTGTGCCTTTTGATGACATAAGCCGAGAGCTACTTCGGACATCAGTAATCACGTCGTCAGTTTCTGCCTGTCTTATTAATTCCCAGGTTTCGTGACTATTGGTGATGGGATCGGCAGGAATGTGTCGCAAATAGCCAGTATCAACAAGTTGCTCTAGTGAGTGAGGATAGGTATTCATGACACTGTGGTATTGGGTGATAGCACTACGCATCACGATAAGTTCATGACGGAGCACATTCTCTTGTGCAGTGAGTTGGGTATCCGTGGTTTCGTAATTATTGATGAATACAATAACAATGATGCTAAGCGTGACGAAGATAACGAGAAGTTGATATATCGAAATCCCGAATTGCCTATGCTTCTGCTTGTTTTTAATCCCCTTCACTATTTTTGATGTCCTTTTCTTTTTTATCAGTCACATTCATTAGCTGAATCAATAGCCATCCTTAACCATATTAGCCAATGACCTTGGATCATGTAGCTATCTTCCCTACGATGTCTTGAGTAAATTAGTTGGACTAGTCCAGGCCATAATGGACTAGTCACCAACAAGAGATAGACGGGCATTCGTTGCTGCCTGCAGCACCTATTCACGCAACCTCTAGTTCGTGTCTCACTACTTACCATGGTTATAAGTGAATTCCTTGTAAGGCAGCCACAAATGCCCCGCCTTTTTTCCCTAATTTTTCCTCAACCCTATAATCAAAATTGCCACCTTAGGCTCAACCATCCAGCGCGTGGTGCACCTGGCGCTACAAAGGTGTCGGTATCCCATTCCAGTGAATTATGGTTATAGCCACTTTGACTGGTAGCTCCATAGGTTGCCGGAGAAAATGGGTTACGTCCTAAAGAGCCTGCACTGTAATACTCTGTATCAAACAGATTATTGACTAATAAAGTGACACTTAAACTGTCATTAAAGTGATAGCTGCTCTGGAAATTAAACGTGACATAGCCAGGCACTTCACCATCACTTTTTGATGCTTTTCTATTAATTTTTGTAGGTGTGCCGTTAACATCGACTGTATCTGTGATGACAGCTCCTGCTTGATGTTTATTATTTTCATTGCCACGCACATAACTTGATGAGTGAGCAATCGCGGTAATGCCTACTTGCCATTTTGGTGTTACTTGATAAGCCACTGTGGCATTGAGGTTATGTAAAGGTACACCTGGCATACGGTCACCCGGTTTAACCTTAATCATGCGGCTATAATCATAGTTACCATAGAAGTCTTCTACTGAACTGCTGTTGTCATTCGCTGGCATCCAGAATGTATCTTGAAATGTAGCTTCTGTCATAGCGTAGTTCACTTGAAAATGCCATTTTTCAACTGCTGCAGTAATCCCTGCTTCCAAGCCTTGGCGTCGTGTCTTACCAATAGTGTCAAAGAAATTCCGATTGCCGGGGAAACCTATTAAATAAATATCGTCTTTAAGATCTGTACGGTAAGCGCCTAAGTTCCATTCGACATTTTCGTTGAGCCGTCCGCGGATACCAATATCAATACTGGTCGATTTAATTTGGGGTAGGTATGGATCACCTGACAAAGTGGTAGGCAAATCACAAGAGCGATTTTCTATAAGACTTTTGGGACCTCTGTAATCCCCATTGGGCAAATACATCGGCGTATCATCAAATGCACAACCTAGCTCGATAACAGAAGGTACTCGAGTACCTTGTGCCCAGTTTGCATAAATATTGAGATCTGGTGTTGCTTGCCAGGTGGCACCAAAAGAAGGGTTTAACGAGTAGTAACTAAAATCTTCTTTTTCAGCATCATTAAGCAGCTTACTGACATCTGGAACATAATAACCAGTTGGGCAATCTTCACCAGGTGAACATACATTATAATAAGCAGGAAACGCAGCATATTGTGCTAAGTTCCAGACACTGCTGCCCCAGCTCCTGGCAGCGATTTTATTTTCACCTTTTGTGTCGTTATAGCGCACAGAACCAGTAAAATGCCAATTATCTACTGGACTCCATGTTTCACTGGCGAAAATGCTTTTTGTGACTTGATCACCAGAAAAATTACTGTTGCTAATTTCAGCATCAGCAGCAGCATATTGATCACGGATTTCATCAGGTGCCAGGTAAGCATGACGATTTTTGTCCAACATGCCTAATCTCTGACCACTTTTGTACTCTGCAGATGGGGTGTCAATCGAAGCACCAACCATGAATTTGTGTTTATCTAAATTCCAGTTGAATTGAATTGAGGCACCATCAGTTACTTGATCAATAGTTGTATTAGTAAACACCGCCGTCGGCGTGCCATCAGCATACCCAGTCCCAGTCTCGCCATAGACAGCACCGTCTACAGTGTACGGTCGGCCTTGAGAATCTGTAACTTTCAATCCATCGTCATTGATATCACCTACACATTCGTCACCATTAGTTGGAGGAAGAATAAGCAAAATATTCTTCACACCAACACCATCATTAGGCGTTAGGTCACCAGCAGCTGCAGTATCTGGCGTATAAAAGTAGAACGCACTGTCACCAGCGAAAACAGTATCAAATGAAGAGTTATATTTGAGTGCTGATAGGTTTGATGCTGTTAGGTAGATATATGAATTTCCCCCAGCTGAATAACTGGTGGTTTCACCTGGTAAAACAGGCTCGCTTTCTCCAGCACTAGGTACAAAAATTGCGTTTTCCGCAAATTTATTATTTGGCCCATTAAGTTCATACTGTGCATAATTTACATAATAATCGGGTAAATCAGCATTAAAATACTTATTAATATCTTCACCGTTGTCGGTTATTGCTTGTGCTAATGCTGCAAAAGCAGCATCGCTAGCGCCTTCAGATAGAAAAGCAGAAATATATGGATCAGCAAAAAAATTGCCATCTTGTACGGGTATCAGATAATAATCCGGTAAGTTATAGTCGTTAGTAGTAGTAAACAAGCATGTGTATTGCTCACCTGCATTTAAATCTCTTCTAACAAGTTGATTATCAAAATCAGTATAAACATCAGCTCCTTCCTGTTTCCGTTTGCTATTTCTTCTATATATCTGACCTGTAATCGAAAACGTGTCATTCACCTGATAAGCTCCGGAAAGCTGGAACTGTTGTAATGTGTTCTCAGTAGTATCTGGCGATGTAAAGACACTTTTATCATCCTTGTCATACATCGCTGTAGGGATTAACCCATTACCCACCAGTTTGGTTTTCACTAATAAAGTACTTAGATTGATATCTAGTTTGTCACCTCGGTAGCTGGCTTTACCAAACACTTGATTCACCTGACTCGGTGAGTCATCACGCCAACCGTTTTCATCATGGAAACTACCTGAACCAAAAAATGCGATAGTGCCGTTATTCCAACCTTTTTCTACTTGTAATTGCTTTCTGTCGAATGAGCCGGCTAATAATTGAACATCACCATCTGTGTTGTTGAAACCATCTTTTGTTTTGACGGTAAATGCACCACCCAAGGTGTTCAAACCAAATATTGGGTTTGAACCGGGAAACACATCGACGCTGGCTATCGCATTCATTGGGATCATGTCCCAATTGACGACATCACCAAATGGTTCGTTAACACGAATGCCATCAAAAAAGACGCTTAACCCTTGCGGCGTGCCAATCTGTGGGCCCGCCGTAAAACCTCGGTATTGAACATCCATTTGAAAAGGATTGCTCTGGTAGTCATTAACCATAATCCCTTGAAGCTTGGAGTTAAATAAATCCGCCATACTGAGTGAATGTGATTCTTTAATGTCTTCAGCAGACAAGCTTTGCACATTGCCGGGGATTTCTTCTTTGGTTAGCCCAAGACCTGGCAGTGGCCCAACTTCATAAAAGCGTTGTGCTCTGACTTGGACGGTATCCAGAATTAAGCGGTCATCACCGAGTGCAGGTAATTCTTCTTGGCCTGGTGCCAGAAGATAGCCGCCATCTGTATCAGGTATCACAATCAGGCCCGAGCCTTTTAATAATTGTTCAAAGCCTTCTTCTAGACTGTAGCTACCTTGTAACCCTTGTGTGGTTTTGCCATCGGTGAGGCTGGGGTCAAACGAGAATGTAAAGCCGTTGATACCGGTATAACTCGATAACGCTTTGGATAGTGGGCCCGCAGGAATATTGTAATGACGGTTAGCTTTTTCTGTTTCATTGCCTTTTTCGTTGTCAGCGAGTTGCATTGTTTCGGCAGAAAGCGGCGGTAGATAGAAAAAGGCCAATATCGCCATGATGATGGTGAATTTAATAAAGCTGTTATCACTGGAAATTGTACGTTTCGACATGGTTAACCTTGGGTAATTAAGTGATTCTTAATTACTAGGTCAATTAAGGATTAAAAAGGGGACACGATTTTTTAAATTAACGTTGTTTTTTGCTGATTTTTGCCCAGAAACGAGTTCGCCATTCAATTTCTATTGGTCTTGTTTTTTCTAATACGTGCAGGATGTGGTCAGGGTCATTAATTTGAAATGAGCCTGAGACATAAATGTCATCACATGACTTATCACAGGTGATGACACCTGTTCGATAACGTTTTAGATAACTAATAAACTCGCTGAGCGGCATATTGTCGGCGTAGATAACACCGTTTATCCATGCATTGGCATTATCATCTAATGCGGATGGTGCCTCTATACCTGTCGAATCAAACCGCGTTTGTTGACCTTTTTCAATGATCTGGTTTTGATTTGGGTCATCTTTGGGTAAGACATCAACCGCGCTCTCAATAACACCTAAATAGCTATAGTCGGCGTGCTGGCGAACTACAAACTCAGTACCCAAAGCATGGAGTCGACCCTGTGCAGTTTGTACCAAGAAAGGTCTTTGAGCTGAATCTTTAGCCGTCTTAATATAGATTTCGCCTCGGTATAATTTCACCAAACGCTGAGTATCATTAAAGGCTAAATCGACAGCACTATCAGTATTAAGTATGAGTTGGCTGCCGTCAGCTAATTGAATTGATCTTTGCTCACCGGTCGCGGTTTTAATGTCAGCTAAGGCGGCTTGCCATGGAGCATATTTATACGTTATGCCACCAATTGGAACGAGCGTAAGCAACAGGCCAAGATGTTTGGCAAATTCACGCCTATCCATTGTTGCTGATCGGCCTAATACCTGTTTGCCTATATCTGGTGGTATTTTCTGTAAGGTCATGCCGAGATTTTCAGCACGCTGCCAGGCAAGTTCGTGCAGATGATTTTCATTTCGCCACGCGAGTAATGTTTGTTGTTCTTGTGTTGTTAAATCGTCGTCTTGCACTTTGACAAGCCACATGACGACTTCTTTAATGACATTTTCTGGAATATCGGCTGGATTTAAAGACATCGTTAAGCTGCGAAAGTGAGACAGTGGGTAAAGGCAAGTGCCATGTAGCGTTTAACGGTACGTTCGTTAACGTTTAACTTGGCAGCAATCTCTTTATATCGCATGCCGTCAAGTTGTGACATTAAAAAGGTCTCTCTGACATGATCTGGCAACGTAGCGAGCATTTCGTCAATTTCTTGTAAGGTTTCTAATAAGAGTAATCGTTCTTCACTGCTTGGCGTGATAGCCTCAGGCAGTTGGCTGATGGCTTCTATATAGGCCTGTTCTAAAGATTTTCGACGGTAAAAATTCACCATCAAGTCATGGGCAATCTTAGTTAAATAAGCACGCGGTTCGATAATATCTTCCGGCATGTCTTTCTGTAATACTTTGACGAACGTATCTTGCGTCAAATCAGCGGCATCATGATGCGAGGCCAATTTTTTACATAGCCAGCTATAGATCCAACTATGGTGACTTTCATAGGTTTGACTAAATGATTGAATAGTTGAGGTAGTCATAATGAACTTGCATCACTCCATATCAAAACAGGGCTTAAGATGTGTGCGGTTGGTTGTATTTACTTGCCTCTTAACACTATTTTTATTTGTTGTATTCATGTCTCTCTCCAACTTATTTTGATGTATCAGGCCGGTTTAATCATCACAAAATAGCGGGTATAGCGTTCTATTCGTATTGATAAAACTTCACTGGTGCTGGTTAAGGCGGCATTTACATCATTGACTGGGAACGCGCCTGAGATAGTCAAATCAGCAACAGCAGGATCACAACGTATGATGCCTGAGTGGTAACGTGATAGATGATCAACAAAGTCAGCCAATGACATTTTATCGGCGATAATAAACCCATTTATCCATGCCATCGATGCCCTATCTATGAGCTGCTTCTGCTGAGAAAAGGCCGTATTAAATGTGACTAATTCCCCCGCATTGACCACAACATTATTATCTAAATCATCACAAGGTCTGACTTCTACCGCATCCTGATACACACTGACAGAGCTGTGTTTAGACTTAATTCGAGTGCTAAATTTAGTGCCTAATGCTGTTACCGTACCGTGATCAGTAATTACACTGAAAGGACGATAATTCCGGTCTTGCTCCTGTGCCGTTTCAATGTAGATTTCACCCTGCAGTAACCTGATTGTTCTGGCTTGGTCACTAAAATCAATAGCTACCTTGGTATCAGTATTTAAAACAAGCAGACTGCCATCTTCTAAGGTGAGGTGTTTAATTTCACCTACTGCCGTTGAATAATCTGACATTAATAGATACCAAGGCTTTTGTTTATAGCCATACCACCCTGCCGTTCCAGCAGTCAGCATAAGACTGAGGGTTTTAATGAATTGGCGACGTTCCTGTGATTTGATGTCTTTGGTATCAATCGGACGATTTAATACGGTGATACTGGTTTTTGAATCCAGCCCCATAAAACAGTTGGTGACCGCTTCTACTTGTTCCCATACTTGTCTGTTTTCTGGGGAGGCATTTAGCCATCTTTGCCATTCTTTACGATCTGCGTCTGTGGCTTCACCAGAAGTCAGCTCAACAAACCAGTTGGTCGCTTCGTAGATAGCATCTCTATTAGAACGGGCCATAAAAAAATTTTAATTATTCATGTTTAAACAATGCAGCAATGCCTTAGCAATGTACTGTCTAACCGAGCTGACTGAAACTGATAATCTCGATGCAATTTCTGCGTGTGAAAGTCCTTCGAGCTGACACCATAGAAAGGCACTACGAACACGTGTAGGTAAGCCATCGAGCATTTCATCTATTTTGGCGAGCGTCTCCACCATAATATTGAGTGACTCAGGTGAAGGGACTTCCGCTTCTGGCATATTCTCTAAAGCTTCAAGATAGGCTCTTTCAATATCCCGACGCCGAACATGATTGACCATCAGGCCGTGCGCCACAGTGGTGAGATAGGCACGAGGCTCTTTGATACCCGACAGATCGTCTTTTTGCAGAATTTTGGAAAAGGTATCTTGCATTAAATCAGCTGCATCGAAACTGCAACCAAGTTTCTTACGTAACCAGCCTAATAACCAGCTATTGTGTGCACGATAAAGATCGGTGACGATGGAGTCACGCGTTGCATTAAGATTACCCAGAATACTGACGTCTGATTCGTAGTGTAGGGCTATGTCACTCAATTGCCTGCTCCCCTTTTACATAAGCTGCCGGATTGTGCCTGCCTTATGTTTTGTCGAGGTTTGCAGTAACATGACTAACCACAAGTTCTGGGTAAACTCTGCGTGCATGTTCACAAAATTTCACATAAGGTAACGTAAATTTACTACGCATTACCTTGAGTAAATATAGGAAAAAATCCTAAATTTACAAAGATTAATCCATTTATAAAAAATGAAAGCCTGCTTAGCCGCATCGGGAGGTTTTTACCCTGACTTTTTAAATATTAACTATTTTTCATTTTTTCAATCTGAATACAAAACTTAAGTATGGAGGTGATGGAGGATGCTTTTTGATTTGCGGATAAATACAGCGATGATGAAGCAAACGACTTCTTGTACAATAGCCTCCTTTCATTCTTCAGACATTCAAGCAATCTAGCGAGCCTACTATGAAAATTCAAAGCCACTTTGTCGATCTTGATACACCTACTGGCGTTATGCGTACTTATATCCACCGTCCGGTTGGTGAAGGTAGCTACCCGGTGATTTTGTTCTACTCTGAAATTTTCCAACAGACTGGCCCGATTGAACGTGCAGCAAGACTGATGGCAAGCCATGGTTATGCTGTATTAGTGCCTGAAGTCTTCCATGAGCTGAACCCTATCGGCACCGTATTGGGTTATGACGACGCTGGTCGTGATAAAGGTAATGCCGATAAAGAAGCGAAAGATGTTCAGGGTTATGACTCTGATAACGTCGCCATGATTGAGTTTGTAAAAACCCAACCGTGGTGCAATGGTCATATTGGTGCTATGGGTTATTGCATTGGTGGTCACCTGGCTTTCCGTGCAGCTTTACAACCTGAAGTTAAAGGCACAGCGTGTTTCTACGCGACGGATTTACATATCCAAAAAATTCCAAACAAACCCGGCCAACACAGTATGGAACGCCTTGATGACATTAAAGGCGAGTTATTAATGATTTGGGGTAAACAGGATAATCATGTACCTGCTGATGGTTTGTTAAAAATCTATCAGGAATTAAAAGCAACCGATATTACTTTCACCTGGCATGAGTTTAATGCTGAACATGCGTTTATGCGTGATGAAGGTGATGGCGGCCGTTATGATGCACAAACCGCACAAATCGGCTATCAACTGGCGTTAAATCTGTTCAGCAGAACACTTCGTTAATCAGCTTTTCTATTTAGCCTGAAAGGGAGTCAGTGACAGCATTGACTCCCTTTTTTATTAGCCAAAGATTGAGAAAATCATCTGGCTGAAATACTGGCAATGCCCCAGTCTTGTTATGCTAAGCTCAAATTTTTTAATTGCATGGGAACACCTTTGTCATGTCCAACCCTTCAGGTTTAGCCTTTGCCCATTTACTTAACGGTGAGGGTGGAAGTACCCGTCTCAATGTGAATGATCTGCCGCAATGGCAGGCTGAAGATGGCATTCTCTGGCTGCATTTTGACTACACGCATCCTGATGCTGAACGTTGGCTACTTGAACAATCCGGATTGGATGGTGTGATCGCTAATGCCCTATTAGAAGAAGAAACACGACCACGTACCACTTCCATTAATAATGGTTTGTTGATGTCGTTACGGGGGATTAATCATTATCAGGATACACACTCGGACGATATGATTTCGATTCGGGTGTGGATTGATCCACGTATTATCGTCACTACCCGTCGGGAAATGTCCGCTTCTGCAGGAGAACTGGATAAATTACTGGACAAAGGTATTGGCCCTAAGAACAGTGCAGAGTTTCTCATCAAGTTAGTGGATCTGACCGTTGATGGTATGTCAGAAACTATTGCCGGTTTCGAAGATACGATTGCCGATTATGAAGATGCTGTCTTAGTGAATGATACGGAAAACTTACACAATGATATTGCCAATTTACGCCGTCAGGTGATTAAAATGCACCGGTATTTAGCCCCGGAAAGAGATGCCTTGGCTCGTCTGACTCTGGAGAAGATATCCTGGTTATCAGATTATGATCGTCTTCAAATCCATGAAATCAGTGACACCCTCATTCGTTATATTGAAAACCTGGATGCGGTGCGTGAACGAGCCGTACTGGTTCAGGAAGAGCTGCACAGTAAAACGTCTGAACAACTTAATTCGCGTATGTATGTGTTATCGGTGATTGCAGCCGTGTTTCTTCCATTAGGCTTTGTGACAGGATTATTAGGTATTAATGTGGGTGGCATCCCTGGTGCCAATGACAGTCATGCTTTTACTGATGTAATCGTGATTCTCTGTGTGGTGGCTGTATTGTTATTATTTTTATTTCGTTGGAAAAAATGGTTTTAGATGCGCTTTAAACGGTGAATCAATCACTTATCGGCACTACTGTTGAATCCACCAGATAAATATAACAATTTCTTTATTTTTTTCGAGCAAATCTGAAAAAGATGTTGTAGAATGCCACGCTTTCTTGGGGTGCTTAGCTCAGCTGGGAGAGCATCGCCCTTACAAGGCGAGGGTCGGGGGTTCGAACCCCTCAGCACCCACCAAGAAAAATTCCTCTTTGCATAATCAGTACTTGTTTCCCATTAAAATATTGTGCATTGTAAGCCCTTGGCGACTCTATCCAAGGTGCTGAAATGGACTTCACTCCGCTCTACACGTCATTACTGTCTTTCTGGTATTTCATTCCTTTATTTTTCTGTCTGGCTATCCTGCGTTCAGCTTGGTTCAAAGGTGTGATGGGCGAGTTTCTGGTCAATGTCATTGCCCGATGGCAACTCGATAAACAACATTATCATTTAATCAAAAACGTGACCCTACCGACCGAAGATGGGACCACTCAGATTGATCACATTATCGTTTCGGTTTATGGTGTTTTTGTGGTGGAAACAAAAAATATTCGTGGCTGGATATTCGGTAATCCCTCCCAGAAAAACTGGACTCAGCAACTATACAAACATAAATACACTTTTCAGAATCCACTGCAGCAAAATCATAAACACCTCAAAACGCTTCAGGCTTTACTCAACTTATCTGACGAACAAGTCTTTTCTGTGATCGTTTTCATTGGTGACAGTGACTTTAAAACGCCCATGCCAGACAATGTCACTTATGGTCTGGGTTATGTTCGCTATATCAAGTCTAAAACCAATCCAGTTCTCAACCTGGCAGAGAAAGAAAACCTCATATCACAGATTGAGTCTGGTCGGCTTTCACCTAGCCTGAAAACAAACAGAGAGCACGTGGCCCATGTTAGGCAGTTAGTTGAACGAAAGCTGATAGATGCCCCCATATGTTCACGCTGTGGTCATAAGATGGTGAAACGTCAAAGCAAAAAAGGTGACAATGCGGGCCAGTTTTTCTGGGGCTGTAGTCAATATCCGAAATGTCGTAATATCAACACGGTGTAACCCTATTCCCTTCTATTAAGGACAGGAAAATGAAATGGCGCGGTAACCGAAGAAGTAGCAATATTGATGACCGTCGAAATCAGCGTGTTTCAGGGATTCGTGGTGGTTCAGGCGGTATTATTCGATTATTACCCGCCGTGTTTAGATTACTCGGCTTCAAAGGCACCGCCTTATTGCTGATTGGCATTGTTGTATTAGCGGCATTGACTGGTAATTTACCTGTACTGTTATCCCTTCTCGGTATGCCCTCTTCGGCACCTACAGTCTCCTCCTCCGAACCGCTACAGGAAACAGCTGAAGAAAAAGAACGTGTCGAGTTTGTTTCTGTCATTCTGGCGGATACCGAAGACACCTGGTCAGCCATCTTTAAAGAAAATGGTCAGCGTTACACTCCACCCAAACTGGTTTTGTTTCGTGGAGTGGTGAACTCGGCCTGTGGTTCTGCACAATCAGCGATGGGGCCATTTTATTGTCCAGCCGATCAACAGGTTTACATCGATCTGAGTTTTTATGACCAGCTAAAAAATCAGTTCAAAGCTCCTGGCGATTTTGCCCAGGCTTATGTCATTGCCCATGAGGTGGGTCATCACATCCAGACCTTATTAGGCATTTCACAACAAGTAAATGCCGCCCGCAGCAAAATGAGTCAGGTGGAATGGAATAAACTCTCTGTCAAACAAGAATTACAGGCCGATTGCTTTGCCGGTGTTTGGGCATATCATGCCAATGAAACAAGACAACTCTTAGAAGCTGGTGAGTTAGAAGAAGGCTTAACAGCGGCCAGTGCTATCGGGGACGATACATTGCAAAAACAAGCGACGGGCGTGGTTAGACCAGATTCATTCACCCATGGCAGTTCAGCTCAACGAGTGAAATGGTTTAAAACCGGTTATGACACAGGTAATGTTGAAGCATGTGATACATTTATCAACAGATAAAAACAAGATTAGATCATCACGCTTAGGTTATGATTTATATAAATTTATGAAGCGATTCACTGCTTTTTATTAGTGTATATGTTTCAATTGGAAAAATTTTAGAAATGTCTTTAGGGAGAAGCATATTGAAACAACGAATGCTGTTATGGATAGTAGCTACACGTAATAGCTTTGTTTCATTACTGCCATTGACATTTTTACGAGTGACTTTGGATTTACTTATTTATCTGCCATGGCCTGCCTACCAACAATTGATGAATTCGCTGTTTGGTGCTTCATGGAAAACTCCACTACTCAGTATCAGTGAGCTGACCTTTAGCTTTTTTGCCCTGGCTTTGACAGCCATTATTTCAGTGCAATTGGTTTATAGACTTAATAGTAGCAGTAACATTGAAAGCGATATGCCGACACCATTAATGGTCGCTATCAGTGCGGCTATTAATTACATTATCGTGACTAGCTTGCTGGGATATTCTGCTATCGAATTCAGTATGGAGTCTATGCTACTGGCGGTCATTTTAGGGGTTGCAACGGCTGAAATGATCTGTTGGTTAACCCATAAACGACTGCTGGATTTATTACACTTATCCGTCGAATCTGACACCGCCTTTTATAACGCCATGCGCCTGACCCCGACCATTGTTATTGTCGGGGTTTTCTTTTTTGTAGTGGCAGCATTTATAAACTTGTTACCTGATTTTCCTGATGTGTACGATGCCCTCACACATTGGGCTCAGGCTGAGGGTTATGGTGCATGGATATTAAGCACGCTGACGGTATTGGTTAACCAAAGCTTGTGGTTTATCGGCATACACGGTGGTATCGCTATTGAGTCATATCACCAAGGCGCTTTTTTCATTAATGACGTTACAACTATTAGTACTGACTGGGTGACACGTCCTGTTTATGACAGTTTTGTTTTGATCGGTGGCTCTGGTGCAACGCTAGGCTTAGTGATTGCTATTTTGATCACGACACGCCGTGGCATGCAAAATAAAGTCGCCAAAATTTCGATCATCCCTAGTCTTTTTAACATCAATGATATTCTCATTTACGGTTTACCCATTGTTCTCAACCCACGCTATTTAATTCCCTTTTTTATGGTGCCTTTGTCATTAATGGCTATCTCATTGCTGGCTTTTCAATCAGGCTTGGTGCATGTAGTTAACCCAGGCAGTGTCACCTGGACGACACCGCCCATTTTGTCTGCGTGGTTACTCACTGAGTCATGGCATGGTGTCGCGCTGCAATTATTGGCAATCAGTATCAGTACACTCCTCTATTTACCTTTTGTTCGCAAAACCGAGATATACAGACATCAGCAAGAGCAATTGGCTTTTGAAGAGGCGACTAATACCATTATTCATAATGGCCAAACCAAGCAACAAATTATCAGCAGGCAAGACAAGGTTGGAATGATTGCCAGAGATCTGGTCTATGACTTGCGTCAGGCAATTTACCATGATGAATTAACGGTTGTTTACCAACCTAAACATCATCGTGCTGGTCACATTGTTGGGGTTGAAGCACTGGTTCGCTGGACGCACCCAAGATACGGTTTTGTGTCTCCTGCGATGCTAGTCATGCTGGCTGAAGATAGTGGTGATATTAATAAATTAGGTCGATGGGTATTTGAACACTGCTGTATCACTAAGGCGAAATGGAATGCTTTAGGCCACCAGAATCTGACAATGGCCATCAATATCTCTCCACTGCAACTGAGTGATAATGCTTTACCGAGTTTTTTATCGGGGTGTGTTACTAAGTACGGACTTCATCCTGAAGAAATTGAGCTGGAAATTACCGAGTCATCAGAAATTTCTGATTCACAGCAAGTTGAGAAAATATTACAAGAAATCAGTGATATAGGCATTCATCTGGCTATGGATGATTTTGGCATGGGGTATTCATCACTGTTACATATGCGTCGCTTTAAAGTAAATGCGATTAAGATTGATGGATCAATCACACGTGATGTTCTAACCAATTCAACGAATGCCGATATCATTCGCACCATCAGTGCTTTAGGTAAAGCTCAAAAAGTCTCTGTGGTAGCTGAATACGTGGAAACACAAGAACAACGTGAAGCCTTGCTTGAGATGGGCTGTGATATCTTTCAGGGCTATTATCATAGTCCACCACTCAAACCTGAAGATTGCCCTGGGTATTTTTTATCTCACCGCCATGAAGTTGCTGAATAAATGACAAGTGCCGCTGATACGGTGATGACGCTTTATCACTGGAATATTCTGATTCTGCCCACTGGTGAGGAAATTTTTGTTGGGCTCCGTCAACGTCCTGAAACCGTGCCTCCGTTCAAACCTGTTGATGAAGAAGATGAGCTGCTTCCGTTTACTTTACGTAACAGCAGCCCAATTACTGAATTTAATCCGGCACGAGGTATAGGTTATACCGAATCAGGCAGACGTTATGTTGTGATAGGATCGGCCAGCGATCCAACCGGGATGATTCGTTTGAGTGTCGATCAAATGATGCCAGCTGAACAAATTAACTGGAAATATCCATTCAGCGACTGACATCCTTGTCAGTCAGAACACTATTAAATCTGCTTTTCTATCGTATAGATCTGCTTTTTATTATCGGTTACTTCTGCTTTCAACAAACCATGCCCTGCTTTCCCGGCTGGCAACATAAAACGCATGCTGGGATCTTCACTAATCGATATGCCAGTATCAATAGTCATCAACACCTTATCATCCAGCGTAACCTGCATTTTTTCGACATAATGTGCTGGTATATAACCACGGGTTTTTAAGTCCATTTGTAGACCGCTATTGTTGGGATGACTGATGACCACCTGGACAGGTTTTGCCTCATCAGAGTCACCATCACGATAACGAATCTGCATTTTGCCCAGTCTCGCCATGGCAGCGACCTGATCTTTTGCTGCTGGCGCACTACAACCACCCGAAGCTTTCACAAAACGCTTCACCATGTGCAGGCTGCCATCTTTCATTTCTGCAATGGCTCGAATATAGGTGTATTGATCAACACGCATTCGTGTCGAGATATCAACCGTTTCCAAACTCGGTGATAAATGGAAGTTAGCCGAGTATGGCATTGGATTATTATCAATAAATACATGCAGATTTTTGATGTAAGAACTGGCGGTTTGCGGTTTCTTTGAATAGAGGTGGATTGGAACTATCGCGGCATCTTCAGCTCTTTTAGGTGCTTCGATCACTAACCAGTCGTCGGCATCTTCTAAAATCGTTTTATTTTCAAAATAGATTTCTTTAAGGGTTTGCCATTGCTCTTGAGGCTCATCAGCGGCCATGCTCAAAATAGGCAACAAAAATAAGCTCAACAAAGCAGCAAGCCCGATATTTTTAAATGATGTGTTCATTCGGTTATTCCCATTCCAGTTCAGTAAAAGCCGCTGTGATATTACGTTTATGATAGTCGTCGAATAACAGCCACTTACCCTTCTCACTCAGGCCGACAGATTCGGTTGCTTCGTTGATGGTTCCCATATCATTAATGATGGCTCTGATTTGCTCTCGAATCGTACTGAAATAATGCGCTTCATCATCAAAGGCTTGTTGCCACTCTTCATGTTGAGCAGGTCCATGGCCGGGAATCACCGCATTTAACTTCATGGATTTAAGTGCTTCAATTGTGCTTAGCCAGCCATTAATACTGCCATCCAAGGCTGGAATCCGTTTTACAAAGAGTAAGTCGCCGGTCCATAAGGTCTTGGTTTTTTTATCCAGCACCGTCAGATCATTATCTGTGTGAGAGGTGGGATAGCTGGTCAGAACCAGTTCACGTTCACCCAAGTCAATGGTGATGGGGTTACCCACACTCACTAATTGGCTGGGTTCAATAAACTCTGTGCCTTTAAAGTGGGGCCCCAGAATGTCACTGAAACGGGTTTCATAAAACGATTTTCGGGCTTCGATTGCAGCTGGCATTTTATCGTTGCCAATAAAGGTTGCTTCAGTATCTTTGAATGCTGCATTGCCTAAAAAATGATCAGGATGGGCATGGGTATTGATGACATAACAAACAGGTAAATCACTTTTATCGCGTATCGCTGCAAAGAGCGATTTCCCCTCAAGGTAACTGCCGCCGGTATCGACAACGGCAATACACTTTTCACCGATGATAAAACCGGTATTAGCTATTTCGCCTTTATTGTCCCGATTCGCATCTTCCTGAACACCCTGGTGATAATAAATCCCCTCACTCACTTGTTTTACTGAGTATTCTTCCGCATTGGCTTTCAGCATCAACAAGGTGCTGATGGCTATAGTCACGGCGCTTAACGTGACTTTTGTTTTATTTTTCATTTCTCTCCCCTTTTCTATGTAGGGTGTGTTCTCTCTCAGTATTTATTTTGGTTTAATCATATTTTTGACTTCTGAGATAGCGTTGGCAGGAAAACCACCTTGCTCTGCATGACGCAAGATTAAATCCTTACTTTCAGCTTTGTATACACAATATATTTTATTATCTGTCACATAACTTTCTACCCACTCAATTTCCGGCCCCATCTCTCTTAAAATTGAACAGGATTTGTCCGTTATCTGGTCAAGTTCATTCTTGGTTAGCTCGCCTGCTCCTGCTATTTCACGTTCAATAATGTATTTATTCATTTTGTTACCTCATAAATATGACCGGTCGTCTTTACAACCTGTTAAAAAAAATCAACGTCATTTAACGTTGAAGAAAATAGCCGTCCAGTAATTGCGATAAACAACGTGATAACGGGGCTGTAGATTTTTCCACTTTCATATGCAGTAACGCCCCTTGCCATTGATCAAACAATAGTTTTGCCATTACGTCAGCTGTTATATCCTGTCGAACAATGCCTTGTTGCTGAGCTTTATACAGTCCTTGTTCCATTAGTTGACAATAGTCACTCACTGCAGCTAACAATGTTTGTCGGCATAATTCACTGGCACTGCTGATTTCCCCCATCATATCGCCTAATAAGCAGCCACCACGGTAATCTGACTGCTCCAGATCCTCGATTAGTGATTCAAAGTAGGCTTTGATAGCCTCGTGACCATTTAAGTCTGTTTTGTTCAGAAAAGATTGTAGCCGTGCAATAAATGGGGCGATGTAGTGACGAATGGCTTCTGCCGTGAAGTTCTCTTTACTTTCAAAGTAGCTATAGAACGAGCCTTTGGGCACCTGAACGGTATCTAATATCAATTTGATACCGGTGCCGTGATAACCATTTCGCATCAGTAACTCAATCCCCTGATTGAGGATTTGTTCTTTTTTAATCTGTTTTTGTGTGCTCATAACCGCATAATGCGACCGGTCGTCTTTGCTTGTCAATCATTGATTATAGCGATTTACTTTTCGCTTCGGCACTCTCTGGCTTGCAAGCGTGCATAGGCTTCCGCTTCATGATGGATATCACTAATCAAACCGCGATGTAATGCAACCGAAATGGCATCCTGATTATGAAAACGAGCTCCTTGTTTAAACAATAAATCCAGTAAGTCGCGTGCAGGCATATCTAAGTATTTCGATAATTCCTGGGCTTCTTTGGAGAGCTTGTCCAGTACTTCAGGATGTTGCTGTTGCACATTCAGCGTCGCCAGGTTATCAATGATGGCCAACTCTCTTATCGTTTCATCACTGAGCCCGTTATCCTGAACAAATCGCAGGCTGGTTAACCCTGTTAATTGGTGAAATGTATTTTGAACAAGATTTAAATCGGCATTCCTTCCGGCTAACGCGACTTTTAACCATTTCAGGCGATGCCGGGCGAGAACAATCATGCTTTTTTCTGTTTCTCTACTCATGCTAATTGCTCCGAGTCAAAACACACTTCCTTGTTATCACATAAAAGCTGTCTCTGACAAACCTTGATCGTATTTTTTCAGTCACGAAAAACAGCCGGTTTCTCTCATTTTCTATTAGAATCAATAACTCACTATGTGAATAATCATTTAGGGGATAACTCAGATGAAATACGTTTATTGCCTGATAATGTTATGCCTGACCTCATCACTAGCCACAGCGGATGACCTTGAACGAAATACAATCACCAGTTGTGCTTACCAGGCTGGAACAGCCTATGAAATACAAAAAATCAGACAAACTGAGGGCGATGACTGGTCCACATTTGAGAATAAAATCAAGTTGATTTATAAAGATACACAAGGACGTGATGATCTTTTAGCGATAGGAAGACGCGTCTATATCTACCCTGTTGAAACCTCTGTCGATAAAGTGCATGAGGAGCTGTTTCAGGCCTGTGTAAAACGCCAGCAAGGCACTGAACCATTAATTTAACTAATGGGGATGTTTGCGTGTAGACCAATACACCATTTTTTCTAATAATTGATCGAGCTTAATAGGCTTTGTCATGTAATCAGTCATACCTGCTCGCAAACATTTTTCATCGTCCCCTTTCATGGCATTAGCCGTTAAAGCAATGATTGGTATATCCTGACAGTGCTTACCCAACTTACCTTCTCGGATTTGTTTACTAGTGGTATAGCCGTCCATCACAGGCATTTGACAGTCCATCAAAATCAACTGTACTGGATTATAAGCGTCAAGTTGAGTGAGTAATTGACTTGCTTGAACACCATTTTCAGCTGAAGTGAATTGCACATTTAACCGAGTCAGGAAAAATTCCAGTACAGATCGGTTAGTAATGTCGTCATCTACAATCAAAACATGGGCTCCATCTAGCTCAGATTCAGTGAATGATGCTTGTTGGTGAACTTCTGTTTTTGTTAATGTCGACGCTGTCTCTTTCAGCCGTTTTAGTTTGATAGTGAAACAAAAACAAGAGCCTTTACCCGGCTCACTTTTAACAGTGATATTGCCACCCATTAATTCACACAGTTTTTTAGAGATCACCAAGCCCAGCCCAGTACCGCCAAAGCTTTTTGATGAACTATTGTCAATTTGTTCAAAGGGTTCAAACAGACGATTTATCTGATTGGCATTAATACCAATACCACTATCAATCACCTGGCAGGATAGCGTCATATCATTATCAGATTGCTCAACAAGACTGGCCATGACCTGAATATGACCATGCTGGGTAAATTTATCTGCATTGCTTAATAGATTGCGTAGGATCTGTTCTAGGCGGGTAGCATCACCTTCGACCACTAAATCCTTGTTCCAGTCCAGCGACAGATGATAGTTTTTATCCGTTTTTGTGCTGCGTAAACTAAAGGTTTCAAACACATCTTCAAATAGCTTTGTCAGATTAAATATGTCATCACGAATGTGGACTTTTTTAGCTTCAAGTTTGGAAAAATCAAGAATGTCATTGATGATATTGAGCAACAAGTCGGCACTTTTACTGGCTAATTCAATGTGCCGTTGCTGAGTTGCCGTAAGCTCACTGTGGGTTAATATATCCAGCATACCAATCACACCGGCTATGGGACTGCGTAACTCATGTGTCATATTCGCCATAAAAGCTGATTTGGCTTTGCTGGCCTGCTCTAGTCGCTGACTGGACAAACGAAGTTCAATAAGCGACTCCACCTGATAGGCAAACATCTGCAGGCGCTTTAATTCTTGTTCACTTAATGTCCTGACTTTGTGATCAATGATACATAGGGTGCCCAGCAGATATTGGTGATTATTAAATCTGTATCGCAGTGGAACCCCAGCATAGAAAACAATGTGTGGTGGACCTGTGACCAGAGGATTGTCCCTGAACCGTTCATCTGCATCTGTATTTTCAACGACCAATGGGGTTTTATGATAAATGGCATGGCCACAAAAAGAGATGTCACGTCCCGTTTCGCAAACATCCAGACCTTGTATCGATTTAAACCACTGGCGAGATTCATCAATTAGAGAAATCGCCACGATTGGGATGTCAAAAACATCGGCGACCAATCGAGTGAGATTATCAAAAACTGCTTCAGGTTCTGAATCCAGAAGCTCAAGAGAAAATAAAGCGTCTAAACGTTCTCGTTCATCGCCAGGTATTTTCGGTGCTTCCATTGTCTGCGCCCCCGCCTAGTTACCTCCCGCTTTGACACTAAATTACTATAGTAAAATCAATCGGGTAGAAAAACTGATATAGAGCCATCATAGCAGAATCTTTAGGCAAAAAAACCGGCTGATGTGCTGATTCACATTCTGTCATCAGCATAGGCCGTTTTTCAGTGAAGTGAATCGTTTTCTTAGTGAGACTCCGTTACTATGACGTTTGTCATCATTGGGTTGTCAACATGGATATCGTTTACATTTTATTGTTAGTTCTATTGCATGCAGGTCCAGCGGCTTATAGTGTTTTTCATATTTTGCTTTACAAACGTGACAGCCGAGCCGCACTTGGCTGGATAATGTCTTGCTTGTTTATTCCCTATGGTGGTCCCATCGCTTATTTTTTCTTTGGTGTGAACCGGGTTCGCAGCCGTGCCACCAGTATCAAGCGTCGTTTATTCAAAATTCCGTTTGAGTCAGGTTATGCCAAACGTTCAATACGACATATTAACGGCTACGGACTGGATAGCATTGGCGAAAGAATCACCGGTACAAAGCTCAGTGCCGGTAATGATGTCAGCATTTTTCATAATGGTGATAAAGCCTACCCTGTTATGATTGAGGCCATCAACTCAGCTCAACAACGTATTCTGTTAACCACCTATATTCTCAAAACCGATAAAACAGGTACCGAATTTATTGACGCACTTTCTGCTGCCGTCAAACGTGGTGTTGAAGTCAAAGTGATCATTGATGGCATTGGAGAGTGGTATTCCTGGCAAAAACCGTCAAAGCGTTTAAAAGCGTTGGGCATAGAAGTCGCGAAATTCACACCCCCTCGTCTTCTGCCCCCCAATATCTATATCAATATGCGTAATCACCGCAAACTGATGATTATTGACAACACTATCGCGTTTGCCGGTGGCATGAATATTAGTGATGATCATCGTCAACTGGCGCTGCAACCCAGACGTATCACCGATATTCACTTTAGTTTTAAAGGTCCCGTTGTAAAAGATTTAATTCGTATTTTTTATGATGACTGGTTAATTGCCAGTGAAACAAAAATGGATTGCCTGTTCCCGACACCGGATCCTCAGCCAAACAGCTACCACTGTCGCGTGATTCCGGAAGATCCTGATGAAGCGATGGATGCCTTATCGTTAACGATTCAGAGCGTAATTTCAGCGGCAAAAAACACCGTGGATATTATGACGCCCTACTTTATCCCCAGCCGCGAAATCATCGCATCATTACAATCAGCATCGATGCGTGGTGTTCGGGTTCGCATCGTGTTGCCTGCAAAAAATAATCTCATCTATATTCACTGGGCTAACCGAAATATGCTGACTGAGCTATTGTTGTGGAATGTAGAGGTCTTTTATCAACCGGCGCCGTTCTGTCATAGCAAACTGCTATGTGTCGATGACCACTATTCTCTGGTGGGCTCGGCTAATCTGGATCCTCGCAGTCTGCGGCTAAACTACGAATTAGGCATTGAGATTTTCTCGCACACCTTAAATAAAGAATTAAGCCAACACTTTGATAACATCATTGCGAAAAGTGAAGCGGTCAGTGATCAAGATCTGGCAAACCGTAGCGTGCCTGTTAGACTACGCGACTCATTTATGAGCTTGTTATCCCCTTATTTGTAAACGATAACCTAGTGCAACCGTCTGGAGAACCCAATGATTACCTCATTTATTTTAATTCAAACTGAACGTACGAAAATTACCCAAGTTGCTGAAACACTGGCGGATGTGGATGGTATCAGTGAAGTGTATTCTGTCAGCGGCAATTACGACCTGGTCGCCATTGCCCGGGTTAAGGATAATGATGAACTGGCCACCTTAGTCACCAACAAAATTGTCGATATCGAAGCGATTACGAAAACTGAGACCATGTTGGCTTTTCGCGTTTATAGCAAACATGATCTCGACTCAATGTTTTCAATCGGACTCTAGGTTACTTCGCTGACATTGAACCTGTGACGGCAGGCTCAGTGTCAGCTTTATTATTTTTCACGATCACCGTACAAGTCATACCCGCAGCCAGCAGCGTCTGTTCGGGAACATCATCTAAAGCGATACGCACCGGTATACGTTGCTCCAGACGAACCCAGTTGAAAGTGGGATTCACATCCGCTACCAGATCACGACTCTCCGGATTGTCACTGTCATAAATGCCTCTGGCAATACTCTCAACATGACCACTGAGTATTACCCCATTCATCAGTTCAATATCGACGGGATCATTCACTTTGAGTAAAGCCAGTTTTGTCTCTTCAAAATAGCCGTATACCCAGAAAGAATGTTTGTCGATTAATGCCATCATCGCCTGTCCTGTGTGGGCATAATCACCTACGTAGACATTTAAGTTTGTTATATAACCATCTGTTTTTGCATAAACTTTCGTTCTTTCCAAATCCAGTTTAGCCGCATTTAACTTCGCCACTGCCGAATGGTAATCGGCTAGTGCTGCCGAGGATTGGTGATCCGCATCAATCTTACTTTCACGGGAAACCGTGCGTTTATCCATGGCCTGACGGCGTTTGGCCTGGGCCTGATACATTTCCAGAAGTGTTTTTTTGTTTGCAACCACTGCTTCTGCATTTTTGACAGCTAAGGCATAACGCTCCGCATCTACTGCCATCAGCAAATCCCCTTTTTTCACTTCCTGATTATCTTTGACAGCCACTTCAGTAACGATACCTGACACGTCTGGTGCGACATTAATAATCTCGGCACGCACACGCCCGTCACGTGTCCAGGGTGAATGCATATACTTCTGCCATAAGCTGTAGGCCAGAAAACTGGCGGCCAGAAAAAAACATAAGGTGACAAGATAACTTATAAACTTCTTCATGCTATTGATAGACCATAAAAGCAGTGAAACAAAATAAACAGACAAACACACTCAGTTTAAACAGTGCCGGATGCCAGACATAACGGTAGACACCTAAACGGGCAAACAGCATATCCAATAACCACATCAGCATTAAACTCAAAACAAACAGGCCAGTGATGGCAGGAAAGATCACACCAGAGATACTCCACTCACGCATCACATCCATCATGACTTCACTCCAGCAGGTAAAGGCTCAGCAAACAGGTAGTTATCAAGCAAGACGTTTCTAATAAAGTGCAGATAGCTCAATATCTGTTTAGGAATAGATTCATCAAAATGCACAATGTCTGAGGTATATGGCTGCAACCAGGCCATCATTTTCTCCAGATGCCCTAAAGCACTTATCCTGTGATTAGCAGTAGGTCTTTCAAACACCGTTATCAACGCTTTATTTAATCCCTGTTTATACCATTTCCAATCGTCATTCAGCCCACCTGATGATGAAAGTCGTTGTTCAACATCATCGATCTCCATCAATGCATGGCCGACTATCTGCACTGAGAAGCAGGTTTTTAATAATGTTTTATATTGTTGTGGTGAGTCACCGGCAAAGCCATAGGACTGACTTAATAAGTCCCGTGTCTGGCTCTCAAATTGATGGCGACGTTGAGAACGCTGACGGTTGAATAAAGCCATTATTTGATGACGCATTTCCTTATTCAGTCGTTGCCAGACGAAACGATTATCAGCAGGAATAATAACGGTCAAAATCACAGCCACCATACTCTGAGCCAGTATCAAGGCAATATAGTTATTTAAGGTCGCCGCTGTATCGTAAACCGCTTGGTTGAGCGGAATAGCACCTAAACAAAAGAAGATAAGCAGGCCCATGCCATAACCGGTATATTTTGGTTTAGTGGAAAGATAAAGTCCCACTATCAAGGGAACAGCAAGAGCAAAACACAACAAAGCAAAACCATCTAAATGCGGTAGCAGAAGCAAATTAATAAGTGTGCCACTCAGCGCTGCCAATATGGTTCCCAGGGTGATCTGTTTGGCTGATCTGGCCGGGTTTGGTGTTGTGGTCACAATGGCAGAAATCGCAATGGCGACCATCGCGAATGTACTACCACTTGGCCAGGCAGTTTCAATCCAAAATGTGCCAAATAACAAAACGATAAGACTGGTTCTTAATCCAGTTATCAGTGCACCAACAGGGTTCATTTTTGTACTGAATGTCACACGCTGTCGTTCGTAATGATGTTGATCAGCCGCCAGCGTGGACTGTGTTTCACAATACAATCGCATTTCATCAAACAAACGAAAAATTAACTCACAGGCCGTGTCAAAATCCCGCTGATCTGCTTCACTGATATGACCAGGAAGAAACTGTCGCTCTTCACGAATTTTCTGTCTCAGTTGTGCTTGACGGGAAAAAATTTCATTTGCCAGATCAGCAGCCTGTTGCGACGTCAACGTGGCATGACGAACAGGCAGCAATGTCTGTTTGATCGTCTTTAAACAGCGTTCAATAGCCACCATTACCGACGTTGGTGCATCCTGTCTGATACGATTCAAAAGCATATGCAAGCCCGCATAACGGGTCGTTAACTGCATAAACTCCTGGTTTAAACGCGCCAACCGTTGTTTACGTAACTTGGTAGAATAATCTTCTATACTACTGACATACCTAAGATTTTCCAAACCTACAGACTGCGTTGCAAACAGCATCATTTTGTTTTCATACACTGCCTGCTGATCGGGGTTTTCCAGACTGGTAACCATAAAATCAGCAAAGTCACCAAAACGCTGGCTGACCGCTTTTTGAATTGCCTGACCCGATGTTTGTGGAAATAGGGTGGCACTGATCACCGTGGCAATGAATATACCAAGGCTAATTTCCAGTACTCGCCATACGGCTAACATAAAGGCCATATCAGGGCTTTGTATGGCCGGAATACCAATCAATGTGGCTGTATAGCCCGCCAGCACAAAAGCATAGGAACGATAATCCCGAAATGCCATTGCCCCAGCAGCACAAAGACCAATCCACACAGCTACAGCTAACAGAAACAACACACGCTCCTGAGCGACTAATGCAACCAGAATGAGCATCACTACACAACCAATCAAAGTGCCTAGAAAGCGAAATAATCCCTTGACCAGCACCTGCCCGCTCTGTGGCTGCATGACAATAACCACCGTGATACAGGCCACGGCAGGTTGTGGTAACTCCAGTCGCATGGCAAGCCATAAAGTCAGAAATAAAGCGACCAGACCCTGAATAATAAAATTCCAGGTCAGTCCATCTTCATTTAACCACTGTTTTGTTGCCTGTTTTAGCGTCAACACGCTGCTGGAAGCCATTAAGGTTTTTCCTGATACCGAAGTGCAGCTTGTTTTGGACCATCATCCTCTGTGGTCAGCCCTCCGCCTAATGCAATAATGAGGTCAGCCCGATATTGCAGCACCTGTGCATTTATTTGTTGAGAAAAAAGCTGTTGCTGTAACCAGGCCAGTCTGGCATCCAGTACGGGTAAATAATCCGTCAGCCCCACTTCATAGGCGTCATTTGCATGTAGATATGCCTGATGTGATGCCTTAATAGCAGAGGCCAGTGTTGCTGATTGTGTCAGCGAACTTTTCAATGAGACGGCGCTATCTGCAATTTGCTGCATCGCCTCAGTTAAGGTTTTTTTGTACAGGGCCACTGTCATATCATAACTGGCCGTTGCTTCAGATAACTCACCTCTAATTCTGCCTGCATCAAAAATCGGCAGAGAGATGGCTGGTCCTGCATCGTAGGTCAGTTTGTCGTGACTAAAAACACTTAATACGCTTCCGTTAACAGCCATGAAACCGATAGCAGCGGAAAGATTAATATTCGGATAAAAAGCAGTATGAGCAATATCAATATGTTTATTTGCACTGAACACTAACCAGCGGCTTGCCACCACATCCGGCCTATGCCCAAGTAATTCAGCTGGTATATGACTGGGTAAAGACACCTCGTCTGTTCTCTTTAAGTGTGGTGGTTTTAGACTGTCAGCAAACGCTGGACCTTTACCTAATAAAGCCGCAATTGCATGTTTGGCTATCACAATATGATCCTTAACTGCTTCAAGTTTTGCCTCAGTGTCAGCAAGCTGCGTTTCAGCCTGATGTACCGCAACTTCCGTATTCAAGCCCATTTTCAGCTGTGCTTTTATCACATCAAGCTTCTCTTGATAGGTGTTCACAGCCTGCTGAGCCAGTTCCAGCTCATCGTGATTCAGTGACAGTTGAATATATGAAGACATTAATGCGGATTCGATATTCAGCTTCGCTATCTGGCTTTTTGCTGTTTGCTTTTTAATCTCACTTAATGCCACTTCACTTTGCAGTGAGTTTTTATTCCAAATATCAGGATCATAGTGGAGGCTGAGTAAGCCTGTATTATTCCAACTGGTGGTACCGCCCAACTCGCCCGGGCCGTAGAAATAATCCGTCGGCCAACGTTTACGGTTAATTTGAGCTTCAGCATCCATTGTTGGCGATAAAGCAGCATCGGTCTGTGCCGCTAATGACGTAGCCAGCCGAATCCTTGCCTGTGATTCCTGCACCGATGGGCTTTGGCTGACGGCAAGCTGCATTAACTGATTAAGTTGTTCATCCTGAAAACATTGCCACCACTGATCTGTCGGCCACGCCGCATCTTCTTGTATTTCTTGCACATGTTCGCTTAATTGGAAGGTGTTATCTACCGGCACATCACTCTGCGGCACAATACCCTCAGAGCTGATGCAAGCAGACAAAAGTAGCAACATCGTGTAAGGAAAAAGAAGAAATAACGTTTTCACTATCGACTCAAAATACGCTTTAAATGACAAATGGTTGGCTATTTTATTTCTTATCAAACTACCAATAAACAGTATTTAATGTTAATAATTGTTACAAAATTCGTAACAATAGGTGATAAATGGATACCATTGAATCAATGAAAATCTTTTTACAGGTAAATGAAAGCGGCAGTTTTACTAAGGCAGCAGAAAGATTGGAAACCAGCTCAGCTAATGTGTCACGTGCTATATCGGCCTTAGAACAGCACCTTAGCACTCGTTTATTACACAGAACTACGCGTCGAATCGCATTAACTGAAGCCGGCCAACGCTACCTACTGCGATGTGAACAGATATTAGCGAATGTGGAAGAAGCTGAAGCGGAAGCACGGGATGCTCAGATGAATCCGGTTGGACGACTTAGACTTCATGCAATGCCAGCATTGGCAAACAAATATCTTGTTAGAGCCGTTAGCGCCTATAGAGAGCTTTATCCGGCTGTTTCCTTTGATATCACACTGGCAAACCGTATTCCTGAGTTGATTGAGGAAGGTATTGATGTCTCGATCATCATGGCGCCACAACTGCCTGACTCCAGCCTGATAGCAAAAGTGATTGGTCAGACCTACAGCATATTGTGTGCCTCCCCAGCGTATTTAGCCGAGCACGGCATGCCTACAAACCCGGCTGACTTAGAGCAACATCAGGGTATAAAAATGGCTTCTAGCGTGCTGCCATTAGATTACTGGGAACTAACCTCAGCCATTGGCGACGCCAGCGTTGATATTAAAAATTCGCCCTTTCAAGTCAATGTAGGCAGCACCGTCAAACAAGCGATTATGCATGGTATGGGAATAGGGATGATTCCTATATTCAGTGTCGTTGATGAGTTGGCATCAGGTTCATTGATACGGGTATTACCTGACTATCGAGGCACGTTATTTAATGTCTATGCTCTCTACCCATCGCGGGCTTATCTGGATGCAAAAACCAGTAGTTGGGTCGATTTTTTAAGTCTTCACTTGCCCGATGAGCTCGCCAGGGATTCTGAACGTCTGACAGAATGAAAAGACGGCTCCAGTTTGAAACCGTCCTCACTCAAATTTATGCTGCTTTCAATAAGCTCGATTTCAGTTGCTGACACCACTGATTGAGTCGACTTTCCGTCAGTTCTGGCTGACAGTCTTCATCCAAAGCTAAGCCAACAAAAAACTGCTTATCAGCCGTCAAGGCTTTTGAGGCATCAAACTCATACCCCTCCACAGGCCAGTGACCAATAACTTTAGCCCCTCTAGCCAGCACTTTATCGTGCAACATACCCATTGCGTCCTGAAACCACTCGGCGTAGGCAAATTGATCACCCATTCCGAGAAAGGCCACGGTTTTACTGGAGAAGTCGACTTCATCAATCTCGTCCCAGACATCCTGCCAGTCTGCCTGCACCTCACCATAATCCCAGGTCGGGATAGCAAAGATGATATTGTCAAAAAACTCCAGCGCCGCCAGTCCGACATCTTTTACATCAAATAGCTCAACCTGATCTTCACCCAGGATTTTGGCTATTTTTACTGCTGCGTCTGAGGTATTACCTGTGGTTGAACCATAAATAACTGCAATCATTACTCACCTATTTGCATTTAATTAACATATGCAAATGATATTCATTATTATTTAATAATTCAACTGACAATGTCACACTGGCAAGGTGAATGCTTCACAAGGCCTATAATTGTGGACTTGTTTTTCCCGCATTACGTTTATCAAGCGCTTCCTGCTTTAACTCGCCTACCCACTCCATAGCAGCCTCATACGCCTCAACCCAACCTGGCACATCAACCATCGTTGCTGTGATATTGGTAGCGGGTTGATCATCGATTGTGCCAAATTGAAAGCTCATCCAGCTTGCACACTCATCCAGACTTTTTACTTCAGGGTTTCTGAAATCATTCACTTGATAACGGCTACCCTCTTTGTTGAATACCAGTCCCATAATGGTGTCTGCATTCAATGTCCGTGGTGGGGTGATTTGTGAACTGGATGCGCCCAAACAATTGAGTTTGCCCTGCGGAAAAATCCAGTCCAGTGGTCCGGCATTATCAAAGGGCTGACCATATTGCTCAATAAGTGATTGACGATAATCAGCGACCGTAACGGGATCAACATGGTTTTCAGAGACACGATAAATGGCAACTAAACGACCTGCTTTTGGTAAGGGCGTAAATATCAACTTAAAGCTATCTGCACGACGCTGACCTTGCTCGGTTTCCTCAATATTGGCAGATAAGCTATGAATAAAACTTGGCGTTTTATATGTCTTCACGCCATCACTGTAGGTGTAATACTGCTTTTCTTCTTCAATCGCACTGGCATTGACACCGTAATTGAGCAGAGCACTTTTTGCATCATCAAGCGTCATGCCAAGCTGTAAGCCGGCCATATCGACATCATCTGCCAATGCAGAACAGCTAAACAATATAGCTGCAAAATACGGGATGAAGGTTTTCATATTCTTTTCCTCTATGGGATCTATAAGACTGGGCTGACGATATAAAGCAATTTATTGTTAAACACAATATCCCTTGTATCATAACCCTGTTATAGGCATAAAACGTTACAGTGATGAAGCGGATTATTGTGCCTGATACAAACCTTCAAATTCACTCATGGTGAAGACAGCCATGATATTGTGCTCATCATCGAGATTTCCATACTTTGGCCCTTCTGTGCCACGTATGCTGAATAAAACACACGTATTCTCATCGCCACCACACGTTCTGTTCGGCTCAGGCTAGCTAATCATATATGCACACAATGTAGACTCTGTACCACATAAGTATGGCTAACCGCACAGTGGCTATGTAACACAGTAGGATCGTTGGCTTTGTAAAGTCGGTACTTTTACCCACAATAAACATCAGGGCTGCCATCACAACCCTGATTTTATTTTTATCTAGTTTTTACGATGATGTACCAGCAGATATAAAGCCGGTAACACGATTAGGGTAAGTAAGGTGGATGACACAATACCGCCTATCACTACCGTTGCTAATGGTCGTTGTATCTCTGCACCGGTACCCGTATTCAGTGCCATAGGAACAAAACCAAGACTAGCAACTAAAGCAGTCATCATGACCGGACGCAATCGTAACATCCCCCCCTCCACAATCGCTTTATAGAGATCGCCGTTTTGGTGCCAATGATCACGAATAAATGACAACATCACCAAACCATTTAATACCGCAATACCGGACAGGGCAATAAAACCGACAGCCGCTGAAATCGATAGAGGCATACCCCTTAACAATAAAGCCACAATGCCACCGGTTAAGGCCAACGGTACTCCGGTGAAGATAATAGCGGCATCCTTAACAGAACCCAGCATGGTCACCAATAACAATAAAATGCCAAATAAGGTGACAGGTACTACGATAGCCAGCCGTTGACTGGCTGAGGCTAGCTGTTCAAAGGTACCACCAAACTCCAGCCAATAACCATCAGGTAATGTCAGTTGCTGACCAAGTTTTTGCTGAGCTTCCTGCACAAAAGACCCCAGATCACGATCTCTGACATTGGCTGTGACCACAACACGACGTTTCGCATTTTCACGCGAGATTTGGCTTGGCACATCAACAAGTTTAATGGTTGCTATCTCCGATAACGGCACATAACTACCAGAAGGCAAAGACACGGGTAACTCAGAGAGTGCCGCCATATCCTGTCGGCGTTCATCAGCTAATCGAATAACCAGTTTAAAGCGTCGATCACCTTCATAGATTAACCCCGCATCCTGACCACCAATCGCTGTGGACAGCATAGTCTGCAAGTCATCCACACTGAGGCCATAACGCGATAGCGCCAAGCGTTTGGGTTCTACTGAGACCATCGGTAAACCACTGACTTGTTCCAGTCTGGCATCCGCTTGGCCTGGTATCTCTTTGATAATAGTTAAAATCGATTGTGCTGATTGTTTAAGCTGTTCCAGATCATCACCAAACACTTTTATGGCCACATCCGCCCTGACACCTGAGATCAACTCGTTAAAACGCATCTCAATGGGTTGGGTGAATTCATAGTTATTGCCAGGCAAGTCCTTCACAGCTGTCTCGATTTGCTTTATAAGCGCTGACTTTGGCAATGCCGGATTAGGCCAGTCTTTTCTTGGCTTTAATATTAGAAAGGTATCAGCCACATTCGGTGGCATAGGGTCGGTCGCTACTTCAGGCGTACCGATTTTGGCGTAGACCTTATCCACCTGTGGAAACTGTTTCAGCCGTTGTTCCAGTACTTCCTGCATGTCTATCGATTGCTGCAGACTGGTACCGGTGGTACGTAAGGCATGTAAGGCAATATCGCCTTCATTGAGCTGAGGAATAAACTCTGTACCCATTTTTGATGCCAACATGAGTGAACAGGCCACCAACACAAACGCAGCAACTATCACCAACCAACGTAACTTCAGACTCCATATCAACAGCGGCCGGTAAATCGATTTGCTGGCAGAAATAATCAGACTTTCACTTTCTTTGACTTTGCCTTTCATAAACACAGCCACAGCGGCAGGCACAATGGTCAGAGACATCATCATTGCTGCCAGCAAAGCCAGTACGACTGTCGCTGCCATGGGTTCAAACATCTTGCCTTCCACCCCAGTCAAAGTGAATAAAGGGATGTAAACCAGTGTGATAATCAACATGCCAAATAAGCTGGGTCGAATTACTTCATTGGTCGCATCAAACACAACCGTCAGCCGTTCATTTAATGGTAAAACTGCATCACGACCAGACTGAGCCAGTGATAAACGCCGCACACTGTTTTCCACAATAATCACTGCACCATCGACAATCAGGCCAAAATCCAGTGCGCCCAGACTCATCAGGTTGGCAGAAATACCAGCCTGAACCATGCCAGTTATGGTTGCCAACATGGCAAGTGGAATCACGGCGGCAGTGATAAATGCAGCGCGAATGTTACCCAGTAATAAAAACAACACCACAATGACCAATAATGCGCCTTCCAATAAATTTTTCTGAACGGTGGCAATCGCTTTATCGACTAGTGTAGTTCTGTCATATACCGCTTCGGCAATAACGCCGTCAGGTAGCGTCAACTGAATCTGGTTTAACTCAGCAGCAACCCGTTTGGCGACCTCACGTGAGTTCTCCCCTATCAGCATCATCGCCGTGCCCATCACCGTTTCCTGACCATTCTGGGTAGCAGCGCCGGTTCTTAGCGTTTTACCGATTGCTACATCAGCAATATCCATAATCTTGATTGGCGTGCCTGACATCTGCTTCACCACGACCTGCTCGATATCATCGATGGTTTGTAACTGTCCTGGAGAACGCACCAGTAATTGCTGTCCATAACGCTCGATATAACCGGCACCACGATTACTATTGTTTGCTTTTAATGCGTGATGGATGTCGCCAAAGCTGATACCAAACTCCAGCATTTTTTGTGGATCAGGTTGGATATGGTATTGCTTAGCATAGCCGCCTATCGTATTGACCTCGGTAATCCCTGGTACACGCGTTAACCGGGGCTGAATAATCCAGTCCTGTATTTCACGTAACGCCGTCATATCATAGGGTTGACCATTGGCTTGTCGGGCTTTTGGTTGAGCAGAAACGGTATAAACAAAAATCTCACCCAATCCGGAGGCAATCGGCCCCATTTCGGGCTCCAAGCCATCAGGCAGTTCACTTTTGATACTAGCCAGACGGTTATTTAGCAGATTTCGGGCGAAATATAAATCCGTCCCCTCTTTAAATACGACGGTGACCTGCGATAGACCATAACGAGAAATCGATCGTGTATACGACAACTGAGGAATACCCGCCAGCGCACGCTCAACGGGGTAGGTAATACGCTGCTCGGTTTCTAACGGCGAATACCCCTCAGCTTTGGTATTAATCTGTACCTGCACATTGGTGATATCCGGTACCGCATCAATAGGTAAATGCTGGTAACTCCAAGCACCAGCTGCCATTAGTAAGATAATTAATGACAATATAAGACCACGTCGCTCAATAGAGAAACGTAAAATTGAAGCAATCATAACGTCTCCTTGAGTTTAGTGACTGTGCTCAGCGCCGTCTTTTTCAAGATCGGCTTTTATCAGATAACTGTTTTCAGTCACTATTTCTTGACCCGCATTCAAACCTTCCAGCACTTCGGCATACTGATTGTCCTGAATCCCCAGCGCTACTGGGAGTGGTTTATAAACGTCCCCTTCTTTAATGAAAACAACGGTTTTATTTTCATATTGCTGCAAAGCGGATAGCGGTACCCTTAGATTCACTTCACGTTTATCAATGAGGACTTGAGCACCGACCAGCAAGCCCGGAAACCAGTTGTCATCAGGATTTTTGAATTTCACCCTGGCAATTCTGAATGGCTCGCCACTGGTATTGGGCAAAAGCTGGGAAATGACAGAACGGGTTTGCATATCATCACTCTGTAAAACAACCGTCTGCTTTGAGTTAATCAGACTCGCCTGAGAAGGAAACACTTTGAGCTCAGCCCATAAAGTAGACGTATCAGTAATGGTAAACAGCGTCTGCTCAGAAACGACTTCACCGGCATTGGCATGTTTTGCTATTACGCTGCCAGACAATGGTGCGGTGACATTATAGGTTTGCAAGCTGCTATTGGATTCTACACTGGCTAATACCTGACCTTTTTTCACCGTATCCCCATACTCAACATACACACGGGTGATACGTCCGGCAAAGCGTGCAGTCACATGGCTGGTATGCTCAGGCGACAAAGTCACATCACCATATAAGGTGATTGTTTTACTGATATCACCGCCACTGACAACAGCCGTAGTGATGGCGTTTAATGCTGCCGTATCCTCGGAGATGTGTGCTGCTTCCTCCTCATGATTTTCGTCATGTTCGTGGCTATGCTCATCGGCAAAAACAGGCTTAACTGAGATCAGCATCAAGATAAAAAATACGATTAACATGAGAAAATCAGCAAGGCTTATATATCGCTTATTCATGGCTGTTACCCTCATTATTTTGTTCGATTAACAAAGGCTCTGCTGTGAGTTGTTCAATTTCTGCCGCCAGTAATAAGGCATCCGCTGACGCCTCTATAAGAGCACGCTTGGCATTAAGCAACTCTTGTCTTGCGGTGAGGAAATCGAGATAGCTATACAGGCCTCGCTGGTAAGCTGTTTTGGTCTGAGTTAAGGCATCGGTCAGTTGTGGAATGATGGATTGCTGCAAGGTCGTGGCTGCATTAATCGCCTGTTCTCTTGCGCTATAAGCCTGATACAGTTGGGTATGTATACGCAGCAGAAAGTCTTGTTGGCGATAGCTTATTTCATTTCTTGCTGCCAGAGCTGATTTCACCGCTGACTCAGCACGTTTTTCTGCAAATAACGGGACAGAAAAGCCGGCCACCAGGGCTGATTCATCAATATCGGCATTGCGTCGAATACCAACAGACCAATCAATATCAGCGTGTTGTTGGGTTTTTGCCAACCGGATTTCCGATTCCTTTAAGCGTGTTTCAGCAGCAAAAAATTCCAACGAGGGATTATTCTTGACCATCTCAAACAGTGACTCAAATGAGCGACTGCTACCGTAATCAAACAAAGAACCGGAAACCTGATTAAAGTCTGGCTGCATCTGTCCCCATAAATTAGCCAATGCCATTTTGTGAGCATGCATGCGTTGCTCGACGCGCTTAACATTTAACCTGGCCTGCTCAACCGCAGCCACCGCTCGGGCATAATCGGCCTTAGGGGCAATCGCTGCCCTGACACGTTTATTCACTTCGTCAGCCGTGGCTTGAGCAAGTGATACTTCTTCTTCAGCAAGCTGTATGCGCTGTTTATCGATCAATAACTGAATATAGTTTTTGGTGACCGTACTCAGTAAATCAAGCGAAGCAATCTGTTTTTTTATCTTGCTGAGAGCCAGTTGTTGATCAACCACATTGACCCTGGCTTGTTTTTTTCCGCCAAGCTCCAGTACAGAAGATAAAGACACCGTCAGCTCTGCTGATTTAGTGCCACTTAGCTGACCTGTACCAGCGACGTTTTCTAGTTCAGCCCCTATACGATAGGCTGGTGATAGCTGGGCTGTTTCACGCTCAGCCTGCAGGCCTTGTTCACGAATTGGAAAGACGTTAAGTGAAGGATTTTGATTTAAGGTTTTTTTAATTGCTTCAGCTAATGTCAATGTAGCATTTGTTGCGGCATGGGCCTGAAACGACACCATCAACAGACTGAAAGCACAATAAAGGCACACACGCAGTAAAGGCGTTTGCCCATTTGTATAAATGAGTTTCATTATATGAATCCTGAAATAAATACTCTTTCATCACGAATACGTGATGAGCTAAGGTGTTAAATCAGGATCAGGCTTTTGGAGGGCGATACATCGAGCTGATGGAGCCCGATATGGGTGTGTATTGGTAGCGACTGAAAAAAGCGTCTTTGAATGAAGACACGGATAAGTTCACCATATGTGGCACAGCAACAAAGTGTACACAGTGGCTATGACCACATTGATGATGGTCGGCATCGATATGCACAGAATCCGGACTATCGTCGGCAATGGGATCGATAAGACTATGATTATCTTGTTCGTCAAAAATAATATGATGCACATCAGCAGCGACAATGCTGGACTGCAGCACCATCATCATAATTAAGCTGTATAAAAAACTCTGATGTTCATCATGACTGCTAGGATAACTGAAAGCCGGGTTCAGATGAAACAAATTTAATGAATTAAACGCTGAACAATGTGATGAAGGATAAGATGATGAAATTAAATATCCTGCTTGGATTTTTTCTTTTACTAATGAACGGTGCAGTGTTATCAGCAGACAATTCCATCAAGATGATTCGTGATCTGTCTTATGGTGACTCACCACTTCAAACCATGGATATCTATTTACCTGCCAATGCTGACAAGGCGCCCATTTTATTTTTAATTCATGGTGGAGCCTGGCAGTTTTGGGATAAACGTGCCACCGGGTTAATCAAAAACAAAATCGATCGCTGGCTCAAACAAGGATTTATTATTGTTTCGGCCAATTACCGTCTAGTCCCTGAAGTAGACCCAGTGACACAGGCCCAGGATCTTGCTTTGGCATTAAAAACAGTACAACAACAGGCCAGCGCATGGGGTGGTGATGCGGATAAATGTATCTTGCTGGGTCATTCCGCTGGCGCGCATTTGCTCGCTTTACTGACAACCAACCAAGCCTTTAGTCAACAAAATTCACTTCGTCGCTGGTTAGGTAGTTTGATTATTGATAGTCAGGTGCTGGATTTGGTCTGGCTAATGCAACATAAGCATGTTGAGTTTTACGATAAAGCGTTTGGAGGACAGGCAGGCTACTGGCAAAAGGCGTCACCGATAAATTATGTGGATGCTAATGACCTGCCCATGCTTATTGTGTGTTCACTGCAGCGTCCCTATGCCTGTGATAATTCAGCACGCTTTGTTGATAAAGTGAATGATGCTGGCAGTAAAGCGGAATTGCTTAAGATGGATATGACCCACAATGAAACCTTAGAAGAAATCGGCAGGGACAATGCATATACCAAGAGCATCGAGAAATTTATGTCTGGGTTGGATCCTGTTGTGGCTGATCATCTAAGCCGACCTAATGATAAAAAATAGTAAACATCGCCGTCAGCTTTGACCACGATGTTTACCATTGGACGTATATCTATTTACCTTTGATTTTGAGATTTAATTCACGCTCAATCTCGTCTTCATCTGCTGCAAATAAAGCGACTTTCTGAATATCTTCAATCGTCATCGGTGTTTTTGGAGTCAGTGCTATCTTGAATTCATGGCGATCATCAACAAAGTCTTCAACCGCACTGTAAAACATTTTCTCAATAGCTTGATGGCTATATTCGATGTCCTTCTTCAGCTCATCAGTCAGCTGCTCTTCAAACTGTTTTTCGCTCATATTCATCTGCTTTGCCATATTCTCTATTAGCAGATCCGTTGTTTTACCTTTATCTTTTACCACCAGTTCAAAGTGATGAATGAGGGCTCGTTGCATGCCACCGAACATCAACACAACAGGATCGAGCGGCATATTTTCTATTTCCGCCTTCACTTCCATCCCTGCCACCTTGTTCAGTTCGGATTTTAACTTGATGTCGACAAATGGCAGTGAATTACCTTTTGCTGGTGAATAGTCATATTCCAGATAAAAATCCGTCGTCGGTTTGCCATCTGTTAAGGTGTTTATGGTCTGATAAACCACCTTCTCAGCTGGTTTAACACTATTCTCAGCTAAGAGTTTGAAATCGACTTCTGTTGCTATACCGCTTAAGGTTACTTCGAGCTGACTAGGTAATTTGGATGATTCCAGTGAGGATAATCCCACCTCACTATCGACTGTTACTGATTCAATACTCACCACATTAGCGGCATTATTGCCCGCTAAATTTTGCAGACCAGACATGTCTATCGTGACATTTTTTAATGTCACTGCATTTGAAAACAAAGAGGTTTGAAGTGCGCCATACTTCACCGGACTGGTGCCATCCATCATGGTTAGCTCGCTATCAATGCGTTCTTTCACAAACTCATGTTTGGCATGATCGGCGTAAAAATAGCCGGAGACAACGGCCAGCCCAACCAGGCCGCCAATAATAAGTTGTTTTTGTTTCATTAAAATCCTTGTGTGAGGTTTAATTTGTGGCTTATAACACTAGATATTTCACTGTAGCGCTTGGTAGCACAACAATAGAAATATCGGTGTGAAATCTCTGAATCGATTTGCTGCAGTAAGGGTAAAGCAGAACACGATGCGCGGTTTAGTAATTAATCCAGCGACATAGTAGTGGAACGATCATCAACATAAAATTGATATTGGTTACGACCTGCCGCTTTTGCTGCATACATGGCCTGATCGGCTTTTTTCAATAAATCTGAAATCTCATCAGCATCATTTGGATACTGCACGATACCGATACTTACCGATAAACGACAATCGATGCCATTAATTGGATATGGCACATTGAGTTTACTGATTAATCTGTCCATAAAACGTTTGAGATCTTTTTGTGGAAACTCACCGGACAGCAATATAATAAATTCATCACCGGCATAGCGAGCGATCAAGTCAGCATTACGACATGTTTTGGTTAAAACATCTGCAGCATGGCGCAATACCTCATCGCCAAAATCATGACCATAATTATCATTAAAGTCTTTAAAGTTATCCAAGTCGAGAAATAACAGGACTAAATTATCACGGGAAATAGACTCTTTGACCATCTCCATTTCATGGCAGAGTGATTTCAAAAATAAATCTCTATTAGCTAAGCCTGTTAGATTATCGTAGTTAGCCTGTTTCCAGATAAGCTGCTGTGCTTGCATATCGTGGGTAATATTTCTGGCAATAATAGAACCACCGATAACTGTGCCTGTTTGATCTTGCAAGGGTGAAACTGTCTCAGACACATTAATCACTAAACCATCTCTGTTTTTCCTGGTGGTTTTGTAGTGCTCAAGACTTTCGTGATGCTTAATTTTTCTGAGAATATGATCTGCCTGTTGATCGTCATCATCAAAAAGTAAAGATATTGACTTACCGAGAATATCACTCGCACTAAAACCAAAGATATGTTCAGCACCGTTGTTCCAGCTGGTAATTGTGCCGTCGAGCGAGACACTGTAAATGGCATCTTCAGATGATTCAACGATAGCTCGGTATTCATGGCTTAATCGAATAGCTTCAACTTGCTCGGTGATATCACGAGCAATTTTTGATGCTGCTACGATAGTACCCAGGGCATCAAACACTGGCGAAATGGTGACTGAAATATCAATCAACCGACCCGTTTTATGTTTTCTAACCGTCTGAAAATGTTCAACCACTTCACCACGTCTTAACTTTTCTAGTATCTCAGCCTCTTCACGAAGTTTATTTTCAGGAAAAATTTTGAGCATACTTTCGCCGATCATTTCATCAGCGGTATAACCAAAAATCCTCTCAGCCGCTGGATTCCAGCTCAATACAATGCCATCTAATGTTTTACAGATAATGGCATCAAAACTTGAATCAATGATGGACTGATAAATATTTTCCTTGAACAAGCTGATACTGTGATCTTGACGTTTTTGGTTCACGGGTATACATCCAATGTTATCTTTGCCCTATTCTATGACTTATTAGTATGTGATATCTATGCTTATCAGAATTATTGTTCTGTTTTTGTAGTCTTACAATGTGAGTTTTATTGGCGTCTTCACACTTTTCTTATGACAGGAATACACCCATGGCTACCTCATCCAATTTTTTTATACATACTTTCTTAATATCTTCCCTCACCTTTTTTCCTCTATCCCCAAGCCTTGCAGATGATGACACTGATAAACCAGTCGTTGAACAACTGGTTGATACATTAAGTACAATTGCCGGTCCACATCCAGGCATCAGAAAGAACCATGCTAAAGGAATTGTCGTTTTAGGCGAGTTTACACCCAGCGCTGAAGCTTCATCAGTCTCCAGCGCTGAACATTTGCAATCCGCATCCACACCAGTGACTATCCGGTTTTCTAACACCACCGGTATTCCTGATATTGCCGATACCAATCCGAGCTCATTTCCAAAAGGTATCGCCATACGTTTTCAGCTTGCTGATAATAGCTATACAGATATTGTCAGTATCTCTGTTAATCGCTTCCCAGTAGCCACGCCTGAAGATTTTTTAGGCTTACTTAATGCCGTTGCTGCATCAGGTCCAGATACGCCTGCCCCCAAACCGATTACACAGTTTCTTGCCAGTCATCCTGCAGCTAAAACCTTTGTAGAAATAGAAAAACCAGCCCCCGTTAGCTTTGCGACCCAACCCTTTTATGGGGTCAATGCGTTTGAGTTCACTAATAAAGAAGGTGAGGTTAACTATGGGCGTTATCAGATTATTCCCGTCAATGGCCCTGAATATTTAACCGATGAACAACGTGCTGCAGCCGATAATAATTACCTATTTGAGGAATTACCTAAACGTCTGAAACAAAGTAAAGCGGAATTCATTCTCGCGTTACAACTCGCTGAAAAAGGCGATGAGGTGAATGATCCAACCATGGTTTGGCCAGAGACACGTCAACTTGTCAAATTGGGCACACTCACCGTTGAGTCAATCGATCCCAACGGTGAACAGTTTGCCAAACAAACAATGTTTAACCCATTAGCATTAACGGATGGGATAGAAGCCAGTAAAGACCCTATTTTACTTGCCCGTCCTTCAGCCTACGCTATTAGTTATGGCCGTCGGCTTTCTGGCCAATAAGCAAATACATTCTAAAAACAGAGGATAAGCTGATGGCCGAAGAATTTGAAGAAATCACACACTGCCAGATGTGTGATGCTGAATTTCGGGTGGGCAGACAAGGTAATGAGGGAAACTATATTCCCCGCTACCATTTATCTGTTTGCCAACGTTGCTATGACTGTAATCAGGCGGGATGGTCACCGTTGTATGAACAAAAGCTCATTAAACACTGTGGTGAACATCATATAACCTTGCCGGATAGGAACCAGTCCGGCTTGTTACCGGTTGAATGACTACAAACAAAAAAGCCAGACGTGTGTCTGGCTTTTTATTATGACCGCTGGTCACTTACCACTGAGACTCGCCCGTTTCAGGATCATACATTTCATGATGGATACTGTTGCGGTTAGCAATCAATTCATCAATGGTTGGGGAGCCTGACATTGCGCGTTTAATCGCTAACTTCATTGCTTCATAGTTAGTACGGTATAAATCTTTACGATCCACATCTGGATTTGCAGCCGCATCGGGTGAAATCCAGATCATGGCAACGATACATAATTCTTCTGCATGCTCTTTTGGAATCACGCCTTCAATTACGCTATCCAATACGGCATCAGCCACTGCAGATTGTACCGGACCACCGAACAACTCGACATATGAGCTAGATTTGATAGTGACTTTCGGCACGATCATTGTTGCTGGTTTTACTTGTTGATTGGTCGCACGAATCGCAAACATTCGCGTGTGGCCTTCTGTTTGCCCCATTAAATTAGCAAAGGCATGACCTGCTGGACCTTTGACGCTACCAATCAAAATTTCAGGCATCGCATCTGTGCCTTGATCGTCACTGGCAAAAACAGTGGCTTCGGCGGTTTTAAACCAAACGGGTTCTGACATGTTATTAACTCCATTGATGATAATTTGTGCGCCATTTTAGGCTGATGCCAGAACAAGCCACAAGCGTTTTTTATGCCCTGGGTAACATAAAAAAATAAGCCTGCTCAAAAAACATCTGAACAGGCTTATTTCAACAACCGTGAATGAGTGGGACTCACTCAATATTCCAACACAATCCGATAACGCACATCACCCTCACGAAGCTTTTCGATCGCCTCATTAATTTTTTCAAACGGATAGCGTTCAATAACTGGTTTTACACCATGACGCTGAGCGAACTCGAGCATCATACTGCTGGTTTGCATGCTGCCAGTATCTGAACCAGAGACACTGCGCTGCGCTTCTGTAAGATTAAACACCTTCAAATCTAATGGCTCAAGCGTGGCACCAACAAAGTGAAGTCGGCCTTTGGGTTTTAATTTACTGAGATATAGATTCCAATCTAATTTCACATTCACCGTCGATAAAATCATATCGAACTTTCTCGGCAATAAAGACATCGCTGTCTCATCCCGAGAATCGACGCTGAAATGTGCCCCCATATCCAAGGCTTCCTGTAATTTAGTTTCACTGGTGAAAGCAGTGACTTCGCAGCCCCAGGCATTAAGGAACTGTAAAGCAATGTGACCAAGACCGCCGATACCGATAACCGCCACTTTATCCGTCGGTTTAATGCCAAATTGAACCAGTGGATTGAAGACAGTAACGCCACCGCACAGTAAAGGCCCAACAGACTCCAGATCCATACTCTCAGGTAAGGCAATCACACTGTTAGCATTAGCTCTGACTTTATCGGCAAAACCACCGTGATGACTGACAATCGTACCGGTCAAGTTAGAACAGAGGTTTTCATCGCCGTTATGACACTGTTCACAGGATTCACAATAATCGGCATACCAACCTAAGCCGACCGATTGCCCAACGCTGAATTGTGTGACTTCGCTGCCAACAGCATTAATCACGCCTACCACTTCATGGCCGGCGACTAATGGGTATGAAGACATTCCCCACTCATTATCAATCATGCTGATATCACTATGACAAATACCACAGTACTTCACAGTAATTTCTACTTCATTTTCTCCCAATTTGCCGGGGTCAAATGTATAAGGTTTGAGCGCTTCACCCGCGCTCATAGCGGCGTATGCATTGATCATCAATCGGTCCTTTTATCAGAAATGTAATACAACATCGCTATAGTCTAAAAGTTTATCGGGCAATACTTATCCCATAATGGCAATATTTTGTGGGCTATAAGATTTCTTTAACTTTGATTAAACCTCAACTAAATCGCGCCGATATCTTGTATGGCTCTGTCGTTACTAGGTAGAAAAAAATGAATATAAACCTGCAAAGCATTAGAACAAAAAGCTCCATACCCGTAGTCGTGATGGGGTTAACGATCGTTGTCGTCATTGCCATGTTTTTATGGATGATGAGTAAACAAAATCACGCAATAGAATTACAGACTGAATTATTTATGCCTGCAAATGAGAAGATTCTTAATGCAGACCGGGACTTACATCAAGCAAAAATCGCCTCAATTAATATTCTTACCGATCGGGGTGATAAAGCGGTAGAAACTAAAGTCTGGCAGGATAATATTCAACAAGCTCGTCAACGATACGAACAGTTTTTAGATTACACAAAAATCTATCCTGATGTTTCTAATGGTAAGGAAGCCTTCGAAGAAGCCTTTAAAAACTGGAACATCGCCACTGAAAAAATGGTGAACGAATCAACAGCATCCAATCAACAAGAATTAGCTCAGCAGGAAGAAGAAGCATTCCAGAACCTGCGTTCAATCCTTGATAAAAAAGGTGAAGTGTTACTCAACAAATTTCATACTCTGGATAAAGAGCTAAAGAGTGACTTGAAGCGAAGTATGACTGTTACCATCATCGTGGTGCTGGCTATCATTGTTGTGGCACTTTACTTCAGTTACACCGTCCCTAAAAAACTCACTTCTGACATTAATGATCTCATCAAACGTATTGATATGATCGCCTCAGGTGATGGCGATTTAACTGCACGCCTGGATGTCAATTCAAAAGATGAGTTTGGCGAGTTGGCGCAATCCTTCAACCGCTTTGTTGAAAAGTTACAGGATTTAATCAAAACCACATTGGATAACGTCAAAGGACTCAGCTCTCTCACAGTGCAATTGGCCGATTCGTCTAACAAAACAAAAAGTATTAATGAAACCTTGAATTTATCTACTGAGTCGATTGTCAGTGCTGTGCATGAAATGACGCTGGCTAATAAAGAAATGTCGAATGTGGCGACCAACTCAGCCTCAGAAGCCGATCAAACATCACAACTGGCTGTAAAAGGCATACATGTTGTTGAAGAATCGAATAAATGTATTTCAGAGCTTATCAAAGACATGGATATTGTCCTCAAGTGCTCTCAACAACTCGAACAAAACTCCACCAGTATTCTATCGGTATTAGAAGTCATTAGCTCAGTTGCTGAGCAAACGAATCTATTAGCATTGAATGCAGCCATTGAAGCTGCACGCGCGGGTGATCATGGTCGTGGTTTTGCCGTTGTTGCTGATGAAGTACGTTCTTTGGCAACGAGAACCCAGCAAAGCACAGACGATATCAGCCAGATTATTACGCAGTTGCAAAACTCGGTCAGCCAATCCTCTTCGGCCATTACGCAGGGTAAAACGGATGTTGATAAAACAGCTAATACCTTCCAGGAAGCGTCAACTGTGTTTGATGAGATCAGGGCATCATCTCGCCGAGTTAACGATATGGCAATTCAAACGGCTGCAGCAACAGAAGAACAAACTGCTGTTGCTGAAGATATCAGTAAAAACCTGCATGGCTTGAATCAACAAACTGAATCAGCCCAACAAGTCTCAAAAACTGGTGATGAGATATCGAAAAAAATCACCAACTTCTCTGAAAATATGATGAATCTTATGGGACGTTTTAAAGTATAGACCCGTTCTAAAGAGTCAGATCGCTATCGATCTGGCTCTTTTTTTTAATGTAAAAACAGCACGATTTCCAGTGCGATCAGGATAATAATTATCCACTCTAAGGTCGATGAATGTTTATGATTCTGCTCATTGGCCAGCATATCCAGTAATTCATGAATGCTTTCCAGCTTTTTATTTAACACATTAATTCGGGCAACCACGTCCAGATAGCGTGAAACCATAGTATATAAGGGTTCAAGCTCAGGATAATCCCAGAAAAATTCCGGCGTATCCAATAAACTATAGTTCAATAGAATATCGCCACGTGCACCAAACAATACCCCGCGTGATTTGGCAATGGCTTTTCTACTCATCGCCACTTTACCGGTTTTGGCTAATGAGACCGGAATATGAGCATGAGCTTGAATCACTTCCTGTGCCAGTCGTTCAAATTCAGCCAATTTGACAGACTGAGCGAGTGCATGTGACACGGCCAGGCGTTCCATACTGTCTTCGTTTGCAAAACTGATTTTATCAGCATGCATTTTGATCGTGTCAGTATGACTATCAAAAGCATATTGCTCAAAGTCGGGGATGATTTTTGAATCAAGAACAAATGTCTGAATTTTTGTCAGTAAGGATTGCTTGGTGTTTTCAGTAACGCCCCAAAACACCACCACACCATAATCAAATAGAAAGGCTTCGCCGGAGTCAAGCTCAAGTTGCATTGCATCATGCAGACGAATACAGCGGTAATTGTCATTAACAAACTGCTCTAAATCCGGTAAGACAAATGACCGACCAATCGCTAAAGACTCGATCAATGTTGTAGCAAACTGCGTCATCACTCTACCCCTAAAAAAGTTAGGCGTACTCTACGCTGAAACGCTTGTTTTGGATAGTAAAAACTGTGTATTAATTAACGAAAAATCACATTGTTATCGCCACTTTTAATACCCCATCCCGCTGATGAGAAAACAGGTCATAAGCATCAACGATATCATCCAGTTTGTAACGGTGCGTCACCATATCCTCTAGGTTAACCCGATTTGATTCAATCACACTCATCAGGCGTCGCATACGCTCTTTACCCCCAGGACATAAACTGGTGATGATTTTATGGTCACCCAGGCCCGCACTAAAGGCATCAAGTGGAATCGTTAAATCGGTTGAATACACACCTAAACTGGACAATGTCCCGCCCGGTTTCAATACGCGTAAAGCTGACTCAAAGGTTTGTTGTGTTCCCAGGGCTTCAATCACTGCATCCACACCACGCCCACCCGTAATTTTCATGATTTCTGAAATGATATCGACTTTACGGTAGTCCAGCGTGATGTCCGCTCCTAACTGCCTGGCATAAGATAATCGTTCATCAATACCATCAATCGCGATTATCAAACTGGCCCCTTTTAATCTCGCGCCTGCTGTCGCACACAAACCAATCGGTCCTTGGGCAAATACCGCCACAATATCACCAATTTTTATGTTTGCAGATTCAGCCCCTGCAAAACCTGTCGACATGATGTCAGGGCACATCAAAACTTGTTCATCAGTTAAGCCATAGGGCACGGGTGCTAAATTGGCCTGTGCATCCGGCACCACTAAAAACTCAGCTTGTGCGCCATCAATAGTATTACCAAAACGCCAGCCACCCATGGGTTTATAACCATGACTATGGCAACCGCCATCCTGAGCTGGCAACCCGTCCTGACAGGCGTAAGAATGAAAACTCGGGCATATTGCCCCGGCAATAACGCGCTGACCTTCTTTATAGCCTTGCACATTTTTGCCCAGTTTTTCGATAATACCCACTGGTTCATGGCCGATAGTTAACCCCTGCTCGACGGGATATTCCCCTTTCAGAATGTGAACATCAGTACCGCAGATCGTGGTCGTGGTGATGCGAATCAAGACGTCGTTATCACCAATATCAGGAATCGGTTTCTCAACGATTTCAATACGGCCTTTTTCAATAAAGGCGGCTGCTTTCATCATTCCCGTCATATCAACGCTCCTTGCCTTCGCTGCATTATGTTTATTGAGTCATTAATACAGTAACATTTTGAAATACATTGCGTTATGACCTGGATCAAGTCAGCTTTAGTTAATTTGAAGCAGAGAAAAATACCTGTTTTGTTGCTCGGTATGATGGAAGTATGATCATGGAAAATGAAAACGTCTATAAGGCGCCGGTCACTGTTACATCCCAGCTGACGGTATTGCGTGTTTTGCTTTTAAGTATCGTTAGCATGACCACTTAAGGTGTGCAGCTTGGTAACAGCTAATGAGGCGGCAGCCGTTCGGGTCTCAACGCCCAGCTTCACAAACACATGTTCCATATGTTTATTCACTGTTCTGGGACTGGTACCAAGAATCTCACCAATACTTTTATCGGTTTTCCCTAAAATGACCCAGTGTAATACCTCAGCTTCACGCTTGGTCAGATTAAATACGGCTTTTAAGGCTTCGACCTGAGCGGCTTCTGATTCTTCGCGTAACAAGATAAGCCATTGCTCATCATTACGAATATCGGCTGGGGTAAAAATTAACCGCCCTGTTGGATGGTTAATCATCAATGGTCGTAAACGTTTTTTACCGCCTTCACTTAATTGTTGAATCCATTGCTGTAATTGCTCAGCATGGGTTCCCCCATCCTCTTTATCATTAAGATATTTTTCTACCAGATCACGGGCCAATGGCGTTTGCCAGATAATTTTATCGGTACCGGGAAGCACAGCAATAGCGGCCTGACCAAAGGCATCAAGCGCCCCTTGGGTATGACTCATCATTCTTGAATTTTTCAGATGGGTATTTAACCGGGCAATGACTTCAATGGGACTTAAGGGTTTGGTGACATAATCAATGCCACCAGCAGAAAACCCAGCGACGACATCTTCAGACTCGGTGAGACCAGTCATAAAAATCACCGGAATATGGCGTGTGTTGATGTCCTGCTTTAATCGGCGACACACATCGAATCCGCCAAGTTCAGGCATCACAGCATCAAGTAACACAATATCCGGATAAGCCTCATTACAGATTCGAATAGCATCTTTTCCGTTATTGGCGACCAGGACGGTATAACCGGACTCCACAAGAGAAGCATGTAAAAGTGCTAATGTTTCAGGCGCATCATCCACGACCAGCACCACAGCATGTTGATTTGCCTCAGTCATTTTGCAGTTTCTCTTTGATAAATTGTTTCATATTCTCCAGTTGGAATGATTCTGCCATTCGACGCATTTCACTAATAAACGATTTACTCACCGTCCCTTGCGAATCAAGCTCATCAATGATTTCTTTTAGCCCCATGATATAGCCGAGATCCAGCATTTCAAGCAGGGATTCAAGCACCTGTTTTTCAGGCAGTGGTTGTTGGCTGTCTGTGACCTGTTTTATCTCAGACCGTTCATCCTCTGCTTGTATCCACTCTAAGTTCAATCGTTCACCAATCCAGTTGATGAGCTCCATTAAATTAACCGGTTTGAGGACAAAGTCACTCGGTAAAATACCGGAGGAGTTTTCCAGATTTCGGTCAAAGGCATTAGCAGAAATGATACATATGTGGACATCAGACTGATGTACGTTTCGAATCAGATGACAGGTTTCCCAACCATCCATTTCCGGCATCGCCAGATCCATGAAAATAATATCAGGTTTGAAGTCAGGATAAATACGTAAACATTCTGGGCCTGACGCTGCCTCTCTGACTTCAAAGCCTAGAGGTTCCAGCACATTGATTAATAATTCTCTGTCGATGGGTTCATTATCGACCACGAGCAGTTTACGTCGACGTCCCTTGTAGCCTACAGGCATACGCATTGCCAGCGATGGCAAGGCTTCATCAAGACGCACAGAAGGTAAAAACAAACGAATGTAAAATGTGGTGCCCTCACCCACTTTACTTTCCAGATCTAACACGCCGCCCATCAGTTGGGTAAGTAGTTTACAAATCGTCAGTCCCAAGCCAGTTCCGCCAACACCGGTCGCTGTATTCCCTCTGACGAAGGGCTGGAAGATATTTTCAATATCTTTTTCGTCAATACCGGGCCCGGTATCCGCCACTTCAATCGACAAGAATTCACGGGCATAACGAAACCGGATATCAATACCACCCTCACGGGTATATTTCACCGCATTACCGATAATATTGATTAATATCTGGCTTAAACGTTTGTGATCGGCACGAACCACTGGTGGTAAATCCGCTGGGATATGGTAGTTAAAATACAATCCTTTATTCTTCGCCTGAATTTCAAACATGCTGACAATCTGTTGAATATATTCAGGAAACCGTAAGGATTTAATATCAAACTGCAACTTGCCACTTTCAATACGGGCAATATCAAGTGTGCCTTCAATCAATGACAATAAATGCTCACCACTGCGTAAAATCACTTTTGTAGCGTGTTTATTACTGTCGACAATATCGGCATTATTATCAAGTAACTGGGCATAGCCCAAAATGCTGTTCAGCGGTGTCCGTAACTCATGACTGATACCCGTGATATAACGACTTTTTGCCTGGTTGGCTTGCTCAGCCACTACGCGTGCCTGTTGTAGCTCGGCGTCCGTTTGTTTATGCAGAATAATCTCACGCTGTAATAAGTTATTCTGATTATTCGATTCCTGCTGGGCCACGTTCCGGCTTTGTGATGTCAGCACCAGCCACCACACAATAATGCCACTGACTAATACCAAGGCGGAAAACGCTTTGATAAAACCAAGCTGTATTGCTGGCATGATATGCGCTGAATATTCAGTGACCGTCAGTGAGATATGTACGTAGATCAAGCCGAAGATTGAGGCCAGGATCAGTACCGTCAGTGACATCAATAATAAATAGTGCCCGACACCACTATGAATATTACCTGACAAGGCTTTTGGCAACACTTTACTGATAATGGCTTCCCATTGTGACGTCAAACGTCCATGCGGTTTACAAGCATCATTACAGCGAGCATCCAGACAGCAGCATAGGGAGCAAATCGGCCCTTGATAGGCAGGACAATAAGCAACGTCCTGAATTTCATAATCACGGCCACAAATGCTGCAGGTTTCTTTGGTTTTGCTTGGGTGAAATTTAAAAGGTTGTCGGGCGAGATAATATTTTCCCTTGGTAAACCAGGCAATCAATGGTGAAGCAACCAAGGCAGTAAACATGGCGATAAATGAAGAAAACGCCTGCGCTTCCAGCCCAAACACACCCAGAAAAGCGGTTACCGAAAGCAGTGAGGCAATGCCCATCGCCCCAACGCCTACTGGATTGATGTCATATAAATAAGCACGACGGAACTCGACACCTTTCGGGCTTAATCCAAGCGGTTTATTAATGACCAGATCAGCCACCACGGCGGTAATCCATGAAATGGCAATATTCGAATACAAGCCCAAAATCTGTTCCAGCGCCTGGAATACATCCAGCAACATCAGCATGGTGGCAATCAATACATTAAATAATAACCACACCACACGACCGGGATGACTATGGGTTAACCGTGCAAAAAAATTGGACCAGGCTAATGAGCCAGCATAGGCATTAGTGATATTGATTTTAATTTGTGACAGCACCACAAAAAACACGGTAACGGCCAGCAGCACATCCGGATTAGAGAAAACATAACTAAAGCCCACGTAATACATATGGGTTGGATTGATGGCTTGCTCAATGCTCATCCCCGCCATTAATGCCAGATAAGCCAATAATGCGCCGATGAACATTTTTGCCATGCCCATGGAAATCCAGCCAGGACCGGCCATTAGTACGCCCAAATGCCATTTCAGATTATTTTTACTGGTACGTTCTGGCATAAAACGTAAGAAGTCGACTTGCTCACCAACTTGTGGGATTAATGCCATAGCAATCGCCACAGCCGTGCCAAACATATAGATATTAAAGTCACTGTCATAGCCGGATTCACCGGCAAAATTAATCAGACCGCTAAACGCATCGGGTTGTTTAATAAAGATAAACACCAATGGCAATATCATCATAAACAGCCACAAGGGCTGGGTCAGCATCTGAATACGACTGATTAAGGTCACCCCATGTGTGACTAATGGGATCACCACCACAGCACAAATGAGATAACTGACATAGAGCGGTATGGTGAAATATAAACTCAGCGCATACGCCATGATCACCGCTTCGAGCGCAAACAATATAAAGGTGAACGTGGCATAGACAAACGAAGAAATCGTCGATCCAATATAACCAAAGCCTGCACCACGCGTTAGCAAATCCATATCAAGACCGTATTTAGCGGCATAGTGGCTAATCGGCAGGCTAGTTAAAAAGATAATTAAGCTAACGGTTAAGATCGCCCAAAAGGCATTGGTAAATCCGTAGTTGACGGCGATGGTGCCGCCTATAGCTTCTAAAACCAGAAACGATATTGCGCCCAAAGCGGTATTGGAGACACGAAAAATCGGCCATTTTCTAAATGAATTTGGCGTAAATCTTAAGGCGTAGTCTTCCAGTGTTTCATTGGCAACCCAGGTATTGTAATCCCGACGTATTTTGACAATACGTTGTGGTGCTTCACTTTCAGAAGAAGGAGTTATGGCATCATTCGGTGTCAAATTCTTATCCTGACGTTGGGAAGATGCTTTTGCCTGTCCGTTAAACAAACAGCAACTTGGTACAACAAACGATTCAACATCTTAACTGATGCTCTTAGTGATTTTATCTACGTAATTCTACGTATAAAAAAATGTCCTGATCAGACTCAGGACATTTTTTATATACTGACCAGCAAGGACTTTATGCGATAAGGAAAAATGCTCCTGCTACCGTTAGCACGGATACTAACAGGCTTTGCAGACAACGTCCCACGCTATCTTTCTGGTTACCCAGAACAAAGCCAATAAACAATAAGACTGACGTTGTCAGTACTAATCCGATGATCGCCTGCAAACCATTATTCGCCAGAATGAGTTCTTGACCATGAACAAAACCATGCATCAATCCAAATACGCTGGTTAAGGCAATCTGCCAGACAACATTGATTTTGGCACTCAATAGCAACACAACGCCCATAGCGATGACACTAACGGCAATGCCCATCTCAACTATATTGGACTGTCCCATAAAGGCGCCCATTGTCAGGCCTACAAGCAGAAAACTAATAAATAACGCTGGTATCTGAAAGCGATTCTGTGTCGGTGCCCGCGCTGCCCAGAAACCAATAGCCAACATCACTAATAAGTGATCAAGCCCTGTCAGCGGATGTAAAACACCACTCATAAATCCCACTGCATCATGTCCTGGATGTGCCATCGCAGACAGTGGCAATCCCATCAATGTCATGAATATCAAAAGGCTTTTTTTCATAATCAATTCCTCGTCATTTAGTTAGTGCAGCATTAAGCCTTGTTTTTCAATAAACAAGATAATCTCATCCAGACCTTGTTCATCTTTTAGATTGGTAAAAAAGAAAGGTCGCTCACCACGCATACGTTTCGCGTCCTCATCCATCACTTCTAATGATGCACCGACTAAAGGTGCCAGATCTGTTTTGTTAATAATGAGCAAATCAGATTTGGTGATGCCCGGCCCCCCCTTACGCGGTATTTTTTCACCGGCCGATACGTCAATCACGTATAAGGTCAAATCTGAAAGCTCCGGGCTGAAAGTCGCTGCCAGATTATCGCCACCACTCTCTATAAACACGATATCCAATGGCTCGAAACGTTTACTGAGCTGTGCCACCGCTTCCAGATTCATCGATGCATCTTCACGAATCGCGGTATGTGGACAACCACCGGTTTCCACACCAATAATTCGGTCGGCAGACAGGGCTTCATTTCGGGTCAGAAACTGAGCATCTTCTTTGGTATAAATATCGTTGGTAACAACGGCAATATTATAGGTATCACGCAAACGCTTACATAAGGCCAGGGTTAATGCCGTTTTGCCTGAGCCAACCGGCCCGCCAATACCTACCCGTAATGGTTCTTTCATTCATACCTCACTTTAAGAACGGAATAATCTTGAATATTGTGTTTCATGTCGGCAACTGGCGATACTCAGAGCCGGACAGAAGTTACTGATATCATCATCAGCACATTGCATGGCCTGCTCTATGACTATCGTTATTTGTTCGCTGACAGCAACCAGAATTTGCTGCCCTGCCACCTGGCCTAAAGGAATCGCTTTCATCGCTGCACTGACCTGATTTTCTATCCATGACCAGGCATAAACATGCAGCATTTCATGCAAGCTTATCTGCCAGTTCACTGCCGTAGCCGCATACACCGTAGGGAAACTTGGCTCATCAATTGAAGCGACAACATCTAACATCGCTTGTGGCCAGGCATCTAAATCCTGTTGCAGACGTAATAAGGAATAGCCCATCTGTCTCGATTCAAGCCAGGTTTCAGCACTATCCCTACCCGCTTTATAATAACTATCCCAATGGTTTATGGCCATTTCATCCATGCTCTGCCAGGCCATAAACAAACGTTTAATCACAGGCAATTCGAAGTGTGCATAATAGGTCAGCAACACATCGCTAATCCAACGCTGTGCCGATGTTTTATCTGTGACATCACCCGACTCGATCGCCCATTCAAACCCTTGAGAATAGCTATAGGCACCGATAGGTAATGCTGGACTGGCCAGTTGTAATAATCGGGAAAATGCTGCCGTGGTGCTCATAATTAATGATGGTGGTGATGTGAATGTTCGTGATCGTGGTCGTGATCATCATGATGATGGTGATGACCACCGCCATAGGCACCGGCTTCAGGTTCAAACGGTGCTTGGGTTTCTTCCACATTAACATGCAATCCCAACAACATATCTTTTAATACATAATCGGCTTCCAGCTTTAACCAGCCGTCGCCAATTTCCAGCGGTACGTGACGATTACCCAAATGATAAGCCGCCCGCATCAGGGCATGAGCAGAATGGGTTGTGACAATCATCACTTGCTGATCAGCAGCTTGCACCTGAATGATAGAACCATCCTGTGCTTGCAGCACATCACCACCACGTAAGATTTCGCCTCTGGTCATAAAAATAGCCGCTTCCCGACCTGATGCCAGCTTGACCCGGATTCGACTTTTTTGACGTAAATCAAAACTCATCGAGACTTTGTCATCAAAGTCGCTGATGTTGTTGTCTGTTAATTTTGTATGTATTTCAAGCATGCTCTTACTCTAAAAAAGAAAATAGCGTTGTGCCATCGGCAACTCTGTGGCCGGATCGCAAATCAATAATTCGCCATCTGCCAGCACCTGATAAGTTTCAGGATCGACGCTAATATCCGGTGTTGCATCGTTTAATACCATATCTTTTTTCGTTACCTGCCGGCAGTTTTTCACAGCGACAAGTGGCTTGGATAAGTTCAGATTTTTAACTTCCGGATTATCCATAGCCGCTTGCGATACAAAGGTTAATGAGCTTTTAAGCCCCTTACCAAAGCTGGCAAACATCGGACGATAATGCACGGGCTGCGGTGTTGGGATTGAGGCATTAGGATCTCCCATCGCTGCTGAAGCAATGCTGCCCCCTTTTAAGATTAATGACGGTTTAACGCCAAAAAACGCCGGTCGCCATAACACCAAATCAGCAAATTTCCCTGGCTCGATTGAACCCACAATATGTGAAATGCCATGAGTTATCGCTGGGTTAATAGTGTATTTAGCAATATACCGTTTCACCCGAAAGTTATCGGTATTGTCCGCGCCATCTTTGGTATCTTCCGGCAAAGTCCCACGTTGCACTTTCATTTTGTGAGCCGTTTGCCAAGTGCGCATAATTACTTCACCCACGCGTCCCATCGCCTGTGAATCGGATGACATCATCGCAAAGGCACCAGTGTCATGCAGGATATCCTCAGCGGCAATGGTTTCACGGCGAATCCGTGATTCCGCAAAAGCCACATCCTCAGCAATAGCCGGATCAAGGTGATGACACACCATCAGCATATCCAGATGTTCATCCAGCGTATTCACAGTAAACGGTCGGGTCGGATTAGTTGATGACGGCAAGACATTTTGTGAACTGATGGCTTTGATAATATCAGGCGCATGACCACCACCGGCCCCTTCTGTATGGAAAGTATGAATGGTCCGGTTTTTAAATGCAGCTAAGGTCGTTTCAACAAAGCCCGATTCATTTAAGGTATCGGTATGAATCGCCACCTGAATATCCATTTCCTCTGCCACACTTAAACAGTTATCAATCGCTGCCGGCGTCGTACCCCAGTCCTCATGTAATTTCAGACCAATGACACCTGCTTCAACTTGTTCACGAGCAGGTTCAGGCAAAGACACATTGCCTTTGCCAAAAAAGCCCATGTTCATAGGAAACGCTTCAGCCGCTTCCAGCATACGATGAATATGCCAGGGACCTGGCGTACAGGTAGTGGCAAAGGTGCCGGTAGCGGGCCCGGTTCCACCGCCCAGCATGGTGGTCACACCTGAGGTTAGCGCCTCCTCGATTTGCTGTGGGCAAATCCAATGAATATGACTATCAATGCCACCGGCAGTGAGAATCATGCCTTCACCAGCAATAATCTCGGTACCGGCACCAATAGGAATAGTCACGTTAGGTTGAATATCTGGATTACCGGCTTTGCCTATTTGCCAGATATGGCCATCTTTAAGTCCTACATCGGCTTTGATAATGCCGGTGACTGCATCAATAATCAGTGCGTTAGTGATGACGGTATCCGCGACCTCTGCTGCAGGCAGTTGTGATTGGCCCATGCCATCGCGAATCACTTTGCCACCACCGAATTTGACTTCTTCCCCGTAAGTGGTGAGATCTTTTTCGACTTCGATCCACAGTTCGGTGTCTGCCAGACGAACTCTGTCACCGACAGTGGGACCAAACATTTCTGCATAGGCCTGACGTGAAATTTTAAGACTCATGACAAGGCCCCCATCACTTTGCCAGCAAAACCATACACCGTTTGTGCCCCCGCCAGTTCCACCAGCTCGACGCTACGCATTTGCCCCGGTTCAAACCGGACAGCGGTGCCCGCAGCAATATTTAAACGAAAACCATAGGCCTGCTCACGATCAAACAGTAAAGCCTCGTTTACCTCATAAAAGTGGTAATGCGAGCCCACCTGAACAGGACGGTCACCCGAATTGGAGACGTCAATTAATTTGGTCTCCCGCTGAACATTCAGCTCGATATCACCATTTGCAAAACGCATTTCACCTGGAATCATTTTGTCACCTCACACTATCGGGTCGTGAACAGTAATTAACTTGGTGCCATCTGGAAACGTGGCTTCCACCTGAATTTCAGTGACCATTTCGGCAATGCCATCCATCACATCTTCACGGGTCAGTAAGGTCGTGCCATAACTCATCAAGTCACTCACACTGCGACCGTCTCTGGCACCTTCCATAATGGCAGCGGTGATATAGGCCACGGCTTCCGGGTAGTTTAATTTCACACCACGATCTTTACGGCGTTCAGCTAATAATGCCGCGGTAAAAATCAGTAATTTATCTTTTTCTCTTGGCGTTAAATCCATGTCACAGGTCCTATAAAATATTCAGGTTGCCCAGATGCGTGGGCGTATTGCTTGTGAATTTGCATACCATGGGCGCAGACAAGCCCATAGTCTTTCAAAATACTGACGTGCTTCTTGTGCACAGCTACCGATATAACGTGCCGTAAACACTTCTGGTAAGGCAGAAACGCCGTATTGGGCATCAGAATTCACTGTAATTTGTCGACATTGTTCAATGACAGCATCGGGTACTTCACCCGCGGTAACCACAAAGCTACCAAATACTGGAAACCCTCTCAGCCCGGCCAGCGCAGTGACAACATGGCTATCCGGTTTAAACACCGCGGTTTCCTGCCACAACAACCGTTGTTCACGCGATATTTCTAACACTTGTTTATAGCGGCCCTGCTGCCACTGTTCGCCACTGGCTTGCCGACCGAGGCAACTGATATCCCAGCCGGCGAAATGAGCGTATTGGCTTAATTTTACCTGTGTCTTTAAGGTGACATCAGCCCCATCAAACACAATATTTTCTTGTGGAAACCATTCAAGAAGACTGTGATCCGCCTGTTCTATATGCAGTGTTTGACTGGCCTCGCGACCTGCCGACTTATACCATTTGGTGGCACCCGGTGTGGTGATAAAGCTTTTGGCCGCTTTTGCCAAACTAAAGTCCAGTGCTAAACGGTCTCCACCTGCCACACCACCCGGTGGATGAATCACCAGAACATGTGCGGGAGTCGGGCCTTCCGGATATAAACATTTTTGAATCGTTAACGGCCCTGAATGAGCCTTTTTTGCCAGAATTGTTTTACCGTCACGTTCGATAAAACCTAACTGAAGACGGGCATCCCAGCCCGTCATTACGGTATTAAGTTGCGTTCTGTCTATCAATTGGGTCACGCATTCTGTCCTGTTTTCATGCCGTAAAGATAGCATGACTAAAACATCCTCTTTGCATAAAATCAAAGAGGATGTTGTTATTTTTACACTGTCAGGTATTGTTTGATTTTGGCTGCATCCACATTTTCACGCAGATCTTCATGAATCAAATTGCCTTTTTCGATCACCATAATCCGATCGGCAATATCCATCGTGAAGCTTAATACCTGCTCTGATACCACAATCGTTATCTCACGCATTTCACGGATTTCGTTCAACACTTTTGCAATATCTTTAATGATAGAAGGCTGAATACCTTCGGTTGGTTCATCCAAAAGCAACACTTTGGGATTGGTCACCAGGGCTCGGGCAATTGCCAGCTGTTGCTGTTGACCACCAGACAAGTTACCGCCTTTACGATGACGCATCTCATGTAACACAGGGAATAAGGAAAAAATATCTTCCGGAATTTTTTTCTGTTTACTGACCTGTAAGCCAGTTTCAATATTTTCCTGCACGGTCAGATTGGGAAAAATCATCCGTCCCTGCGGTACATAAGCTAAGCCACTGGCAACACGTTTATAGCTATCCATGCCATCTAAATCAGTGCCTTCTAATTCAACCTTAGTCGCCGAACTTGGCAATATCCCCATTAAGGATTTGAACAGTGTGGTTTTACCCATCCCGTTACGGCCCATAATGGCCAGTGTTTCATTTTTATTCGCTGAAAAGCTGATTTCATGAATCACTTCACTCTGGCCATAGCTGACTTTTAAGTTTTCTACTTCAAACATATCAATTTCCTCGCTATTCGCTTAATGGCCTAAGTAAACTTCAACGACTTTCTCGTCTGACTGCACTTTATCCATAGCGCCTTCAGCCAGAATCTTGCCTTGATGTAATACGGTGACTTTGTGAGCAATCTTTTTCACAAACTCCATATCATGCTCAATCACAATCACTGAACGGTTTTTGCAGATACGATTCAACAATTCTGCTGTTTCGTCGCGTTCCTTCGCGCTCATACCGGCTACAGGCTCATCGAGCATTAATAGCTCTGGGTCTTGCATCAGTAACATACCTATTTCTAACCATTGTTTCTGACCATGACTCAACACAGCTGCTTCCGTATCCAGTTCATCTAATAACTGAATCTCTTCCGCTATTCTTAATACAGTTTCTTTCACCTTTTCGTCAGCTTTGAAGAACAAGCTACCAAACACGCCCCGCCCTTCCGGATAAGACACCTCCAGATTTTCGTAAACCGTTAATGTTTCGTAAATCGATGGTGTCTGAAACTTACGTCCTACACCGGTACGAACAATTGCGTGCTCTGACAGTTTAGTAAGCTCTGTATTTTTAAACTTGATCGAGCCTGAGCTGGCTTTGGTTTTACCGCAAATCAAATCCAGTAAGGTCGTTTTGCCGGCCCCGTTTGGGCCGATAACCACACGCAGCTCATTTTTATCGATATACAGATTCAAAGAGTCCACTGCCTTGAAGCCATCAAATGAGACGGTCAAATCTTCAATTGCCAACAGGAAATCAGTTTCAGTACCCATTATTTGGCTCCTTCTAATTCAGCTTTCGCTTCAGTTTTACTATCAGACTCTGCTTTTTTCTCGCCCAACAGACGTTGCATGAAAGGCAGCGTTCTGACGTATTTGTCATAAATACCGGCTAATCCATTCGGGAAGAACATCACCACAGCGATAAATAAACCACCCATCAAGAATAACCAGACTTCAGGAAACGATTCTGAAAAGGCTGTTTTCCCAGCATTCACTAATAAGGTGCCATACACCACACCGATAAGTGACATACGTCCACCCACCGCAGCAAAGATAACCATTTCAATTGAAGGTACGATGCCGACAAATGACGGTGACATAAAGCCAACCTGCAAAGTAAACATAGCGCCACCAATAGCTGAAATCACCGCGGCCAGACAGAAGATAAAGATTTTAAAGCTGGCTACGTCATAACCAGAGAAGCGAACACGATCTTCTTTATCTTTCATCGCCAGTAGCAGTCGACCAAATTTACTGGTCAGTACAAAGCGGCTGACACAGATTACTGCCAGTAATAAGACGGCATTGACGAAATACAAGACGTACTTCGCTGAATCTGGACGAATACTCCAGCCATTTAAGGTTTTCAGGTCAGTAATACCATTGATACCACCGGTGTAACCTTGTTGACCGACAATCAAAATAGTCAAAATCAAAGCGACAACCTGGGTAATGATGGCAAAGTAAACCCCACTTACCCGACGTTTAAACATCGACACCCCGATAAGGTAGGCAAACGCTGCTGGCACCACAAAAATCGCCAGAATCGCCACCCATAAGTGTTCAAACGGCACCCAGAACCAGGGTAATTCAGTTAACTGATTCCAATCCATAAAGTCAGGAATGCCCGGTGTAGATTGAATAGCGGTACTTTCCGGATCCGATGCTTCCAGTTTCAAAAACATCGCCATCGCGTAGCCACCGAGGCCAAAAAATACCCCTTGCCCTAAACTCAGAATGCCGCCGTATCCCCAAAGTAAAACCAGACTGACCGCGGCAAAGGCGTAAGTCAGGTATTTCCCCACCAGGTTAAGGCGGAAAATATCCAGTGCCAGCGGCAATACAATCAGAATAAGCAGCGCAAGGATGCCAATACCGATGGCGCCGTTTCTGCCACCCAATAATCTGTCATAGACAAAATTCATATGGTTATCTCCTACTGCTTATTTACGAACTTTATTGGCAAACAGACCTTCTGGACGAATCATCAGAATGATAACGATCGTCAGTAATGTCAGCACTTTTGCCATAGAACCACTGATAAAGAACTCCAGAATCGATTGCGCCTGGGCAATACTGAAAGCTGAAGCTATCGTGCCGAATAAACTTGCAGCACCACCGAAAACCACCACCATAAAGGTGTCAACAATATAGAGAGAACCGGTCGTTGGACCTGTTGATGCAATAGTGGTAAATGCCGCACCAGCTACACCGGCAATGCCACAACCAAGCGCAAAGGTCATACGGTCCACTTTTTTGGTATTAATACCTACTGCACCACTCATTACACGGTTTTGTGTGGTGGCACGTACATTGAGTCCCCAGGTTGAGCGGTACATCAGGATAAAGACGCCAAAGGTCACTAACGCGGTTAAACCCAGTACAAACATACCGTTAATCGGTATGAAGATAGTGTCTGTTGGCATATATGAACCCATTAGCCAATCTGGCAGCGTTGGGCTGACTTCACGTGCGCCAAACAGAGACCGGAAAATCTGTTGCATAATCAGACTTAATCCCCATGTCGCCAGCAGGGTGTCAAGAGGACGTTTATATAGATGCCTGATAAGCAGCCACTCAACAAAGTAGCCAATAATGCCTGCCACAAAAAACGATGCGACGATGGCAAAAATAAAGTAATAACTCAGAAAATCAGGAAAGTATTTTTCTGTCATGACTGACAATATGTAGGTCGTATAAGCCCCTACTGCCATAAACTCGCCATGGGCCATGTTAATGACGCCCATCTGCCCGAAAATAATTGCAAGGCCCAGTGCCATTAAAAGTAGAACACTGAATAAACTCAAACCAGCAAACCCTTGCATGGCCAGAATTGATGTCAATTCTTGTATTGAATAATCGCCCATAACGCTACTCCGAAGGTGATCTGAAAAGAGTGATTGAAACGTGTTTAAGAGAGGGCAAGCTGCGAATGCAGCCTGCCCATCTTGATACTGCGGTCTATTGGTAACCTTCTGGGAATGGGTTTGGTTCAATCAGCTCAGGTGATTGGTAAATCACTTTCGCTTGACCATCTTTTTGCCATTCAGCTACGCGAGTGTAGCTCCACAGATGATGGTTAGGATGAAGCTTCACATAACCTTCAGGTGCCGTTGTTAACTCAATATCGCCTTCTTCTGAAGCAGCAACTACTTTATCGACATCAAAGCTACCTGCTTTTTCAACAGCCGCTTTCCATAACCAAGGACCAAGGTAAGCCGCTTGAGTCACGTCACCAATAACGCTGTCATCGCCATGCATTTCTTTAAAGGCTTTAACGAAGGCTTTGTTATTGTCGTTATCCAGACTTTGGAAATATTTCATAACTGAATAGAAACCGACCAGGTTTTCACCACCGATACCTAAGACTTCGTCTTCAGTAACAGAGATAGTTAACAGTGTTTGTTTATCACCAGTGATACCGGCAGCATTTAACTGTTTGAACCAAGCAACGTTAGAACCACCGACAACAGCCGCGAAAATAACGTCAGGTTTTTTCAGACGGATTTTGTTAATAACCGAACCGAACTGTGTGTCACCTAATGGTTTGTACTCTTCACCAACGACTTTGCCACCTAAGACATTTTCGATATGTTTACGGGCAATTTTCATTGATGTACGTGGCCAGATGTAATCAGAGCCAATCAGATAATACGTTTTTGCACCTTTTTCTTTCGCTACCCAATCCAAACCAGCTAAGATTTGTTGAGTCGCTTCCTGACCGGTGTAAATGACATTATGTGATTGTTCCAGACCTTCGTAGAACGTTGGGTAGTAAAGCAGACCATTTTGCTGTTCGAATACAGGTAATGCCGCTTTACGTGAAGCAGAAGTCCAGCAACCAAATACGGCAGCAACGTGATCGTTCACTAATAATTTACGTGATTTCTCAGCAAATGTAGGCCAGTCACTCGCACCATCTTCCTGGATGATTTCAATTTGACGACCTAAAATACCGCCTGATTCATTGATTTGTTTAATCGCCAGTTTTTCAGCTTCTTGAGCACCGGTTTCACTGATAGCCATCGTGCCTGTCAATGAGTGCAAAATGCCCACTTTAACGGTGTCATCAGTCACAGCCAGACCGGTCGTGTTCACCGCCGCTGTCGGGTAATCTTCAGCCATCGCTGATGTGCTAATGAAGCCTGCCGCTATCATTGCGCCGAGTAAAGCGCCTGTTTTACCTAAGAATTTTCTTCGACTAAAATGTTTCATTGATTAATCTCCAGTTTTAAAACAATGTTTGGTTACTCAGTGACCGAGCATCCAAGGTCGTGCGGTTTTCTTTGTTTGCATCAATAGGCCGTTTCCTTGTTTATTTTCGTTAGAAGATGAAGTGTCTTTTTGCGATGTCGAGCAAGTGTGCGAGCCTGAACAACCACAGCTGGAACGGCGTGCTTGTCTCGGGGCATGTGCCGATTTTTCATTACGCTCAAACGCTTTTTTTCTGCCACTGTCCATCAGAGCCAGATTGGGCGCTGAAATAATGCGTGCTGCAGGCTCTCCACAGTTTTCACACGTGCAGGGCAAGCTGGATTCACTCATTTTGCGTAAGGCCGAAAATTCGCCACATTGCTCACATCGGTAGTCGTAAATAGGCATCGCACTCTTCCTCTAATCAATTAAGATGTTTTCGCTGTATCAATACCTGGGGTAACCAGTTCTAAAGGACCGTCTGGATTAGGCATGATGTCGAAATCAAATATCTCAGTGGGTAACCACAAGGTCGCACAAGCATTTGGTACATCAACGATGCCGCTGATATGACCTTCAACCGGTGCGGTACCGAGAATGGATACGGCCTGCTGACCGCTGTAACCAAATTTCTTCATGTACTCAATGGCGTTCAAACACGCTTGTTTGTATGCCACGTTAACGTCGAGGTAATGTTGTTTACCTTGTTCATCAACTGAGATACCTTCAAAAATCAGGTAATCACGGTATTTAGGTTCAACCACACTTGGTTTGAACAGTGGGTTTTTGATACCGTATTTCTTAACGCCGCCTTTGATTAAGTTGACGCGGATATCTAAGTAACCTGCCATCTCAATCGCACCACAGAATGTGATCTCGCCATCACCTTGAGAGAAGTGAAGGTCACCCATAGAAAGGCCACCGTCTTTCACATAGACAGGGAAATAAATACGAGACCCTTTGGTCAGGTTTTTAATGTCACAGTTACCACCGTGTTCACGAGGTGGCACAGTACGAGCACCTGTTTTAGCTGCAGCAACTGCTTCATCACCTTTCATTCTGCCCATAACGGCTGATTTTTCTTCAGGTGGGCAAGCTAACATCGGTACACGGTCAGGATCTGTTGCAATCAAATCGGCTTCACGCTGATTCCATTCTTCCAGCATTTCTTTTGATGGTAAGCAACCAATCAAACCAGGATGCATAATACCGGCAAACTGCACGTTTGGAATATGACGTGATGTGGTGTAAATACCGTGGAAATCCCAAATAGACTTACTTGCATCAGGGAAGTGATCAGTTAAGAAACCACCGCCGTTTTCTTTAGCAAATAAACCGTTAAAACCCCATTGCTGATCTTCAAACGTGCCGACATCCAGAATGTCTACCACCATTAAATCACCAGGCTCAGCCCCTTCAACACCAATCGGACCACTTAAATAGTGAACCTGGGTTAAATCGACATCGCGGATATCGTTGGCACTGTCATTGTTACCAATTTGGCCACCGGTCCAGTCCATACATTCAACACGGAATTCATCACCGGGCTTGACCATCGCGATCATGGGTATATCTGGGTGCCAACGGTTATGGATTTGACCGTCCTGCTCCCAAGGTTTTTTATCTAAATCGAGTTTTACTATCGTTTTCATTTTTTTCTCCCGTTAGGGTTTTACAATTTGGTTCTGAAGTTAGAATTGAAGTTGTAATTCAACGGCGAAGATATCCGTGCTTTTGTCATTAGCGGCAATAGGACTATCAACATCTTGATCAGAGTATCTGGCTGATACTTGCGCGTTGTAGCCATCAATGATGTAGGCCACACCATAATCAGTGCGTTCAGTTTCAGTATTGTCATCCGCATCAAAATTTTGGTAACGGATGAAAGGTTGGAATTGGCCCCAGCCAACTTTTTCGTTGAAGATATAACCAGCGCCTACGGCGTAAGCTTCACCTTGTTCAGATTCGAATACATCATCAGTGTCATAGTCGTAATAAGCCGCTTCAAAAGACACCGCACCAGTTGCCAGTTTTTTCTCAATTAACAAATCAGCACCGTATTGACTGTAATCGCCTACATCAGTCGCAGAAGCTGCACCGTCTTCTTTACTACGTCCAAAAATACCAATGGTGAAAATATCTTTTTGTCCCAGGTAGTTACCTGTACCGTAGTAACCTGGTTCTTTATCCCAGAAGCTATATTGCAAACGTCCGGCATACATCAATTCATCACTTTGGTCAGCGTTATTTGTTACGTCAGCAACACCACTACTCAACTCAAAGATTTTATCTGCTTCAAAAGCACCAAATGAATACGCCAAACGTTGGTCAAATGCTGTAGCTACTAAAGCGACACCATCATCACGGCCAATCGTGCCACCGTTATAACCATAGCGTGCTGCAATGCTTTGCCAGTACCCACCACCTAATGTGTAATAAGGTCCCGCCATATTGGCGCGACTGCTTGGCGATAAGAAACGACCCGCCCAAATGGCCATATCAGGGGTAAACTGAAAAATGCCGGCCGCATCAATAATCTGGAAAGTGTCATTCCCACCAGACTTTTCAGTATTAAAAATACCTTTGATGTATTTGTTTAATGAACCTGATACATAAAGACGAGCACTGTCTAAATCAAAATCTTTACTGCTGCCACCATCGTTTGCTGCGTCTTCTACACTGCTAAAACTGCCACGCATGCCAAAACCAACGCTGACATATTGATCTTCACCAAACGTGATCGTGCCAGCTGCTTGTGACACTGTAGGTGCCATCATTGCAGAACTGGCGAGCGCCACTGCATAGGTGAGAGAGTTGAGTTTCATTTTCATTCTAATTGCCCCTGTTAGCCATCCAAGAAAAGAAAAAGTCGCAAACGTGCTGTTCGCGTCAGGAGCAATACTAGTGAGCTGGGTCAGAAGCTTGAATACGTGAAATTGCGTAGAAACAGATCTGACTTGTTCAGGTAATCTGTAGCCATGTTAAAGAGTCATCAAGGAAAGACGGATGTTTCAAAAACGAAAATTTAATAAGACGCTTGCCATCACCACGATAGGCATTTTGAGTCTATCGCTCTCCGCATGTGGAGAGTTTAGTTATAAACGCGGCGCATCCGTCCGTGATTTTCAGCAAGAAAAAAATGTGTGTGCTGCCAGTACAAATACAGAGGCACAAACAAAAAAATGCTTAAAAGAGAATGGCTGGATCGTTTTAGATTTAGATAATAAGGCTAATGAAGAGGCCGCTAAAACCGGGAGCCCGGCCAATAAAGCTGTGATTCATGGTAGCTATACCAAAAGTTCACCCGACCAATTTATAGCTGAAAAGACAACAGACACTGAAATTGAGCCTGCACCTCTGCCTGCTGATCCACTCCAACCGGTCGGTGTCAGCTCATGGTGGAAAGCGGGTGCAGGTCCTGATCAATTACTCGCAGAAGGTCAAGTCTGCAAAGATGGTTTAAGTAAAGAGCACCCAATCAACGGTAATTTTAGCCAGGTTACCGTTGGCTTTATTGAGTGTATGGCAGAGAAAGGCTGGAAAGTCTGGCTTAAATAACTCTCTCGTCCTCGGTACCGCCAGTACACCTTCTAGTACTGGCGGTTTTTTTATTCTGATATTGGGGCTAACCAGTTAGTACCACCTAATTTACGTTGCTGTGCCAAGTTCCAGCGCGCCCGGTCAATAAGATGTTGGGCGGGTCTTGCCGGATCATATTTCAACGGACTAGGCAGGGTTGATGCCAACAGTGCGGCTTGCATATCCGTCAGTTGTGAAGCCTGTTTGGCAAAGTGATATTCACTGGCGGCTTCAATACCAAAAACACCCTTTCCCCACTCGGCAATATTCAAATACACTTCCAGAATACGTTGCTTGCCCCAGGTCAGTTCGATTAAAGAAGTAAACCAGACTTCCAAACCTTTCCTTATCCAGCTTCTACCTGTCCACAGGAACATATTTTTAGCGACCTGCTGACTAATGGTGCTGGCACCACGTAACCGTCCGCCATCCTCAGCTTCGTTAAGTGCCTTCATAATGGCATCAACGTCAAAGCCCTGATGCAGAGGAAAACGCTGATCTTCAGAGGTAATCACCGCAAGCGCCACTTTTTTGGGAATTTGCTCCCAGCTCAGCCAGCTTTGATGAATCGTATAATCTTCATGTGTCAGCCAGCGTTCCACCATCACCATACTGACCGGTGGGTTTAACCAACGAAACGGCAAAACGATAAGCAGGCTTATCACTAGCCAACCCAACATGCTATAGAGCATTAACTTTATAAAAAAACGTCTGATTTTATTCAGCATATTTGCCTTTGCTTTTTCCTCTGGCCTGGTTAATTAGGCACCTTATGATCATCCTGATATTATTTAGCATTGCGATACAAAGCTATACATTCCATGCTAAATACACTTTCTATTTTGTTGCCCATTTTCGGGCTGATTGCGGCGGGTTTTATCAGTAGAAAAACCGGTGTACTTGGCCCAACTGCCGCCAGTGAATTAAATCGTTATGTCGTCTGGCTTGCCTTACCTGCCTTGTTGTTCGACATTATGGCACATAGCCACTGGCAGGCTTTATTTCTGCCTGCTTTTATCAATGTTTACTTATTAGGTACGGGCATAATCTTTTTACTGATTCTTGTCTGGCGACTATCACAAGGCAAACATTTAGCGGATGCCAGTGTTGATGGCGTAGCGGCAGCCTATTCCAATACCGGCTATGTTGGTTTTCCTTTATTATTTTTGGTGTTCGGTGCATCCAGTCAGGTACCCACAACGATTGCGTCCATTATTGTGGTTTGTATCTTATTTTCTATCGCCATCATGTTAATCGAAACCGGTTTACAGGCTGAGAAAGCGCTACACTTACGGATAAAAAGTGTGTTATCTGCCGTATTTCGTAACCCATTAGTTGTTTCCCCCATCGCTGGTGTAATAGTCGCTGCGTCAGGTTTGACCATTCCCGACAGTGTTGAAACATTTCTCCATCTTTTGTCTGACTCTGCTAGCCCATGTGCATTGGTAAGCTTAGGTTTGTTTCTGGCAAGTAGTCGCAGTGCAATGCCAAATAATAGTGACAACGAGAAACGTGTCGCTTGGGTATTAACTTTTACAAAACTCGCCATCCAACCACTTCTTGTCGCCGTATTGGCGTTCTGGGTATTTGATATGGATAAAACCTTAGCGATGATGGCCGTCTTACTAGCCGCATTACCGACAGGCACCGGCCCTTTTATGCTTGCCGAATTTTACCAACGGGATGCCTTTATCACAGCACAGACCATCATGTTCTCCACCGTTATTTCATTACTGACACTGACAGTTTTATTAAATATGCTATGAAATCACATTAGGCGTTCAAAGCAGTTTTTTGTAGTATAAATACGCTTATTCACTTTTTACTGGAATCACATATGAAAAAGATCATCATCGCAGCACTGCTGGCAACATTACTCGGCTGTACTTCGGCATCCCCAAAGCAGTACTATCGTCCGGCGGGTGCTGAACAACAAGTGGAAGTCTATGGCCGCTTTGATCAAATCAGCTTTGAACATCAAGTCTTAATTAACGGCAATGTGGTGATTGATGGCCAGCTATCATATAACTACGATGATGGTCATTTTAGTGGTGAATATGAAGGCATGACCGTGACTTCAGACTGCAACTGGAAGTTGAAAAAAGATTTGACGTGTTTAGTTAAAATCAATGACGAAATGGCCGCCACGCTGACATTTTAGAAGCTATTGAGTAGTTATCACTTGAGGCTTTTGCTCTAGTGATAACTACTTTTTGTCGTCAGACAGTTCCTTCATTACCTTTTCAAACTCTGCTTTATTTTCTCTAACAGCAGCAACACACTCTGCATCTAATTTATTCGCCTGTTGCATTTTTTCCAGTTCAGCTATGGCATCGTCTAAAGGCCACGGTTTTTTGTAGGGACGCTGACAAGTCAGCGCATCAAAGATGTCTGCCACGGTTGCAATTCTGGCTTCCAGAGGAATCTCATCCCCTTTCAGACCTTTTGGATAGCCTGAACCGTCGATATATTCATGATGACAGGCAACGATATTACGCATCATATCGGTATCACGCATATCTACCAGATTGTAGTCATTAAGCACTTGCTCAAGCATATCTATCCCCTTGATAACATGCGTTTTCATAATGCTACGTTCATCATCATCTAATCGCCCGGGTTTATTAAGAATAGTGTCAGAGATACCGATTTTGCCAATATCGTGCAAGCGGGCAAACAAATACACATGTTCAATAAATTCATCACTTAAGCGATGCTTCTTAGCCAAGTGCGTGGCAATAATCCTGGCATAACAGGCCATACGATCAAGATGTAAGCCCGTTTCAAAATCTCTGAAGTCAGTGAAATCTCTGGCTGCCCTGACTGTCGCCAAGAGCGTATTAACCAGTGATAATTCTTCATTGATCATCATGGATATAAACTGACCGTACAAACTCAAGGTAATCTTCGCAGGATCGGTCAGGTTATCAGGCGAAGACACCATCTCAAAACAAACAAAACCAATGAATCTTTGTCCTTGTTTTATGGGGATAATGAACGCCGCGTGACTTTGTGGATCTTGTTTAAAATGTTGCCAAACCGGTTCGTCAGCATCGAAAAATACGAGCTTACCTTCTTCTTGTTGACATAGTGTAAACAAAGCCTGATTAGGCTTTAAACGAAGACTGTCTTCATATCCATCATTAGTGAAGTGATGACTACTCAGAAATTTTTTTAGTGAATCTGTTTTCTCATCATAGAGCAGGCAAGATGAATGCGTTATTTGAGGCAAACTCTGTCGCAAACATTCATGAAGGACTTGCAAGCGACCATTGAGCGTATCTGGTTTATTGGCCAGAAGCGATATTACTTTTGCATCCATATTACGCCTCCTCAACACTGCACTTTCCATTAAGAACAGTGTTATCAATCAATTAATGAGTGCGACAAGAATCCGTCTTGTTAGTTGCTTTCTGTTATTATTCGCATGCCTTTGTGGCAATACGGCTTACTCAATTGTGAGATTGAGCTATCAACATTGATATTTTAGAGATCACTATGCCTGAAATTATAATTGAAAAAAACCCAAGTGAAGCGCGTTTGCAAGAGTTAGGCGTTGCTGGTTGGGAAATCTGGGATTGTCCTGTTACTGAATTCAGATTGGACTTCGACGAAACTGAAAAAGCCTACATTTTAGAAGGCGAAATCGTTGTCACTCCAGATGGTGAAGCACCTGTTACTGTTGTTGCTGGTGACTACGTTGAATTTCCAGCTGGTTTAAAAAGCTTCTGGAAAGTCACAAAAACATTACGTAAACACTACAGTTACGATTAGTTTTTCTGATAAAGGCATCCATGGATGCCTTTTCTTTTTAACGCTTTAAATATTCAGCGATATTATGAGCGATCTGTTTTTCTTCATTGGTTTGTATCACCAGAATCGGAATTTGACTCCTGACATGATGAATCGCTGAAGTAGCCTGTTTAATCTGTTTATTTTCTGTAGAGTTGATTACCAAGCCGTACCGCCCTAGTTCATCACAGGCTAGTTCTCGAATCATCGAGGCGTTTTCACCTATCCCCCCTGTAAATACAAGGGCATCGACTCGTCCTAGACTAATCATGTAAGCCCCGATATAACGTCGGAGTTGGTACACATACATCTGAATCGCTAAACTCGCTTGTTTATCGCCCTGCTCAGCTCGGTGCTGAATCTCGGCCATATCATGTGTGCCAGTGATAGCCACTAAACCGGATTCAAAATTAAGCTGTTGCTCTAGCTGTTCTGCAGAAATGCCGGTCTGCTCTTGTATATACAAAGGTACCGCAGCATCCAGATCGCCACTGCGGTTTCCCATCATAAGGCCCTGCAGTGGAGTAAACCCCATAGAGGTATCAAAACTCTGACCATTTTTGATAGCACAGGCACTAGCCCCATTGCCCAGATGTAGGGTAATTAAATTAAGTTCACTCAATGGTTTGTCAAGATAACACGCTGCCTGCTGAGCGACATATTGATGAGATAGGCCATGAAATCCATAGCGGCGTACACCATGATTTTCGTACCAGTTATTTGGTACTGCATAACGATAAATATGCTCAGGAATGCTCTGATGGAAGTCAGTATCAAACACGGCAAATTGCCTAACCTCAGAAAAGAGTTCCTGACAGGTTTTTATGCCGGCAATATTACCGGGTAAATGCTGTGGTGCCAGATGTTGGTAGGATTCAATAGTCGTCAAAACCTCTTGGTTCAACTCAACAGGTGCGAAAAAAATAGCACCACCATGCACAACCCGATGGCCGATGAGATTTAAGTGTATGCCTGATGACTGTTCAAAAAAGCGCTGCATATCATCTGCAATGATTTGAAAAGCGGCTTGATGATCGTTTATTTCAATCGTAGCTTGAGGCTGAGTGAAGTTATCAGTAAATTGCTCATCCACACTAATATGATGTTTAGCTAATGAGCCAATGCCTTGGATACTGCCCTCTAATAAAACAGCGTCATCCTTGAGCTGAATTAATTTATATTTAACAGATGAGCTACCACTGTTAAGCACCAGAATGACAGGTTGTGTTGTCATGACCTTATTCTTTTATCGCAGACATATCACCCCACTTCCAATCACCGAATTCAGGCTTATCAACGCCATACTCATAGGCATATAAACTACAACTTATCTGATGATCGCGTAATTGCTGTTTGGCATGGGCACCTATGCCTTGCAAACGGTCTACTCTATCAATGATGTCCATGGCGATCGTAAACCGATCAATCTGATTACGAATGGCTAACTCCAGTGGTGTATTGATATTGCCTTTTTCGTTATAGCCATGAACGTGGAAATTAGTATGGTTAGTCCGACGATAAATCAAGCGATGAATCAACCATGGATAGCCATGGAAGTTAAATATTACCGGTTTATCTTTAGTGAATAAGCTATCAAAGTCTTTATCACTCAGACCGTGTGGATGCTCACTATCCGAGATGAGTTTGAATAAATCGACGACATTAATGAACCGAATCTTCAGATCATCAAAGTACTGATGAATCAGATCGATAGCAGCCAAAGCCTCTTGGGTTGGAATATCACCACAACCGACTACCACGGCATCAGGTTCAGTGCCCTCATCTGAACTTGCCCACTCCCAAATGCCGACGCCTTTCGTGCAGTGTTTCACAGCTTCATCAACATCAAGGTACTGGAAATGTTTTTGTTTGTCGGCCACGATCACATTCACGTAATTTTTGGCTTTCAGACAATGGTCAGCAACAGATAATAAGGTATTCACATCAGGTGGCAGATATATACGACAGACTTTTGGGCTCTTGTTCAGGACTAAGTCTAAAAAACCGGGATCCTGGTGAGTAAAGCCATTATGATCCTGGCGCCATACTGTAGAGGTAATCAATAAATTGAGAGAGGATATTGGTGCTCGCCACGACACGTTATTACAGATATCCAGCCATTTTGCATGCTGATTAAACATGGAATCAATCACATGAATAAAGGCTTCATAACTGGCAAAAAAACCGTGTCGTCCGGTTAACAAATAGCCTTCCAGCCAACCTTCCAGCGTATGTTCGGATAACATTTCCATGACGCGACCATCGCGAGCCAATTCTCCACCATCCTGATCTTCTGGTAACAAGTCGGCCATCCATGTTTTTTTACTCACTTCATAGATATTATCCAGCTTATTCGAGCTATTCTCATCTGGACCGAAAACCCGAAAATTAGACATATTTTTCTTCATGATATCGCGAAGGAACTGACCTAAAGGCCGGGTATTTTCCACCAGACTCTGACCTGGTTTTTCGATGGAAACAGCATAATCACGAAAATCAGGCATCTTCAGTGATTTTCTCAGTAAGCCACCGTTGGCATGCAGGCTGGCACTCATCCGTTTATTACCTTTTGGTGCCAGTGCTTTTAATTCTGGTTGCAGTTGTCCAGCTTCCGTAAATAGTTTTTCAGGCTCATAACTTCTGAGCCAGCTTTCCAACTGAGCAAGATGTTCAGGGTTGTCTTTCACACCGCCCAGAGGCACTTGGTGAGCACGCCAGAAACCTTCCACTTTGTGACCATCGACCTCTTTTGGCCCAGTCCAGCCTTTGGGTGTACGTAAAATGATCATCGGCCAGCGTGGTCTCTCATCACTACCAGATGCTCTGATACGTTGTTGCGTTTCACGAATGTCTACAATGCACTCTTCCATCACTTTTGCCATGGTTTGATGCATCACTTCAGGATCATCGCCTTCGACAAAATGTGGTGTCCAACCATAACCATGGAATAACAGCTCTATTTCTTCATGCGAAATACGAGACAAAATTGTCGGATTATTTATTTTGTAACCATTTAAATTGAGAATGGGTAAAACAGCGCCATCTGTTTTGGGATTGAGAAATTTATTTGAATGCCAAGAGGTTGCTAATGGGCCGGTTTCTGATTCGCCGTCACCGACCATCACCGCTACAACTAAATCCGGGTTGTCATATGCCGCCCCAAACGCATGAGAAACGCTATAGCCGAGCTCTCCCCCTTCATGAATCGAGCCCGGTGTTTCAGGGGTGCAGTGACTACCAATGCCACCTGGAAAAGAAAATGATTTAAAAAAGTGTTTGAGGCCGTCAATGTCTTCACTTTTATTCGGATAAACCTCTGAATAAGTTCCTTCGAGATAGACTGGGGCTAATACACCTGGTGCACCATGACCAGGACCAGCCAGAAAAATCGCGTCCAGATCGTATTTGTTAATCAATCTATTCAGGTGAACATAAGTAAAACTTAATGCGGGACTGGCTCCCCAATGCCCCAATAATCGATTTTTAATATGTTCAGGTTTAAGTGGTTCACGCAGTAGAGGGTTGTCTTGCAGATAAATCATGCCAGCAGCAAGATAGTTGCAGGCTCGCCAGTAAGCATCAATATTTGTCACGTCGTTTACATCAAGAGGTGTAGCAGACAATGTGCTATTCATAGAGGACTCCTTGCTTTATATATCAGTGCAGACTAGCTAAGTAAGATGACAATGGTTTGACTTACTCAAGCTGACATTTGATAAAAATGATAGTTTCTATCAGCCTACTCTTATTGCGAGGCGTCATAAAGGGGAATAGCGATTAAAATTGATGGGGATCAAGAAAGCATGACAAAGTTGAGCCCCTGCTGCTCAGCAGGGGCTCATACATAGTTACATTAATAGAAATCTACCGTTGCACTGATTGAAACAGTTCTTGGGGCACCTAGTGTGATTTGTCCGCTATCATTTGCTGAGCTCCAGTAATCGCGATCAAATAGATTATCAACTCGCGCTCTCAGAGTCAGGTCTTGATTACCCATATTAATTAGGTAACGGGCGCCAAGGCCGACCGTTGTCCAGTCATCTAGTTTGAGTGTATTAGTCGCATTAGCGTAACGTGAACTCACGTAGTGAATTTGTCCATCCAGAGCCAACCCTTTTATTTCTGGCACTTCCCATTCGGCTCCCATAACAGCCATCCACTCCGCTACACCAATCGCGCGCTTACCTTCTGTAGTAGCATTACCCGTGCCTTTTTGTTTAGCATCAAGCCATGTAAGGCCACCCAGTAATTTCAAATTATCTGTGGCTTTACCATATAAAGTCAGTTCAAGACCTTGGTGTTGATTTTCGCCCGTTTCAACAAAAATTGGATTATCTGGATCTGTTTTATCCATTAATGTTCTTGGCTGATCAGTCGTAAAGTAAGCTAAACCTCCACCGAATAAATCGGTTTCATATTTGAAACCAATTTCTTTTTGTTCAGACACATACGGAGAAAGTGAGTCACCACCATTGACCACATCGACATCATTTCCTGAGGATGTATTTGTAGTTAATGCTGCGGTTTCACCTGCAACTAGACTTTCAATGTAATTCGCATACACAGAAAGTTGCTCTGTGATTTTAAAAACACCACCTAACGCTGGAGTGATTTCGCTATCTTCATAAGAAGTTCTGACACCTGTATTGACATCATAATTGTCAACTTTTATTGCCTGATGCCGTGCTCCAATAGTCACTTGTAATCGGTCATCCATAAAAGATAATGTATCGCCAGTGGCAAAGCTATTGAACTTAGTACGTGTATTCAAAGATGGTGAGTAGAAATTATTTCCTGAAACGGCAGTGGAAGTAAATGCTGGTTTGGAAACATACTGAGGTTGATAAATATTGGTATTTGTTCGGGTTCCTGAAACATCATATGTGAACCCATTTTTGGTTTCTAACTGAAAGTATGAATAGGCTACGACCCAGTCATGGCCAACAAGACCTGTATCAAAATGCCCTCTCAATCCCATTTCACCTGTATCAACCCGGTCTTCACGAGCGTTATCAAAACGATAAAATGTGCCATCACCTGAATTTGCATTAGATAAAGTTAAGTTTGCCAGTGAGTTCTCTTCTTCAGAGCGACGCATACCATAAGCTGCCCATGCAGTGACTTCATCCGTCAGATCATACTCAGCTCTAAAAGTACCAAATTTATCTTCCTCGTTTGAGTAAGACCATGGTTGAGCCCAGTTATTACTAGCATCAGGCGCAGAAGGTACTTTTGATAGTCCTGAAATAGTCACATTGGTTCTAGTATGATCCAATTGATTATTTTGATATCCGATATCAGCCGATAACCTTAAACGCTCACCTTGATAATCCAAACCTATATTGAATAAGTTTAGTTCGGCTTGCTCATCATCAATAGACGTTCCACCGTTATGATGTGCGGCATTGACCCTGACACCAAATTCATCATTGTCACCAAAGCGCCGTGCTATGTCTGCTGCGATATTGCGTTTATCATTCATAGACGCACCAATCGTAACGCGGTTCAGATCATAGTTAGGAGCACGTTTAGGTAAAAGATTGATTGAACCGCCAATAGCACCACCTAAAGGATTGGCACCTGTTAGAAATGCCGATGCGCCACGAAGTACTTCTACTCGCTCAAATAATTCTGTCGCGATATATTGTCTTGGCAGGAGATTATAGAGTCCGTTATAAGCAACCGCATCAGATGAAGTCGTGAAACCACGAATCATATAGGCTTCCTGAAAATTTCCGAAACCACGTGTCACTTGCACAGTCGGGTCATATCGTAAAACATCCCCAACACTTTGTGCTTGTCTATCCTGAATAAATTCATTGGTATAACTGGTTATACTGAATGGTGTATCTAAATTATCTTTCGTGCCTAATATCCCTGCTCTCCCACCTTCAGCGACTTGTCCACCAGCAAAGGCTGGAGAGAGTCCTTCAGCACTGGCATCAGCACTTGCTGTAACCGATAAGGTATCTAATTCTAGAGTGCTGGTATTTGACGTTTCTTCATCTGCTAACGACACCTGCATACCACCCATTATCAGTGCCATCATCACACAAGTTGATTTCATTCTCATTTATTAATCCTGTTAAATTTTACTGAATTTTACATTGAATAAATTTCAATGTAAATGAGAATGATTTATGTTTGTAAGTGAATTTTCTCAATAAAAATCATAAAATTGACTATGCTTTGAGTGATAAGTTGATGTAGTCTTTAGCTATTGACACAAGGATTGAATGTGACAAGTAAACTCTCTAAACATCCACACATCTCCTCTGATTTATTAAATCAATGGCAAACTATTATGGATATTCTATCCGTGATCATGGATGTACCCATCGCTTTAATTATGAGGTATCAAACAGCTCACTTTAGCGTATATGTCAAAAATGACGATCAAGGTAATCCATTTGACATAGGTGAGATTGTTGAAAACGGCACTGGAAGCTATTGTGAATCTGTCATAAACGACGATAATCCGATACTTATTCCAAATGCATTGTTAGATGAAAAGTGGGTAAACGCACCTGAAATTGAGATGGGACTGATTAATTATCTCGGCTTCCCGCTTCGATGGCCTAACGGAGATGCTTTTGGCACCATTTGCATTCTGAACACAGAGGCTGTTTCTTATTCTGAGAAGCAACAGCAACTCATGCTTCAAATCAAAAACATTGTGGAGTCTAATTTAGAATTGCTTGAGAAAAATCAGCAATTAGAAGTCCTTTCAAATAATTTGCAATACCTCGCTAATACCGATGACTTGACCGGGATCTGGAACAGAAGAGCCTTCATACACGAAAGTAATAAAGAGTTACAACGTACAATGAGAAGTAACCATAATACTTGTCTGTTGATGATGGATATTGATGACTTCAAAGTTATCAACGATGCCTTTGGACATGAAGTGGGTGATGAAGTCCTTAAATTATTTAGTCATTCGATTCAGGCGGCAAAAAGACCTTACGACGTTTTTGGACGTATTGGTGGTGAAGAGTTTGCTGTTTTACTTCCTGAAACGACACTGAAACAAGCCATGTTGTTAGCTGAACGTTTACGTAAAAAAGTGGCCGCCATTTTTTACTACACTGGAGGGAACGACATCAGTATTACGGTCAGCATTGGTGCTTATGAACTCAAAGATGATGAGACCAATATCTTAGTCGCACTAAATAAAGCAGATAAATTACTTTACGCTGCCAAACACGCGGGGAAAAATACCGTTATGGCAGAGGCATTATGAATTAACGCCTGGCTGCATGCCACACTGTTTCAGCAAGTGCTGCCAGGATTTAGTGTGCAACTGAACTGCTGTCTGTAACTTTTGCCAGATGCCGGAGCTTGACTGAGTATCAAGATACGTCCGTTGATAGTGTTGGAATTCATCAGATGCCTTACTCTCACCCTGTAGAACAGCCAACTTATCCAGTAGAGGGAAAATAGATTCCCCCTGCTGACTCACGCTCGCCAGATATGGTTGGACTTTTGCGATATAAATATTGAAGAAGAATGAACGTAGGATCTCGGCTTGAGGAGTAACTCGCTGCTTATAACAAAGAGGTTTTTGTATCAGCCTTTTATCGATAATGCGTGTTGCCTCATTTAACCTAAGCGTCAACAACTGGGCACTTTTTAACAGCTTCCCTGCAACATGTGAATATAGCCATTGCTGTTGTATCGTTCCTAAATGATCCAGATTGATGTCGAATTTTTTATTATCTATCTGTTTTTTTATATCCACCAGAGCCTGCAGTCCCGTTCTTATTGTATTAATCGAGTTCGCATCAACGGGTAAATAACCTTTTGAATACGTCATCAACTGCTCTATTTCTTCTGTCGACCATATTGCATTCCAGAAAACGGCCGGTAATACAGCACTTTTCTTTGCTATGGCTTGCTGAAGAATATGAGTTGTTTTTTTATCATCAGTAGTCGCCAGGCATTGTTTGGCAGACTCTATAAAGCGCACCTCATAACGGAGACGGTTTATAGGTAACATCACACGACCTAAAATTGAGTTGCGTTCAGCCACTACAACCTGTAACTCACATCCATAAAAAGATAAAAATTCCAGCATGTTTACATCTATCTCTGGAATGCTCAGTGTTCTTTCTTTTTTGTCAGGTAACTTTGTTAACACTGGTGCTGCTGGAGCAGGCAGATCTTGCTCTAATACTCTGGCGAGCCGAACCAGATATTCATCCATCATTGATTCTGGTTGACTGAATGGATCACACGAAGTCAGTAAAAAAACCAGCGCCAAGACAAATACACACTTTATGCTCAACATAGGAAACCATAATGCAATCATTCAATACCCTTGTATGGGGAGTAATGATGCTAAGAAAGTCAATTAATAGCGTAAATTACTCAGTGATATCCTGATGCGTACCAAACATCAGAAGAGGCAAACCTTCATCCGTTCTGGAAAATAACTTTCCTCTGCTGAAGATATATCTCCACGAACCATTTCGATGACGCATGCGTGTCGTCATTTCAAAATAATCTGTCTCACCTTTAAAGTGCCGTTGTAACTCTTCTTCTACAGCAAGACTATCATCTGGATGACAGAAATTTCTCCAGGTATCAATCGTGGTAGGCATTAACTCGGATAATTTATAACCAATCATCTCTGACCAGCGCTCGTTGTATATGGCATCACCTGTTTGAATATTCCACTCCCAACTACCCAATCTAGCACCTTCCAACAGATTTTCTAAACGCCAGATTTTTTCACGTAATTGCAGATCAACATCATGCCGCTCTGTCACATCAGCCGAGAATCCAATCATACTTAGTGGATTATCCAATGCATCCCGTTCTACTGAAAAGCTGGAGTGAATATGACGAATATGATTATTTACAACGATTTTAAATACGAGCTCAAACCTTTCTTCAAATTGAGCAGCCTTGGCTAATGCCAGCAATACACGCTCACGATCATCTTCATGCAGGATCTGCTGCCATTCTGAATATGTTCCATGAAATTTATCCGGCTCTAATCCATAAATAGAAAGCATTCTTTTATCCAGATAAACTTTATCAGTATTTAGATCCCACTCCATCAATCCCAGATTAGCAGTATTAGCAGCTAGCTCTAAGTGTTGCATTAGTGTTTTCTTTTGCTGGTTTGCTTTAACAGCTTCTCGTTGAGCATAACCACGCTCTCTTGATAAAAAAGAGATGAAATAGAAAAGAAATCCACCGAAAAAGGTGAGGATGATAGCAATAAAAACAGGAAGAAAACGTTCTGATAAAGTCTGAAAGCCAACGTGGCTATACACAACAAGCTGCCATGGCCTACCAGCCACATTTAAATCGTACGTATGCTTGAATCCTCTGTAGTTAGCATCCACCGAAAGAAATGACTGTTGACTTGCTGAATTGCTATAAAGTAATCCACCATCATTCTCACCCACATCATAGATTTCAAAACCAAGTTGCTTCTGTCCCAGGCCTAAAATACCCTGCATCAGATCATCGACTCTAAAACTACCAAATACGAACCCTTTCAATGCTTGTTTACGATCCGCTAGAGTACTCAGCGTTTTATTCTGCTGATAAATAGGTATATACATTTGAAAACCAAACTGAGCAGCTTGATTTGTCTGATGCGCCACAGTCACTCTTCCGGTAGTTACGGCCTGATTAATATCTACTGCTAACTCCATGGCTCTTCGATGCGCAGGCTCGGATAACAGATCAAAACCTAAGGCAAGTTTATTGCGCCAGTCAAAAGGTTCTATATATACGATAGGACTATATTGTTTATGCTGCCCGTGAGTTTTGATGCTGTAGTTTGGAATACCTTGTGAACGTATCATTTGAATATGTTCCGAAAAGGACTCTGAAGGCACTATCTCACAATAGCCAAGCGCTTGAATCCCAGGAAAATATATTTGTAGCTGAATCGTATCAGCAAAATGTCTCCAATCATTCCTTGTCACTTCATCACTTGCATCAAACAATGCCTTGGCACTTTGAAGTGCTAATGCATAATCATGCATCCGTTCTGAAATCGCATTGGCAAGATCGCGTGATTCATAAGTAAAACGTTGTATTGCTTGATTATGGAAGAAAGAGAAAGAAAGATAGCAGGCAGAGACACTAAGAATAAACCACAAAAATAATGCGACCCATGCTGATGATGGGTGCTTTTTTGTGTATTTGGAAAAAAGGTTTTCCATTACTGGGAGTCAACTCCTTAAAGCGAAACATGTAAAGTCAAGCTTCGTCCCTATAAAAATCAAGTTAATACATCAACTTACAGCTTCTACGTCAATTGATAATAGCACACGAGCCAGTGTTGAAGGATATTCCCTGAATTAAGCTCAACATTTTCATCATTCTGTCATACACCGGAGCATAAACTACAAGTGACAGTTATGACCGTGTCTTTTGCTTTGCCGTTAGAATGATTAGTATCCGCTTATTATCTTGACAGATGAAAATATTTTTGACACGGCCCTATATTGTCTATACATTGAACATAGCTTGAAAGTTGATCTGAATATTTATTTTTCATTTCGAAGCATTACCATCAGTAGCTCGTCCTGTTTGTTAATAAGTACTCTGCACACTTCCAGCTATACCAAAAAGTCTCAATTTGGGACTTCAATTATTTATTAAGAAATTAGGATTATTTATGTCTACAACTACTGGTACTGTTAAATGGTTTAACGAAGCTAAAGGTTTTGGTTTTATTGAACAAGAGTCTGGCCCAGACGTTTTTGCTCATTTCAGCCAAATCAAAGGTGACGGTTTCAGAACCCTGAATGAAGGTCAACGTGTTGAGTTCACTGTAACTCAAGGTGCTAAAGGCCCTCAAGCAGAAAACATTACTGCTCTGTAAGACATTTGTTTACAGAAAAGAAAAAAAGCCTCGTTTTTACGAGGCTTTTTTTTGCCTGCTCTTTAGATAGTCTCAATCACATTTCTGGCAAAACTCTCGTACTCAGCCCAAAGTCGTTGTGCTTTACTATCTGGAAACACATGAGGTTCACTCACCTCTAAAGCATTGATAATAGCCTCAGCAACAACAGTTGCAGGTTCAGCATCTACTAGTCCTATTGACTTTGCCATATCAGTAGCCACAGGACCAGGATGTACACTTAATACAACCGTTTTTTGCTTACTCAATTCATGTCTTATGGCTTGAGTTAATGAATAGGCCGCCGCTTTTGAAGCGGCATAAGTCGCAAACTCGGGAACACTTCTCAAAGACGCAATTGAATTTAGTTGCACGAATGCACCGCCACCATTTTGCTTAAGCAATGGGGCGAACGCCTGAGCCATTCTGACTAATCCAAACACATTAATATCAAACTCGTGTTGCAGTGAATCAATAGCTGACATGGCCAGAGGATTTGAGCCATTCAAAATCCCAGCATTATTAATAACTAAGTCTACGTCTTGAGCATTGGCGGCAGCAGCAAAAATAGAATTAGGTTCGTTGAGATCGAGAAATATAGGCGTTACTCGGTCAATAAACCGTGTTTCTAAATCAGCTACTGTGCTGAGGTCTCTAACAGCAAGATAGACTTTCTCTACACCATAATTGAGTAATGTTTCAGCAATAGCTTTGCCAATACCTCTGTTTGCTCCGGTGATAAAGACGACTCGATGTTTCAGTGTAAATGGGCTATTCATGTGGTATTCCTAGAGTGAATTATTCACTTTGCTGACTGATATAAACGAGTAAAGTTCAGCATCTAAATTTGCCTTATTAAAAGCAGTCAAATACATTGTGTCCGAGATAATTAACAAAGGCATCACATGGATATCGAGCATTATCAAACAGTCATAGAGCAATTCTTAACCCAGCTAATGCATTGGTTAAGCAGTCCAAAATTCTATTCACAAATCGGCTTGATTGTATTGGCAATACTCATCGGGTTATCGATTAATCGATTTTTACGCAATCTGTCACCACTACTCAGACAAATGCCTACCGAAGGTCCTATTCTCCAATTGAGGCAAGGAATTTATAGGCTGAGAGAATTGATCTTGCCGCTTATGCTGGTGCTCTCACTATCATTTGCTAACGATATCAGCATGGCTGTTGTTGGTCAGGCTTGGTTAGTTAAGCTTAGCTTGAGTTTAGCGGTCATCTTTATGCTCTATACCATCATTACGCGATTTGTAGAAAAACAACTTTTTAGAAAGCTAGCGCTCTGGTTTATTTTACCTATTGCCGTGTTACACATATTCGGCTGGTTAGATGAAGTAGTGGCTTATCTCGAAACCATCTCATTACAAATTGGTAACTTTGAAATCTCCGCCTATGGTGTTGCCAGGGTACTGATTTTTGGTTCAGTCCTATTCTGGTTAGGACGCCTTTCCAATAATGCTGGCCAACAAATTATTCGAAATCAACATGATTTGGATATAGGCACAAGAGAGGTCTTTGCCAAACTGTTTCAGGTGGCTCTATTCTTTGTGGTTTTCCTGTTACTACTTCAAATAATGGGGATTAATCTGACGGCGCTGGCTGTGTTTGGTGGTGCGCTTGGTGTCGGACTTGGCTTTGGATTACAGGCCATAGCATCAAATTTTATTTCCGGAATCATCCTTCTTTTGGATCGCTCACTTAGTGTAGGTGATTTTGTTGAAATGGAAGATGGTCGTCGTGGCACTATCCGTGAACTTAATATGCGATCAACTACACTGGAAACCTATGATGGTAAAGATATTATGGTGCCAAATGAGCAATTCATCACTACTAGCTTTACTAACTGGACACATAAAAACATCAAGCAACGCTACTCTTTAGAATTCCAAGTTGCCTATAAGACGGATCTCCACCTGTTGTTTGATCTCGTTCGTGGCATAGTCGCCAGCCATCCTCAAGTTATCAGCGGTGATGATATCCCACTGGAAGAAAGACCAGATGCCGAAATAAAAGGCTTTGCTGACTCAGGTATCGATATTCTGGTTGAGTTCTGGATGGAAGGGATTGATGATGGACCTAACCGGGTCGGTGCAGATTTACTATTGATGATCTGGGATACTCTCAGACAGAACAATATAGAAATTCCGTTCCCACAACGTGAAATTAAAATTATCAATAACTAAACATCAATAACATTTCCAACACTAAAATGCTTGCGCGCAAGCATTTTAGTGTTACTATTTTGCTATGGATTATCTAATCACTGAATCGCTTTTTTTGGGAGGTATTTATGAAATATACAGCTATCATTGCTCCCTTGATCGTCATTACGGTTATCCTATTGAATCAAACCTTTGCTGAAGATGGGCAACTACATAGCGAAGCGAATTTTACCAAGCCTGCAGAAAAATTAGCTGAAAGTTGTTACCAGCACTGGCTAACGTTAAACTGGACGCTGACAAATTCTGAAGTGTTAGCAAGCAATAATAAATCCTTCAATGACGGCATAAAAAAAGTCTGTCAGGCCAGAGCCGAACTTTTTTTCGAAGGCTATGAGATAAAGCCATTTATCTCAGCTGATGCTCAACACGAAGTATTCCCACTGGTTTTTCGCCCCAATGTTGATGAGATCAAGTCGCAAATTCGTATCAATCTTCCGAAACTCAGATTAATATAATTAGTCTAAGATACTATATATCGTTTATTATCGTTTATTATCATTTATTCACTTTTTCGAGCGTCATTAGAGACAACAGAACTGAGAATAAATCCGATTTGCGTTACTCGAGTTACACTCTATAATTGACGCAATTGATAAAACAATAAACAACACTTTAACCGTACTGCGAATGTACCTCTATTGCATCGTAGCAAAGGTAATAAGCAAAAAAATTAAGGAATCAACGAATGTCAAATTTTGATAACTTGAGACTCGATAATCAGCTGTGTTTTGCTTTGTACACTGCTACCAATAGCATCACACGTTTTTATCGCAGCTTGTTGAACGACTATGACCTGACTTATCCCCAATACCTTGTTCTGGTCGTATTATGGGAAAAAGATGGTATCGCTATCAAGGATGTTATGCGACAACTCAAATTAGACTCTGGCACATTATCACCCATAATTAAACGTCTTCAATCAGCAGAGTTGGTGGAAAAAGTTCGCACCGATGAAGATGAACGAGTTGTTCGTTTATTTCTAACAGATAAAGCTAAGCAGCTAGAGCCACTCATTGCAGAGGTTCAAACTAAAGTCGCTTGTAAAACAGATCTTTCATCGTCTGAGTTTTTTGAGCTGCTGAGCACGCTTAACGAATTAACTAACAGTCTTAATAAGCGTGAAGAAGCAGCAGAGAAAGTGCTTTAAACTCTTATTTAATTAACGCTTTTGTCAGTTTAGATAATAGCCAAAGCGTTAACAACGGCATCAATAACATCAATAAAACAAATTCAGCAAGTAGATACACGGCTGCATGGACAGCACGATCTGCTTGCTGTCTTATTTGCTGAAGCTTTGATTCAATATCCAATTTACCTTTTAAGCTATCAAACCAGCCTTTAGGTTGTTCTTGCTCACGATTCGTTAAAGTCTCTACCTCATTCTGAGTAGTCTGCAATACCATGACAGCCTCATCTCTTTGTGACTGCATTAATCCCTGAAGTGTACCGCTGAACATAACAGACACTGGAATCAATAAGCGTAGAACAGATAAAAACAACACCGTTTTTAATAAAATGCGTTTTTGTTTAACCCCCACCATCGATGACAATGTTGCTATTGCTGCAATCAACACCAACACGATGATTCCGACCCGGAAACCCCATTGATCAGATAGAAACAAAATTATCTGCTGAATACCTAATGAGGCTGAGGCGGTTAATAAAATAGTGGAAAACTGCTCTATTAGATCATTCAATGGGTCCAGAATTTGTCCTGGTGCAAGAGTCAATCCCACCCCCATAGGTTCAATAGAAACTTCTGTACCCTGAGCTACCGATATCACCCCATTTAAACCACGAGCGATGGCATATACACTAAGTGTCACTGCCATCATCTGTTTGATTTGATGGTCAGTAGACAGTGTAACGGGAAAGCAAGCCAATCCTAAACAAATAAACAGCATCAGAAATGTATAGCGATATTTGTTTAGCATCAGCAATCTCACGTATTAACGAACACAGTTGCGTCCATCATTTTTGGCCTGATAGAGGGATATGTCAGCCCGAGCAATCAGCTGGTTCATTGCTTCTGATTGCTGGTACTCGGCCACACCTGCACTAACCGTAATTTGAAGCTTTTTACCAGTATAATCAAAATGATGAATTGCTATCGCTTCACGAAGATTATTCACTACCCTGATGGCCTCATTTTTACTGCAGTCCTGTAGCATCAATAAAAACTCTTCGCCTCCCCATCGACATAAAACATCTTCTTCACGGATATGCTGATTCATAATGCCAGCCACTGTCGTTAATACATAATCACCATATTGATGACCATAATTGTCGTTAACCTGTTTAAAGTGATCGATATCAATCAAAACAACCGATAATGATTCATTACGTCGCTTAGATCTCGCCACAGCCTGTGTAAAGAAAGAATCAAACATTTGTCGATTCGTCGCGCCTGTCAGTTTATCTTTTGTTGCCATCGTTTCCAGACGTCCCTGGTAACCACGAGAAGCAAGATGCAGTATGAACAACACTACAAGACTGATCGCAGACGACACCAGAATGTTGATAATCAGAGCGTTTTCCACTTTTTCAGTAGCCGGATCATTTACCTGCTCAACAATCAAATACCAATCAAACTCAGGAACTAAACGACTGTTCAGGTAAATGGTACTGCCATTGATCGTGTCAAATGAAAAAGATGAGCTGGGCGTAGTCAAAATACGTAAAAATACTTTATCGAGCCCTTCTTTATTTTGTATGTGCAGTTCTTTGCTGTACTTACTGCTTTGCAACATGACTTGTCCCTGCCGGTCAATAAAATAAATTTCGCGACCATAGCGCTGCTGATAATTTTCAATCAACTCTTCCACGACAAGTAGCGATAAACCAACGCCAATCACACCAATAAAATTACCCTTTTTATCAATTACACGATAGTTAACAAAAATACTCAGACGGCTGGGTTCTGCTGTATCACGATCAATATTGATTTGATAGGGTTGATTAGAATTCTTTGCTTGAAAGTACCAGGCATCAGCTTTGTTATCTTCAGAGACCTGTTTCAGCACCCCCGATGGATGGTAATAATTTTTTGTTTTATTAGAGACAAAAAACGCTGTAATTGTATTGTATTTTTTCTGAATTTGACTAAGGTAGCTTTCCATTTTTTCTGGCTCTTTTTCACCATCATTTACCCAATCAAACACAAAAACATCATTTGCCATCAGTGATGAGATGACAAGCGGATGGAGTAAGTCTCGCTGAATTTCAGAGTAAATATTATCGCTGGTCAGCGGCAGCATCTCCTGTTGAAGACGCTGTGAAATAGACGTTCTGGCAACAAAATACCCGATGAGACTTGTCGCTAAAAACCCTATTAACACGATAATGCTGATGATGACTGTATAGAGACGCTTACGATTTTTCAAAGAAAATACACCACAAATAAACCGTTAATGATATTGAAGCAGTAACAGAATTTCCATTTTTTAGTCTAGATCAAAAGGATATTCACGTTCATCCTCTTGTTTCTGTCCGGCTACCTTCTTGTGATGCTTGACCCCTAGAGCAAAACAAACAATAAGTAATATATAGAAAACATCCAGGTCATCATCTTTAAACAGGCTCAAAACAGCCCATACTGGCGGAACATAAAAAACAACACTGGATAACAATGAAGCCCAAACGGGTAATTCACGTCGGGCAGCAAGATAAACATAATGACTGAACAGCCCGGATAAAAACCCACCGAAAACGGCCAGGCAGAGATACAGAATCATCCCAATAGTATTAACGTGTGACATAGCCTACTCAACCATAATTCAGGTTTAGTCGAATGGTATTAACCAACCCGTTGACAATACACCTATCCGACCGAATAAAGCGATGTCTAATCTTATACAGCCTTAGCCAGGGATAAGCTTTGTTGTAATTTATGTTTGTTTTTAACCACATCAGCGAGTGTGTATTCATCCAGAACATTAAAAAAAGCTTGCTGAGCTTTCCTTAAAGCACTAAACAACATGCATACAGATTCAATCGGACAGGAACAATTCTTACCAAAACACTCCAACAATTCTGGATTTTCTATTTTTCGAATCAGATAACCAATGTTAATTTGTTCGGCTGGCATTGCTAATGATAAACCACCGCCACGACCACGCTGACTATTGATGATTTTTTCCTGAACAAGACGCTGAGCTACCTTCGCCAAATGGTTGGTAGAAATGCCATAACGCTCAGAAGCATCTTTAACCGTCGCAGGCTTATCAGGCGCATGAATCGCCAGATATATTAGTAGCCTTAAGGCATAATCTGAATGTGAAGTCAGCTGCATTACACCGTCCCCAAAAACATTCTTACATTCATCCCAGTTTCCTTGATCAAAGTGTTCATTAAACATCATCGAGAAGCAATTTCTCAGCCATCAATGTATCGCGCTAGCAAAGGAAATGCTATCAGCAGATATACGCATCGTAACGGCTCTATAACGACCATTCCATGTCAGAAATACTGGCAGTACAACAAATACACTACCTCTTTTTGAGTTCCGCTCTTGGCGACAAATCGCACTTAAACAGTGCACCTGATTCAAATACGTGCTTCACAGCAAATTCACGATACACAATTAATCATAGACTGTAAAAGTCAAGGTGAGTGATATGCAACGTTTTGGTCTTTCAGGAATAATTGTCATGGCGATATTTTTAAGCGGGTGTCAGACTAATCATTCGCCTATACAACCTGTTTCTTATGTCGATATAGATCGGTTTATGGGAGATTGGTATGTTATCGCTAACATTCCCACTTATATTGAAAAAGGTGCGCACAATGCCATCGAGTCCTATGAGCTAAAGCCAGATGGCAGTATTCAAACGACGTTTACGTTTCATGAAGATAGTTATGATGGTGAGTTAAAAACGTATCATCCAACAGGATTTATCACCGACAAGAAAACCAATGCGATATGGGGGATGCAGTTCATCTGGCCAATAAAAGCCGATTACCGAATCATGTATCTGACTGAAGATTATTCACAAACAATTATCGCTCGTAATAAGCGTGATTATGTATGGATCATGGCCCGCACACCAACCATTCCTGAATCTGACTACCAGCACATGCTCAGTCTGATTAAACAAGTTGGCTACGATATCAGTGAAATTCAGCGTGTTCCCCAGGACTGGTCTGGACAACCACCAAAAGCAAGATAATTGCTATTCAACATATACACTAGCGAATCGCATCTATCGGTATGTCATCTACGCGATCAACAACAACGGCATATAAATCCTCAGTAGCCGCCAAAGTGACCTCTTGAACTTGTTCAGCAGATAATTTCTTGCCATTATTCATGCATAAGGCCCTAGTCGCCGTTGCTTCTGCAACAATCGTCACATGATAACCACGATTAAACCCACCATGCGCGGTTGAGTTGACACACATATGTGTCATAAAACCGGCAAGGATAATATTCTCAATACCACGCTTTCTGAGCGCTTCGTCTAAAGATGTCTGGATAAAGGAATTAGGAAAACTTTTTACGATGACATATTCACCATCGATGGGAGCGACTTCATCTGCAATGGCGCCGAGCCGACTATTTAAGTCATATGGCGAGCCTTTGCCCCCATCATGTTGTATATGGAAAACGGGGATACCATGCTCACGGGCCAATTCAAGTAATTTTTTAACGTTTTGCAGAGCCGCTTCAACGTTATCTAACTTCATCACACCTTCCCTGTAGGTATTCTGGCAATCAATAAGGATTAACGCAGATTCACTTAGTGCTGAAGCCTGATGCCCTATTCCAACGATATCACGTAATGTCGTCATAACCGCTCTCCTTTAATGGCAAAAATTGACAATACCATATATCCCTTACTCAGATAATGTTCTGACTTGCATAAATTTTTGCAGTCGCTATTATTCCGCAGCAAGCCAAGATATATCATTAAACAGGAGAAAAAATGGCCTCATCTCTTACCCAAAAGACAAATCGTTTTGCGGCTGTTTTTCTTAACATAAAACAAAATAAATTATTTGAATCGATTGTCGTCGCTGTCATCCTTTTTTCAGCGCTGATGATCGGGGCAAAAACCTATAATATCCCGCCCAACCTTCTGACGATGATTGTCTGGTTGGATTACGCTATCACCGTGTTTTTTCTTATTGAGATTAGTATTCGCTTTTTTGCCGAAACCAGGAAAATCGCGTTTTTTAAAAGTGGTTGGAATATTTTTGACACCATTATCGTCGTTGTTAGCCTTATCCCGATAGAGGACAGTGAGCTGGCTCTGGTTGGTCGCTTGATCCGAATATTTCGCGTGTTACGGATGGTATCTGTGATACCCGAATTACGGACGCTACTGAACTCCTTGCTACGTGCCCTGCCACAATTAGGGTATGTCGCCCTTTTGATGTTTATCATTGTTTATATTTATGCGGCTGTAGGAACCACTTTTTTCGCCAGCGTCAATAAAACCTTATGGGGAGATATTGCTATTTCGATGCTGACGCTGTTCCGTATCATGACATTTGAGGACTGGACAGACGTGATGTACGAAACGATGACAGTCTATCCATTGAGTTGGATTTTCTATATCAGTTTTATCTTCCTAAACGCCTTTGCTTTTCTGAATATGCTTATCGGCATCGTGGTCAACGTGATGGAAAAAGAGAACGCCGAACAGTGGCAAAGAGAGCATGCCGGTGAAACGACTATTCAAGACTTATCTGATCAAATAGAAGAGTTAAAGCAACTTATCACTAAGCAGAAATAAAAAAGGGAGCTTTCGCTCCCTTTTTATAATCTTAAATACAACTAGGCTTTAAGTGCACGTAACATCCATGCTGTTTTTTCATGAACACGCATGCGGTCAGACACCAGCGATGCAGAAGATTCATCATCTGCTTCTTGGGCAAGCTTTAATACTTTACGGCAAGTTTTAACAACTTGCTCATGACCATGAGTCAACAGACCAACCATTTCTTTTGCTTCTGGCACGCCTTCCACTTCTTTAATTGAACTCAGTTCAGCGAACGATTTATAGGTGCCTGGAGCGGCAACATCCAGCGTCCGTATGCGCTCCGCAATATCATCCACGGCTACAGCAAGTTCTGTGTATTGTTCTTCGAACATCAGATGTAATTCACGAAATTGTGGTCCAGTGACATTCCAGTGGAAGTTATGTGTTTGTAAATAAAGAGTGTATGAATCTGCCAACAGGTTTTTTAAACCTTCAGCAATATCTTGTCTATCCTGCTTATTGATACCGATATCAATGGTACTCATTAATGAGCCTCCTTATTATTTAGTGGACATATATAGTCACTATGAACGCTGATTCGTTCATATCGATTAAATATAATTACATCATAATGATTGTATAAGAAATGTGAAACAGTTTATTTCCATGAAAATGATAGATAAAAACGATGATTAAATTATCGACTTTTCCAATCAATGTCATTTAACTAAGTTGTTGTACAAAGTTGTACAGGCTAATGATAATCATTCTCAACTAAACAGGAGAATGATCATGACTAAAACGTTAAGCTTTGCGGTTGTCCATTTCAGCGTTGCATTTACCGTTGGTTATGTAATGACGGGTAGCGTATTAGTTGGCGGCACAATGGCGTTAATTGAACCCGCAATCAATACTGTTGCTTTCTATATGCATGAAAAAGTATGGACAGCCATTAAGCAAGATAGTGCAGAGAGAAACCCAGTCATTCAATAGTCAGAGAAAGACATAATGAGAAAGACGACTATATCGTCAAGATACTTAAAGGCCTATATGTGAAGCTTCAACTTCATACGGATATTTTTAAAGTGTTTTTCACACTTGGATTGACGGCATTTGGTGGCCCGGTAGCGCATATCGCTTATTTTCGACAGGCTTTTGTTGAAAATAGGCGCTGGCTGTCTGATGAGGACTTCACCCAACTGCTTGCTGTCAGTCAAACGTTACCTGGGCCAGCGAGTAGTCAGTTGGGTTTTGCTATTGGTCTGTATCGTGGTGGTATATTAGGCGCTATCAATGCCTTCATCGCATTTACTTTACCCTCAGCATTAGCGTTGATTCTGTTTGCAACGTATGTCGTTGCAATAGCATCGCCACTAAAAGATAGCGCATTACATGGTTTGCAACTTGTGGCGCTTCCCGTTGTGGCCGACGCCGTCTGGAAAATGTCACGTCAACTTTGTCCAGATTTAAATAGAAGAATCATAGCCAGTCTGAGCCTGCTATTTTTATTGCTAGTGCCTTTCAGTTTTAGCCAGTTTATTGTCATGGGATTCGGTGCTATCGCCGGGTTATATCTGCTGCAGCCCAATACAAAAAGTCAAACCTTTTCACTCAACCTGCCCTACGGAAAAAAAACAGCTAGCTTATTTTTTGCCCTGTTTATTTTGTTGTTTTTTATCCCCTTACTGAATATTGACCAGCCGTTATTTCATTTTATTACTATTTTTTATCAGGCAGGTGCCACTGTGTTCGGCGGCGGACATGTGGTACTGCCATTATTAGAAAACAAAATTGTTTTTACTGGTCTGATTTCATCAGAACAATTTTTAGCAGGCTACGGTGCTGCACAAGCCGTACCTGGACCGTTGTTTACTATTTCGGCATATCTCGGAGCACTGTTACCAGGAGAAAGTGGTGGTGTTACTGGTGCTGTTATTTCCTTGTGCATATTATTTCTGCCAGGATTTTTATTAATTCTGGCAGTACTGCCTTTCTGGCAGTCTCTGCAAACTAACGCCGTCCTACAAAAGTCGCTGTTGGGTATTAATGCAGCTATGGTTGGTTTATTGGCGGCTGCACTCTATCAACCAATATGGCAACATGTTATTGGATCCTATACCGATATCATTATCGCTTTAACGGGCTTTGTATTATTGAATATTTTTCGTTTATCGCCCGTTATTATTGTTTTATGGTGTCTAGCTGGCAGTATTATCACGAGTTTATTATGAATTCACCGCACATCAGAAAAGCTGAGCAAAAAGATATTAGCAACATCACTGATTTACTCATCCACTGTGCTGAGAATATGCACCAACAAGGTATGCCGCATTGGCTGGGCGTTTATGATAATGAAGCAGTTCAACAGAACCTGTTAACAAAGCAGGTCTATGTGCTGGAAAAAGATGAACAGATTCTGGGCTGTATTGCTATGGGCACAGAAAAAGCCAGCTATTATGATGACTGTTGGCCAGAAGCTCCGGACGCAGAGATCTATATTACGCAACTAGCCGTTTCACCTGAAAAGCAAGGCGCTGGTTATGGCAAACAGCTAATGCAGTTCTGCCTCAATCGATTACAAGATAAAACGGTGCAATTAGATGCAGTAGATCACTACCCTGCCTTACTCAAGTTCTATAAAAATCTGGGGTTTCAGATCATTGCCACAGGTGTAGGCTTAGGTGATAAACGTCATTTGTTTACCTACTCAGCAAACGCAACGACCTAAACTGGAACTCCTACTCTGAATCTCAGTCATTCAACTAAACGATGATGGAGAAAAAAAATGGTCTACGCGCTACAAGAACATACTGTGTCATGCCCTTACTGTGGTGAAATTATTTCGGTAGTGATTGATGGCTCTGTCGAGTCGCAAGAGTATATCGAGGACTGTGAAGTATGCTGTCGTCCCATTACATTTAACGTGGAAGTGGATCAAACAGGTATTTATGTGCAGACCGCACATGAGAATGAATAATCACTGTTAGCACTCAAGCTAAATAATAACAAACCTTATTTGATATTCATTCTTACCTGAACTAACATGCTGTCTTAGCCTCCAAGGCAAGTCAGATGTCGTTTCACTTATCCTTAACTGCAATCAAACAAAGACCATAGTTTCTTCATGCGAAAATTCTGGATTGAGTTTCACCGAATCAGTGGTCTGATTTTATTTATTCCGCTATTTTTACAAAGCGTTAGTGGCGCCATTATTGTGTTTGATCACGCCATTGATGAATGGTTAAATCCACAGCTGGTGCTAGATGACGACATATCAGGCCCTCCCGCCTCCATTGCTGAAGTGATGTATGCAGCTTTACATGCCTTGCCAGATGTAGCCCATATCAATTCACTACGGACCCCACGCAATGATAAGGCCATGTACACCGCTTTTGTGGAGATGAATTCACAATCCCCTCTTCATGGAAAAACCATCGAAGTCATGATTAATCCGTACACGGCTGATGTGGTCAGTGTAAGGGAATGGGGAAGCTACTTTACCTCAATGATCTACCTGTTTCACTTTACGTTTTTGCTGGGTGAGAACATGGAATTGGTTTTAGGGTTGTTGGCTATCCTGATGCTAGCCAACGTTATTGTGGGTGTTTATTATGGCTGGCCCCGTAGTAAAAAAGCTTGGAACTGGTTACTGGCTCGCACACAAAAATCAAGCTCAACAATTGCACGTTTGCGTCGTACCCACATTGCTTTAGGGCTGATTTCACTGCCCGTGTTTATTGTCTTAATTATCACTGGCATCAGTTTGATCTTCCCGGATCAAACAAAATGGTTGCTCAACCGTCCAGCAAAAGCCTCGCCTGACGTAGACTGGCTGAGTAATCAGCCGATTCAGCCTGATCATTGGCTCATCAGTGCCAAACAGTATTGGCCAGAGAAACAATGGCAACGAATTATTCCACCATGCAGTCAGAGCCCAAGTGTTGAAATCCGCTTAAATGCAGATAATGACCCACGCAAAACCTCAGGAAGTTTCGTCTTGTGGCTGAACCCACAGACCAATCAGATACTCGCCGAGCAAAGCTACGACACGATGAGTCTCAGACAAAAAACCGCCTTCTGGTTATTCCCTTTACACAGCGGTGAGGCCTTTGATTTGACGGGTCGTATTATTGTCTTCATCACCGGTATCTTCACCGCTGTGTTAAGTGTTGCTGGCGGCTGCTTATGGTACCGACGTAAATTTAAACGCCAGCACCAAAAACGCTTTATTTGATCCAGACTTGTTTGGCATTCACAAACTCTTTAATACCATGTGGCCCCAGCTCACGCCCATAACCAGACTTCTTAATGCCACCACTCGGTAAACGAGGATCTGTCTTCACAATACCGTTTATGGCTACCTGTCCTGCATTAATCTTCATGGCAAGATCTTTGGCCAGTTCAATATTATCCGTCCAGACACCCGCACCAAGACCGAACTCCGTGTCATTCGCAAGCACTAAGGCATGTTCAGTGGACTCTGCCTTGATGGCACACATTACCGGACCAAAGGTTTCTTCTCTGAAGGCCGTCATATCCGCAGTGACATCCGCCAGAAAAGTGACCGGATAGGCAAAACCATTCCCGTCCGGTATCTCACCACCTAATAGACAACTAGCACCGGCATTGATGGTTTCAGTGACCTGACGATGCAAATTATCTCTTAAATCAGCACGTGCGATCGGCCCTATATCCGTGGATTCTTCTAAGGGGTCACCCATGGTTAATTTTTGCAAACGTGTTTTTAATTTATCAATAAACTCGTCATAAACAGGGGCTTCAATAATAATGCGCTTAGCAGCGATACAGGACTGTCCAGCATTAATAATACGCGACAGAGTCGCCACGTCTGCGGCGGCATCCAAGTCAGCATCCGCCAGCACAATCAACGGATCACTGCCACCCAGTTCCAGTACGGAGGGTTTAATTTCAGAAGCTGCCATTGAAGCGACTTTAGCCCCTGCTCCTGCCGACCCCGTAAATGAAATAGCCACAATATCAGGATGACGAATGGCTTTTTCTACTAAGGGTGTCTCAACCGGCAAATTCACCATCACCCCTACTGGAGCACCGGCTTCCTCAAATACCTGCTCGATTGCCTGAGCACAGCCCGGTACATTCGGATCATGTTTCATCACACAAGTATTGCCGGCCATCAAGGCAGGAGCGAGATAGCGGAAAGCTAACCAGAGAGGGGCATTCCACGGTAAGATGCCCAACAAAGTGCCAAGTGGCTGATAACAAACATAGCTGTCAGAGGCATCCGATGGCAGTTTTTCATCACTTAAATACGCCTCAGCATGTTCAGCGTAATATTCTGCACACCAGGCTGCTTTTTCCACTTCCGGCCCACCTTCTTTCACCGGCTTGCCCATTTCTTCTGCCATCAGTTTACTGAGTAATGGCTTATTTCTACGCAGTGAAGCAGCGACTGATTTTAAAATCTCTGCCCGTTGCTGAATAGGCATAGTGCGCCATGAGTCAAAGGCATTGACCGCTTTGGCTATCGTGATATTAACGCCTTGCTCATTTAACGCTTCGTACTTAAGGATCTCTTGTCCAGTATATGGATTCGTTGCAGTTAACATCTCCACCTCATTTCGATTGTTTAGCTTTGGGTTTTGCTTTATCGCTTGTCTCAGCCTGACGTACCTCACTGATATCCACTAAAGTTTTATCAGCTTGTTCAGGCTTAACGGTGAAATCGCGATCCATGGTAAAAAAGGATTTACAGCCATCTTCGGTCACATAGATCGTGTCAGATATGCCACAGGTTTTATCGCCATCCACACCCCACATCCATGGAATGATATGAAAGGTCATTCCCTCTTCCAGAATGGCAGATTCCCCTTGCTTCAGACTGCAGATATAACCTTCATCCCAGCTTGGAGGAAAAGCAATGCCAATGGAATAACCTGAACGCGTTATGAGACGGGCACCAATATCATTGTCTGAAATAATATTACGTACCATATTGTCGACATCAGACACGGTCATGCCTGGCTGCACAGTTTCATGTACAGCACTTAACGCTTTTTTCATGGTTTCCTGCGCTTTGTACATCGAGTCCGATAATTCGCCCAGCACCACGGTTCGCATCATCGCCGTGTGGTAGCGTCGATAACAGCCACCAACTTCAAGAAAGACATGTTCTCCTGGCTTCACTGTGCGGCCTTCCCATGTGGCATGACCAATCATCGTGCGTGGGCCCGATGTGACATACGGCATGACTGCCGGTGGTTCGCCTCCCGCTTTAAACATGGCTGAACTGATAGCCGCACCAATATCATTTTCGGTGACACCCGCTTTAGCCGCCTCCAAACCAGCTTTCATGCCAGCCTCAGTGGCTTTAGCGGCACGATGCATTAACTCAATCTCTGCTGCAGATTTTCTGATGCGCCCCTGCTCCACAATGCCAAAACAATCCAGTAATTTGCCATCGGTTAATGTGGTGTGAATAAAGTCCTGTTGATAAGCAGGGAAGAAATAACTGTTGCGCTCATAGCCAATGCGTTTGTCTGACAAACCAAACTCTCGCAAGGCATCTACCAGCATTTGAATGGCATCTCCGGTGTCAGGATAAGGCCGGGTCCGTTCTACCCAGGTACGGGCAATAATATTGGACTCCTCCATCGCCCGGGTGATCATGAAAGGTTCCTGCTCTAACGGCACGACTAACGCTTGAAAGAAGGAATATCCCGTGGTCTGATAATCCGTCATATACATAATATTTTCTGGATCAGTTATCACCACAGCATCTAAATGACGTTGAGCAATTCTGACGCGTAATTCACTCAGGCGACGTTCATATTCCTCAAAGGGAAAGGTCATATCATCACGTTGTCTCATGCTGCTTCCTCCATGACTTTGTATGTGGTCTGTACCAGAACATCTAAACCAGCCTGCAGATCCTCTTCAGGTATGGTTAAAGGAGGAATAAGCTTGACTACACGTCCGCCAGTGCCGCAACTGGCAATCAGTAATCCGGCTTTGAAGCATTCATCAACAATTGCTTTGGCACGTTCACCCGTCGTCACATCCAGACCGATAATCATGCCTTTACCACGTATCTGCACCTGCTCGAATTTTTCTTCCAGCGGTGCCAGAGCCTGATTCATTTTCTCAGCTTTTTGTTTGACCTCAGCCATCAAATCATCATTTTCAAAATAGGTCAGCGCTTCTTTACCAGCGACAAAAGACAGGCTCTGGCCACGGAAGGTGCCAGTGTGCTCACCCGGTGCCCAATATTCATCCACTTCTGGTTTAATCAGGTTCATCGCCATTGGTGTTCCCATGCCGCCAAGTCCTTTCGCCATACAAATGATGTCAGGATCGATATCCATATCATCAAAACTAAAGAAAGACCCGGTTCGGCCCATGCCAACCTGTATATCATCAATAATCAGCAGAGAACCTACTTCCCTAGCTAGTTTTGCTAACTCCTGAAGCCATTCTTTGGAGGCAACATTGACACCACCTTCCGCCTGAATCGTTTCAAGTAAAAATGCCGCAGGCGGTGTCACACCACTCGATGTATCCAGATACAGCGAACGCAAGTGTTCTAACACCGACATGCCACAGCCTGATTCACAGCCTTGACATGTTTTTTCACAGCCAAAGGGATAATGTGAGACGTGATTTAACGGAACACCGGCAGCACCACGAAAATAACGATTTGCCGTTGCGGCCAGAGAGCCCAATGTCATGCCATGAAAGCCACGAGTAAAAGCGACTATTTCCTGCCGTGAAGTTACGCGTCTTGCCAGCTTCATGGCTGCTTCCACCGCATTGGTGCCGGTAGGCCCAACAAACTGCATTTTGTGAGTCATACCCCGTGGTTTAAGAATCGTCTTTTCGAACTTCTCCATAAACTCACGTTTTGCTGTTGTTTGCATATCCAGCGCGTGAGTCACGCCGCCCGATTGAATATAGTCCACCACAGCCGAAGTCATCCGCTCATTATTGTGACCAAAATTCAAGACACCGGCACCGGCAAAGAAATCGATATATTCATTCCCCTCTTCATCGGTTTGCCTAGCATTACTGGCTTTATCAAAAACCACAGGATAAACACGACAATACGCACGGATACCGGACTCACGTTGTTCAAATATACTCATTCATTACCTCCTGGTTAGTGATATCCACTGCTATAACAGCGAATGAATTAGTCAGTTATTCAGGCAAAGGCGCACCGACCAAACGCGCATAAAGACGGGTAACTAAAGGAATTAGTTGATCATTAAAGTCATATAAAGGACTGTGGCATACCGATTGATGATCAGGACCATCATCCGCACCAATCAAGGCAAATGCGCCGGGAATTTCATTCAGGTAATAGCTGAAGTCCTCAGATGCCATAATCGGCACTGAGGTGTCTGTATCCATTCCAGCCAGCCCATGCTCAGCCTGCCACTGGGCACGCAGATTCGAAGCCTGATGAGCATGATTGATAGTGGCTTCATATCGGGGATAGATATTGACCTCACAGTCCACCCCATAACTTGCAGCTGTCTGTTGGCTTATCTCGGTAATTAGACGATTGATGAGATCGCGTGTTTTTTGGTCAGGAACGCGAATACTTCCACCTAATACCGCCTTATCAGGGATTACCGTGACTGCACTCGGGGCTTCGATAGATGAGACATTGACCACCGCTGCCTGTTGCGGAGAAAGATGACGACTAATAATCTGCTGAAGTGCCATAGTGACGGCACTGGCTGCCAACACAGGATCACGACAAAGTTCAGGCTGACTGGCATGTCCACCTTTACCAGTTAAAGTAATACTAAACGTACCATTCCCGCACATGACGATGTCATCTGGGCAAATAAGCTTGCCAAAAGACATCGCAGGCCAGTTATGCCAGCCATAAATTTCATCAATGCCCTGCAAAGCGCCGTCATCGATCATCTTTTTGGCGCCATGGCCGCCCTCTTCTGCTGGCTGAAACAGTAAGGTCACTGGACCTGGTAATTTATCTTCTACCGACTTTAACCAGGCGGCTGTTGCCAGTAATGTTGCTGTGTGACCATCATGACCACAGGCATGCATGCAACCTGTATTCTGAGATACCCAACTATGCTGTGTTTTTTCTGTAATAGGCAGCGCATCCATGTCAGCGCGCAGTGCGATATGCGGTTTGCTATCACCGTGAGGGTTCAGTCTTGCTAAAGTGCCCAGCTCAGCACAAGACTCCCAGGGAATACCCAGTAAATCTAATTGTTTGCGGATCAATTCAGCTGTTTGCACTTCTTGCCAACCCAGCTCCGGTTGACTGTGCAAGTGTCGACGCAGTTGCTGCGCATGACTGATCGCTTGTTGCCAGATGGTAGCCATCTTGCTCCTTTGCGTTTTTTTATTGACTCAAAACAGTGCATGTTTTGATGAAACGAAAGTATCTAAGCACCTGAATAGGTAATTTATGCTGTCAATTACAATACTTTCAAACTCTGACAAAGATAAAGCAAGCGTTGTTCCAATATTTCCAATAACGCTTTTTATCTGAATTCAACACATACTAGACGACTGGTCTAATATATGAAATGATAATAGCCATGACACAGACAAATAAAACACGAACCACAGACACAAGACAACAGATCTTAACGACAGCACAGCAGATTATCCTTGGGAAAGGTTTTTCTGCCGTGGGTCTAAATGAAATATTAAAAGCCGCTAATGTGCCAAAGGGATCGTTTTATCACTATTTCGAATCCAAGGAACAGTTTGGCAACGCGCTGCTAGAGCATTATTTTGCTCAATATATAACGACCGTGGATAAGCAGTTAAAAACGGATAAGCGTCCTGCTGTTGAACGTCTGCTCGCCTACTTTGAGCAGTGGAAAGCCAATCAATGTGATGACACCAGCATGGACCGATGCCTTGTGGTGAAGTTAAGTGGTGAAGTAACAGATCTATCAGAATCGATGCGGTTAACACTTAAACAAGGCACGCAACAGGTCATTGAACGACTATCCGTTTGTGTTCAGGAAGCGATAGATAAACGCGAAATCAATGCTAATTATGATGCTAAAACAGTCACAGAAGAGATCTATTATCTGTGGGTAGGCGCGACGCTGATGACCAAAGTCAATCACACACCCGCTGCGCTTGAAATCGCCATGAAAGCGACACAAAACAGACTGGGCTTGACTGACAATAACGAGTGACCTGCTCTATTTATCTAAAATAAAGACGACTGGTCTAATAAACTATTTTTAAGGTGGTACGGCAATGAATAATTTTAATTTTTATAATCCGACACGTATTGTTTTTGGTGAAGGTCAGGTTGCACAACTCGATGAGCTTGTGCCGAAAGATGCGCGTGTTTTAGTGTTATTTGGTGGACAAAGTGCACGAAAAAACGGCACCTTAGACGAAGTCATTACTGCCCTCGGTAATCGTCATATAGAAGAGTTTGGCGGTATCGAAGCCAATCCTGGTTACAGTACCTTGATGCGTGCGGTTGAGCAGATTCGTCAAAATGAGTTGGATTATCTGTTAGCTGTTGGGGGTGGTTCCGTCATAGATGGCACCAAGTTTGTTGCTGCAGCTGTTCAGAGTGACGGTGACCCATGGCAGGAAATCTTAGTGAATCACGCCAAAAATATTCGTCAGGCTTTACCGTTTGGATCCGTGCTTACCCTTCCCGCCACTGGCTCAGAAATGAATGCCAACTCTGTGATCACACGTTACGAAACACAAGAAAAACTGGCCTTCAGTAGTAAGCTCGTCTATCCGGCATTTTCGATTTTAGATCCCACCAAAGCCTATACTTTGCCACCACGACAACTGGCGAATGGTGTAGTGGATGCCTTTACGCACATCATGGAGCAATATCTGACTTATCCGGTTAATGCCATGGTGCAGGATCGATTCGCAGAGGGATTATTGCAGACACTGATTGAGATTGGTCCTGAGTTGCTTGAGTCGCCTAATGATTATGATCTGCAGGCCAATTTCATGTGGACAGCGACATTAGCGTTAAACGGCCTGATTGGTGCCGGAGTTCCTCAGGATTGGGCAACTCACATGATCGGTCATGAAATCACCGCACTGCATGGGCTGGATCACGCACAGACATTGGCGATTTTATTGCCCACGGTACTGCAGGAACAAAGTGAGAAAAAATCCGCCAAATTACTACAGTATGCCGAACGTGTCTGGGGACTCAACGAAGGCACTGACGACACTAAAATAAATATGGCGATCACAAAAACTCGCGATTTTTTTGAACGAATGGGTGTGAAAACACATCTGAGTGATTACCAGATTAATGCTGATGCTATTCCAGTGATGATCAAACAACTGGCTGAACATGGTCTGACCCAGCTTGGCGAACATAATGATATCGACCTCAAAAAAAGCCAACAAATTCTGCAAGCAAGCCTATAAATAAAGGAGCGCTTTATGTCAAAAACAGTTCAATTTTCTCAGGTAGGTGAACCATCCGTTTTATCAATTATTGATGAAACCGTCCCAGCCCCTTCTGCTGATGAAGTACAGATCCAAGTCCATGCTATTGGTCTTAACCGTGCTGAGGCAATGTTCCGCCGTGGCCAATATCTTGAAACACCTGAACTCCCTGCCCGTATAGGCTATGAATGTTCAGGAACCGTTACTGCCGTCGGTGACAACGTCAAACATATCAAAGTTGGTGATGCCGTCAGTACCATTCCCAACTTTTCAATGAACCAATATGGTGCTTATGCAGAAGTCACCAATATGCCAGTTACCGCTGTCACTCATCACCCGGAGAATTTAAGCTGGCAGCAAGCGACATCAGTGTGGATGCAATATTTAACAGCGTATGGTGCCTTGATTGATATTGCCAAAATGCAAGCTAGTGATTATGTGTTAATTCCAGCCGCGTCCAGTAGTGTAGGTATCGCAGCCATACAATTATGTAACCTGATTGGTGCCACACCTATTGCCATGACCCGAACGGCTGAAAAGGTAGAACAACTGCATCAGTTAGGGGCTAAACACGTGATTATCAGTGAACAAGATGATGTGGTAGATGCAGTAATGGCCATCACTGAAGGCCGTGGTGTCAATATCGTTTTCGATCCTGTTGCCGGCCCGATGTTAAACACCTTAGCTGAAGCCTGCGCACCATTAGCGATGATCTTTCAATATGGCGCATTAAGTGCTGACCCCACCCCTTATCCGCTGTTCCCCGCATTACAGAAAGGGCTCACAATTCGGGGGTACACGCTATTTGAATTCACCAGCGCTCCAGAACGTTTAAACAAAGCTAAAGAAAAAATCTTTGACTGGTTGAAGCATTCGCAGCTAAGCCCGGTTATCGCTAAAACATTTGAATTTGACGATATTGTCGCGGCCCATAGCTATCTGGAAGCCAATAATCAGTTAGGCAAAATTGTTATTACACTTTGAACTTAGGGATGCACTATGACAGCAATGAATCAACAAACTCAGTCGCTTTTATCACCTATTGAACTGGGTTCCATCAGCTTGAAAAACCGCGTGATAATGGCACCGCTTACGCGTAACCGTGCAGGTGAAGGTTTAGCCCCCACAGATATGAATGTTGAGTATTACCGTCAGCGAGCTTCGGCGGGGCTAATTATCACTGAAGCCACATTAATCTCGGCTCAAGGTATTGGTTATCCGAATACACCAGGCATATACAGCAAAGCCCAGATTGAAGGCTGGAAAAAAGTCACCAAGGCAGTCCATGCAGAAGGTGGCAAGATTGTCTTGCAAATATGGCACTGTGGTCGAGTCTCACATTCATCTATGTTACCCGGTGGTATGAAACCACAAGCCCCATCAGCCATTAAACCTGCTGGTGAAGTTTATACCTACGAGGGTATGAAACCTTATGAAACACCACAGGAAATGACAAAGGATGAAATCAAGCAGACAATCGATGATTTCAGAACTGCCGCTTATAACGCCTTAACAGCAGGCTTTGATGGTGTCGAAGTGCATTCTGCCAATGGCTATCTGCTTGACCAATTTTTACGTGATGGCAGTAATCAGCGAACGGATGAGTATGGTGGCAGTATTGAAAACCGCGCCCGTCTGACCCTAGAAGTCGTTGATGAAGTTTGCAAAATCTGGGGTTCAGACCGTGTTGGTATTCGTTTGTCTCCGTTGCAACCTTTTAATGATATGAAAGATAGTCAGCCCGAAAAAACCTTTGAGTACCTTATCAAGGCGCTAAACAAGTTTAACCTGGCGTATTTACATATCACTGAAATGGGCGCTGAAAATCCAGGCGCTGCGGGCCCTGAGTTTGATTTAGGCCTATGTCGTGAGTGGTATCAGGGAACATATATGACAAACAGTGAATATAATTTCGATACCGCCAATGTAGCGATTCAAAGTGGCGAGGCTGACTGTATATCCTTCGGTAAGTTATTCATTGCCAACCCGGATTTAGTTGAACGTTTCTCTACTCGCGCCCCATTGAATACACCTGACAGCGATAGCTTTTATGGTGGTGATGAACATGGTTATATCGATTATCCCTTTCTCACTGAAAAATAACGATATGTAGAAACCAGCACAAACCCCGTTTTATTAGGCAAGCACCATGAGTATCAGTGACGTATCGTGTCCTGATACCACTCAAGCAGCGTATCGATTCTCTGTAATTCAATAATCGATACGCTGCACAGCAGGAAAATACATACTAAAGGAGGATGTATGACACTTAAGACAATAACACAGCTTATGCTAGCCGGTTCGTTAGGACTGATGGGACAGGCTGCATTTGCTGACCGAGCCGATGCAGAAGAAAATCTACACAAGCTCAAGCTGCCAGAAGGCTTTCATATTAATGTTTATGCCGAAGTCGAAGGTGCGCGTCAAATGGCCTTAGGCCAGTCAACAGGCACAGTATTTGTTGGCACACGCGGTAATAATGTCTTTGCGGTAGTCGATAAAAACAAAGATCGTAAAGCCGATAAAGTGGTGAAGATTCTTGATGATTTAAAAGTCGGTAATGGTGTAGCGGTGCATCAAGGCAACCTTTATGTTGCTGAGCAAAACCGTATTGCCATTTACCCCGCTCCGGGTTTCGATCTCAACTTACCATTTAAACAAATGCGTGAGGTTATTTACGATAAGCTACCGGATAAAGCACACCATGGCTGGCGCTATATTGCTTTTGGCCCTGATAACAAGCTTTATGTCACCGTAGGTGCCCCCTGTAATATCTGTAATCCTCAGGGTATTGAAGCCAGCATTATTCGCATGAATGCCGATGGCAGTGATGCTGAAATATATGCCAAAGGTATCAGAAACTCAGTGGGTATGGACTTCCAGCCCGACACTGGCACCCTGTATTTCACTGATAATAACGTCGATATGATGGGTGATGATAATCCACCGGGTGAGCTCAATGCCGCACCTAAAGCCGGTATGCACTTTGGTTTCCCTTATTATGCGGGTGGCAAAGCGCAACATCCTGACTGGAAAGACAAACAAGCACCACAAGACGTCACGTTCCCTGTCCAGGAATTCCAGGCACATACCGCAAGTCTGGGTCTCAAATTCTATACAGGTGATATGTTTCCAGCTGACTACAAAGGCGATGCCATTATTGCTCAGCATGGTTCATGGAATAGAACGAGTCCTGTGGGTTACCAGTTAATGCGTGTCACATTTGATGATAATCATCAGGTGACAGGTCATGAAGTCTTTATCGATGGTTGGTTGCAGAATGGTGAGGCCTGGGGACGTCCGACCGATGTATTACAACTTGCCGATGGTTCCTTACTGATTTCTGATGATTATAACGATGTGATTTACCGTGTTAGTTATGGCGATGACAACGCATCTTCAACTGATGCCACGTCTCAGTCAAATAGCAAAACAATCACTGATCTGCAGATGCCTGAATCAGCCATTGCAGCACCAGATGGTCGTGTATTTGTCACTGAAATTGGTGAGTTTGGTAAAGCCGGTGACGGTAAAGTCACGGTTATCGATAAGTCCGGACAAAAAACAACGCTGGCTACAGGCTTAAATGATCCCAAAGGCATCGATTTATGGAATAACGAACTGTATATCGCTGATGTCGATCATGTCGTTAAAGTAGATATGAAAGGTGATATCACAGTTATCGCCAAAGCCAAGAATTTTCCCGGAAAACCTGTCTTTCTGAATGATATGGAAATTGATGGTAACGGTACCTTATATGTCTCTGATAGCGGCACTGATGATGGAGAAAATGCCGGCATTTATCAAATTACTCAAGCAGGTAAAGTGAGCGAAATTTTGGATGATAAATCGGCTATTAAACGTCCTAATGGGTTGCTGATGGACGGTAATGACACGCTGTTAGTTGCTGACTTTGGCACAGGTGACTTGTATCGTGCGAATATCAGCTCGGGTAAAACTGAAGCACTGAACAAAGGCTTTGGTGGTGCTGATGGTCTGGTCAGAGACAGCAAAGGCTATCTGTATGTGAGTGATTGGCAAAATGGTAAGGTGTGGCAATTAGTTGAACCTAAAGCAACACCACAATTACTCAGTGATGACTTTGTCTCTGCTGCTGACATTAGTCTCTCAGCAGATGGTCAGTACCTGATGGTGCCGGATATGAAAGGCAGTAAGTTAGTCTATTTACCAATACAGTAATACAATAGAAAATGCCCGGTGTTATTCACCGGGCATTCTAAAATCCGGTGATCACACTTTGTGTCTCTGACGTCTTGAATGTGGGTTGTTTGAAAAAGTTATAACTGTTTTTGTTGTGTGATTTGACTTCATACATCGCAAGATCAGCGTACTTGAGTAATGTCTCAATATTATCAGCATTGAATGGATAGAGCGCGATACCAATGCTAGCACTGATAGTCACACTCATATCAGACTGACATTCTATTGGTTGCTGTAATATATTTAACAGTTTTTCTGCAATACTGCTCGCTTCTGATAAATCCGTGGTTAATCTGGCAAAAACAACAAATTCATCGCCTCCCCAACGTATCGCAATATCTTCAGCACGAATTGAACCTAATAATCGATTTGCAACCGCTATAAGCACTCTGTCTCCTGCTTCATGGCCAAATTGATCATTAACAGGTTTAAACCCATCCAAATCAATCATAAACAGGCCATATGAAAACCGCTTAGAGTCCGAAGATGAGATAAGTTGTTCAATTTTATTCTCACCTGCACCGCGATTATACAAATTGGTTAAGGCATCGACTTCAGCCTGCCCCTTTAACTTTTCTTCCCGATTGCGACGCTCTGAAATATCTTGCAAGACAATTTCAAAAGACGACGTCTTATCATCGTCTGTCATGACCGAAATAAGGCAGTATAACCACCTCGTTTGTGACCCCTCCTCAACTTTTATATCAACTGCTCGTGACTCACCACTCGATAAAACTTCAGCGGCAGCTGATTCCAAGCGACTTTTTTCTTCATCAAATAGTGCAAAAAAGGAAAGGGAGTCTTGCTTTGAAATCTTCTGAAAACATTCATCACCAATAATCTGTTTGAAAGACGGGTTATGTAGCCTCATTTTGCCATCAATATCGACAATGGCGATACCGTGACTGGACTGTTCGAAAATATCTCTGAATCGGTTTTCTAACTCTTCCACTTCAAGTCGAAGCGTTCTTTCAAGATTAATATTCTCCTCGACCGAATTTAATAACTCATTTATATCGTGAGTTAATAAACCAATTTCATCGTATTGGTGAGACTGCGTTGGAATAATTCGCTCTTCACTGCCAATCCGAATACCATGTAAACGACTGGCAAGCCGTTTTATTTCAGTTATCAACTGTGTATTCAATAAGAAAATAATAAGTGTGATCAAAACAAACGTCTGAACAGAAATTAATATAACGTGATTGATAGCGGCCTTTCTCGCATCCGACTTAATCAAAGCGACATTCGGCACAAGGTTTAATTTACCAACCATTTCACCGCTTGAAAAAGGAGATTCCAAATCAAACTTCATTGTCTCAGCGTCATCAGGTACGGTACCACGTAAAGCTAGCGATTCCTGAGTTGACTTTAACTCCACAGCTTTGACTAAATCACTGCCTGCAATCCCCTCAACGACTTCTTTAGCCAGTGTCAGATCATCTAAATAAGCAGCGATTGCAGCTGTATGGGATACAGCATGAGCGAGTTGTCGGATATTTTTCTGACTTTGAGCAAACTCTTTTGAATAGGTATAACTGTAAAACAAATATCCTGTTGATAACGCAGACACAACACCAGCCAGGATCAATATGAATGCTAATCGAGTGGCAATACTTGTGCGAAGCTTAGTCAACATAACCCAGGACTTTTAATGAGTCATTCACCTTATCAGCCTCAATATAGCCGATTGCATTAGAATCTTTTTCTAACCACTTTATCATCTCATCATCACTGACTTCTTTAGGTAAAGCAAATCGACCAGAAAATAAGAGTCGGGCGCGGTAGGAATTGATTTCATTGAGTGTTTTATTAACCAGATTTTGATAAAAATCTCTTCTCGCTGGAGACGCAATCTCCTGATCTAGTAACACTATTCTCTGTCCGGTCGAATAAAATTTTGTCCGCCCCATAAAAATATCAACAATCTGCTGCTTACTCAGCGCGGCTAGTGGATTATTTTTATTTGCGACCACAGCAATCTCTCCTGAGGCCGCTAAGGATGGCACCAGCGATAAACACAATATTGCTAATACTAATATCGTCTTCATCAGAATATAAAATCCACGGTCAGACTGAATACGTTAAAAATATGCTGTTTATCTATTTGGTTTTTTTGTTCAAAGATAAAGTCGCCATACTTCTCAACCCAGGTACGATCCCATTGCGCTTTTAATGAAACCGTTTGCGAAACATCCCAACGAGCGCCGATACCAAGCGTACTTTGGTCAGCATAAATGCCATTTGACGCAGCCTGAGCGATTGATTGTAATCGTTGATATGATGTAATGAATGCAGGTGCAGGTGGTATGGTTTCTCGACTACCCAGCGTGGTAAATTTGCTGACAATAAAATAGGGTGTCACAGCACCAAACCGATGCCCCACACTCAAATAAGCAGAAGCGTATTTATCATGCGTACTTGTTTCTGCCTTAACAACGCTCAATTCACTTTGAACAAGCCAGTCGTCTTTATCATAGCTGAGTCCCGCGGTAACATATCTCAGCCAGGTATCATTAATCGAAAAACCCGCGATAGAAGCCGCTTCGGGCCAGCCAAACTTGGATGCTTGTATTAACGCATCGTCAAATGCAGCGGCAGGATCGTCTTTGTCATTAATTCTGGCTTGTGAGTAAAGAAGTCTTAATAACCAGGTCTGATTTTCCCAGCGCAGCCCTGCCCCAAAGTTCGGCTCAAACTTTATCTTTTTTGCCTCACCATTACTGTCATAAGGAAAGTTGCTTCGACCCGCCCATACAGACGAGGTCAACACACCATCCCCTAATCTGAGGTGATGGCTTAATTTTGCGCCATCGTAGGATTCACCCGCTAGCTGGCCATAAAACGCGACGGGTAAATGCGTCCATAAACGAGCAAAACCAACATTTTTATATTCTGATGACATGAAGACATCATTCGGTAAACGACCAAACCCAATTTCAAAACGATTATCAAAATGATAGGTAAAAAAGGCTGATTTAAGGGTGTTGTTAAATGACTGCTCAGGTCTGTCTATGAAAACAAATTGTGTGGTGAAATTTAACTGCTGGTTGAAAATGTAATCAATTTGCAGGCCAAGGTTAGACTCGGTTGCTGAATCAAATCCATGCCCACTGCCCTCTTGTTCGATGGAGTTGCGATAGAGAATATTATCGCTGTCATTGTAGATGAGGCCTAATGTGCCGTAACCATTCACAGACAAGCCCTCAATACCTGTATCTAAGGCCTCACATCGAAATGGTAACGTCAATAACAATCCGATTAATAAAAAACTGTGTTTAACATTTAGCAAGCCAACACCCACGCTCATGACAAAATCCACATGGATTATATAGATATTTTCCTGCATTTTGTTGTTCTTAAATGAATTATCCCCCCTTATGCAGGCGTTTCGCACTTACTCACAGTTTCTGTGGAAAACAATGTGGATAACTTTCTGGTAAATCTGTAAGTGATTCTTTTACGACAAACTTTACATGATGGTTAATTTTTAACCATTGCAAAAAAAGCGTGAAGATTGTTGATATAGCTACATCTATAAAATTCATAAATCTCATCGTCAATCTAAAGTTTTATTCACTTTACTCACAAAAACGGTGGATAAGCATGTGGATAAGTTTCTGGTAAAGCTGTAAGTGACTCTTTTATGACAAGCTTTATGACATGGTTAAATTTTAACCAAGAGCCAGTTTTCGGATGATGAGAGAAAAGACAAAAGCTTTATGAATGATACGAAGATAATTATCTCGAATAATTTATACACATTACCCACAATTTCAGTGGATAAGCATGTGGATAAGTTTCTGGTAAATCTGTAAGTGACTCTTTTCTGACGAGCTTTAAATGGTGGTCAATATTTAACCACTGCTATCGAATAAAAGCTTGACAAACCCTGTAAAGCAGACAAAAAAAGACAAGATCAAACTGTCAACAAGGCCTTTTCACGACCCAATAAAATTTGTTTACGTTCTACACCCCATCGATAGCCTGACAGCGTGCCGTTTTTATTAACAATCCGATGACAAGGTACCAGCAAAGCCAATGAATTTGCGGCACAAGCATTGGCGACAGCTCTCACAGCCGAGGGTTTTCCCAGCATGTTTGCCAGCTCGGTATAGGTTCTGGTTTGCCCAACAGGAACTTGCTGTAAGGTCATCCATACTGATTTTTGAAACGTCGTTCCTTCCATTTCAATCGGTAAATCTAACTCACCTTTTGGTGACTCGATATAGTTTAATATCCGGATTAAATAGCTGGTTAGTAAAGTATCATTTTGCTGTTGTTTTGCATGTGGATATTTTTCTTGGAGATGCTCAACCAAAAGGTCGGGGTCATCAGCCAATGCAACAAAGCATATAGCTCTGTTATTTCTAGCCACCAGTAGACAACCTAGGCTGGAAATCCCTAATTCATAAAACACCATGAACTTGTCCTCCCTACTGAATGCATTTTTCATATACCATATAAACGATTGAACTTAATCGTATTCAAAACTGCCAAAAGTTAATTGAATACTGAGGAGTAAACCATTGAGAACCTTTAGCCTCTTGTCGTTATTATTTTTATGCCCTGCTGTATTTGCTGGCAATATCAGCTCTCAATATAGCGGAGACAGTTTACAAAAATTATATGCTGAGCTTCATTATTTACGTGAAGTAGGTATCGAAATTCATCAAAAATATGATCTCAAAAAAAATCCTGATCAACTCCGTTTTTGTAAAGGTGAGTATGGCTATATTTCTACACGGGCCAAGTCCACAATAGGCATTGCCAACCGCTTACCCAGTCCGCATAAAGAAGAATATATTGCTGCTGGCTGGAAAGCATATGAATGTAGTCAGTGTACTGGTAACATTGAAGCTTGTGACGCCGTCCCACCTGCACTGGAAACCATAAAAGCAGAATTTAAAGAAAAACAAAACGCGACTGAATAAACTAGTGAAAACATTAACGACACATTTGCTACTGCTGTGCATGACACTGATGATGACCTTGTCATCATGGTCAGCGCACGCAGACAAAGCAGAAATGCGTTCAGATATGTCTCACTCTTCCTCGCATCATGTTCAATCTTCTGATACTCAGAAACACTGTGCAGAAACGTCATCAAAAGAGTGTCCGCATTGTATGAATATGGATCATTGTCAATCCAGTCATCACAGCTGTTTCAACACTGTCACACTGCCAACGAAGTCTTACCTTTCCATTAATCAGCCTCTTTTTATTCTGCTGACCATGAGTCAGATTGAAGCAAAACCAACAGAACAACACAGCTCCCTGTTCAGGCCCCCCATAAGCTTATAACACCTATCTCCTCATTTCCGTGAGGCCACAGCACATCTGTGCTTATATCATTATCAATGATTGGTGAAGCTTATGAAGCAATGGAATACAACCATTACCGCGTGGTTAATTTTTTTACCACTGATTTTCCTCATACCATCCGCTTATGCGGCTGAAGATACCAAAGAGCGCGTTGAGCAGGTACACTCTGTTTTAACGCTGGATACAGCCATAGCCTTGGCTGAGCAGTCCAACCCAGGTCTTGCCCAGCGTCAGGCTCAGGCTGAAGCAATGTCTGCGCTGCCCTCACAGCTTGGCAGCCTGCCGGATCCCATGATCAGTATGGGCCTGGTTAACCTGCCTACGGATAGCCTGAACACATCACAAGAATCTATGACGCAATGGCAAGTAGGCATTAGTCAGGAGATTCCATTTCCCGGCAAGTTAGCACTGAAACAACAAGCGGCCACTGAACGCGCTAATGCCAGTGCCTTGATGACGACAGAGTATAAACAGCAGCTAATCCAATATGTAACAAGCTACTGGTGGCAACTGTTTTATCTGGAAAAAACGCTGGCCATTATTTCCACCAATAAAACGCTACTTAAGCAGTTTATCGATATTGCTGAAACAAAATACCGTGTCGGGCATGGTCTGCAACAGGATGTCTTACTTGCTCAACTGGAGTTATCCAAACTCCTGAACCGTGAGATTGAATTAAACAGTGAACGCGAACAGGTGGTCATCAGGCTTAACACCTTACTTAGTCGCCCAACGAACACGGCGATTCAGCTTCCGGCATTTCAGCATATTGATACCACGCTACCAGAGATTAAACCTGTTGATGAAGTTCTCGATATTGCCGAACAGAACAGACCTTTTCTGCTGCAACAAAAACACCTTATTGCCGCCGCCTCAGAAGATAAAGCTTTAGCTGAAAAAGACCTATTACCTGATTTCAAAATCTCAGCGGCTTATGGTGTAAGACAAGGTCATAATCTGGATGGCTCAGATCGGAGTGACATGTTGTCACTGCAAGTCGGGATTAACGTGCCGTTATTTGCCGATCGAAAACAAAAAATGGCCATTTCACAAAAAAACAGTGAATTAAAACAACAACAATTCGCTTATCAGGATAGCTGGAACCAGGTTCAATCTGAGATTGCTAACTACATTACCCAGTATCAACAGGCGCGTCAGCAATACAGCTTATTGGATACAGGCATCCTGCCTCAGGCCAGACAAACCATAGCGTCCATGTTATCGGGGTATCAAGTGAATAAAGTCGACTTTCTTAACCTAGTTCGAGCACAAATCACACTTTATGACTACGAAACACAATTATGGCTTAGCGTAAAAACCGCAAAAACGGCATTAGCGAATCTCGAGGCCAGTGTAGGTAAGGACACTTTTTATGAATAAAACAACGTCTATATTTATCAGTTTAATCAGCGGCTTACTGATTGGCACTGGCGGTTTAATGGCATATCAGCACTTGACCAGCCCACCAGCCGTGACAGCAGAAACCACACAAAAACCGGCCAAACCACTGTATTACCGTAATCCAATGAACCCGGAAGTCACCTCGCCTGTTCCTGCTAAAGACCATATGGGAATGGACTATATACCGGTTTATGAAGACGAGGCCTCTGCACCAGAAAAAGCTGGTACGGTTAAAATTGATCCAGTCACCGAACAGAATATCGGTGTTCGTACCGCAACGGCGAAACTTTCCAGCTTATCTCACCTTATTCGTACAGTCGGTAAGGTGACCTATGATGAAGAGCGCATATCTAAACTTCACCCCAAAACCGAGGGATGGGTTGAAAAGCTTTTTGTTGATAAGACCGGTACTCAGGTCAATAAAAACACGATGTTATTGAGTGTCTATTCGCCACAACTGGTCACCAGCTCACAGGAATATCTGCTGGCGATCAGCAGTGCAAAAACGCTGGAAAACAGTCCTTTCGATGATATCCGTCGCAGTGCGGAGCAAATGGTCGTTTCAGCACGGGAACGTCTGGCATTGCTGGATGTGCCAGAGCATCAGATTCGCGATATGGTGAAAACCGGCAATATCCCCAAGGCGCTTCATATCCATTCCCCATTCACAGGTACAGTGATAAATATCGGCGCACGTGAGGGTCAATATGTCACACCACAAACCGAGTTATATATGCTGGCTGATCTCAGTAAAGTCTGGGTGATCGCACAGGTCTATGAGTCGGATCTGCCTTGGGTCAGTGAGAATGATACGGTTGACATGCAATTAACTGCCATTCCAGGAAAAACCTTTAAAGGCACACTTTCTTATATATATCCCTATGCTGAAGCTGCAACCAGAACCATTAAAGTGCGTATGGCATTTGATAATCCGGATTTGCTATTAAAACCGGACATGTTTGCCAATGTCACCATTCATACCAAAAATCAGCCTGAAGCCATTACGGTACCGACTGAAGCCATCATTCGATCAGGTGATAAAGAGCAGGTATTTATTATGAGAGCAGCGGGTCAGTTCGAGCCGCGTAAGGTCACTACCGGATTAAGTGCCGATGGCAGGACGCAAATCCTGAACGGAGTGAATGTGGGTGATGAGGTCGTAACGTCTAGTCAGTTTTTGATTGATTCTGAGTCTAAACTTAATGAAACGACGGAGAAAATGCGGGCAATTGACGCACCCGCCTCTGAAGAAATGCAAGATCATCAACAAAACATGCTCGAACAGGACATGCCTGCACCCGCATCATCTTCGTCAATGAACATGCCAGAGATGGAGCATCATAACCATGATTAAGTCCATCATCGATCTGGCATTACGTGAAAAGCTACTGGTTTTACTGGCAGCAAGCTTTCTGGTCGTCGCCGGTATCTGGAGTCTGAAAAATGTTTCTCTGGATGCTATTCCGGATCTATCTGATGTTCAGGTGATTGTCTTTACACAATATCCGGGACAAGCACCACAAGTCGTTGAGGATCAAGTGACATATCCTTTAACGACAGCCATGTTAGCCGTGCCTAAAGCGAAGTCTGTACGCGGCTATTCCTTTTTTGGTCTGTCGTTTGTTTACATTATTTTTGAAGACAATACTGATATGTATTGGGCTAGGTCACGGGTACTGGAATATCTGAATTATGTCAGTAACCGCCTGCCAGAAGCTGTATCGCCAAGTCTTGGACCCGATGCAACAGGGGTTGGCTGGGTGTATGAATATGCTTTAGTCGATACAAGTGGTCGTCATGACTTAGCACAACTACGTTCCATACAGGACTGGTATTTACGTTATCCACTGCAAACCGTAGATGGCGTGGCAGAAGTGGCTTCGATCGGCGGTTATGTCAAACAATATCAAATCGAAGTGGATCCCAATGCCCTGCTGAATTACCACATTCCATTATCCAAAGTGAAAACAGCCATCCAGCGTTCGAATAGTGATGTTGGGGGTAAATTAATTGAAATGGCAGAAACCGAATATATGGTGCGTGGATTGGGTTACATCCAGTCACTTGATGATATTCGCTCAATTGCCGTCAGTGTGACTGAAGATGGCACCCCAATTCGTCTGGCCGATATTGCTAATATTCACTACGGGCCTGACTTACGTCGTGGACTTGCCGAGCTGAATGGTGAAGGTGAAGTCGCCGGCGGTATTGTGGTCATGCGTTATGGCGAAAATGCACTCAGCACCATTAATAATGTGAAGAAGAAGCTTAAGGAACTGGAAAAAAGTCTGCCAGAAGGTGTTGAAATACAGGCGGTTTATGACCGCAGTGATTTGATTCATCGTGGTGTGAATAATCTGAAACATAAGCTGCTGGAAGAATCGCTGATTGTCAGCTTGATTTGTATTGTTTTTCTGTTCCATGCCCGCTCTGCACTGGTCGCGATTGTTACCTTACCTATTGGCATATTGATGGCATTTATTGTGATGCACTGGCAAGGCATTAATGCCAATATCATGTCACTTGGCGGCATTGCGATTGCGATAGGTGCGATGATTGATGGTGCCATCGTGATGATTGAAAATGCACACAAACATCTGGAAAAAGCCGCAACTGACTTAGGCAGAAAACTCTCTTCTTCTGAACGCTGGCAAGCAATAGCGGATGCTTCTAAAGAAGTAGGACCGGCTTTATTTTTCTCGCTTCTGATTATCACGGTGTCCTTTCTGCCGGTATTCACACTTCAGGCTCAGGAAGGTCGTTTATTCAGCCCATTGGCTTTCACCAAAACCTATGCGATGGCAGCAGCAGCTCTGTTGGCCATTAGTTTAGTACCCGTTCTAATGGGCTTACTCATTCGCGGTAATATTCTTGCCGAAGAAAAAAACCCTTTAAATCGCTTATTACATGGACTGCATCGGCCGGTGCTGAAGTTTTGCATTCGTTACCGCTTTGCCGTACTGCTCATCACAGCACTGCTGTTAGCTGTGAGTATTATTCCGATACAACGAACAGGTAGCGAGTTTATGCCACCACTCGATGAGGGTGATATTTTGTATATGCCGACGACCTACCCCGGCCTGTCCATCTCTAAAGCTCGGGAGTTAGTTCAGCAAACGGATAAGATTCTCACTACCTTTCCCGAAGTGGCGTCGGTATTTGGCAAAGCAGGTCGCGCTGAAACCGCCACAGATCCTGCCCCGTTATCCATGTTCGAAACGACCATTCGTTTAAAACCCCGTGAACAATGGCCTGATCCGGCGAAAACCACGCGTGAGCTGATGAATGAGATGGATGACGCCATCCAGTTTCCAGGCCTGACCAACAGCTGGACAATGCCCATTAAAACACGGCTGGACATGTTATCTACCGGCATTAAAACCCCCGTCGGTATTAAAATCAGTGGCCCCAGTTTAACCGAGCTCAATACACTGACGGCCCAAGTTGAACAGTTGGTTAAGACCTTACCGGAAACCTTATCTGCGTTTGGAGATAAAGCCACGGGGGGATATTTTGTTGATATCAACATCAACAGAGATGAAATTGCGCGTTATGGATTGCATATTGCCGATGTACAAGATGTTATCCAGACAGCCATCGGCGGCATGAATGTGACATCTACGGTTGAAGGCCTGGAGCGTTACCCTGTCAATTTGCGTTATCCACGGGATATGCGTGACAACTTGAATGAGCTTAAACGCACCCTGATATCAGCACCAACAGGCGCCCAGATTCCATTATCACAACTGGCCGATTTAAGTCTTAAACGAGGTGCGCCGGTCATCAAGACAGAAAACTCGCGGCCCAATGCCTGGGTATATATTGATATCAAATCCGATGATATTGGCGGTTATGTCGAAAAAGCACGTCAATTGATTGATGAGAGGGTATCGCTGCCACCGGGTTATACCCTCAGCTGGTCGGGACAATTTGAGTATATGCAACGTGCCGCAGAGCGTCTCAAGTTGGTGATTCCTTTGACGCTTTTACTCATCTTTTTATTGTTATATCTCAACTTTCGTAATATTCGCTCCCCGCTCGTCGTCATGCTGTCGATTCCGTTTGCCAGTATTGGCGGTCTATGGCTGCTGTATTGGTTGGGGTTTAACTTCTCTGTTGCCGTTGCCGTCGGCTTTATTGCACTGGCTGGGGTTGCCGCGGAGATCGGCGTGTTAATTCTGACCTTTATCGATCAGAAAATTGATGCAGTGAGACAACAGAACTCACAACAAAAACTAAGCAAAGAGGCTATCTGGCAAGCCGTTTTTTCAGGAAGCGCAGAAAGAGTCAGACCCGTTGCCATGACCGCCACAGCAATCACCGCGGGCTTACTGCCTATTTTATGGAGCAATGGCACTGGCAGTGATGTGATGCAGCGTATTGCCGCGCCAATGGTCGGTGGAATGATTTCCGTTACGCTATTAGCCCTGTTTGTTTTACCGCTAATTTATGGTCTGGTATTGCAGTTTATCGAGAGCAGAAAGTAGATGTGTCATCGCCCACCGCATCAGACGTTAAATGCCGCCAATATTGCACAGGGTTTGCTTTCGCCGCCTGCGGCACAGTTACCCGCCAGACGTTTAAGACTGTCACGGGCTTGCTGCATTTCGGCTATTTTGGCATCCAACTCATGTAATCGTCGCATGGCGAGCTGGTAGGCACGATGATGGTCTTGTGTCGAGTCGAGCCCGATCAACTCTTTAATTTCACGCAAAGTAAACCCGGCTTCCTGGGCTTTGCGAATGAATTTAAGGCGGCGAAGGTCCTGCATGCCATATCGGCGAATACCTCCGCTAGCTTCTGGTATATCAAGCAAACCTTGACGTTGATAATAACGGACGGTTTCCACCGTCACATCGACTTGTTTAGCGAATTGTCCAATGGTCCAACTGTCTTTTTTCATAAGGCTCTTGACTCTGTACTATGGTACGTACTCTATAGTCTAAACAACTCAATGATCATAATCACCACAGTGATAAACCATTGGGTGAATAACAGCGATATCATGTTGATAAAGCAAACTATTTCAGGAGAAGACAATGACGACTGATCCCGTATGCGGTATGCAGGTTGATGGAAAAACGGCGAAATACCAAACCAGCCATAAGCATAAAAATTACGTCTTTTGTTCTCAACACTGCTTAAATAATTTTAAGGCTGACCCACAGTTTTATCTTAATAAACCTGAAACAGATTCAGCTAAAAGCTGTTGCAGTGGCAAACATGATCATCAGCCTAATCACGATCATCACCCGCATGCTCAATCCGGCGCTAAAGGCGACTATATTTGCCCTATGTGTGAAGGTGTACGTAATGATGGTCCGGGCAGCTGCCCGAAATGTGGCATGGCTTTAGAACCTGAAAATCCTGTTTCTTCCAGTCAAAAAACCCAATACACCTGCCCTATGCATCCAGAAATCCAACAAGATGAGCCGGGGGATTGTCCAATCTGTGGTATGGCACTGGAAGCAACAACAGTTGAAGTCGAACCAGATAACAGCGAATACAAAGACATGCTGAAACGCTTCATCGTTGGTGGTTTATTAGCGTTACCTGTGTTTTTTATTGCCATGTTACTAGAGATGGCACCATCACTGTTTCCAGTAGATACCAGTATCCGACAATGGCATTGGGCAGAATTCATACTCGCCACACCTGTTGTTTTCTGGGCTGGGTGGCCATTTCTAGTTCGTGCCGTGCAATCGGTGAAAACGGGTCACTTAAATATGTTCACCCTTATCGGACTCGGCGTCAGTGTCGCCTGGACATATAGTGTCATTGCATTACTCTTTCCCGGCGTATTTCCAGCCAGTATGCAACACGACGGTGTGGTAGCCGTTTACTTTGAAGCCGCAGCAGTCATCACGGTGTTGGTATTACTGGGGCAAGTATTGGAATTACGTGCTCGCAGCCAAACCAATACTGCCATCAAACTATTAATGGGCTTGGCCCCGAAAACTGCACGTAAAGTCACAGATTGTGGCCATGAAAAAGATATTCCACTGGATCAGGTCAAAGTCGGTGACAAATTACGTATCCGTCCCGGTGAGAAAATTCCTGTCGATGGCTTGGTCATCGAAGGTGAAAGTCACATTGATGAATCTATGGTCACAGGCGAACCCATGCCTGTGAATAAAAAAGTCGATGACAAATTAGTCGGTGGTACGGTCAATGGCACTGGAAGTCTGTTAATGCAGGCTGAAAAAGTGGGTAGTGACACCCTACTCTCACAAATCGTGAAAATGGTGGCTGAAGCACAACGTTCTCGTGCCCCGATACAAAAACTGGTTGATAAAGTTGCGGCTTATTTTGTCCCTATCGTTATCGCGGTGGCCATTATGACGTTTATTATCTGGTTTGTAGCCGGCCCCGATCCAAAACTGGCACATGCGTTAATCAATGCCGTGGCGGTATTAATTATTGCCTGCCCTTGTGCCCTAGGCTTAGCTACACCCATGTCAATTATGGTGGGTACTGGCCGTGGTGCCGCTCATGGTGTGTTAATCAAAAATGCAGAAGCATTAGAAAGCATGGAAAAAATCGACACGCTTGTGGTCGATAAAACCGGCACCTTAACGCAAGGTAAACCGGAGCTTTCTACCATTGAAGCCACTGAGGGCTTTGAAAAAAATGCTTTATTGCAGTGGGCTGCCAGCCTGGAGCAACATAGCGAACACCCGCTGGCAACTGCATTAATTGCAGCAGCAAAAAAACAAAATCTCTCACTTGCCGAAGCTAAACAATTCCAGTCTCATACAGGTCAGGGAATCAGTGGCAGCGTTGACGGTAAATCTATTTTGTTTGGCAATAAAGCCTTAATGCAAGCGAATAAAATTGATGTCAGCGCTATCGAAGCTCGGGCAGACAAATTACGCCAGCAAGGCGATAGCGTCATGTTATTAGCTGTCGATAATACCGTTGCCGGCTTAGTGGCAGTGGCTGATCCTATCAAGGAAACAAGCAAGGCAGCGATTGATGCTCTACACAAAGAAGGTATCCGTATTGTGATGCTCACCGGTGACAATCATGTCACAGCCAATGCCGTGGCAAAACAATTGAACATTGATGAAGTCCATGCCGATGTACAACCAGAACAGAAAAATCAGCATATTAAAGACTTGCAACATCAGGGGCGTATTGTCGCCATGGCGGGAGATGGCATTAACGATGCGCCAGCACTTGCTCAGGCAAACATCGGGATCGCGATGGGAACAGGCACCGATGTCGCCGTCGAAAGCGCAGGTATGACATTAGTGAAAGGTGACTTAACCGGTATTCATCAGGCCTTAGTCCTCAGTCGGGCGACCATGAAAAATATCCGACAAAATCTGTTCTTTGCTTTTATCTATAACTCGCTGGGTGTGCCTGTGGCCGCTGGGATTTTATATCCTTTCTTTGGATTATTGCTCTCGCCAATGGTGGCAGCCGCCGCAATGAGCCTCAGTTCAGTGTCAGTCATTGGTAACGCCTTACGCCTACGTAGGCTGAAGTTATAAGCTGATCAAATAGTTAAATTCAAACTCACTACAAGCAGAGTCAAAACAGCATTGGTCTGTTGACTCTGCTTTTTTATCTCATGCACGACCAATCCTCTCTTACCGTGCTTTCTCATGTTAATCTCTGCGGTGTAGATAAGCTTAATAACAATAAAACCATATAACTCAGCACCTATGGAGAGAACTATGCGATTAGAATCACTCGCCTTACATCACGGCTATGAATCTGAACCCACCACCAAGTCGGCTGCCGTTCCGATTTACCAGACAACTTCTTACACTTTTGATAATACTCAGCATGGTGCAGATCTATTTGATCTGAAAGTCCCCGGTAATATTTACACACGTATCATGAACCCAACCAATGACGTGCTGGAAAAACGTCTGGCTGAAATGGAAGGTGGTATTGCTGGTCTGGCGGTAGCATCCGGTATGTCAGCTATTACTTATGCCATTCAGGCTATCGCTGAAGCAGGTGACAACATTGTTAGCAGCACCCAGCTTTACGGCGGCAGCTACAATTTGTTCGCCCATACCTTCCCACGACAAGGTATTACAGTGCGCATGGCATCGTTTGATGACTATGACAAAATCGAAAGCCTGATTGACGATAAAACCAAAGCCTTATTCTGTGAATCTATCGGTAACCCTGCCGGTAATATTGTTGATATACAACGTTGGGCAGAGATTGCTCACCGACATGGTGTGCCATTAATTGTTGATAATACGGTCGCCACACCTTACCTATGTCGTGTCTTTGACCATGGTGCGGATATCGTGGTGCATTCATTAACGAAATATATCGGCGGTCATGGCACAACGGTTGGCGGCATGATTGTCGATTCAGGCCGCTTTGACTGGGTAGCCAATAAAGAACGTTTCCCGATGCTAAACGAACCGGATCCTTCCTACCATGGCGTGATCTACACGGAGGCGTTAGGACCTGCCGCCTATATTGGTCGTTGTCGTGTTATTCCTCTGCGTAATACGGGTTCAGCCTCGTCTCCTCACAGTGCATTTTTATTAATGCAAGGTCTGGAAACCTTAGGCTTGCGTATGGAACGTCACTGTGAGAATGCATTGAAAGTGGCTAACTATTTACAACAGCACCCTAAAGTGGAATGGGTGAACTACGCCGCCTTGGAGAACAGCCCCTATCACGAAGTCTGTCAGAAAATCACCAAAGGTCAGGCCTCAGGCATTCTCAGCTTCGGTATCACTGGTGGCAAAGAAGCGGGTGCCCGCTTTATTGATGCCTTGCAGATGATTTTACGCTTGGTCAATATTGGTGATGCAAAATCACTGGCCTGCCACCCCGCAACCACTACACATCGACAATTAAGTCCGGAAGAGCTGGCAACCGCAGGCGTATCAGAAGACTTAGTGCGGATTTCGGTGGGTATTGAGCATATTGACGATATTATTGCCGACATTGCTCAAGCACTGGAAAAAGCATAAAAACAGTCTTGATTGATCTATCTCAACCTGATCTCACGGTCAGGTTGAGAAGATTCATTTCCTCTACCACCTCCCAAGACTTATAATGGCACCTCTTCAAACTGAGTACGTTCTCCGTGTCATCACCCAATTCCCATCAAAAAACGGCTGAACGTTCACCTCACAAACGTTTACACCCAAGAAATCATCATAATCAGGGGTATGACTTTCCGAGCTTGATAGCGAGCCACCCAACATTAACACCATTTGTTTTTAACAATGCTTTTGGCAATCTGTCTATCGACTATAGCCATGCTGAAGCCGTCAAGCACTTAAATGCAGCTTTATTGACATACCATTATCAAATCCAAGGCTGGGATATCCCCGAAGGAGCTCTCTGCCCACCGATTCCAGGGCGTGTTGACTACATCCATCACATTGCCGATTTATTAGGCGTTTCAGACCAAAATAACAATATCCGCATGCTGGATATCGGTATTGGCGCCAGTGGCATTTATTCACTGCTAGCCAGTCACTGTTATGATTGGCAATGTGTGGGAAGTGATATCAATCAGACCTCGCTGAATAATGTCGCTACCATACTCAATAAAAACAAAACCTTAGAGAGGCTTGTAACACTTCGTCATCAGCCAAACCCACATCAGATATTTGAAGGCATTATCAATCAAGGTGAGATGTTCGATGTCAGCGTATGTAACCCACCTTTCCATGCTTCTGCTGAGGAAGCATCAAAAGCGCATCAACAGAAACAACATAATTTGAAGCTGAAAACCAATACAAACTCACTGAATTTTGGTGGTTCAGCAGCAGAATTATGGTGCAATGGCGGTGAGAAATTGTTTCTCAAAAAGATGATTCGTGAGAGTCAGGTGTTTGCTGAACAATGTCGCTGGTTTACCAGTCTAGTGTCAAAAATTGAAAACCTGACCCCATCAATCAAGTTAATCAAAAAACTGGGCGCCTCAGACATAAAGCAAATAGACATGCATCAAGGTAACAAAATCACACGCATCCTGGCATGGACGTTTCAGTAAAACGGCCAACTGTAGCTAACGAACCTTCACCAGGTTGCGGCCAGCGGCTTTCGCCTGGTACATGGCCTCATCAACTTTGTTTATCGCGTCGTCAACACTATAGGCAGGATCAAGGGATGTCACACCAATAGAGGCCGTAACCTGTAATGTGTTACCTTCTTTATCGTAAATAATTTGCTGTTGTGCAATCATGCTGCGAATGCGCTCGGCAACCCGTTCAGCTTGTTCTAATGTGGTATTGGGCATGCAAATCAGGAACTCTTCTCCACCATAGCGATAAAGCTGATCGTAAGGTCGCAATACCTGCTGTAAACACGCTACTGTTTTAATTAATACGTCATCGCCCACGGAGTGACCATAGTTATCATTCACCTGCTTAAAATGGTCCAGATCAAGCATAGCCAATGCACTGGGTTGCAGGCTTCGCTTTGCCATAGCATGTTCTTTATTTAACTCAGCCTGCATACCGGCACGGGTCTGAGCCCCCGTTAAAGGATCTAAGTTTTGTACCAAGTTGGCGAATTCATGACGTAATGCTTGGAATTGTGTGCGCATTTTTTCCAGGTCATGGTTAAATTCATCAAACATAGTGACTGGTATCGCTTGTTCAGACACAACAAGTTCGATAAGTTGTTTAGCGCTTTTATGCATATTCTCATGGGCATGCCCTAACGACACAAAGGTGGGATGGTCCTGAATCAGCTCGACATGAGATGTGTAGAACCACTCACCAAACTCACACAATTTATAAGCATCGTTTCTTAGATCTTTTTCATCAGGTGGCACGCGAGACACTAAGACTCGTAAAAGATCTTGGTACCATTTCTGATGACTTTCTATCGCTTTATCAATCTCATCAATAACAAAGCGTAATTGTTGGTGAATCACCGCGGCCATGCCTGCCCATCCAAATTGGAAATAAATATGGAGTCATCGATGTTTGACCCTCTTTTGACTATTCCATATTAGTGTTTGCTAAACAAGCCTTATTTGATTTATCCAATCATGACGCGTTTAATGCGTTCAGCCGCTGCTACCAGCAAAGACTCGTCTCGTGTATAGGCAAAACGGCAATGTGACTCTGCTTGATAATGACCAAAATCTAAGCCTGGTGTGATAGCCACACCAGCTTGTTTAAGCAGGAACTGAGATAAGGCCATACTATCGGGTATCTGCTCACTCAGTAGTGCTGAACAATCTGCGTAAAGATAAAAAGCCCCCTGCGGTGTGACGGGTATGGAGAAGCCAATATCTTTTAATAATGGCAGCAAGGTATTGCGGCGTCGCTCGAAAGCCTGGCGACGCTGTTCCAGTATCGATAAAGTATCAGTCTGGAAAGCCGCCAGTGCAGCATATTGCGACATGGTAGCGGGTGCAAGAAACAAGTTCTGGGCTAACTTATCCATCACCTCTGTGTACCCTTCCGGCACCACTAACCAACCCAGGCGCCATCCAGTCATGCCAAAGAATTTGGAAAAGCTGTTCACCACGAAGACTTGATCACTCACTGATAATGCAGTCGGGGCATGAAAACCATCGTAAGTGAGACCATGATAGATTTCATCCACAACCAGATGCCCGGATTTTTTGGCTACAGCTGCTGCTAATCCACTAAGTTCTTGTTGAGTTAATACCGTACCGGTTGGGTTAGATGGCGAAGCGACTAAAGCCATCGCCGTGTTATCATCCCAATATTGTTCAATATGCTGAGCCGTAAGTTGATATTGGTGATTTGCATCAACAGGAATACTGTTGACGCGTCCTTCAACAAATCTGGCAAAGTGTTTATTGCAGGGATAACCGGGATCCGCCAACAAGACTTGCTTCTGTTTCTCGAGTAACGCCCCCATCACTAGAAGTAATGCACCAGACGCGCCTGGCGTAACAATAATACGCTCAGCGTTTACCTTTACCTGATACTGCTGTTCATACCAGCCAGCAATCGCTTCTCTTAATTCAGGTAAACCACATGCGGGTGTGTAATGTGTTTTGCCTTGCTTTAAGGCATTCATTCCAGCTTCGATAATCGGTTGAGGTGTTTCAAAATCAGGCTCACCGACTTCCATATGAATGATATTCTGCCCCGCCGCTTCCAGCTGTTTAGCCTGAGCCAAAATATCCATAACATGGAAAGGAGAAATAGCGTTTGCGCGACTGGCGACTTTTTTGGTCATGCCGTATCCGTTTGAGTTTTAAGGTGAAATAACAGGCGGCTAGTTTAACAAATCCAGATGCTTTAACAGCAGCTATTGAAAAGGCTTGCCAATGCACATACATAGGCGTACTAATCAACTGTTGAAAAAGATAGACAGGTGCGCGTTTCAGTGCCATGCTCTCTGGTTTTTAATCAGACTGATGTCGAAACGAACAGAAAAAGTAATAATTTTTTATTGTTTAATAATCAATTATCAGCACACCTGTAAATCGACGTTGATTTTAATTTTGCACAAGCTGGGCGCATCTGGTATAGATTCGCCCTTGGTTTTAGAAAGTATGAGGTTTCAAGATGGAAAACACTCAAGTCGACACTAAGATTGCTCCTTATCAGGAGAAAGCAGGCGAAGAGTACATGAACGACGCTCAGATTGAGCATTTTCGCCATATTTTAGAAAACTGGAGAGCACAGCTTCGTGCTGAGGTCGACCGTACGGTTCATCATATGCAGGATGAAGCAGCCAACTTCCCTGACCCGAATGATCGTGCTACTCAGGAAGAAGAGTTCACGCTTGAACTTCGCACGCGTGACCGTGAACGTAAATTAATCAAGAAGATTGATGAGTCACTGGTTGATTTGGACAAAGGTGATTACGGTTATTGCGAATCTTGCGGTACTGAAATTGGCATTCGTCGTTTAGAAGCCCGTCCTACAGCAACGCTATGCATTGACTGTAAAACTCTGGATGAAATCAGAGAGAAAAACCGTATCTGATTCGTCTGATATTAAGGCGTTGTTCTAGGCATCAGGATTGATGCTCCAAGACCTCATACGCAAAAAAAAGCCCCGTTAACCGGGGCTTTTTTGTCTCTAGTCTTTTTTAGGTTCATAGGTATAAAGTAAATCTACCCCACTTTCTGTGCCTGACTCGGCTTTTAACGACCATATTTTACTAAGTTGATAACGCAGCTCGACACTACTGACGGAATCGAACACACCAATACCGTAACTCAGATAAAGTTTTGGTGATAAATACTTACCAATGGTCAGTGCTGCATTTTCCTTGCTGTCACCAGTAATAGAAAACTCATCCAGACCAAAGGTATTGGCAATATCATCCCCTATCATCGCCCCATTTTGCAGGCCAATTCCCGTTGCTGCGGAAGCGAGTAAGGCGGCATCGGTTGCACTTGCTTGTTCTATGGGTTTGCCCAAAATCAAATACGATAAAATATTATCCTGACTCATATCTGGGTCAGAGAACAAGGTCGCCTGAGGTGAGCTGACATTACCTTCGATGTATAAACCAGCGGTGACCTCTTTTCCTTGCCTGACGGCTTTAATATCCAGTTCAGGATTATCAATGGGACCAGAAAAGCGGATTTTGCCATTATCCACTTTTAACAACTGACCATAAGCGACATAACTGCCGTCTTTAATCGTAATCTGACCATTGCCGATTAATACATCACTCGGATTACCTGAAACGTGCAGATCGCCAGTTAATCGTCCTTGGAAACCCAACGCTTTTAGCTGAACCCTATCTCCCAGACTGACGGTGAGATCTACCTGCGTTTGTGATTCGGGCTGCTCTTCTGTGGTGTTATTTGAAATAACACGGACATCCGCACTCGGGCTCACTGATGAATTAAACCGGGTGGGTTCAATTAATGCTCTTGGAATAGCCACTTTACCGGTAACCTTGGTCAGCTCGGGGGTAACCAGAATAGTCATATCAGGTTCAGCAATGACTAACGCTTCGGGGGTATTCATCACTTCCAGTTGCTTACCACTGACGTTCGCCTTGAGCTCCCAACCGGTTTCATTTAAGGCATAGCTACCGGTAGCATTCAGTTTACCTTCACCTGAATCGGCCGTTAATGTCATATCCACCTTATTCAGATTACCGTTAATCTCAGCCTGAATATTCTTTAATAGGATGCCGGCATCAATAATACTGACCTCACCCTGTTCTAACTGTGCCTTACCTAAAATTTCAGGCTGAGCAATGGTGCCGCCGATATCGATATTGAGCTTAAACTTTCCCTTAAGCCCTTCTATCGCCGGATGCGTTAATTGCAGAGCAGCCAGGCTTTCTATATTCGTTCTTACTTCACCTGTTAAAGCTGCCTGGCTGGCATCAGCCATTAAGACATCGATACTTGCCGTTTCAACATGGGCGTTGATAGCGGACACACCATCGATTTGCGGCTCCAGATTAAGTGTTGCTGTGGTGTGCGTTTTATCTAATTGGTACTCAATAAAAGTATTTTTCAATACAATAGCTTGTTTCTGATTGAGCTCAGACTGATTCAGTTGAACAGAGGCATTTTCCAGTTGAATTTTGCCATTCCCGGTTATGACATTATGGTTATCTCCTGCGAGTGCAAACTGCCCTTTGAGCTGGCCTTTTATTTGCTCTAACTCAGCAGAAAATTGTTCAAATAAACTCAATGGTAATTCTGCAAAGTCACCTGAGGTTTGCCATTGATCCTGAGAGTGACTGGCTGCAATACATAAATTGCCTTTCTCAGACTGCCAGCAATGACGAGGAATATCTTGCTGTTTCGCATTCAGCATTAACTTGCCTTGTTGAGTCAGATGCCAAACACCTGCCTGGTCATTACCAAAGTCAAACTGGCGGAATTGTCCTGTCCAAGTGGATTGATTTAGCTGCCCATCAGCAGCGACATCAATATTTATCGCTTTCGATGCCAGGTTCAGTTGTATCTGATGTGATTGCTGTTTCCCCGTGACATCAAGATCAACCCGATCAATCAACAGCTCTGATAAGGTCAGTCCTGTGAGCGTAACGCGGCTATCAATATTGGCATTCGCTTGCAGAGTGAAGTCAATATCCCCATTAATAGCTTCGACTTTTGTCGTATCAAAAGCTAACGACTTTCCGTCAACATTAGCAAGAATACGTGGTTGCTCAAGACTGCCTGTCAAACTGCCTGAGCCATTAAGACGTCCTTTCAGGGTCGGGTAAAAATCTTGTAAGTCAGGTGAGTTCAGTGTCCAGTTAACGTTCATCAGATCTTGCTGAAGCTTTCCTTTCACTGAAAGTGTGGATTCTGCCGATCTCGCAGAAAAATGTTCAATCAACACATCGTTGGCCTTAGAGCTGAGTTTTGCTTCAATAGCCAAAGGTTTCTGTCTTAAAGAACCTGATAATTCTAAAGTATCCAGTACCACATTCAGCTGATTATCTGTTTGACTAACGATAAGTGGTGCCTGACCAGATAACGATCCAGGCCATTCTGGCAAAATAATGCCCGGATTAAATTGATTTACCGTCAAATGACCATCCACTAGTGATTCACCAGCCCAGGCGAGTCTGCCCTGATAATCAATTTCGCCTTTACCTAATTGAATATGTAACTGACTTTGCTCAAAACCAATATCTGTTTTGCCATCACCGCTGGCATTGATTGTCATCGCGACATCATTCACCGTTAGATCGGTTTCTGAGCGTAACGTCATTGTGTCGGTATTGCCCAACAAGCTTAACTGGCCTTGTTTTATATAAACGGCCACTTCAGATAATGATGCTGGCAGTCTTAAATGCTGCCAATTTGCAGCGAGATCATAATTTATCGGACTTGATGACCAGTCAACTTGGCCGTGAGTAGTTATCTTACCGTCAAAGCCGTCAATATTCAGTTGCTTGAGCGAGGCGGATGTGTCATTTCCCTGTATCATAGCCATCAGTGTTACAGGTGCATTTTCATAGGTCACTACAGTGTTAATACTGGCCTGATAATCCTTCATCGACCCTGTGATATTGACTTCTCCATGCTCGCTTTTGACCAGAACCTTATCCCCTTGTAATGGCCACTGTAGTTGCTGCCATAGGGCCTTAAGATCAAAGGCTATGTCAGGGGTGTCCGTATTGACCTTGCCTGACAGCGTGATTATTTTTTCGTTATCTGGCTGTGCTTTTGCTTGAATATACCATTCAGCCATATCTTCACTGTCAGCACTCACATCAATATCGATAGCCGGTATATCCGCTCGTTTCACCGTCGCTTGCAGCGAACTTTTCAGCCTTGTCAGCGTACCTTCGGCGTGTAGGTTGACATTATCAAGCTGCAATTCCTGTTCAGGCACCAGCTTACTGACATCAATGGCTTGTGCTGATGTTGTCAAAATCCAGCTCAGAGAAGAGGTCAGATCATTAACGACCAGTGTTTGTTCTGATCTGAGTGGTTGCTGAATCTGTTGAGTCAGTACAAGTTGCTGTTGGTTACCCGTTATTTGACCGTTTATCGTCAACTTTTCAGGCAAAACCTTCAACAAATCGACATGGTAATTCAGATTAACAGCATGCCGACCAGCTAAGCCAATACGACCATCAAGCTGGAACTGCCCATCTTGCTGCGATAGCGATAAGGTCTGTATCACCAATTCATCAGATATCGTTTCTGCTTTGAGTTGAGCCTCTTCAACTAAGGTCGTTTTTGCTGAGGCATTATCTAACGTCACATCTCGGATGATAAGTTGGTCCAGCGTGATTCGAACTGGTAAGACAATATCCGGTAAGATAATCTCAGCATTTACATCACTGGCTTTCTCAACCTGCTCAACCGGGCTTATCGTTATCCCCTGGACAGCTAATCGTTGGATATGTAAATGGCGCTTAACTAATTCAGCAGGCCTCCAACTAAATTGCAGTTGTTCAATAGCAATAGCTGTTGCCTGTTCTGGCTGATACTCAATATCTGACAAAACAAGCTCGCCAAATAATTCGCCTTTGGCTTCACCCACTTTTAAAGCCGGAACCATTTTGTTAACGATATTGAGTGTAGTATTCAGACCCGACTGGGTGGTGAGCAACCAGACCATCCCTGCAAGGAAAGCCACAAAGACAAAAATGATGGCGAAAACAATTTTCTTGCGCATGATTATAAATCCGGCCCAATCACAATATGCAGAGCAATCGGTTCATCTTTCTCTGACAGGCCTTTCGCCAAATCAACCCGAATCAATCCTACTGGGGAGCGCCAGCGAATACCGACACCCAGACTATATTCAATGGGATCACTAAAACTATTAAACGCATTACCAAAATCAGAAAAAACAGCCGCCCCCCAATCCTTTAGAAACATATGCTCAAGTTCGACACTACCCACAGCCAGATAGCGTCCACCAACCACATCACCTTCTGAATTCTCAGGCCCCAGTGACTGGTAATCGAACCCTCTGATACTGTTGTCACCGCCAGTAAAGAAACGTAGAGAGCTGGGTAATCGTTCAAAGTCACTCACTTCGGTTGCCCCAATTGAGCCCCGGGTGATAAAGCGACTGTTCTCACCAAAAGCCTGAATCAGTTTGCCTCTGACCACAATCTGACCAAAGGTAATATCAGATAATAATGATTCAGATGCACCAGAGAGTGTCAGGGATAAACGCGCACCATGTTTTGTATAAATGGTATTGTCAGCCCAGGTACGGCTCCAGGATATGCCGGGAATAAGTAAAAAAGTCGACTCACTTTCATCGGAAATATCAAAATCTTCTTGTAAGAATTTAATTGAGCCGGTTTCATCCCAGCCCCATCTTTCACGTTTATAGTAGCTACCAACCGCAAAGGATTCACTTTCACTGGTGTCGGTATCTTGCTGTTTATATTCTGTATTGAAGCCAACAGTATTAATCGTTTCACTCCAGAATGGCATCACATAATCTGCACTTAATGTATTGGTGACTTGGGATAAACGTGCATCGGCTTGTAATCGGTGTCCACGTTTATTCACATAACGATTTTCCCAGCCAAGACTTAATCTTGCTCCAGTATCAGTGCCATAACCAAGACCAGCCGTATACAATTGTTTTGGTTTTTCTTCCAATGAGATATCGATGGGTACTTGTCCATCTTGTCTTTCAGCGCGCTGGGTACGAACTGACACAGAATCAAAGTAACCACTATTAGTGAGATTTTTTCTCAGTGTTAATGCTTTGTTATCCAAATAGGGTTCACCTTCCTTATAAGGTAATAACCTGTCTAATAATGGCTCGCCAACAACGGTATCCGGGAATAAGGTCTTACCAAAGCGATAACGCACACCAGAGTCATAATGCAGATAAACATTGGCGATATGATTTGGTACATCGACTTCAACTGATGCTTGGGTCAACTTTCCATCAAAATAGCCCCGGCTCATAGCCAAGGTTAATATTGATTTTTTCGCGGCTTCATACTGTTGGTGATTGAGTTGCTGATCTTTTTGAAGTGGGAACGCTTTCTTTAGTTTTATAAACTCTGCATCCTCTGCAGCTTCGCCATTAAACGCGATGTCAACCAATGCCAGCTTAACCGGTTCACCTAAATCGATGGTGTAAGTAGCTTGCCAATTGTCTTTATCGAGCGAGAGTTCACTGCTGATTTCTGGCTGGTAATAACCAAATACAGTTAACATCGTGCGTAATTCTTCAGGTGCCGATTTATGTAATTTTTCCAGATAACGTTTATTCAGGCGTTCACTTTCTTTTTGTTTTTCGATAGAGAGCCCGTTGAGCAGGGTCTTTGCCATTGAAGCATCCACACCATTGATTTTTACAGTTAATTTAATGGGATCAGCAAGAAGTACTGAACTGAAGAACAGTAAGAAAATAAAGAATAGTCTGTGAATAAAGGCTATTGCAGGCAAAGTAATCTCGTGCTGGAAGTAAAAATGATGGACAACTATTATGACAGCAATAATTGCTTGTCATTCACTAACAAAGAGGTGTTTTATTTATTTTGGATAAATTTTTGACGGTAAACACTTGGTGCGCAACCGAAGAAACCAGTGAATCGACGACTAAAGTGGCTCAGGTCACTAAAACCAAAACTATAACAGGCATCGGTCACACTTTTGCCGGACTGAATTGCCTCAGCAGCGGCTTTTAAACGAATTTGTTGTTGAAACTCACCCGGCGTACAACCCAACTGCTTTTTAAACTCAACGTATAAACGGCTGCGACTCATACACGCTTTACGGCATAGCTGGTCAACATCCAGTGGATTGGCGATATTTTGCTCAAGATAGTGAATCGCTGCGGTGACACCTGTAGCATCTGGGGACTGTTGACAATAACTTAATAAAACATCACGCCCCTGCTCCCTGAGCAGTCTGATCACTAACTCTGTCACACTCAGATCCAACATGATTTCTTTGTCTGGATCGTTACGTGTATATAAGGAAACCATTTTTTCCAGCAAATACTGGGTATCACCTGTGTGATGCTTATGGATGATTTTAGGTTGATATTCCCATTCGTGATTCGGGGCATCCAGCACAATAAGATCACGCATTCGTTCGGACAACCGTTCAATTCTGTCTTTGGATATTTCAATGGTCAGACAGGTGGTTGGTGCAGTCTCATTGGCATCAGGAAAATCAATTTCTACGTGTTCACCTGGCGGGACAACATAAGATTCATGCGGAAGAAAAAGTTCGCCATCGTTATTGTGCGGACTATGCATGACTTTGCGTCCACTCACCATGCCACAGTAGAGTAATTGTTGTGCTTCAAGGCCCACTCTGCTGGCTGCGCGATACGTGTCATAAATGCTCAGTTCTGACTCCGGGCCAGCGAACTGAACTTTATTTTCCGTCAATAATTGTCGTTTTTCACGCCGTTTTACCAGCGAGAGTTTCTCAATTTTCATTAGGATATCTTATACCAAATTACAAAATATTTTTGGAATGGTTCTGGACTCTCAGTCAAGTGATTGAGATTTTCAGTCAAACACACTTGCCAGTCATGGAATTATCCTGTATCTTTATGTTCATACTATAACCATAAGCAAAGAGAGAAAGACTATGATCTATGCAAAACCCGGTACTGAAGGCGCTGTCGTCAGTTTTGAATCGCGTTATGAAAACTTTATTGGGGGCAAATGGGTTGCGCCCGTAAAAGGTCAATATTTTACGAATACCACACCTGTAACAGGTGAAGTCATCTGTGAGATTCCAGAATCGACTGCAGAAGATATTGATTTGGCATTAGATGCTGCGCATGCAGCGAAAGATGCCTGGGGGAAAACGTCTGTTCAACAACGTTCCAACATTCTGTTAAAAATCGCCGATCGCATTGAAGAAAACCTTGAAATGCTCGCCGTGGCTGAAACCTGGGACAACGGTAAAGCTGTCCGTGAAACACTAAATGCTGATATTCCACTCGCCGCTGATCACTTCCGTTATTTTGCCGGCTGTATTCGTGCTCAAGAAGGCACCATGGGGGAAATCGACGAAACGACCGTGGCCTATCACTTCCACGAACCTCTGGGTGTGGTTGGTCAAATTATTCCGTGGAACTTCCCACTGTTAATGGCTGCATGGAAACTGGCGCCAGCATTAGCTGCTGGCAACTGCATCGTCATGAAACCAGCAGAATCAACCCCTGTTTCCATTCTTAAATTGATGGAAGTGATTGGTGATTTATTACCTCCAGGCGTACTGAATATCGTTAACGGTATGGGCCGCGTTGCTGGTGAAGCATTAGCTTCAAGCACACGTATTGCCAAAATTGCTTTCACAGGTTCAACACCGGTTGGCTCGCATATCATGAAACGTGCAGCGGAAAACATTATTCCATCAACAACTGAATTAGGTGGTAAATCACCGAACATCTTCTTCGAAGATATTATGCAGCAAGAAGAAGACTACATTAATAAGTGTGCTGAAGGTTTAGTACTGGCCTTCTTTAACCAGGGTGAAGTCTGCACATGCCCATCTCGTGCTGTTATTCAAGAAAGCATCTATGACGATTTCATCAAGATTGTTATGGATCGTGCTAAGAAGATTAAGCGTGGTAATCCATTAGATACTGAAGTTCAGGTCGGTGCTCAGGCTTCACAAATGCAATTTGATAAGATTCTGAGCTATGTAGATATTGGTCGTCAGGAAGGCGCTGAAGTATTAATGGGTGGCGCTGTAGAGCAACTGGGTGCCGAATTTGAGAATGGCTACTACATCCAGCCTACATTGATGAAAGGCCACAACAAGATGCGTATCTTCCAGGAAGAAATCTTTGGCCCGGTTGTCTCTGTGACCACATTCAAAGATGAAGCGGAAGCACTAGAAATCGCTAACGACACAGAGTTTGGTCTTGGTGCAGGTTTATGGACCCGAGATATGAATCTGGCTTATCGCATGGGGCGTGGCATCCAGGCGGGTCGTGTATGGACTAACTGCTACCACATGTACCCTGCTCACGCGGCATTCGGTGGTTATAAAAAATCTGGCGTTGGTCGTGAAACCCACAAAATGGTGCTTGAGCATTATCAACAAACGAAAAACTTGTTGGTTAGCTACAGCACCAGCCCGCTCGGTTTCTTCTAGAAGCCTTACCACTCCCAAAAACTCTCCCTCGATAAATATTGAGGGAGAGTTTTTTATGTCTGCTTAACACACATTGATAATCATTGTATTGTGTTAATTTAGCTAAAGAATACTTATAAAGGTGTCGCATATGGCTCAAGATAATATCGAATCAACCTTACATGAAGACCGTCAGTTTCCACCCAGTGAAGCCTTTCTAAAAACGGCATCATTACTTTCAGAACAACTTGATGCGTTATACAAAAAAGCGGAACAGGATCATGAAACCTTCTGGGCTGACATAGCAAGACAGGAAATTGATTGGAAACAAGCTTTTACTCAAACACTGGACGACAGTAATGCACCTCATTACCGCTGGTTTGCCGATGGCAAACTTAATGTCTCCTATAACTGCCTTGATCGTCAGCTTGAAAAAAATGCCGAAAAAACGGCGGTTATTTTTGAGGGTGAAAAAGGTGATGTAGAACATATCAGTTATCGCGAACTCCACCGTCGCGTGAGTATCTTTGCCAATGCATTGAAAGCACAAGGTATTGGTAAAGGTGACCGCGTCATTATCTACATGCCAATGATCACTGAAGCTGTAATCGCTATGCAGGCTTGCGCACGTATTGGCGCCATTCACTCCGTGGTGTTCGGTGGCTTTTCTGCGTCATCATTAAAAGACCGCATCGAAGATACCCAAGCGAAATTGGTCATCACAGCGGATGGTGGTTTCCGTGGTGGTAAAACAGTTGAACTGAAAAAAACAGCCGATCAAGCCTTAGCATCAGGCTGTGACACTGTTGAAAAAGTCATTGTCTACCAAAGAACAAAACATGACGTTTCCATGCAAGCAGGCAGAGATATCTGGTGGTCAGATGCTATCGCAGACCAACCTGCTGAGTGTGAACCGGAATGGATGGATGCGGCAGATCCATTGTTTCTTCTCTACACGTCAGGCTCTACAGGTAAACCTAAAGGTATTCAACATAGCTGTGGTGGCTACCTATTAAATGCGATCACCACGATGCGCTGGGTCTTTGATATCCAGGACTCAGATGTTTTCTGGTGCACGGCAGATGTAGGCTGGATTACAGGCCACACTTATGTCGCGTATGGCCCGCTTGCCACCGGCGCAACACAAGTTATCTATGAAGGTGTTCCTACTGTGCCTGATGCCGGCCGTTTCTGGGATATCTGTCAACGTCATGGCGTCACTATATTCTACACAGCCCCCACCGCTATTCGTGCATTAATGAAAGTGGGTGATGACATTCCAAAAAGCTATGATTTATCAAAACTACGCTTATTGGGTACAGTCGGCGAACCCATCAATCCTGAAGCCTGGATGTGGTATTACAACGTTATTGGTCAAGGGCGTTGCCCGATTGTTGATACCTGGTGGCAGACAGAAACCGGCGCGCATATGATTGCACCTATACCAGGTGTCACTCATGCAAAACCAGGCTCTTGTACTCGTCCTCTTCCAGGTATTGATGCCGCTATCGTCAATGATGAAGGCGAAGAAATTACCACTGCCAATCAGGGTGGCTATCTGGTGATCCGTAAACCATGGCCATCGATGATTCAAACCATCTGGGGCGATGATCAGCGCTATAAAGATACCTACTGGCCTTATTTCGGTGGTAAGTATTACTTAGCCGGTGATAGCGCCAGACGAGATAATAACGGCTTTTTCTGGATCATGGGCCGTATTGATGACGTACTGAATGTATCTGGTCACCGCCTGGGTACCATGGAAATTGAATCTGCCCTTGTTGCTCATCCGCGTGTGGCAGAAGCTGCCGTAGTTGGTCGTCCTCATGATGTGAAAGGTGAAGCTGTATTTGCCTACGTTGTGTTAAAAGGAGATCGTCCTGAAGGTGGTGAGGATAAAGAGCTGACAAAAGAACTGCGTAATTGGGTCGGTGAACAAATTGGCCCTATCGCTAAACCAGATGATATTCGTTATTCAGATAATTTACCTAAGACCCGCTCAGGTAAAATCATGCGTCGTTTACTTCGTACTATTGCCAAAGGTGAAGAAATTACGCAAGACACCTCCACTCTGGAAAATGAGTCTATCCTGTTACAACTGCAAGGTAAGGCTTGATGGCACAACAGGACGCTCGTTCTGAGTCTCAGCGATTAGATAAATGGTTATGGGCCGCGCGTTTTTATAAAACGCGTGGTCTCGCCGTTGAAGCCATCTCAGGTGGCAAAGTCCACGTCAATGGACAACGTGTTAAACCCAGTCGAACAGTTCGTATTGAAGACACGCTGACCATTTCCAAACCACCCTATGAATTTGAAGTGATTATTCAGGGGTTAAATCTGCAACGTCGCCCCGCTTCCGAAGCGGAACAGCTTTATGAAGAAACACCTCAAAGCCGTGATAAACGCGAATTATTGCGTGAACAAATAAAAAACGAACCGTTGGGTTTCCGACAACAGAAAGGTCGGCCCAGTAAACGTGATCGTCGTAATATCATCAAATTTACCCGTGACTCTTGATAGTTATGTCAGAACAAGACTTCATCCTTAGCTCGATAATAAAAACACAGAAAGATGTGTTTAAATTAGCGATAGAAATGCAAAAAAGAGCGTCTGAAGTCGGGTTTGACTGGCCCAATCCTGATGGCGTATTAGACAAAATCCATGAAGAAATTGATGAGCTAGGTCAGGAAATCAAACATCATTCTGACAAATCAGTGCTTTTAGCTGAACTAGGTGACATCTTATTTGCCTGCTGTAACCTGGCAAGACATTTGGATATTGATCCTGCAGAAGCACTCAACAGTAGCAACACCAAGTTTTACCGACGCTTTAATTATGTGGAAACAGCGGTTACAGCTCAGGGTAAACAGTTTGAAGATTTTTCGCTGGAAGAGTTAGATAGTCTATGGAACTCAGCTAAACAATTAGAGCGATCTGAAGATTAAGACTAGCCGCCCGTGACGCTCATATGCCGAAAAATAATTGGCTGAGCCTTGATATCAAAATCATGACCTTTCGGTTTAATGTCCATGGAATCAACAATCGCCTGTTTCAATGCCTGCATATCGCCAGGATACCGCCGTATGACTTCACGTAAATCCATGGAGTGCTCCTGCCCCAAACACAGCAGCAAACGACCTTCTGTCGTCACCCTGACACGATTACAGCTATCACAGAAGTTATGACTGTGTGGTGAGATAAAACCAATTTTGCTTGTCGTGCCAGCTACCTGATAATAACGTGATGGACCGCCAGTAGAAGCGATACTGGCTTGTAAATCAAATACGGTTTTTAACGTGGCTAATACCTCATCGCTGGAACAATAACTCTCTTCACGAGCATGCGAGACATGACCTAAAGGCATTTCTTCAATGTAGGAAATATCCAGATCGTTATCAATAGCAAACTGGGCTAAATCAATGATTTCATCTTCATTGCGCCCTTTCATGATGACAGCGTTTAATTTAATACGTTTGAAGTTGGCTTTTTTTGCTGCGGCGATGCCCGTCAGAACCGTGTCCAGATCACCAGTTCTTGTTAATGCCTTAAATTTTTCAGCATTTAAAGAGTCAAGACTGATATTGATACGATCTAAGCCCGAATCGGCTAAGGTCTGGGCATACTTTTCCAGCTTGGAGCCATTGGTGGTTAATGTCAGCTCTTTAAGCGAGGTCGAAGCTTTAAGCTGACCTAGTTCATTAAAGAGCCAATCCACATCACGTCTTACCAGCGGTTCACCACCGGTAATACGTACTTTTTCCACACCAAGTTCACAGAAAGCGCGCAACAGAAAAACGATTTCTTCCAGGCTAAGCAATTGTTGCCGAGGCATGAAAGTCATTTCTTCATCCATGCAATACACACAACGAAAGTCACATCTATCCGTAATAGACATACGCACATACGTCACCTTACGTCCAAAGCGATCAATCAATTGTGTGGGTAATTTAGCCATGTTGTTTATGTACTCTTTTTGCTCTCTTTATCGACCTGACATGATGTTTCACATGTAGATAATCCAAACATCCCGTAAGCAAGACAACGACCAGTGAATGCGTTTATTAATAAACCAACACCCAACAGCCACCACCAATTACCGTCATAGATGGCGTAGGCTATTATAGCTGTGCCGACAATAATTCGACACCAACGATCCCAATTAGCCAGATTTTTCTTCACCATTCCACCATAAAAATAAACCCCGCAGTGCGGGGTTTATTAGAAAGTAAATGAACCAGATAGTTCAATTAGTCATCGCCAGAGAAGGCACCAATTAATTGCAGCAAGCTGACAAACAAGTTGTAGATACTGACATACAGTGTGATGGTCGCCATGATGTAGTTGGTTTCACCACCATTAACGATTTGGCTTGTTTCGAAAAGAATCAGACCCGCCATCAATAATACAAACATCGCTGACACAGCTAAAGACAGACCTGGCATTTCAAAGAAGAACGCGGCTAAACTGGCTAGAAAAGCAACCAGAATACCGACGAATAAGAAGCCGCCCATAAAGCTGAAGTCTTTTTCACTTTTTACAGCATAAGCCGATAAAGCGATAAAGATAATGCCTGTACCACCAAGAGCTTGCATCACAATTTGTGGACCATTAGGTAAACCTAAGTAGGCATTGACAATCGGACCTAGCGTTAAGCCCATAAAACCTGTCAGAGCAAAAACAGATACGATGCCCCAAGCACTGTTACGAAGTTTAGTAGTTAAGAAAAGTAATCCAAAATACCCAACCAAAGTAATGATGATGCCAGGATGTGGCAGGTTGAGTGCCATTGATACTCCAGCAGTCATGGCACTAAATAATAGTGTCATGGCTAATAAACTATAGGTATTACGTAATAGTTTATTGGTTTGAACCGCAGACTGCTGCGAACGAACAACAGTTGATTCAGCGTTATAATTCATCAGTTTTCTCCGTGTTTTTTCCAGTTGATGAAAAGCTTACATTAATGACACCTATCCTACTCGATAAGTTCTAAATGGCAATAGATATTATCTATCTACAAATAATTTTATTTTTACGGTTGTGTTACCGAACCATTATCTGTATTATTTCGCCTCTCTGGAGAGTTGACAGAGCGGTTGAATGTACCGGTCTTGAAAACCGGCGTGGTTTAACGACCACCCAGGGTTCGAATCCCTGACTCTCCGCCATACATTAAAAGCCCCTTTTCGAAGGGGCTTTTTTGTTTCAGCTCAATGCTTTCAGGAATCCACTCTAATTTAGTATGGATGGTTTTCCCGGGATATAGCCTCCGGCCTTAACTTTTAGCTGTCCAGCAATAGAAACTGCCTTTAAATCTTCAAAATTACAGCTTATCTCCTACTTATTCTGCTAAACCTGATATAGATCAGTTATACAAACAAATCAGATTGACCGACTCTGTTACGAACAATTAAGCTTGAACTAAGTTACTAGCTCGAGTCCAGTATGATTGATACATCGGAACTACCCACTTCCATCCCCTCCCTGAAATTAAAGTGTGTCGCTATCGATACCTACAAAGAAAACGTCGCTTATTTACATCGGAACTGTGGACTTTATCGTAGCGAAGGCTTTCAGGCGTTGAGTAAAATAGAAATCCACACGGCTAATAGCACTCAGCCTGTTATCGCTGTTCTCAACGTCGTTGATGATGCTTCTATTACTAATATCGATGAATTAGGTCTAAGTGAGCAAGTCTATGAACAATTAGGCATCCCGGAAGGCTCAGAAGTCTTTATTAATCATGCTACCCCGCCCGAGTCACTGAAATCTGTTCATAAAAAAATAGCCGGTGAAAAACTCGATTATCAGCAGTATTTACATATTATTCAGGACATCGTGAATAACCGTTATTCGAAAATCGAAACAGCGGCGTTTATCGTAGGTTGTGCTGAAACAGGCATGGAGCGCGATGAAATATTGCATCTGACCCATGCCATGGTAGATACCGGTGAACGGATCGACTGGGGCGAAGATCTGGTCTGTGATAAACACTGTATTGGTGGTATCCCTGGCAATCGTACCACTATGTTACTCGTGCCCATCATTGCTGCTCACGGCATGTTGATGCCTAAAACATCCAGCCGGGCGATCACTTCACCTGCTGGTACCGCAGATACCATGGAAGTCTTAGCCAACGTCGATCTGTCTCTGCGACGTTTGCATGAAATCGTTAGTCAACAACGTGCCTTCCTGGCATGGGGCGGTACGGCAAAACTTGCGCCGGCTGATGATGTGTTGATTTCCGTTGAACGCCCGCTATCTATGGACTCAACCGGGCAAATGATCGCCTCGATACTTTCTAAGAAAATTGCTGCAGGCGCCACACATTTACTGATTGATATACCGATTGGGCCTTCAGCAAAAGTACATACCCATATGGAAGCGCTTAAGTTACGCAAACTGTTTGAGTATGTGGGTGACAATATGGGATTACATTTAGAAGTGGTCATCACCGATGGCAGCCAACCAATAGGTAGAGGCATCGGTCCTGTTTTAGAAACGCAGGATGTGATGAAAATTCTTGGGAATGAACCTAACGCGCCCATCGATTTAAAAGAGAAAGCCTTACAGTTGGCCGGCAGAATTATCGAATTTGATCCCGATGTCAGAGGCGGTCAAGGTTACGCTGTTGCCAGAGATATTCTTGAATCAGGCCGAGCACTCACAAAAATGAATGCCATTATCAATGCTCAGGGACGCAACAACACCCCCATACAGGTTGGCAAGCTCCAGTGTGATATTTGTGCACAAGACACAGGCATCGTAAAAGCGATTGATAATCTGAAAATTGCCTCCATTGCTCGCTTGGCCGGTGCACCAATGGATAAAGGCGCAGGGATTTATTTACATAAAAAAGTCGGAGATAAAGTCAAAAAAGGTGAAGCATTATTCACCATTTATGCTGAGTTTAATGCTGATTTCACCTTTGCCAAAAATGCCGCACTCCTCGATAACAGCTACCAGATTGATAAACTATGAGCACAAAACTTCCCCTGCTAATTAGCTTTTCAGACTATCAGCAACAGGCCAAAGCCCTGGCTATGGTATGTGGAATACCATACGAAACCATTCAACTTCATCACTTTCCGGATGGTGAAAGCCAGTTAATCTTACCGGTCGACTTACCTGAAACAGTGATTGTTTGCAGAAGCCTCAACGAGCCCAACAGTAAATTGATTGAATTGATGCTAACGGCACAATCATTACGCCAAAATGGTGTAGAACGTATTATTCTGGTGGCACCTTATCTTTGCTATATGCGACAAGATAAAGCCTTTCATCCGGGAGAAGTCGTCAGCCAAAGCATTATTGGTCGATTCCTGGCCGGTTTATTTGATGCTGTGATTACAGTAGACACGCATTTGCATCGCATCTCTGAATTACGCGAAGCCATTCCTATAGAAAATGCTGTTAATATCAATGCTACTCAGCCGATGGCAGACTTTATCGAGACCCGTTTTAACAATCCACTGTTATTAGGGCCTGATGGCGAATCAGAGCAATGGGTAAAAGACATAGCGACACATTTTCGCTTTGATTATGCCGTAGCACAGAAACAACGTTTGGGTGATCATAAAGTGCTGGTCACTTTGCCTGAACGCGCCTATTCCGGACGCGATATTATTATTGTTGATGATGTGGCCAGTACCGGGAAAACACTGTTGGAAGCAGCTAAACAGCTGATGCCATATCAACCGGCCTCAGTCAGCGTTCTAGTTAGTCATGCCTTGTTTATGGATGATGCAATAGAACAACTCAACGCGGCAGGCATCCAACATATCTATAGTTGTGACAGTATTCCACATCCGACCAATACAGTGAGCTTAGCCAATTTGCTCGCCAACGCTTTACAGGACGTCTTACGCCACTAGCTTCAACACACCACATAAATGGAGGGTTAGAAATTGACATCGTTATTCCAAAAAGCCACGGACGATTTTTCCCTTCAGCCTGTTGATGACACTTTCCGTTTATTAAATGTTGATAGTAAAAATGGCCTGTCTGAAACCGATGTGCGGCAACGACAGATAGATTACGGTCTAAACCAAATCATCAATCAGGAAGAATCCACCCTGCAGCGGATTTTGAAACGCTTCTGGGGCCCTATTCCCTGGATGATTGAAATTGCCGCCATATTATCTGCAGTCGTTGGTAAGTGGGAAGACTTCATCATTATCAGCGTCCTACTTCTTATCAATGCCGGGCTCGACTTTTTCCAGGAACACCGTGCACTTAATGCCCTCAATGCCTTAAAAAGCCAGCTAGATACACAAGTGCGCGTATTACGTGATGGCAAGTTTCAATCAGTTCGCTCACAAGAACTCGTACCCGGCGATATTATTCGTCTGCGAATGGGAGATTTAGTCCCTGCTGATGTGCAATTAGTCACGGGTGACTATTTATCTATAGATGAATCCTCACTGACTGGCGAATCCTTACCTGTCAGCAAAAGAAGTACCGATGTTGCCTATGCCAACACCATCATTCGACAAGGCGAAATGGATGCCATTGTGGTCAATACCGGCCAGCAAACACGATTTAATAATGTTGTCAGTTTAGTTGCTTCGGCCTCCGAGAATGAACACAGCCACTTTCAAAAGATGGTGTTACAAATTGGTCACTTCTTGATTCTGTTATCTCTGGCAATGGTGACATTGATTGTTATCACAGGCTTATCACGCCATGAAGATATGCTTGAATTGGCCCGCTTTGCCTTGGTGTTATTAGTCGCTGCAATTCCGGTTGCTTTACCGGCCGTTTTGTCTGTCACCATGGCTGTGGGTGCTTATAAGTTGGCAAAACACAAAGCCATCGTCACCAAATTAACCGCTATTGAAGAGCTGGCTGGCGTCGATATTTTTTGTTCCGATAAAACAGGCACGCTGACCAAAAATGAAATGCAGGTGATGGACATTCTGCCATTCAATGGCACCCGTGAGGCAGCACTTATGCGAGCGGCCGTTTTAGCATCACGCTCAGAAAATACGGACCCCATCGAAATTCCATTATTTCGCTACATCAAAGATAATTTTGCAGACAGTGACTGGTCACAATGGCAACAAACCCACTTCACTTCATTTGACCCAAGCCGAAAATTTACCTCAGCATCGGTCAATAAAGCTGACGAAAAAATGGAGGTGTTTAAAGGTGCACCACAAGTGATTATGGCCATGGTCACTAACCTTACCGATAACGATATCACGTCACTCAATCAACAAATTAATCTTCTTGCCAGTAAAGGTTATCGCACATTAGCTGTGGCTCAACAGCGTGAGAATCAACCACATGAGTTCCTTGGCCTCATTCCGCTCATCGATCCGCCCCGGGATGACTCAAAGCAAGTGATTGATGAAATGCGAGAGCGAGGTGTCGAAGTAAAAATGATCACTGGCGATAATATCGCTATCGCTCGTGAAATTGGTCATATGCTTGGGTTAAACAAACGTGCGGTTCAGTCTAAACAAATCACTGGTAAATCTGGACAGGAAATTAAAGAGCTCGCATCCGGTCTGGCTCAGGCGATATATAAACGACTCAATCCCGACGTGTCCTTCAAACAGGCAAAACAGTTTGCTGATGAGGTAATGACCGATCTGGAAAGCATTTACGATACCAGCTTATTAGAAACAGAGTTTATTCACACACACGAGTCTGCTCTGCTCGACATGCTGGAATCCATCGAAATTTTTGCCGAGGTCTTGCCAGAAGATAAATACATGATCGTCGAAGCTTTACAAAAATCAGATCATATTGTTGGCATGACAGGTGATGGCGTGAATGATGCGCCGGCACTGAGAAAAGCAGATTGCGGTTTTGCCGTATCCAATGCCACAGATGCAGCAAGAGCAGCAGCAGATATTATTCTCACCGCACCGGGCCTATCCGTCATTAATCAGGCCATAGAACAGGCACGCTTTACCTTTGAACGCATGAAAAGCTACGCGACATTCCGTATCGCAGAAACGATTCGTATCATTTTGTTCATGACCTTGAGCATTCTGATATTCGAGTTTTACCCTATCACTGCCTTAATGATTATTTTATTGGCACTGCTCAATGATCTGCCTATTCTGACCATCGCTTACGATAATACCTATCAGTCGCCCACACCTGTGAGGTGGAATATGCATGAATTATTTATTATTTCATCTGCGCTTGGGCTTGCTGGTGTTTGTGCGTCTTTTTTACTGTATTTATTCCTGCGCGAACAGAATTTAGATAACGATACAATACAAACCCTTATCTTTCTGAAACTGCTTATTGCTGGTCACAGTACGATTTTTGTCACACGCAATAATGGTTGGTTCTGGCAAAAGCCGTGGCCATCTCCCCTATTATTAGCCGCGACATTGGGCACTGAAATTCTCGGTACATTGATGGCAGTCAACGGCATCTTTATTACCGCTGTAAGTTGGCAATATGCCGGATTTATGTGGTTATATGCCTTAGTCTGGTTTGTTATCGATAATGCCATCAAAATCGGTATTCAGCACTCGCTATTTAATCAGCCCCCAACTAAAACGAAACTCCCTGCATGAATATTATTCGTAAATGGCGCACACTCAGAGTACTGAAACACTATCCGATACCCTTTGATTTGTGGCTTGCAGTCACTAAGCATTTACCCCTCATACAGGCAAGATCCGTATCCGAACGTGCCCGCATACGTTTGTTGGCCACACTGTTTATTCATAAAAAGACATTTACCGGGGCTGCAGGGTTAACGGTCACACCAGAAATGGCCGTCACTGTTGCTGCCCAGGCCTGTGTAGCTATCTTGCATTTAGGACTCAATACTTACGATGGTTGGATAGAAGTCATTCTCTACCCGGGCGCATTTCAGATTAAACGTGATGTGACAGATGAAAATGGCGTCGTTCATAGACAAACACAGGGCTTAAGTGGCGAGTCATGGTCACGGGGTCCCGTTATTTTTTCCTGGCAAGACATCAAACATGACAGTCAGCAACCCTACCGAGGTCATCATGTTGTTATTCATGAATTCGCTCATAAATTAGATATGTTGTCTGGTCGGGCTAATGGTATGCCGCCATTACACCCGGATATGTCGTTACCGGAATGGACTGAGACATTAACTGCTGCCTGGCAGGGTTTATTACGTGACTTGGCGGCACATAAACACACTTATCTGGATCCTTATGCTGCGACTAATCCGGCTGAATTTTTTGCGGTATTGAGTGAATACTTTTTTACTATGCCAGAAGCGTTGAAACAACATAATGCCCTTTTATTTAAGCAGTTAGAGGCTTATTACCGACAATCACCACCCGATTTAGAAGAATTTCATAATAGACAACATGCATCAGCTAATGAATGAATAACAGAAACTGTTTCTAAAAGCGCTAGTCGTATATTTAACATGCTGACAAGGACGATGTTATGCAAGAAATTATTGGAACACTACTGTTAATGGCCGTTAACTTTAGTCAGTATGATATGCCAGAACAACACCCCTTAATTGAAGCCGTTAATCATCAGCAGTTAATAGATACTTTATGTGAGGGTAAAGAATGTAATGCTCTGGCTTATTATGACGATAAAAAAAATACGATTTTTTATGATGATAAGCTGACTAAAGATAGCATGATTGCTCAAGGATATATCGTTCATGAAATGGTGCATTTCCTTCAATATCAGCATGATGCCGTTATTGAAGAGCCAGACTGCAAACAACGAATGCTACTCGAACGTGAAGCCTACCAGGTTCAGCAACGTTTTTTACGTTCTCATCACATAATGACCTATGATGTGGATATGGCCATTCGTTTATTAAGTGGCGTTTGCAGTCGCTGATAATGAGATGACAGTTGTTATAAACAATTTGATAGGGATATACTCGGCTTTTTAAGAAATTAACCCTGTTATTTATAAATTGTATTAACTCCATACCAACGAGTTAATCGCTCATGTTTAAATAACGTTTTTCTACTCCAGTTACGGATGTCTATGTTTTCTAACAAACGGCTCTATTTATTAGGCATAGTCAGTATCAGCCTGGTGAGCATAGTTACCAGCACAGAAGCGTCGTTAGATTTGTTAGCAGGTGTCGAGGCCGGTATTGATACCGACACGGCGATGACAACACATGACCTGCAACAAACACAGAAAATTCTGTCGACAGAAACCATTGGTAAAAGCCACTTTTGGAAAAATGAAGTGACTGGCACAGCTTATGAAATCATCATTGACCATCATTACTCGTATGGTCACTACCCATGTCTGGCCTATGATCTTGTCATCAAAAAAGACGATCAAACTGAGACAAAATCATTGGATGCCTGCAAAAACAGCAATGGCCAATGGATATCCATCACCTCAGGTGCTACAGCTCTCTAAGGCGCTTTAGCGATAAATACACCACGTTTGGGAGCCTGATACCCTTCTATCGTTTTTGTCACATCATCAGGGTCGAGAAAGTCTTTCAGTGACTCAAATGTCATCCATTCAGTGCTACGTTGCTCATCGAGTGACGTGACATTTTCATCTACGCAACGCACCTCTTTAAAACCGCATTTTTTTAACCACACCATCATGGTCTCGCTACTGGGGATAAACCAGACATTTCGCATCTTGGCATAACGTGACTCTGGAATCAGACTCATGCCTTCAGGCCCATCAATAATCAGCGTTTCCAATACCAGCTCACCACCCGGCTTCAGACAATCACGTAACTCCATAAGATGAGTTAACGGGGAGCGCCGGTGATATAACACCCCCATGGAAAATACGGTATCAAACCAGGCCAGTTTTTCCGGCATATGCTCTATCCCGATAGGAACAACGAAGTGTTTATTATTGGCGATATAACGTTGCATGACATGATATTGCATGGTGAAAACCAGCGTTGGATCAATGCCCATGACAAACTCAGCCCCTTCGCCTAACATTCTCCAGCCGTGATAACCATTGCCACCACCCACATCTAATACGCGTCTACCAGCTAATGGGCTGATATGCGGTAATACTCTGTCCCATTTCCAGTCAGATCGCCACTCGGTATTAATCTCAATATCAAAAAAGCGATAAGGACCTTTACGCCATGGATGAAACGCTTTCAAACAAGTTTTCAGCGCGTCAATATCAACACCATTCAAATCTTTTTGCTGACCGATTCTGACTTCTGACTGTAACTCGACCTGACTGGGTGTGATAGCCGGTAATGCTGCAAGTGCGTCTTGCCACAAAGGCATTTTACCGTGCGTTTCTTCTGCTAATTTCTGATTGATTTGTTGTTCTAATGTCTGACGCCAGACTTGCAATCCAGCAGCATCAAGATATTCATATAAAGGCTGGTATATCACTTTATGGCAACCATCGAGACAAAGTTAAAACATTGATACCATTTTTCAGTAAAACCAAATCCGGCAGCACGTAAACGCTGCTGATGTTGTTCTAGTGACTCAGGTATTAACACATTTTCAAGGGCTGTTCTTTTCTGACTAATTTCCATATCGCTATACCCATTCGCCCGCTTGAAATCATGATGGGCATCAATATGAAACTGGTTAATGTTGGTATCAGCAAATGCCAGTTTCTCTGACAGAATTAATATGCCACCGGGTTTTAAACCCTTATAAATTTGATTGATTAATGTCTGGCGTTGCGCCAGAGGAATAAACTGTAAGGTGAAATTCATTACCACTACGGAAGCATTTTCAATGACCGTATCAGCGATATCTTCACAAACCAGTTGAACACCAATATCAGAGGTCTTGTCGGCCAGCAATATGTGATGTGCTTTTTCAATCATGGCAGGCGAGTTATCAACGGCAATAATCTGGCAATTCTGTTTTTTTATCCGCTGCCGCATCGATAAAGTCACGGCACCAAGTGAACAGCCCAAATCATAACAATGGCTATTATCTACAGCATATTTTGCCGCAAGAATACCAATGTTAGATATCAGTGTTGCATAGCCAGGTACCGAACGCTGAATCATATCAGGGAAGACATCGACCACTTTTTCATCAAAGCGGAAATCCACCATTTGTTCTAATGGTGCAGCGTAGATAGTGTCTTGCTTTTTCACCATCACTGTTCACCTTTTTTCTTGGCGACATTATCGCGAAGGTAAACGGGCATAGCCTGTTCCGCAGCTAAAGTATGACCATTTTCAATCTGCTTTACAGCCAGTTTTGCAATGGCAGCAGCTGTCGGTAACAGCTGATTATCCATGCCATGAACTTGACCGGAGAACTTTGTTGTCATTAACGCTTCATACTCTTTCCAACCGCTACCGGCAGCAAAAAAAGATGAATCATTGTCCAAGCAAATCAGCTCAGGCAAACATACTCTTTCCTCTCCTGTTAACTCAGCCAGACCATCAACAGATTGATATGTAGCGCTGTAGACTTCCTGCATACGTGCATCCATTGCAACGGCAATATAATCAGCACCATGTTCATCAATTGCACGCTGCGCGACGGCGGCTAAGGTTGAAACGGGTACGACTGGCAATTTAGACGCAAAAGCAATTCCCTGAGCGACACTGACACCAACGCGAACGCCGGTAAATGAACCAGGCCCGCGGCCAAAAGCAATACAATCCATATCAGCAAGGCCACAATCCGCCTGAGACAAAATCTCATCCAGCATACCTAGTATTTTTTCTGAATGACCTCGTTGAGTTAGAAGCGATTGTTCAAACAGTTCACCATTTTTTAAGATGGCGACAGAACACATTTCTGTGCAGGTATCGAGTGCGAGAATATTCATAGGTGCTTAATTAGCCGGTCATTTGAGTGTCACAATCGCGCATTATAATGCATACAATCAGATTCAACGGAGTAAATCATGGCTTTATTCATTGATGCGATTTATGTATTACGCGAAATTGGCAAACTGATATTTGTCATCGTCACCTCCCCGTTTGCCTTTGTTGCTGGCTTGTTGACGCTTATCGGAAGCAACTAGAATTTTCATTCAATTCAATCTGTTATAGCATAGCTATTGTCAAACTTTTCTGGAGGTTGGCAATGGCTATACAACATTTACAAGCATTGGAATTGGCCGCACAAGGCGATTGGAACGGTGCTCACAGACTCATTCAAAACTATGAAGATAGTTTTGCCTGCATGATTCATGGTTATCTTCATTATGTTGAAGGCGACAAAGGAAATGCTGCTTACTGGTACCAACGCGCGGGACGTTCTGTACCAGCAAACAGCTTATCTGAAGAATTTGACAGGCTTTATAACCTCGCCAAACAAATCTGACTTATTGTTTAATGCCTTCAATCGACAAAGTTAAATACACTACCTGGGACGACGGGCCTAACATATCAACATTGATGCCGTAGTCAGAAATAGTAAATTCAGTTTCACCAACAAAACCGGCACGGTAACCACCCCATGGATCGGCGCCTTCTCCTACTTTTTCGACAGGGAAGCTCAATTCATGGGTCACGCCGTGTAAGGTAAAGTCACCCGTGACCATTAAACTGCCATCATCCTGCTGTTTAAATGAAGTAGATTTGAAGCTGGCCTTAGGAAATTTATCCGTTTCCAGAAAGCGTTCACGTAGATGTTTATCACGCTCGGCAAAGTTGGTATCAACACTGGTCACATCAATATCTACATCCACTTTTGATGCTTCCGGTTTTTCTGCATCATAAGAAAACGTGCCAGAAAAATCATTAAAACGTCCACTCATCCAGCTGTAGCCTAAATGCTGAATACGGAAATCAATAAAAGCGTGGGCTTTTTCAGTATCAATCACATAATCTGCCGCATAAGCAGGCATTATCGCTGACAATCCTAATAGTGATGTTGCTAAAAGCGTCTGTCTCATTTTTTTCTCCTGGTTTTATTTGATGCCAAGCATCTGCTTGAGCGTTGAGTCTCTATCGATAAAGTGATGTTTAATTGCAGCCAGAGCATGAACTGTTGCCATCGCAATCAGAAAATACGCAGCCCATAAATGAATTGCCCCTGCCGGATCTACCCAAGCGGGTTTGTTTGAAATGAATGCGGGAATCGTGAACCAATCAAAAACAGAGAGGCCATCACCTTTCGCTGTGACCATGACATAGCCACTAATAACAATAATCAACGCCACGATATTCATGGCTTGATGTGTAATTTTTGCAACGAGATGTTGCCAATAAGGAATAGAGGAAATGGCGGCAAGAGGCTGACGAAACAGGCTCCATGCCCAGCGTGACACAATCAATACTGCCGTTACAACGCCAATGCCTTTATGCCACCAGGGAGCCTGATAATACCAATCATCGTAGTAACCAAGATCGACCATCCACAGGCCAGATGCAAACAGGCCAATAATAAAAACAGCGACTAGCCAATGAAGAAAAATCGATAAAAAGTCATAACGAGAACTCTGCTTCGATTTCATTAATGTCCCTATTAAAAATTGGTGATAGGCACATTGACCACGGTCAATTAAAAATGTTTCTCAAATAATAATATTTTTTATTAGCGCTGACGTCTTTTAGCTTTGACTTTGGTTTTTCCCGGTCTTGTATGCTGAGTGCGAAAACTTTGTACATTTTTTGCCTTACGCGTAACACGGCGGCCTTCACCATTTTCTCCGGTGCCAGCAGGCTGCCAACTGGGGATCAAATGTTTTTTGCCATTACCGATCAAATCCGCACGCCCCATGTTTTTTAATGCTTCACGTAACATCGGCCAGTTTTCAGGATCGTGATAACGAAGAAAAGCTTTGTGCAATCGACGTACTTTCAACCCTTTAGGCACCTCAATATCACCACCATTGCGTCGTACTTTATGCAAGGTGTTCTTGCCCGAGTGATACATGGCCGCAGCGGCTGACATTGGCGAAGGTAAATAGGCCTGAACCTGATCGGCTCTAAAACCATTGCGCTTCAACCAAAGTGCTAGATTCATCATATCCTTATCCGTTGTGCCTGGATGTGCAGCGATAAAATATGGAATCAAATACTGCTCTTTACCTGCTTCTTTCGAATATTTATCAAACATCTGTTTGAATTTATCGTAAGTGCCAATGCCGGGTTTCATCATTTGTTGCAGCGGACCTTCTTCAGTATGCTCTGGTGCAATTTTGAGATAGCCCCCCACATGATGCGTCACCAACTCTTTGACATACTCTGGTGATAAAACCGCCAGGTCATATCGCAAACCTGAAGCAATCAGAATCTTTTTAATGCCGGGTAACGATCTGGCGCGTTTGTAGAGACTAATCAAAGGCGTGTGATCTGTATTCAGATTTTTACACACCCCAGGGAATACACACGACAATCGACGACAACTGGCCTCAATTTGAGGATCATTACAGGCTAGACGATACATATTGGCCGTTGGACCACCCAAATCAGAAATCACACCGGTAAAACCGGGCGTCGTATCACGAATCGCTTCCACTTCTCTGATAATGGAGTCTTCAGAACGACTCTGAATAATTCGACCTTCATGTTCAGTAATAGAACAGAATGTACAACCACCGAAACAGCCACGCATAATATTGACGGAAAAACGGATCATATCGTAGGCCGGAATGGTCATCTTGCCATAACCACTATGCGGTACACGGCTATAGGGTAAGTCGAATACGGCATCCATTTCGGCTGTGGTTAACGGTATCGGCGGTGGGTTTAACCAGACATCCTGATTGCCATGTTGCTGTACTAAGGCCAGCGCATTACCGGGGTTAGTTTCCAGATGCAAAATACGTGAAGTATGTGCATAGGTAACCGGATCATCTTTCACTGCATTGTAGGCAGGCAAACGTATTACAGTACGTTCAGCATTTCGCGGTGAAACCCGATGAATTTTAATAACATTGGTATTTTCAGCCGGTTTATTTTGTTCTGTTTTGGCTTTTTCATCTGCACAACTTTCTTCAGTTTGCATCTGATAAGGATCAATAGGCGGATTGAGTTTCCCAGGCGTATCCACCAAAGTAGAATCTTTCTCCCACCAGCCCGGACGCTGTTCATGCTTTTTGGTATAGGCGGTGCCACGAATGTCGGTCAAATCACTGACAGGTTCACCTGCAGCGAGACGATGAGCAATTTCCACCACTTGTCTTTCGCCATTGCCGTAAACCAAAAGATCAGCTTTAGAATCCATAATGACACTGCGGCGGACTTTCTCAGACCAGTAGTCATAATGGGCAATACGGCGCAAGCTGGCTTCAATACCACCGATAATCACAGGCACGCCTTTATAGGCTTCCTGACAACGTTGGCTGTAAACCACGACGCTTCTATCAGGTCGTTTTCCGCCTGAACCACCTGCGGTGTATGCATCATTACTGCGTATCTTACGGTCAGAAGTATAACGGTTGACCATAGAATCCATATTGCCGCCAGTGACGCCAAAGAACAGATTCGGTTTACCTAGTTTGGTGAAATCGTCGGTGCTGGTCCAATCGGGCTGAGAAATAATACCAACACGAAAACCATGTGATTCTAATAAACGCCCTATCAGCGCCATACCAAAACTCGGATGGTCTACATAGGCGTCACCGGTCACAATGATAATGTCACAAGAGTCCCAGCCCAGCGCATCCATTTCCTCTCGGGTCATGGGTAATTCAGGCGCGATACCAAAACGGTGTGCCCAGAATTTACGGTAGGAAAACAGATCAGGCGCGGATTGCATGTGGACCCCAGAAGAATAAAAGCGATAAACGTCGATATTCTAGCAAATTCAGATGCATATCCGACAATTTTAATCAGGTTTTATTCCATGATTTTGACTTCTGTGCCCACACCGACAAATTTCAATAACTCATCAATTTCTTTATTTCTGAGTGCAATACAGCCTTGAGTCCAGTTCGCCATCTGATGAATCTCAAGTTTGTCTTTGGTTTCAACACCAATGCCATGAATACCGATCACACCACCGAGCGCAGTATTTTGTGGTGGAATACCGCCAAAAATATGTGCATCAAGAATTCTGCGATATTGCGATTTTTTAATATGCCCAGCTTTCAGACCATTGATCGCATCTCTGACACTGGGATAGTCAAGTTGTAAAAACAAATGGAATCGGTCACTGTCTTTAATATCAACGATATGATAAATACCCATTGGCGTGCGTCGATCGCCTTCCATCTGCTTTGCTTTTCTACCACCACTACCAATTGCGGCATGATATGAACGAATAACTTTATCGTTTTTTTCAATCAGTAATTTGTTTTCAGATCGTTTAATCACAATCTTGTATGCATCATCAGCCCAGCTCACTTGTTGATATAAAAACAGACTCAACAATACCGGCAAAACCCACTTGTTCATGAAACCTCTATACGCTAATGACTGACTGATAACCCCTCTCACACAAAGCCAATATTAAATCGCGAATAAACGATGAATAAAGTTTCTGTTTTGTCTGATGAGATTTTGTAATGATCGTGGTAAGTTAATTTGATACACCATTTCTAAACTATTGACTTGCTGGCGCAATTTTTTCAGATACGCATTTTCCACATTAAACTTGGTGGCTAAAGCAATGACATTGCCCTTATTCTCAACCGGCAGAATCATAGCACGCTGTTGAAAGCTCTCATTAATTCTTTCCATGGTTGAGTTAAACAAGGCACGTTCACTTCCCCACAGATTAATACTTAACACACCATTGTCTGTCAGAATGCCTGAACAGGCATCAAAAAAAGCCTGAACGCCAACACTGGCTGCCATGCCATTTTGATCATAGGCATCAACCAGAATCAGATCATAGCTAAAATCCGTTTGATAAAAACATTGATTGACATAAAGATAACCATCACCAAGGTTGATATTTAAGTTGGGGTTATCGACCGGGACCTGAAAAAATGACTGTGCCACTTCCACCACATCCTGACGATACTCAACTACATCAACATAGCAATCCGGAAAATGATGCAACAGGAACTTCACCAACGAGCCTCCACCCAGACCAATCACCAACACCCTTTGTGGATTAGGATTGAGTAATAAACACCCCATCATGGCCTGAGTGTAACTAAGCTCCAGATAATGCGGTTGATTAAGTCGCATGGAACTCTGTCGCGGAAAAGTACCGAAATGTAATGATCGTGTATTACCACTATCAACCACTTCAATTAAACCATCATCAGAAACTGCTTGATGGATAAGGTTTCCATCACCGTAAATTCGCATCACGTATCGTCCTTGGCGATAAAATGTTTGTGCAACCAGCCACGGACAATACCAAGCACATTCGTCTCAACGCCATAAAAGTTTGGACTGGTCGTCACAATTCTTCGTTGTTCATAGTTCATCGCCTGAGCTTTTATCATTTCAGCCCGACGTTGAATAGCATTAGTATTTTGTCGAGCAGGAAAGTCTGAAATCAGATCAAGAATGGCTTTCACTTTAATGGGTTCGACTTGATTCATACTGGCATCAATCCAAATAATGCCCACCTCGCCATTGGCCATGGAAAAGCTGTCATTGACCCACGCAACCGCCTCACCAAAGCCTATAAGAATAGTGGGGCCAGTCTGCTGCTTTTCAGCTAGATAACTTATTGCAGCTGCAATGCGAGCTTCATTTGTCACGACATAAGGAGCTTGCTCTGCGTCCTCTTTTTTCTCATCCCCTTCCGCTGCCGGAATCTCAGTGCCGGATTCGGATGGTGCTGCTGCGTTTTCATCAGCAGGCTGTTGCTGCGTCGTGTCTTCAGTAGTCGGCTCCGTCGCTGTTGTTTCTGCAGAATCCGTCTCTGGCTTTTTATCCGCATCTGAAGGCACAAGATAAATATTCGGTGTCAGCTCATAATGCATCGCCACTGTCATTGTAGACCAGCCGGCTTTAGTCAATCCGATTCTGAGTGTATGAATAACACCGTCACTATCAATATCCTGACCGCGCCCAGGCAGAATCAAGACTTTACCAGCGGCCTTACCCAGACTATCCGGCATATATGTCGCCGCTATTGGTTGCTCACTGACCGTTAGTGATACATACCCCTCAACATTCCCCTGCTCGCGCAGCATAATCGGAGAATTTTCTTCGGTGCTCGTTTCCTTTTCATCACCTTGGCTAGGCTCTTCTGCATCATCCGCAGCATAGGCCAGTAGCAGATAACTTCCCATCGTCAGCAAAGCGATAAATTTCAGCAGTTTTCGCAAGTCCAACTCCATCTCATGATTTCTCGCTCCAGTATAATCTCAGCCTATTGATTTCAAAAGCTGAAAAAAGAAAGCCGATACGGTAAAGTATCAGGTTTACATCACGTTTTTATTATTCGATTTAAGAGAGACAATCATGGCTGAATTCAAAATTGCCCCTTCAATCCTGTCTGCTGACTTTGCTCGTCTGGGTGAAGAAGTAGATAACGTTCTTGCTTCAGGTGCTGATATTGTGCACTTTGACGTAATGGATAACCACTATGTACCGAACCTGACTATTGGTCCATTAGTGTGTGATGCATTACGCAAACATGGTGTCACCCATGAAATCGACGTACATTTGATGGTGAAACCCGTCGACCGCATCATCCCTGACTTTGCTCAAGCTGGCGCCACCTTCATCACATTCCACCCGGAAGCCTCAGAACATATTGATCGTAGTCTGCAATTAGTGAAAAGCGAAGGCTGTAAAACCGGTTTGGTATTCAACCCGGCGACGCCTCTTTCACTGGCTGAACATGTTTTAGACAAAGTTGACCGTATTCTGCTGATGTCAGTTAACCCAGGTTTTGGTGGTCAGAAATTCATCCCACACACACTGGAAAAACTACGCCAAGCACGCAAAATGATCGATGAAAGCGGTTACGATATTGACTTAGAAATCGACGGTGGCGTTAACGTCAACAATATCCGTGAAATTGCTGAAGCAGGTGCGCGTACTTTTGTTGCAGGTTCTGCAGTATTTGGTGCGGCAAAAGACAGCGACCCTAACCGTTATGAAACAGTGATTGCAGCACTGCGTGAGGAATTAGCTAAAGCTAACGTCTAATTAATGAAGTTAGATTTACCTGAGGTTGTCTTTATTGACCTTGATGGCACGCTGGTTGACAGCGTGCCGGATCTAACTCATGCAACCAATCACATGCTCAGCAGTTTAGGATTAGCAAAAGCCAGCGAAAATGATGTCAGAAGTTGGGTAGGTAATGGTATTCCCCGGCTTGTTGAGCGAGCATTAACAGGTGACATGGAACAAAAAGCAGATGTCGGGCTATTTGAAAAAGCATTACCGCTGTTTTTAGATTATTATCAACAGTTCCCATGTGAAAAAAGCCAAGTCTACCCTGATGTATTTAAAGGGCTGAATTGGCTTAAAGATAAGCAGATTAAATTAGCATGTGTCACTAACAAGGACGAAACATTTACTCTGCCATTGCTTGAAAAGCTTGGTCTGAAAGATTATTTTGACCTTGTGGTATGTGGTGACACAACACCACATAAAAAACCACATCCAGCACCATTGCTGTATGGTGTTGATTACTTTCGGATTACCCCCGAAAAGGCATTAATGATCGGTGATTCCGTCAATGATGTAAAAGCAGCCAATGCTGCAGGATTTGCCATTATATGCGTGAGCTACGGTTACAATCATGGTCAGCCAATTTCTGCAGCTGCACCCGATACCGTAATAGATACTTTTGCAGAGCTGGAAAGCTTATTTTTAGAAAGAAGCAATGAAACAGTCAGAATTTGATCAACTTGCCACAGAAGGCTACAACCGCATCCCTCTCTCACGGGAAGTTTTAGCAGACTTAGATACACCATTAAGTGCTTATCTCAAATTGGCTGATGCGCCCTACTCCTACCTGTTTGAATCTGTTCAGGGTGGTGAAAAATGGGGTCGTTATTCGATGATTGGTCTGCCTTGCCGCACCATTGTCCGTGTTCGTGATAAGGACATTGTGGTAGAACAGGATGGGCAAGTTATTGAAACAGCACAAGCAAACGACCCTCTGGCGTGGATAGAACAATTCCAAACGCGTTATCGAGTGGCTGAAACCGATTCACTACCAAAATTTAATGGTGGTCTGGTTGGCTATTTCGGCTACGACACTGTACGTTACGTTGAATCCCGACTGAATAAAGCCCCTGAGTCTGACCCACTCGAATGCCCTGATATTTTGTTGATGGTATCGGATGAGTTAGTCGTTTTTGATAACCTCAGTGGTCGTCTGTATTTAATTGTTCATGCGGATCCAAACACAGAAAATGCTTACCGTATCGCGCAACAACGTCTGGATGAATTAACTCAGACGCTGCGCCAAACGGCGATGAACTTCCAACAGAATAAAGTTCACAAACAGGTCAACGAAGAAGACTTTCAATCAGGCTTTACCCAGCAAGGGTTTACTGATGCTGTTGAAAAGGCGAAGCAATACATTAATGATGGCGACATCATGCAAGTGGTTTTATCTCAGCGCCTGACCATTCCTTATAATGCACCACCGATTGATCTATACCGGGCGTTACGAACATTAAACCCTTCCCCATACATGTTCTACATGCATCTTGATGACTTTTATGTAGTCGGTTCATCACCAGAAATTTTAGTACGCATGGAAGATCAGGAAGTCACTGTCCGTCCGATTGCCGGCACTCGTCCTCGTGGCAAAAATGAAGAAGAAGATATTGCGCTAGAGCAGGATTTGTTATCTGATCCCAAGGAGCTGGCTGAACATCTGATGCTGATTGATTTAGGTCGAAACGACGTTGGCCGGGTCAGCAAAACAGGTACAGTTGAATTGACTGATAAAATGGTGATTGAGCGTTATTCTCACGTTATGCATATCGTCTCAAACGTCACCGGCCAGGTATTGGATGATATGTCAGCCATAGATGCGCTAAGAGCCACCTTCCCTGCAGGGACTGTCAGTGGTGCGCCTAAAGTGCGGGCAATGGAAATTATTGATGAATTAGAACCGGTAAAACGTGGCGTTTATGCCGGTGCGGTTGGTTATTTATCCTGGTCAGGCAATATGGATACCGCGATTGCCATACGTACTGCTGTCATAAAAAACGATCTGCTTCATATCCAAGCTGGTGCTGGTATTGTGTATGACTCAGTACCTGAAATGGAATGGAAAGAAACGATGAATAAAGCTCGTGCGATCTTTCGTGCTGTAGCCATGGCGGAAGCAGGATTGGAAGCCAATCCTCATGCAGAAAGCTAACCTAGGAATAGATACATGCTGTTAATGATTGATAATTATGACTCCTTTACCTATAACCTCGTGCAATATTTTGCTGAGCTGGGTGAAGAAGTGGCTGTTCATCGTAACGATAAAATCACTATTGCTGAAATTGAAGCAATGAATCCAGACAAAATTGTGTTGTCACCAGGACCTTGCACCCCAAATGAAGCGGGGATTTCCATGGAGGTAATCAAACACTTTGCGGGGAAAAAACCCATGCTGGGCGTATGTCTGGGTCATCAGGCAATTGGTCAAGTGTTCGGTGGCGAAGTCATTCATGCCAGCCAGATAATGCATGGAAAAACGTCTAAGGTCTATCACAACAACACCAGCGTGTTTAAAGGGCTTAATAACCCACTGGAAGCAACACGTTATCATTCATTAGTTGTGAGTAAATATAACTTGCCGGATTGTTTCAATATTACCGCCTGGACTCAGACTGATGACGGTGAGCTGGATGAGATCATGGGAATCGAGCATAAAACACTTCCTATTGAGGGGGTGCAGTTTCACCCTGAATCTATCCTGACCGAGCAAGGTCATGAATTATTGAATAATTTCCTGCAAAGATAAGGCCTTTTGATGGATATACAGGCAGCCATTAAACAGCTCATCCAGCGCCATGATTTCAGTCATGATGAAATGTCGGATGTGATGAATCAAATCATGACAGGTAATGCGACACCAGCACAGATTGGTGGCTTTTTGATTGGCCTGCAAATGAAAGGTGAAACCGTCACCGAAATTGCGGCGGCGGCTGAGGTCATGCGAAGCCTGGCAACACCCGTTCATATCAACGGCGAACATGTTGTCGATACCTGTGGCACAGGGGGTGATGGTGCCAGTACATTTAACGTTTCAACAGCGAGTGCTTTTGTTGCTGCTGCAGCGGGCTGTCAGGTTGCCAAACATGGAAATCGTTCCATCAGTAGCAGTTCGGGTAGTGCAGATGTTCTTGAAGCTGCGGGGGTTAACTTAGAGCTTAGTCCGGAACAGGTAAAACACTGTATAGAAACAGTGGGGGTTGGTTTCATGTTTGCTCAAAAACACCATGGCGCCATGAAGCATGCGATTGGTCCACGTCGTGAGATGGGCGTCAGAACCATTTTCAACCTGCTAGGTCCACTCACAAACCCTGCCCAAGCTGCTCATCAAGTGTTAGGTGTGTTTGATAAAAAGTGGGTTAAACCGATGGCTGAAGTGTTACAAAAACTCGGCAGCCAACATGTGTTAGTGGTGCATGCTGAAGATGGTCTTGATGAAATCAGTATTGGTGCTGAAACCCATATTGCTGAGCTCAAGAATGGTACGGTGACCACCTACACCATTAAGCCTGAAGATTTTGGTATGAAACAGCATTCTATTGAATCGCTAACCGTCAGCAATGCACAGGATAGTTTGGCTCTGATTAAAGAAGTCTTCGAAGGCAAACCCGGTCCAGCCCGTGATATTGTGGTCTTGAATGCCGGTGCCGCCATTTATGTGGCGGACATCTCCCCTTCCCTTGAAGAAGGTATCCATCTAGCGGCACGAGTTATTGACTCTGGTGCCGCCACGCAAAAATTAAATGCCCTAATTGTTACAAGCCGAACTTAAATTATGTCTGAAAATACACCCGATATTTTGCTAAAAATCCTGCAACGAAAACAGCAGGAAATTGCTGAACGTTCTGCAAAAATTCCATTAGCTATCATGCAACAATTAGCCGAACAGGCTAATCCGGTTCGTGGCTTTGTGGAATCTATCAGCAAAAAAATTCTTAATGACGAGCCTGCGGTCATTGCTGAAGTAAAAAAAGCTTCCCCCAGTAAAGGGCTGCTCAGAGAGAATTTTATTCCTGAAGATATTGCTGTCAGCTATGAAAAAGGTGGTGCTGCCTGTTTATCCGTCTTGACGGATCGTGATTTTTTTCAGGGACATGAAGTTTTTTTACAAGAAGCACGTAACGCCTGCTCACTGCCAGTGATTCGTAAGGACTTCATTATTGATCCATATCAGGTATTTGAAGCCAGAGCGATCAGTGCTGACTGTATTTTATTAATTGTCGCCGCACTGAATGACAATCAATTAGAAACGCTCAGCCAGTTGGCCATCCAGTTAGGTATGGATGTACTGGTAGAAGTGCATGATCTTGAAGAACTGGAACGTGCGTTAGTATTGAATCTACCTTTAATCGGTATCAACAACCGTGATCTTCGAACATTTGATACATCGCTGGATACAACCTTGTCTCTACTGCAACGTATTCCACAAGGCCATATCGTCATCACCGAAAGTGGTATTCATACCCGTGATGACGTGAAATTAATGCGTGACAATAACGTAAATGGTTTCCTGGTAGGTGAAGCCTTTATGCGTGCTGATGATCCAGGTGCTGAATTAGCCAAGCTTTTTTACTAAAGGTTTTTTATGACGATGTTCTTCATCATAGACGATCATCGTCTTACCCTTGGCCCATAACAAGCCATTGTCTTGTAACTCTTTGAGGACACGACCAACCATTTCACGTGAACATCCCACCATGCGGCTGATTTCCTGACGTGTGACTTTAATCTGCATACCATCAGGATGACGCATAGCATCTGGCTGAGCGGCTAACTCGTGCAAAGCAGCCTCAACCCTTCCTGCTACGTCAAGAAATGCCATATCAGTGGCTTTACGAGTTGTCGATAACAGACGTTTTGCCAATTGTTCTGCAATGGTAAACAACAGTGTTGGATAGCATTCTTTCAACTGTGTTTTTGAGAGATTCATGATCTGCTGGTAGGAAATCTCTTCAGTGCGCACATCGGTTCTGGCGCGCACCGTCACCATACGTTCACCGACATCTGAGAACATGCCTATCTCACCAATAAAGTCGCCCTGATTCAGGTAAGCAACGATAAGCTCCTCGCCTTCCTCATTTTCCATGCACACACTCACCGAACCTTCACGAATATAATAGAGCGTATGTGCCGGATCACCTGGACGAACAATGATATTCTTCGCCGGATAAGTTTTTGTGTGACAGCAGCGGAAAAACTCTGCTAATCCCTGTTCAATGGCCTTGTGTCTGTGATAGTCCATTTATTCATCCAAAAATGAGTCTGCGGGCAATAATACAGCATAAACGGGTATAATCCCTCAGCGATTTGATAAATATGTCAAATTTAAAGTGACTTATCAACTTTAGGAAACATTTTAATGAAAGCACGAGTGAAATGGGTCGAAGATGTTTTGTTTCTCGGCGAATCTGGAACAGGCCATACGGTAGTAATGGATGGACCTGAAGAAGCAGGCGGACATGGTACCGGCATGCGTCCGATGGAATTATTACTGATGGGTATGGCTGGATGTACAGCCTTTGATGTCATCGAAATTTTGAAAAAGTCTCAACAAGATATTCGTGACTGTGTGATTGAGGCGAATGGCGAAAGAAGCGAAGAAGCGCCTAAGGTTTACACCCATATCCATATTCATTACAAAATCACTGGTAAAAATGTAAAAGCCAACTTTGTTGAGCGTGCTATCAAAATGTCGACTGAGAAATATTGCTCAGCCACCATTATGTTGGCAAAAACAGCGACGGTGACACATGATTACGAAATCATTGAAGTTGAATAATCAAAAATTAAGAGTCACTCATGTCTGAAAACAAACTTGTACGACCAGGTAAAACCGGTGGCATGCGTCATATTGCTCTGTTTGTCGATGACCTTGCCGCTTGTGAATTTTTTTATACCGAATTACTTGGCATGCATGTCGAATGGAGGCCAGATGAGCAAAATGTGTATCTGAGTTCAGGTAATGACAATCTCGCATTACATCAGGCAGCAGAGCCACCCGCACCATCACACCAGCAAAAGCTGGATCATATCGGCTTTATTATTCCTAGCATGGACGAAGTTGATGCCTGGTTCGATTTTCTCAGTGCAAATAATGTCGAAATTCGTAACCCGCCACGTACGCACAGAGACGGTGCCAGAAGCTTTTATTGTTATGATCCGAGCGGTACTGTCGTGCAAATTATTTACCACCCACCCATCTCATAAAAATGAAAACCTATATATACAAAAGCCTTAAAAAAGAAGAGTTATATCTGTATATCACCAAAAAAGATGATTTTTCAGAGGTACCTCAAGAACTCTATAACTCAATGGGCAGAGAGCCTCAGTTTGTCATGGAGCTCGAATTATCTCCGGAAAAACCGCTTGCTCGTGAAAATGTCGTTACCGTTATCAAAAATCTGGAAACACAGGGCTTCCATGTTCAAATGCCACCTCGTCCAGAAAAACTAGGGGATTTTGTTAACCAGAAAAAGCAGCACCTTCACTAATTTCTGGCTAATTGGCTAAGCTCATACAGCATATCTAATGCCTGTTTTGGGCTTAGTTCATCCGGGCTGATTGCCCGCAGTTTTTTCTCAAGTTCTGAAGGCTCAGTATGCTGAGTAAATAAATCCTGCTGAGGCTGTTCGGCTAAGGTTTCAACTGAATAATGTGTCTGCTCAAGCTGCTTTAATTTTGCTTTGGCGGCATCAATCACATCGGCTGGCACACCAGCAAGCTGAGCAACTTGCAATCCATAACTCTGACTGGCAGCGCCCTCTTTCAGTTGATGAAGAAAAACAATTTTATCGCCATGTTCAATGGCATCAAGATGCACATTTCTAGCCTGTTCAAATAACTCGGGTAGCTGTGTCATTTCAAAATAATGGGTTGCGAATAAGGTATAGGCACCGATATCACGAATCAGTTTTTCTGCACATGACCAAGCCAGCGCCAACCCATCAAAAGTACTAGTCCCGCGCCCGATTTCATCCATCAACACCAAACTATGCTTTGTGGCATTGTTCAGAATATTCGCCGCTTCATTCATCTCAACCATAAACGTTGAACGCCCGGAAGCCAGATCATCAGACGCACCGATGCGGGTAAAAACCTGGTCCACAGGTCCGATAATCGCCTTAGTTGCTGGGACGTAACTTCCCATATGCGCCATTAAGACAATCAACGCTGTCTGTCGCATATAGGTCGACTTCCCGCCCATATTCGGCCCGGTAATAATTAATGTGGACTGCTCAGCCGTTAATTTCAGATCATTGGCGCAAAAAGGACGATCGTGACAGACTTCAACCACCGGATGTCGGCCTGCCTCGATATAAAGGCCGCTTTCATTCACAAATTGTGGCGCAACATAATCTAGCGTTTCAGCCCGCTCAGCCAAATTAGCTAAAACATCCAGCTCTGCCAAAGACATGGAACATTGTGATAAAGCGGATAACTCAGGCTCAACCTTATCAAATAACTCCTCATACAGTGCTTTTTCTAATGCCAATGCTTTTTCGTTAGCACTCAGCACTTGCTCTTCAAATTGCTTTAGCTCTGGCGTGATATAACGCTCAGCATTTTTTAATGTCTGGCGACGTACATATTCATTGGGTAATTCAATATCATGAGCTCTGCTCAACTCAATAAAATAACCATGCACTTTGTTATAACCGACTTTAAGCGTATTTACGCCCGTTCGCAGACGTTCTTGTCGCTCAAGTTCATCTAAAAAACCACTGGCATTTTTATGTAAATCACGCAGGCGATCCAATTCAGCGTGGTAACCGGCTTTTATAACGCCACCATCACGAATTAAAACGGGTGGTTCATCAATCATTGCCTGCTGCAATAACGCAAGTAATTCACTAAACGTGCCGAGTTGACGATCCAATTGTCTGAGATGGGTACTTTGCTTGGATTTTAATAAACGATGTAAATCAGGCAAGGTTTCTAAAAGACGCCTGATATGCATAAAGTCTCTTGGTCTGGCCGTGCGTAAAGCCATACGTGACAAAATACGCTCAATATCCCCCAATGACTTCATTAGAGCGTGACAGTCACTGAAACTGTGATGATCCAAAAATTCCTGAATCACTTGCTGTCTATCAAGTAATACCTTCTGATCACGAATGGGACGCATCAACCAGCGTCTCAATAAACGTGCGCCCATTGGGGTTGCTGTTTTATCCAGTACCGAGATAAGACTATTCTCAAGTCCACCCGACAGATTACGCTCAAGCTCAAGGTTTTTACGTGATTGAGGATCGAGTCGGATACTGTCTTTTGAATACTCGACCGTTAGCTGACGCAAATGAGGCAAAGCTGTTCGATGTGTTTCCTGCGCATAGTTCACCAGACAGCCAGCAGCACGAATTGCGATATCCAGTCCATCACAACCGAATCCTTTTAGATCAGTTGTATTGAACTGCTTACATAATCTTGTTTTAGCTGCCTTCAACTCAAAATGCCAGTCAGGTAGCTTACGGAGTTGTTTTTCAAACGCATCAAAACCGGCGGTTAATGTTTCACTCAATAAGATTTCTGCCGGTTGTAATCTGGCCAGTTCAGCTTTTAGCAAATCAGCATTATCTAATTCACTGATCATAAATCGACCACTGCTGATTTCTGCATAAGCCAGTCCATAATGGCCTTTTTCTTCACAGACGGCTAACAGCAAATTCTCATTACGACTATCTAACAGCGCTTCTTCTGTCAGTGTTCCTGGGGTGAGAACCCGAACCACCTGACGCTCAACCGGGCCCTTACTTGTCGCCGGGTCCCCTATTTGTTCACAAATAGCAACCGATTCACCTAATTTGATAAGCCGTGATAAATAGTTATCCGCAGCATGATATGGCACTCCAGCCATCGGAATCGGCGCACCATTACTGCTACCACGCGCGGTTAGTGTGATATCAAGCAATTCAGCGGCTTTGTGAGCATCGTCAAAAAACAACTCATAAAAGTCGCCCATGCGATAGAACAGTAAAAAGTCCGGATGTTCGGCTTTGATGCGCAGATACTGCTGCATCATTGGAGTATGATTTTGTCTTTGAGTCATTTTAATAGTTTATATCATGCAAAATATTTCTGACGCATCACTGCAAGCAAAAATCATTCAAGTCGCTGAAACCTTGAACAAAAACCATTTGATGCTAGCAACAGCGGAGTCCTGCACCGGTGGCTGGGTAGCGAAATGCTGTACGGATCTCGCTGGTAGTTCAAGCTGGTTTGAGCGTGGATTTGTCACCTACAGCAATCAGGCAAAACAAGATCAACTAGGCGTTCAAATAACCTCACTACAACAATTTGGCGCAGTGAGTCAGACCGTAGCCGAAGAAATGGCACTGGGCGCACTTAACAATTCATGTGCTGATATCAGTGTGGCATTAACAGGTATCGCTGGCCCCGATGGCGGCACAGAAACCAAACCTGTTGGTACTGTCTGGATAGGCTGGGCCCGAGAGTCTGACAAGGTTGTCAGCCAGCTTTTTCAGTTTGAAGGTGATAGAGAAAGCATCAGACGACAAGCTGTATTGAACGCCTTATCCGGAATCATTAAAAACGCTAGAGACTGACTGCTTTCTATGGGATAATCGAAGGATTTATTAAAAACAGCTTCAGAGGTAGTGCAATGGATGACGATAAGAAAAAAGCGCTAGGCGCCGCGCTTGGTCAAATTGAGAAGCAATTTGGTAAAGGCTCAGTAATGCGCCTTGGTGATAATGCCGCAGCTCGTGACGTATCAGCCGTATCTTCTGGTTCTATCGGATTAGACATTGCATTAGGAATAGGCGGATTGCCTCGTGGCAGGATTGTTGAAATTTACGGTCCTGAATCTTCAGGTAAAACCACTTTAACACTGCATGCTATCGCTGAAATGCAAAAGCTAGGTGGAACAGCTGCTTTTGTCGACGCTGAACATGCTCTGGATCCTGTTTATGCTGAGAAGCTAGGTGTCAATATTGATGACTTACTGGTATCTCAACCCGATACAGGCGAACAAGCGTTGGAAATCACCGATATGCTAGTCCGTTCAGGCGCTGTAGATATCGTTGTTGTTGACTCCGTTGCCGCACTGACGCCGAAAGCCGAAATTGAAGGCGATATGGGTGACAGCCACATGGGTCTTCAGGCTCGCTTAATGTCACAAGCCTTACGTAAGTTGACCGCCAACATTAAACGTTCAAATACATTGGTTATCTTTATTAACCAAATTCGTATGAAAATTGGCGTGATGTTCGGTAACCCTGAAACCACCACAGGTGGTAATGCACTTAAATTCTATGCCTCTGTGCGTTTAGATATCAGACGCATTGGCGCAATCAAAAAAGGTGACGAAATTCTGGGTAATGAAACCCGTGTCAAAGTCGTCAAAAATAAAGTGGCCCCACCATTTAAACAAGTTGAATTCGACATCATGTATGGTGAAGGAATCTCACGTGAAGGTGAATTGATCGACTTGGGTGTTCAACAAAATATTGTTGAAAAATCAGGTGCTTGGTATAGCTACAACGGCACACGTATTGGTCAGGGTAAAGACAATGTTCGTGGTTACTTAAAAGAAAACCCTGAAATGTCTGCTGAAATTGAAAGTAAAATACGTGAAACCATGCTGCCTAAAAAAACAGCCAAAAAAGATGACAGTGCTGTTGAGGACGATATCGAGGCGTGAAGCAATCAGCCAGTGCACGAGCCATAAGCTATTTAGCCAACCGCGAACATAGTGCTCATGAATTGGCACACAAGCTAGACAAAGCAGGTTTTGACGTAGAACAAATTGACGACGTTATTCAGCAGTTAAGAGAAGCTGGCCTGCAAAGTGATGTTCGGTTTGCTGAGAGTTTTATCCGATCCCGAGCCAATCGGGGTTATGGTGCTGTCCGCATCAGTATGGAATTGAAAGAACGTGGTGTTGCTGCCGACATCATCACTGAATGTATGAACCAGGCAGAAATAGATTGGTTTACGCTTGCCGCTGAAGTGCGTTGCAAGCGTTTTGGCGAGGAAATGCCCGATGATTATAAAAGCAAAGCAAAACAACAACGCTTTTTACAATATCGCGGTTTTACTCATGAACAAATAACGGAAAGTTTTAATTTAACCGACGATGAAAAGTAGCGCAGATATTCGCAAGTTGTTTCTCGACTTTTTCGCAAGTAAAGGTCATGAAGTCGTAGCAAGCAGTCCCCTTGTTCCTGCTAATGACCCCACCCTTCTTTTCACCAATGCTGGTATGGTGCAATTTAAGGAGACATTCTTAGGTCAAGAAACCCGTAAGTACACTCGCGCCGTGACGACACAACGTTGCGTACGTGCAGGTGGTAAACACAATGACTTAGAAAATGTCGGTTATACCGCTCGCCACCATACATTCTTTGAAATGCTGGGTAACTTTAGTTTTGGTGATTACTTCAAACGTGAAGCCATTCAATACGCCTGGGAATTTTTGACAGAAACATTAGCTCTTCCTGCTGAAAAACTATGGATCACGGTTTTTGAAGAAGATGATGAAGCGGCTGATATCTGGTTAAATGAAATTGGTGTGTCTGCTGAACGCTTTTCGCGAATCGGCGCAAAAGATAATTTCTGGTCAATGGGCGATACCGGACCATGCGGCCCCTGCTCTGAAATTTTCTATGATCATGGTGAAGATGTCGCTGGTGGTCCACCAGGTACACCTGAAGAAGATGGCGACCGTTATATCGAAATCTGGAATCTGGTCTTCATGCAATTCAACCGCTCGGCAGATGGTACATTAACACCACTGCCTAAGCCTTCTGTCGACACAGGCATGGGGCTTGAACGTCTGGCTGCAGTGTTGCAACATGTACATAACAACTACGAAATTGATCTGTTCCAACATCTGATCCAAGCGATTCAGAAACTCTCTGGTACCGAAGATCACACCAACTTCTCATTACGTGTCATTGCGGATCATATTCGCTCATGTTCATTCATGATTACTGATGGTGTCTACCCTTCTAATGAAGGTCGTGGTTATGTTTTACGTCGTATCATTCGCCGCGCCATTCGTCATGGTCATAAATTGGGTTTAAAAGACAACTTCTTTTATAAGCTTGTACAACCACTAGTTGATGAGATGGGTGAAGCTTTCCCTGAACTTGCTCAATCTCAGGAACTGGTTGAAAAAGCCCTGCAACAAGAAGAAACACGTTTTGCCGATACGCTGGATAATGGCTTAAAAATTCTGGATCAAGCCATTGAAGATATGGGCGATAAAGAGATCCCTGGTGAGACCGTTTTCTTACTTTACGACACTTATGGCTTCCCTATCGATCTGACCGCTGATATTGCACGTGAGCGCGGTCTGACTATTGATATCGCCGGATTTGAGCGTGCGATGGAAGCACAACGTAATCGTGCCCGCAGCGCGAGTCAGTTCTCTGGTGGTTTATCTGACCAGATTACCATTGACAGTAGCACAGAATTTTGTGGCTATGACCTCACTCAGCATGACAGTACTATCTTAGCCATCATCGTCAATGGTGAGCATGTTGATAGCATTTCTGAAGGTCAGGAAGGTTTAATCGTATTAGATAAAACACCGTTCTACGCCGAGTCAGGTGGTCAGGTAGGTGATCACGGTGAAATTAATGCGGATAATGCCAGCTTCACTGTTTCCGATACACGTAAACAATCTCAAGCGTTTACCCATATTGGTCGTTGCGAGCATGGCCGTTTTCAAGTTGGTCAACGTGTCACAGCACAGATCGATGAAAATAATCGTCTGGCAACGGCATTGAATCATTCTGCTACGCATCTATTACACGCAGCATTACGTAAAGTTCTGGGTGAGCATGTTATGCAAAAAGGCTCACTGGTGAATCCTCAACGTTTACGTTTTGACTTTTCACATTTTGAGCCAGTCACTCCAGCCCAACTTCGTGAAATCGAACGTTTAGTTAATCAACAAATTCGTCTCAACCACCCTGTTGAAACACGTTTAATGGCCATTGAAGAAGCCAAGAAAAGCGGCGCAATGGCATTGTTCGGTGAGAAATATGATGATGAAGTTCGTGTGTTAAGCATGAGTGATTTCTCTATCGAGTTATGCGGTGGCACGCATGTTAAGCAAACCGGTGATATCGGTATGTTAAAAATCACCTCAGAAGCTGGTATTGCATCAGGTGTCCGTCGTATCGAAGCGGTCACCGGTGAAAAAGCGATTGATTACATCGAACAAATGGAAACCACGCTGGCAGACGTATCAGACTTACTGAAAGCCAAACCCGCCAATGTGCAGGATAAAGCATCTCAGCTGGTTCAGCGTCAACGCGAGTTAGAAAAAGAACTGGAAGCATTGAAAGCGAAATTAGCCAGCAGCGCAGGTAATGATCTGGCTGACTCTGCAACAGAAATCAATGGCATTAAAGTACTCGCTTCTACCCTTGAGGGAGCGGATGGAAAATCGCTCAGAGATGCTGTTGATCAGTTAAAAAATAAGCTGGGCACAGCGGTAATTGCTCTAACAGCTGTCAATGATGAAAAAATTACAATTATTGCTGGCGTAACCAAGGATATTACCGATAAAATCCGCGCCGGAGATCTGGTTGGCCATATAGCTAGTCAGGTTGGAGGTAAAGGTGGCGGCCGTCCTGATATGGCTCAAGGCGGCGGTAATGAACCCCAGAATTTGGCAGCAGCGTTAGCATCTGTTCCAGACTGGGTTACTTCGAAGCTGGAAAACTAAGCATGTCTTTAATCGTTCAAAAATATGGTGGAACATCCGTCGGCTCTGCTGATCGCATTCGCGAAGTAGCGAAAAAGATCATTGATTATCGTAATCAAGGCCATGATTTAGTGGTCGTTGTCTCAGCAATGAGTGGCGAGACTAATCGCCTAATCGATTTGGCTAAACAATTAACCGACAACCCGCGTGGTCGTGAGTTAGATGTTTTACTGTCAACGGGTGAACAAGTCACGATTGCCCTGCTCAGTATGACGCTAGCTCAAATGGGTATGTCTGCCGTTTCCTACACTGGAAGTCAGGTCCGTATATTGACGGACAATGCACATAACAAAGCCAGGATTATGGAGATTGATGACAACAAAATTCGTCATGATCTTAGCCAAGGCAAAGTTGTAGTCGTAGCTGGTTTTCAAGGCTGTGATGAGAATGGCAACATTACCACACTAGGTCGTGGTGGCAGTGATACAACGGCAGTAGCTCTGGCTGCGGCACTAAAAGCCGATGAATGCCAAATCTATACCGATGTCGACGGCGTTTATACAACCGATCCCCGTGTTGTACCTGAAGCACGTCGCTTAGATTCTATTACCTTCGAAGAAATGCTGGAAATGGCCAGCTTAGGTGCAAAAGTATTGCAAATTCGCTCTGTTGAGTTTGCAAGTAAATATAACGTCCCATTACGTGTCCTCTCCTCGTTTACAGAAGGTGGTGGCACATTAATAGCGGCTGAGGACCCATCAATGGAACAAGCTTTAATTTCAGGTATTGCGTTTAATCGTGATGAAGCCAAACTGACTATTCTCGGTGTACCTGATCACCCAGGCATTGCTTCACAAATTCTCGGACCTATAGCGGCAGAGAATATTGAAGTTGACATGATCATCCAAAACACTGGTCATGACTCAACCACAGACTTTACATTTACCGTTCATCGCAACGACTATCAAGCAGCCTTGGCGATTCTCAAGAAAACAGCAGAAGAGCTCGGTGCAAGAGAAGTTAACGGCGACGAAAAAATTGCAAAAATCTCGGTCGTCGGTGTCGGTATGCGTTCTCACGCAGGAATTGCAAGCACGATGTTTGGATCTCTGGCAAAAGAGAACATCAACATCAGTATGATTTCTACTTCTGAAATTAAAATTTCAGTGGTTATTGATGAAAAATACCTGGAGCTTGGTGTCAGAACCCTGCACAAAGCATTTAATCTGGAGCAATCCCCCTCTTAAAATCTAAATGCTTGAGCCATTTCATTTTTTTGTCATCATTTTATCGCGATCAACTTATGTTCCTGATAAAATATTCGTTGGACGAGGGATAAATATCGTTTTTTTATAGTCCATGAATAAAGGGGCAAAAAGACCCCCAAGCTGAATAGGACAAAAGGCACGAGGCCTACTCAATTGAAAGGAGTCATGATAATTCTCCTAGTAACCTCGGCCAATTTTTGAGAGTAAAGGGGAAAAAAATGTTAATACTCACACGTCGTGTAGGCGAATCACTCATCATCGGTGACGATGTTGTTGTAAACGTACTTGGTGTTAAAGGTAATCAGGTAAGAATTGGTGTCGACGCTCCTAAAGACGTCACAGTGCACCGTGAAGAAATTTATGATCGCATTCAGGCTGAAAAAGATCAGCCAAATGTGGGTTAAATTTACAATTATCACTAGCCAAATCGTTATCTTCTGATATACTAGGCGGCTTTGATGGAGAGCTGGCCGAGAGGCTGAAGGCGCGCCCCTGCTAAGGGCGTATAGGTTTACCCCTATCGAGGGTTCGAATCCCTCGCTCTCCGCCATAAATTTTATTGATGGCATCATTGGATGCTTGTATAATAAGCGGCTTTAGCGCCCGTAGCTCAGCTGGATAGAGTACCTGGCTACGAACCAGGCGGTCGCACGTTCGAATCGTGCCGGGCGCGCCATTTAAAGTACATAATCAAGCAGTCACCGAGAAATCGGGACTGCTTTTTTATTTCAATAATAGATTTCAGATAGATAGCGCCCGTAGCTCAGCTGGATAGAGTACCTGGCTACGAACCAGGCGGTCGCACGTTCGAATCGTGCCGGGCGCGCCATCTGTCTCTCCACTCCCCCTTCCCCACAATCATCAACCATAATCATTCATGATGGCTTGTTTCAGTCATCTGTTCTGAAAAACTCTCTTCTGATGAGATTCACTCTATTAATAAGCGTGAGTTAGAAATATCATTTTTTTAACTCACAGAAATAATCAACCGATAAAAATAGAGGTATTTCTGCTAACTATAGCCTAGGCACCTCTATTATTTGACTATCGAATGGTGAGCCGATCAGATGAAGCTATCGAGCTATCTTGACGCAACCTGCACGACAAGAATTATCTATCCGGATTGATCAGGATTTTTATGTCATCCATCACGACATCAGATGAAAATTGAGTAGCAAATTCAGGATGAATCGCATTTTTTATTTTCTCGGCTATCAATTGTGACTGGTAACTTTGCTCTACTGTGAAACGTATTAAAGGCACTCTGGCAACTCGCAAGACATTGTCTAGAAAATCATCACGCAGTCGTCTCGCAGGCTTTTCATGTGAACTATCGTCAAGTTCTATCGCACATAAAATATCGGCTGTTTTCGTGTCAGTCAGAACAAAATCAACGTGCTTGGACTGAATTTTATTAAAGGCTTTTTGCCACTCAGATTTAGACTTCGTTTGCTTTACGGTCACGATATCAGCCAGTCGCACTTTAGAAGAAATATCATACTGTCCATCGACGGCAAGTTTCAGGCTATGTTGGAATGAGAGTTCTGCCGGAGTGAGTAATGATGGTTGTTTACTGTAGGGATATTCTGTTGTCTTTTCTGTTTTATCCTTGTCATCCTTCATCAAGGCGAGAAGCAGAACAGCCACTAATATGACAATAAACAATCCAATAAAAACAAATGACATCTTAATATTCCAGCTGAAAAGCTGATCTTAGAATAGATGCTCATCGCTCAGCAATGAATAAAGACATTATTCTACGATTATTTAATAACCATTTGTTTTAAATAAGAATAATTAACTGATGACGTTAATATCCATATCCGGATATTAACGTCTTATTCCAAGCCGCGACAGCAATTCAATGCATGTGTATACAAAGTCGCTATCAAAAATACTCTTTTACGATACTTTAAACTGCCTGACCATACTGGTGAGCTTTTCACTTAATTGCGCAATTTCCTGGCTCGCCTGTGATACCTGCTCAGATCCTTCGGCTGTGTTTTCTGACACCTGTTGAATATTATGCACATTGCTATTAATTTCGTTGACCACATGACTTTGCTGCTCGGCTGCGGTCGCAATCAAGGTATTCATCTCAGTGATTGAGCTAACCGAATTGGTAATTTCTTTTAATGAATTGGTGGCATCTACCGCTTTTGACACAAGCCCTTCAATACTCTTCTGATTCAGTGCCATCGAGTTAACAGCATTATCTGATCCTTGCTGCAAAGTAAGGATCAGGTCTTCAATCTCTTTGGTTGAGTCTTGTGTTTTTTGTGCTAAGGAACGCACTTCATCAGCCACAACAGCAAAACCTCGTCCCTGATCGCCTGCACGAGCGGCCTCAATAGCTGCATTTAAAGCAAGTAAGTTTGTTTGTTCAGCAATGCTTTTAATTACATCAAGTACGGTACCGATGTTTTCACTATCTGATTTCAGAGTTTTAATGACAGAGGTTGAAGTATTAATTTCTGCTGCAAGGTTATTAATTGAGGCAACAATTTCCTCAACAACTTTACGACCAGACTCCGAGTCTTTATCGCCTTTAATAGCCGCTTCAGAGGCCTTTTCAGCACTAATGGCAACTTCTTGTACGGTTGCTGTCATCTCGGTGATAGCTGATGCGACGTGCACCGTTTCATTTTTTTGTTTAGCAATATTCTTATTGGTTGAAATACTCACCACTGAGGTTTCTTCCGCTGCAGTCGATAATTGCTCTGATGCTTGAGTAATACTGATGACCAAACTCTGAAGTTTTTCGACAAAACGATTAAATGTTTTCCCCATCGCACCTACTTCATCAGCGCTGTCAAAATTCATCCGTTTTGTTAAATCATTATCCTGAGCCATTGCGGTAAGAACAGCCATCACGCCTTTAATGGGTGTAACGATATTACTAATAATAATTTTTGAGATGAAAATACCAATTATTAGTGAAGCCACTGCCATTGCAATCAGGCTAAATAAACTGGAGCGCTGCACATTCTGAACATTTTTTACTGACCGGTTTGTAATATTATCGATGCTCGCTTGCATGGCTTGTAAGCTTTCAAATAATTTTGCTTCGATATCCTGTAGCTGTGCCTGCTCATCCTTTGATAGATAACCACCGCCCGACATACTTCCACCGCGTTTGATAATCTGAATCGCACTATCAACGTATTTCTGATAATTAGCCTGCTGCTCAACTACTTTAGCTGTATTTTCGTCCAGACTAAGCACATCCGCGTGTAAATCAGCATCAAGTACCTTGCCTTTCGATTTATCCAGGATAGTGACGATGTCTTGCATCGCTTGATTGGTTTGTGCAGTGATATTTTCTATGCTGGTGAAATGCTCTTTGATGATGTTTCTTCTCGCCCCTGATTTGGCATCAATCATCAACTGCTGTAATTCAGCCGCTTTTTTTAATTGAAGCTGACTCGCTTCAGACACATTTTTTTCAAGTGGCAGTGACATCTCATGAATAACAGAAAATTCCTCTGAAATATTATTCATTTTGAAGATAGCAAAAGCAGAGATGATCACTTGGGTTATGCCAAGAATAATAACCACACTGAAAATCTTTTTCCCGATAGGAAGGTTCTTAATAAACTGCATTCCAGCTCCAGCCTCAGTCAAATTTAATCGTTAATTATGTCAACCATGAATATTTCATAGTCTATGCAGAGAGTATATCGGCTGAATTTTTTGATAATTAAAATTTTTAATTGCCAACCGCTGATAAACAGGAACATAGCGGTCAATATACTGAAGGCTTCACCTTAAGTTTTTCTTAACGAAATCGATGCAAACTGGCGTTCACCGATCATTTCACTGCATCTACTAGCGATGAGTGATTCTGCTGATAACTGATGGACGCTCCATGCAAAAAAACGATAACAACAGCCTTTTTTCTGATCTTTATTTTATTTTTAGTTCAGCATTTATTTTGATGCTATTACAGACGCTATTGAGAGCAATTCTGTTGTGGCGAAACAATGATCTCAGTGCCGCCATTCCCAACCATGATCTCATTCAAGCTTTTATCACCGGGCTCCGCTTTGACTTAATCGTCACTGTTTATGTACTGCTACCCTTAATCATTGGTTTGCTATTTAAAAAAGGGTTAAACAACCGCAAAGTCTACACGCTCTGGCTTACCTTTGTGTCCAGTGTGATGATCTTTCTCGCCATTGTTGAGCTCGACTTCTATCATGAATTTCATACACGACTAAACAGCCTGGTATTTGAATATATGAAGGAAGATCCGGCAACGGTGTTAAGCATGATTTGGTATGGCTTTCCTGTTGTCACTTATCTCATCATCATTGGTTTACTTATCACAGCATTGTTTTTTATCTTTACGCTAAACAGCCGAATTAACCAAACTAAATCTACAGATAAAACTCGATATAGCTTAAGAATGACAGCATTCTTTGTGGTCTTGCTGATATCTGTTGTTGCTGCGCGTGGCACATTACGTCAGGGACCACCGCTTCGTTGGGGGGATGCCTTCCAGAGTCATTATCTTTTTGCCAATCATTTAGGTTTAAACGGCGTTTATACATTAGCTAAAGCGGTCATTGGTACTAAAAAAGGTGACAACAAATGGCTCAAGAAAATGCCAATAGCTGAAGCCGACAATACTGTGGAACAGATGGTTTTAACGCCATCGGATACACTACTAGACCCAGACTACTCGCCTGTCTTACGTACTTACCATGCCCGTACAGGTGAAAGCAAAAAGCCATTAAATGTTGTGTTCATTCTGATGGAAAGTTTTAGTGGTGAATATGTTGGTGCCTTGGGCCATGACGAAGGTATTACTCCAGAGTTCGACAAACTCGCCAAACAAGGCCTGTTATTTAATCGCTTTTTTTCTAATGGCACACATACTCACCAGGGCATGTTTGCTTCATTAGCCTGTTTTCCTAACCTGCCGCACTATGAGTATTTGATGCAACAACCTGAAGGCAGTAACCATTTTTCAGGTTTGATACAAATGACCGCCGACCGAGACTATCAAAGTATGTATGTTTATAACGGTGATTTTGCCTGGGATAACCAAAAAGGCTTTTTTGGTGCCCAGGGTATGCAACGTTTTATTGGCAGACATGACTTTGTGAATCCTGTTTTCTCCGATCCTACTTGGGGTGTATCGGATCAGGATATGTTCGATCGGGCTGCCGAAGAGTTACAAAAAATGCCTAACGATAAGCCGTTTTTTGCCTTTTTACAGACTTTATCCAATCATACGCCATATGCGTTACCTACCCCACTGCCTGTTGCAAAAGTCACTGGACATGGTGAATTGAATGAGCATCTAACAGCGATGCGTTATGCCGACTGGGCATTAGGTCAGTTTTTTAAAAAAGTGGCCAAATCAGATTATTTTGACAACACATTATTTGTTTTAGTGGGTGATCATGGCTTTAGCACCCCCAATCAAGTCACCGATATTGATATGCTCAAATTCCATGTGCCGCTATTAGTGATTGGTCCAAATGTTGTTAAAAACTATGGACACAGTAATTCAACAGTTGGTGCTCAAGTGGATATCGCACCGACTGTAGCTGGTTTACTGGGTGGAGATACTACTTATAGCTGCTGGGGCCGTGATTTACTGAATATTCATGACGCCGGATTTGCCGTGATCAAACCATCTGGTTCAGATCCGACTACAGCCATCATTGATGATAATAAAGTACTGGTTAAATCAACCGATAATTCCGCCTCGTTGTATCAATATCAGCTATTACCTATAGCATCAGCTAGTGAAATACATGACACGGCAGATACGGAAAAACTGGATCACCGTTTAGACGCCTATATTGAGTCTGCCACATCGACTTTATTACAAGGTAAAGCTGGAGTAAAAACACCAAATAAGGGCGTGGCACTGAATGACCAATCCAGCGAATAATTGCCAATTTCCTTATATTTAGTTATGTTGTGCGCTAGTTATTTGCAAAAAGGCTCAATCATAATATGAACATAAGATTCCTGATTATCCCATTGTTGGTGACAACATTTGCAGCTCATGCTGATAGTTCTACATTAGATGCAGCGGTAGGTGGCGGTATTGGTGGCGCTGTAGGCGCTGCCGTTGGCAATGAAGTCGGTGGACGTGAAGGAGCAATGATAGGTGGTGCCATTGGTGCAGCCACGGGTGTAGCCGTCAATACTGATGAATCAGCAGGTCACGGTGAACATCATGAAAAACATTATCATGATGATCATAAAGGTCATTTCTGTCCTCCTGGTCAGGCCAAAAAAGGCAACTGTTAGCTCCCTCAAAAAAGCCGTCATTTCTGACGGCTTTTTTATATGCCTTATTTATTTAGCAAATACTCACGCCATGACCCGAAAGCGGTAATATCCGTCGCATCATCTAAACCATAAGATTCACAAATAAAGCCTGTAACCCAACGGCCGTCTGTCACTTCCAACTTACCTAAGCCCAAAGGCGCGGCAATACCTGCCAGAAATGAGCCCAGCGTTGCCGTTGGTATCGACCAGAGCTCAATCTCAATAGCTGTTCCCTGTTTATCTCTTACTAAGCCAGGCCGCATTGGCGGGCCGCCAGCTAGGGCATAAAGCTTATAGGCATTGGCCGTCACCGTTTTCTCTAGAAAGACGCCGCCACGTTCTGTTAATTGATAATTCAGCGGCTGGCCTTGTAAATGCGCACCACACACCGCCAGCGTAATACGATCACCAGTGCCAGCTATTGATGCAGAAGAATCTGGGCATTCAAGCTCTATTGCGCCCAGTGGTAATCGCAGTGATTGCTGCATCAAATTGGCAAAGGTTAATAATCTGGCATCACTGAACGCACGGGAAAACAAGGTCACACCAAAGGGTAAGCCCGAAGTAATGAACCCGGTCGGAACCGCTATCGCACTGCAATCAAGCAAGTTCATAAAGTTGGTGTAATGACCCAGATTACTATTGAGTTTTATGGGATCAGCCTGAACTTGTTCAATGGTATAGGTTGTTCCGGCAGTAGGCGTGAGAATAAAGTCGTAACACGCAAGCACATCCCTCACCTGCTGTCGGCAAGCTTGTAACTTATATTCGGCTTTAAACAGATCATCTGCACGTGCCTCTTCCTGCGTCGCCAGGATATCCTGAATCACCTGCAACATAGCGTGTCTGTCGACACCTTCTGTTGCCACACGCCGTTCAGCTACCCAAGGGCCTTCATAAAGCAGTCTGGCTGCCGTGAAGAATGGTTCGAAATCGATAATATGTTTCTTACCACCCAAGTTTTCCAGGTGTTTGACCGCTTTCTCAAACTGCTCGGCGTATTCAGCATTACCAAAAAAGTTAAGTTGCTCTGCCTGTGGGACCGCAAAATTAAAGGTGATATTGTCTAACTTGCCGTAATTGCCTTTATTGGTATCGACGTTAGGTCTAGCAAACGCATCATTTTGATCAAATTTCGCAGCCACATTAAACACCGTATTGGCATCATCAGTAGTCAGGCTAAAAATAGACACACAATCCAGGCTGCGACAGGCGGGTACAACACCATCAGTACTCAATAAGCCTTTGGTCGGTTTTAACCCGATCAAATTATTAAATGCGGCTGGTACCCGACCTGAACCAGCGGTATCAGTACCTAATGAGAAACTGACTAAACCTAATGCCACTGCTACTGCGGAACCCGAGCTGGAGCCACCTGAAATATAGTCTTTATCAAAACTGTTATGGCAAGGCCCCCACTTTTCAGGTGAACGCACGCCGACTAAGCCAGTGGCAAATTGATCCAGATTGGTTTTACCCAGTGGAATGGCACCGGCATCAATTAATTGCTGAACAACAAAGGCAGATTTGTCCGGTGTATACGCATACGCCTCGCAACCTGCCGTCACAGGAAATCCCGCTAATTCGATATTATCTTTGATGGCAAAAGGAATCCCATATAACGGCTTATCTACCATATTGCTGTCATCTAAGGCATCCAGATAAGGCTGAAGCTGTTCGAGACTAAATAATTCAATCCAGATATTGTGATCAAGGTATTGCTCACAACGCTCCAGAGCATCTTTAATCACTTGTTTGGGTGTCAGCGTGCCGTCTTTATAAGCTTGTTGTAGCGCGGCAATCGTCATATTTTGTTCTGACATTATTCAACCTCCAGTACTAATAAACGATCGCCCATCCCTACCTGTGAGCCGGGTTTTCTGGAGAGAGAACTGACTTTGCCGGCTTGTGGTGCGGTCACCAGGATTTCCATTTTCATCGCTTCTAAAATCATTAAGGTGTCGCCTTCTTTCACGTCTTGCCCCTCTTCCACTTCAATCTTCCAGATACTGCAATTTAATGGACTATCCACCGAAATAGCATTGTCAGCCAATGGCAATAAGGCTTCATCGACCTCCGCTTGCTGATCACCGCTATCAAAATGTAATAAACCATCACGCTTCCAGCGTTCTAATTCTTCGTTGAACGCCTGCTGGCGTGTCGCGGTAAAGGCATCAATTTCAGCCTGATGTTTTTCGATAAACGCGTTGTAGTCTTTTAAATTGAAACGGGTTTCTTCAATCTTTAATTCATAGTTACCATGAATAAAATCACGACGAATCTGCATTAACTCATCATGGCTGACTTCATAAAAGCGAATTTGGTCAAAAAAGCGTAATAACCAGGGCTGCGTGAACTCTTTGGTTTTCTCGTAACGATTCCACATTTGCAGAGTCCGTCCGATAAACTGATAGCCCCCGGGTCCTTCCATGCCATACACACACAAATAGGAGCCACCGATACCGACCGAGTTTTCTGCTGTCCAGGTTCTGGCCGGGTTATATTTCGTCGTCACCAGACGGTGTCTTGGATCCATCGGCGTCGCTACGGGGGCCCCCAGATAGACATCGCCCAACCCCATCACCAGATAACTGGCATCAAACACGATTTTTTTGACGTCATCAACGGAATCAAGCCCATTGATTCTGCGGATAAACTCAATATTGTCAGGACACCAAGGCGCATTTTGTCTGACCGACTGCATATACTTTTCACTGGCCAGACGACAAGCTTCGTCATCCCAGGAGATCGGAATATGCACAATCCGGGTAGGCAAATCTAAGTCATCCACATGCTGGATATCTTTTTCTGCTTGCTTTAACACGGCCATCAGCTCATCCAGTGATAACACCATGCTGTCATAGTGAACCTGTAGCGAACGGATACCTGGCGTCAGTTCTAAAATGCCCGTCACCGCCTGTTCCTGTAACCACAGCATTAAGGCATGCACTTTAAACCGAAGATTGATATCTAAAGTTTGCTCACCAAACTCCACCAATAGATAATGATCGCCTGCCAGTCGATAAGTGATATCCATACCGGTTGACGCATCTTTGCTGATAGCATGCACAGGTGTATCGATAACCGCAGTATCTACTGACACAACTTGTTGACTGAGGCCATCAATCGCCTGGTTTTGTGCACGTTCTAAGGCGTTCGCTGTTTCAATCGATACCGGCACAAAGCGCACCGTATCACCGGCTTTTAACTGCCCTACCTTCCATAAATCTGCCGTGATAACAGTTGCCGGACAGACAAAACCACCCAGCGAGGGGCCATCTGGGCCCAGAATAATCGGCATATCCCCAGTAAAATCAATAGACCCGACCGCGTAAGCGTTATCGTGAATATTAGAAGGATGTAAGCCAGCTTCACCGCCATCGGTTCTCGCCCACTCCGGTCTTGGGCCAATCAAACGCACACCGGTACGACTGGAGTTGTAGTGTATTTTCCAGTCCGTATTAAAGAACATCTCAATATCACTATCAGTGAAAAAATCCGGTGCGCCATGCGGCCCATACACCACATGAATGTCCCAGTGATGTTGAATTTCAGGCTGACAATCCTGGGCTAGTGTGGCTGTATCAGAAACCGGTTGTTCAGGCAGGATATGTAATACATCACCCGTTTTCAGCGTCCGCCCTACATGACCACCAAATTGGCCTAAAGTGAACGTAGAACGTGAACCTAAATATTCCGGACATTGAATACCACCAGCCACTAATAGATAGGCTCTGGCGCCAGCACCTTTGACCTGTCCTAATTTCAGCTTGTCACCGGCTTTTACTGAAATAACTTGCCATGCGGATTGTGGTTCACCATTTAACTCAATGCTCAGTTCGGCACCCGTCACCACAATGCTGGTTGCGACATTAAAACTCAGCTCAGGACCAGACAAGGTGATCTCCAGCCCCGCGCAGGATTCATCATTAGCTAATAAACGATTGCCAAGACGGAAAGACAAACTGTCGAATGGACCTGATGGTGGAACACCGATATCCCAGTAGCCGACACGTGCAGGGTAATCCTGAATGGTTGTCATCGTGCCTGGAGACAAGATATTGATAGTCGAAGGCTGGTAAACAAAACTATCCAGATAACGTGTAGTGACCGCAGCGTTTAAAAACGCCTCATCTTGTAAAATCTGACCGACATAATCAGCATTGGTCTCAATGCCATAGACCTGCAGTTCATCTAAGGCAGCCAATAATTTCTGATGGGCCAGTTCACGGCTATCAGCATGGCTGATAATTTTCGCCAGCATCGGATCATAAAATGGTGAAACTTCAATACCGGCTTTCACCCAGTAATCGACACGAATCGCGTCACTCTTAGGCCAAATGACTTCTGTCAGTAAGCCCGAAGATGGTTGGAACTGTTTATGCGGATCTTCAGCATAGAGTCTGACCTGAATCGCATGGCCTTTTGGCTCAGGCGCAGTGGCAGGTAACTGCGATTCTTTAGCACCGACTTCCACCATCCAGCGAACCAGATCCACACCATAGACTTCTTCCGTAACCCCATGCTCAACCTGCAAACGGGTATTCACTTCCAGGAAGTAAAACTGTTGATTATCGGCATCATAGACAAACTCCACCGTGCCGGCACTGCGATAGTGAATCGCTGACATTAATCTGACCGCCACTTCCTGCATATCAGCACGGACATCGTCAGGAATATTCGGTGCTGGTGCTTCTTCAATCACTTTCTGATTACGACGCTGGCTGGAACAGTCCCGATCCCCCAGAGCAAGTACATGGCCTTCACCATCACCCATTACCTGTACTTCGATATGACGAGCACGGGTGATAAATTTCTCCAGAAATACCCCATCATTGGAAAAGTTATTGGCACTCAGATTTTTTACAGAGTTAAACGCCTGACGCAGTGAAGCTTCATCATCACAGCGGTTCATACCGATACCGCCGCCGCCAGCCGTTGATTTCAGCATCACCGGATAGCCAACTTGGCTGGCTTGCTCAACGGCTTCATCAAGTGAGCTTAATAAGCCCGTGCCTGGTAATAACGGTACGTCGTTTTCTTCTGCCAATGCCCGAGCGCTGTGTTTTAAACCAAATGACTCCATCTGCTCTGCTGTGGGGCCAAGGAAGACAATATTATTCTGCTCACATAAACGAGCAAAGCCCGGATTTTCACTCAGAAAACCATAACCAGGATGAATCGCTTCAGCCCCTGTCTGTTTCGCTATATCAATGATAAGTTGTTGATTAAGATAAGTCTCACTGGCACGGCCTTCGCCCAGTGAGTAGCTTTCATCTGCAGCACTGACATGCAATGAGTCACGATCGGCTTCGGCATATATAGCCACTGCCTTAACATTCATCTCATGCAAGGTGCGAGTAATCCGTGTGGCGATGGCGCCCCGGTTAGCAATTAAAACTTTCTTAAACATGATGGGTATTCCTATCTGGGTCGTCCCAGCTAATAAAGCGCTGTTTCAGGTCGTCCCGAAACATAATCCGTATTACCCCCAGATCACCACTTCAACCGGTGTCGGGTTATAAGCATTACATGGGTTATTTAATTGCGGACAGTTAGAGATCAACACAATCACATCCATTTTTGCTGTCATTTCCACATATTTACCCGCTTCAGAAATACCATCTGCAAAGGTCAAATGGCCGTCTTCAGTCACAGGCACATTCATAAAAAAGTTAATGTTATGAGTGATATCACGCTTACTTACACCAAAGTGCTCGTTTTCGGCTACCGCTAGCATCCAGCTATCACGGCATGCGTGCATGGTTTTTTTCTCCAGCGAATAACGCACGGTGTTGGATTCTGTTGCACAGGCACCGCCCAGCGTATCGTGGCGTCCACAAGTATCAGCAGTGATCTCTAACATGGGTCTGCCAAGATTCGACAACAATGTTGTGCCAGCAGTAAGGTAGACATTACCTTGCTCACGAAGGGTATCAATCGCACTATAGCGCTCACTGGGATCCGCTAAACTGTAAAACAAAGTATCAGCGGCCTGATTACCATATAAATCGACAATACGCAGTGTTTGACCCGCTTTCAGTTCATGCATCCAGTAATCACCTGCTAACACTTCTTCACGGTAGCTGGCTTGTTCAGGGTTTAGGTTACTTTCTTTAATCACAACGTTATCCTTTGCTCATTAATGGTGATGACCGCATTGATGGTATAGACGGTTATTGTCAAAACCACGCTGGTTTTCAGCGCAGTGATTCAAACACTCGTCATCTTCCGTCACCGGAGCAGATTTTCTTAATTGATAGGTGACAGCATGTTTAGGATAGGCATCGGCTGTATTCATCGGGTGTGGACAGGTGTGGAATAACACCAAGGTATCCATTTCAAAGCGTAAATCGATGAAGTCACCCGCTTTGCTGTTGTTTTCAACAAACTGCATATTGCCTTCAGCGTCGGTTTTGACCTGGCTGAATAAGTTGAGATTGGCTGCCATATCACGACGGTTTAAGCCATATTTAGCCAGCTCAACCAAAAAAGCATGCTCGCCGCTTAAGGTCCAGTCATTACCGGCTTCCTGATAACTTCTGTCACCCCAGCGTTTTTTCATATTGTCCGTGGTGAGATTGCCGCCAACGGTATCGTGCCAGCCAACGGTGTCATCGATAATGGAACAAAACACATGCCCCATATCTGAGTACAAACAATGGCCTTTGGTCAGCTTAAAGGTATGCTGACATTTCAAGGTATCCGGCGCGTTATAACGCTCCAGTTTATTCATCGGGTTATAAAACAACATACCGACATTAGCGCCACCTTCGTTATCAATCAGCCGCAGTGTCGTCCCTTTTCTTACTAACATTGACCAATGCGTGCCACCAGGCAATGTATCCTCATATATCAGATCGTTTTGTTTATCACTCATGGTGTTTCCTGCTTTTGTTTCATCGTGTTTGAAATGTCTTCTAAAGTGGATTTGCGTGTATCACCCACCGGAATATCAAAGGTAATAGAGGCCCCATAACGGTTTGGGTTATCTGGGTCTTGACGGTGTTTATCAAACACTAATAAGCGTGTTCCCAGATAAAAGCCTTCGGGTAAGTCATGGGTAATCATGAAAATGGTGATGCCGGTTTTTTGCCAGATATCTAAAATCAAGGCATGCATATCAGAACGAATGCCTGGATCAAGCGCACCAAACGGCTCATCCAGCAATAATACTTTCGGTTGTTTAATTAAGGCCTGCGCAATGGCCAGCCGTTGCTGCATACCGCCAGATAGTGATGTCGGATATTGATTCGCCACATGCCCCAACCCAACCAATTCAAGCATTTCCTGGGCTTGCTCACGAACCTGTCGTCGCTTGCTGCCAAAACATCTGCCCAATAATCTGGACTGACCAAACTCCACACCCAACATGACATTTTCAATCACATTAAGATGAGGGAAAACAGAGTAACGCTGGAAGACAATACCCCGGTCAGCATCGGGCTCATCACGGATGGGATCACCATCCAGTAATAATTCACCTCGAGAGGGTTTCTCGGTTCCCAGCAGCATTTTCAGAAATGTGGTTTTACCACAGCCTGATGCGCCCACCAGAGTTATAAACTCGCCTGCTCTCACCGTCAGATTGATATTCTCAAGAACGACATTATCGCCGTACTCTTTCCATAATTTTTTCAGCTCGATATTGTTCATTTAGCCCCTCCCTCAGTCTGCTGCCACGGGAAGGCATATAAGGACAAACGACGTAATAGATAATCAGTCAGAAAGGCCAATAAGGTAATCCACAATACATAGGGCAAAATCACATCCATCGCCAGATAACGTCTGACCAGAAAGATACGATAACCAAGCCCTTCTGTTGCCGAGATGGCTTCTGCGGCAATTAAAAATAACCAGGCCGCCCCCAGACTTAAACGCACTGCATCAATCAGTTTTGGTAATACCTGAGGTAAGACTACTCGTACAATCAATTGCCAGGTTGAGGCGCCTAATGTTTGTGCTTTGATGATCAATTCTTCAGGTAACGCCATGACACGTAATTGCACATCACGAATCAAAAATGGGGTGATACCCAGCACAATAAGCGTAATTTTGGCGACTTCACCTAAACCAAAAATGATAAACAAGATAGGTAAAATCGCTAATGGTGGTACCAGAGATATAACGGTGACCACTGGTGCAAAACTGGCACGCAGTAGAGGAATAATCCCAATCAGAATTCCAACGATAAGACTGATAAGCGCACTGATACCAACGCCAATCCCCAGCCGTTGCAAACTGGCCAGCGTATCGGCCCATAACAGGTATTCACCAGTACGTTTACTGGGTTCAAATGCCATCATATGAATGGCATGACCAAAGGCTTCGAAGGAAGGCATCAGCTTATCATTAGGATTCACCGCTAAGCGCTCATTCGATGCCACCAGATAAGCCAGTAAAATCAGGATAAAAGGTAAAGCACCTAATAACCATTTCCCAGCGTTACTCGGCTGTTGATTGATAAGTCGTTTCATAATAATTCTCTGGCAAATGACGGTTACAGAGAACCGTCAGCCGCCATAGACATGAAAGACGAATCAAAACGCAGCTTAACGTTCGCTGAGTTACCGACTACAGTGCCATCTGGATAAGCAATACCAATAAAGCCAGCATCCATCGCACCTTCACCTAATAAACCATGCTCGAATGAAAACTCACTCACATACTTCATGGTTTCAGGCAGTTGTTTGCTTTGAGCAAAGGCCACGGCATCTTTTGCTACATAGAACATATTGGTCGCAGCCAATTGTGCTTCATAACCCGGCAAATCAGTGCCTGAGGCTTTAGCCATAAAGGTCAGCGCATCGGTATCTTTAGCCGCCATACGCGCCATGATTTCATACCAGGCACCGGTTAAGGCTTTACCAAAATCAGGGTTATCTTTCAGGGTGTCAGTGTTGACCACTAACATATCGATGATTTCGCCAGGAATTTGAGAAGAATCGAATACTTTTGAGGTATTAGGCATGGCAGCCACTTCAGATAACAGTGGATTCCAAGTGACGGTAGAAGTCACGTCGTCTGCGTTAAACACGGCTACCAAATCGGCATCTGAAGTATTCACGACTCTGACATCACGCTCACTCAAACCAATGGTATCTAGAGCACGAGCTAATAAATAATGAGAAACAGACAGCTCAACCAGATTAACGTTTTGGCCCTCAATGTCTTTCAGGGTTTTACCTTCGCCCTTCAGGACAATGCCATCGTTCCCATTAGAAAAATCACCAAGAATTAATGCGGTAGAGTCGACACCACCCGCAGCAGGAATAGTGAGCGCATCCATATTCGTCATGGTGCAACCATCAAACTGCCCAGCCGTATATTGGTTGATGGATTCAACGTAGTCATTGATTTGAACTACGTCAATTTCGATACCGTATTTGTCCGCCCACTTTTTTACAATGCCCGCATTCGCCGCATAGTCCCACGGCATCCAGCCTGCATAAATAGTCCAGGCAATACTGAATTTATCTTTTTGTTCAGCATTCGCTGAGAAGGGAACGATAAGGAGAGAGAAAGAAAGCAGCAAGAAGCTGAAAAAACGAAGAATGGAGAACTTCATGAAGTTACCTCACAGTTAGTTAGAAACACGGTGCAAGAGATGTTTTACAAAAAACAATCTCCCGGGCTTTTATCCCTCCGTGTAACCTTCACTGTGAAGGTCGGTTACTCTCGGTCCAGACATCATCGTTGATCGGAACCCTAGAAACCTTATTTTAGTCGACAGTAGTTGGTAAACCACCTCAGCACTTAGAACTTGTAACGCAGATACCGTGCCAGTTTAACTACAATCAGAATAATTAATGTTTGATCATAAACTTAGCAGTTCAAGCTAAGTTTATATCTACCTAACAAGCCGCACCATAATGGCACAACCCTATTCTCAGGCTCACCGTAATGGTGCATAACAGACTCACCTGACCTATAAGCGAGATGAAAAACGGGTAATCATATTCAGTAGATTTTGTGATTCCTGCGCCAGATTTTCAGCGTGTACATTTACCTTATTAGCATTGCTCACCACCATTTCGGCATCAGAGCTAATTCTGACTACATTCTTATTAATGTCTTCACTCACTGCACTCTGCTCTTCAACGGCAGTCGCAATCAAGGTGTTAAGCTCATTCAGTTTCTCCACACTCTCTTTAATAGAGCTCACAGAGTCAATAGACCCTTGAATATCCTGACGGCTTGAGGAGGCAGTATCTTTTGTCGTTTCCATACCTTTCACCACTTTGACGACAGAGCTATCCAGTTTTGAAATAAGGTTTGAAATTTCTTGGGTTGATTCCTGGGTTCGTGTCGCCAATGAACGCACCTCATCAGCGACAACAGCAAATCCCCTACCATGGTCACCTGCTCTTGCAGCCTCAATCGCCGCATTTAACGCCAGTAGATTGGTTTGCTCTGCAATGTTACTAATCACATCTACGATAGGATTAATCGCACTGGAGTCCGATTCCAGCGTTTTAATATAGTCACTGATAGTATCAAAAGCCCTATCTAAACTGGTTAAGCCTTTCACGGCGGTTTCAGATTTAGTCATGCTTTGTTGGGTTAAGTCATCAACCTGATTCGCTGACTGAGAGGCCAGACTGGCGTTACGTGCCAGCTCCTGAATTGTGGAAGACATTTCCGTCATGGCTGTCGCCACTTGCTCAGTTTGTGATGCCTGAGAATTAATCGATTCCATAATTGATTGTTGAGACTGATAGGTATCGCCGGCCGACTTATCAATGCTGCCAGCAGAATCTTTCATTCTGACCAAAATAGTATTCAGTCTGGCCTGCAGCAGTTTATTCACTAACACCAGTTGAGCAACTTCATCATCAGCACCGGTATACACCATACCCATCAGGGGATTATTGACCTCATCATTAGCTTCTTTTATGGCTCTATCCAGTGATGCAAAGACCCAATTTTTGAGTAACAGAAACGATGCCAGGCCACCTAATACCGCAATAACCACTGGCAGATAAAAGGGCAATTGTTGAATGGTACTGATTTGATTTACAACGCTGGCCACAATACTACTGAGCACCACTGATAATGTGGTTTTATTTTTTAGAGACAGTCGTGTGAAGACGTTACCGAGTTTAGGCTTCTTACCCTCGTTAATTTGTTTATAAAGCTGTTGTGCACGCTTAATCTCTTGTTTTTTGGGTTTACTACGAACAGACTCATAGCCAATTACTTTATCGCCATCAAAAATTGGCGTGACATACGCATCTACCCAGTAAAAATCGCCAGTCTTTGTTCGATTTTTGACCATCCCCATCCAGTGTTTACCCGATTTTACGGTAGACCAGAGATCAGCAAATGCAGCCGGTGGCATATCTGGATGACGAATGACATTGTGATTCACGTTCATCAATTCATCAGCAGAAAAACCACTAACGTACTCAAACTCTCTGTTAAAGCTCGTTATGATGCCTTTGAGGTCAGTTGTTGAAATCAGCGGATTATCGAAGGTAATTTCTTTATCTGTGACTGGCAGATTTTTTTTCATTGTGCTTCACCCTGATAAAAATGAGTGGTAAATACATATTGCGTATACCTATATCGGCAGCTCATCAAAGTAACTTAAGTGTTCACAATAATTTAATGCGTAACATTCTGAGTTATTAAGTATTTTTATTTTTATTCTTTAAAATTAGTTGAAGTGATACAAGCTATATCAATAAAGTTTATTTAAAATACCCTCTTTCTGATAATTGGTAACTCACATGAAAGCACCTCAAGTTGGATTCGTTAGCCTCGGATGTCCAAAAGCCCTAGTTGATAGCGAACGAATCATCACTAAGCTCCGTTCAGAGGGGTATAGCATTACGCCAACATATGATGATGCTGACTTAGTTGTCGTGAATACCTGTGGCTTTATTGATTCTGCTGTTGAAGAATCTCTGGGTAGTATTGGTGAAGCCATCGCTAAAAATGGCAAAGTCATTGTAACGGGTTGCCTTGGCAGCCGTGACAACACCATTCGCGAAAAACATCCTCAGGTTTTAGAAATTACCGGCGCCCATGCCTTAGAAGAAGTCGTCAGCGCAGTTCATAAACACTTGCCTCCCCAACATGATCCTTTCGTCAGTCTGGTTCCACCTGAAGGAATCAAGTTAACTCCGCGTCACTACGCTTACCTGAAAATTTCTGAAGGTTGTAATCATCGCTGTACTTTCTGCATTATCCCTTCTATGCGTGGCGATCTGGTCAGCCGCCCGATTCATCATGTCATGATTGAGGCAAAACGCCTTGCTGACGCTGGCGTCAAAGAGCTTTTAGTGATCTCTCAAGACACCAGTGCCTATGGTGTAGATGTGAAATATGAGACTCATGAGTGGAATGGTCGTGAGCGTGCAACGCGTTTTTATGACCTTGCCGAAGCCCTGGGGGAACTGGGAGTTTGGGTAAGAATGCATTACGTATATCCCTACCCACATGTTGATGATGTGGTGCCATTAATGGCTGAAGGTAAAATTCTTCCTTATCTGGATATTCCTTTTCAGCATGCCAGCCCACGCATACTGAAATTGATGAAACGACCTGCATCATCACAAAATAATCTGGAACGTATTCGTGCCTGGCGTGCGATTTGTCCTGATATCACCTTGCGAAGTACTTTTATCGTCGGTTTCCCAGGTGAGACAGAAGAAGAATTCCAGGAATTACTCGACTTTCTGACTGAAGCACAGCTTGATCGTGTCGGCGCTTTTGCTTACTCGCCCGTTGATGGTGCCACAGCAAACGAGTTACCGGATCAAATTCCTGAAGAAGTAAAACAGGAACGTCTTGACCGCTTTATGGCACATCAGGCTGGAATCAGTGCTGCCAGACTTCAGTTAAAAGTGGGACGTAGAGGCCGGGTTATCATTGATGAAGTGGTAGAAGAAGGTGCTGTCGGACGCAGTGAAGCAGATGCACCAGAAATTGATGGCCAAGTATTTATCGATGGTGCCACCCACTTAAAAGTCGGTGATATCGTTGATGTCGAATTCGAAGAAGCTGATGAATACGATCTCTGGGCAAAACTCGTCTAAAAATCTAAATCAAATGCCTGATTGACCGCCTCAACTACTGAGTCGGCAATCGTGGCATTGGATGCTTTTGCCTCGGCTTCATCCTGAGGTAAGAACTTACCTGTCCGAACTAAACAAGCTTGCAGACCTGCATCAATAGCACCAATAACATCTGCAGCCACATCATCGCCAATCATTAAAACTTCATCAGGTCTGACGTTAAGCGATGATACCGCCTCATGGAAAAAACGGGTATCGGGTTTGCCAATGATCTGAGCTTTCACATCTGCCGCATATTCCAGTGCCTGAATAAACGGCCCTGCATCCAGCTGTAAACGACCAGCACTTTTAAAATATCGGTTACGTCCAATCCCAAGAAGCACAGCGCCATCCATCAATAATGAGAAAGCATGATTTAATTGTTCATAATTAAATAAATCTGCGGCATCGGTGACAATCACGGCATTCGGTCGGCTTTGATCTAAGTCACTAAACTCGGGCATTAAATCAGGATGGATAAGACAAAACGGGCGATACCCCTTCGCCTGGCACAGGCTTTTCATAGCCACCGGAGCCGTGAATACTTCCTCTGGCTTTATATCAAAACCCATCCGAATAAGTTCATCAAACACAGACTGGCTGGTTGAACGTGAAATATTCGTTACAAAGCGCATCGGGACCGAGTGCTGCCTCAGCATCATAATCATTTCTACCGCACCGGATATAGGCTGACCATCAATATACAAAACACCACTGATATCAAACAAAATTGCTTTAGTCATCACAATGGCCTCCACTGTATGCGAGCAGTGATTTGAGTATGCAATGCTTCTTAAACGAACTCAATACGCAGTCAGACTGAATAAGGTTATTTATTCATCCTTGTTTGGCATGATCGGCCAGTCCGCCGCATCAACTGAATCAAGCGGGTATGGATTCGCTTCGCCTTTCCATTGTCGAATAAAGTGACCTTCTGCATCATAAGTAGCTGTTTGCTTGTCCAGATTGAAATGACGGCCACCACGGGGGTCAGCCCCTACTCCAGCAATATACTGCCAGTTGCCCCAGTTAGAGGCGACATCGTAATCAATTAATTGCTGTTCGAAGTAGGCAGCACCAAAGCGCCAGTCTAATTGCAGTTCATTGACAAAACAGCTGGCGACAATCTGACGACCACGATTAGACATATAGCCCGTTTGATTAAGTTGTTTCATACAGGCATTCACGATTGGGTATGGCGTATTGCCATTACACCATTTCTGATAACGCTCAGGATAAAAACAACAAGATATTTTTTGTTTATTTATCCCTTCTGCTTTGAATAACTTATGTTGATAACGCTGGGCATACCACTGAAAATATTCACGCCACAGCAACTCATAATAAATCCAATACGTGGATTCATTCGCCGTTTTCTCAGTCTCATAGCGTTTCAATCGCGCTACCAGCTTACGTGGCGATAATGCACCACAGGCTAACCATGCCGACATTTTTGTTGAGTTTTCCCAACCATCCAGTTCATTTCTTACCGTTTTATAATTTGCTGGTAAATCAGATGAAAAGTATTGCTCAAGATGATCGAGTGCCGTTTTTTCACCACCAAAGCCCTTTATTAACTCGCCATAATCTGTTTCAGTTTGATGCGATAAGCCAGTCAACGCTTTTACAGGAGGAGCTAACCATTGTGGCATAGCTAAGGGTTTATCAATGGCAATAGCTTCGCAGCATTCTTTAAAATCCGTAAATGTTGCTGGTAAATCATTTATCGAAAAGGGTAATTGTTCGGGACGAAATAAAGTATGTGTCCAAACAGAATGAAATAGCGTACGAGGAAAATCGACTTTAAGGTGATGCCACTGCCGGGTTTCAAAAACCCCTACATGATGACTGCGGTAAACTGCATCAATATCATGATTTTTTATCAGAACAGAAATCGCCGAAACGGGATCCGCTGTCATTACAATCAATCGTTGCCCGCGACTCTTTAATTCTTTTCCTAAATCATGCAGGGTTTTATTGAGAAATTGACGACGCACAACGCCCATGGATCTTGCATTCAAACGACTTTGTCTGAACCAGGCAGGATCAAAACAATACAAACAAATCAGCTGTTCACAATTTAAACTTGCTTCAAGAAGCGCTGCATTATCATGAATACGGAGATCATGTTGAAGCCAGTACAAGCCGGTTTTATACATTTCTGTTCCTAAGCAACAATACCCTAGCTCTGAAACTAGACTGTTTATTGTCGATATTTTGTGAAGCTAATAAAATGAATGAATGTATAAACTTAACTCTCTTGTAGCCAATAAAAACTAAAGGCGGGTATGACTAGTGCATTTTTAAACAAATCCGGGCGCTGGCCACTAAACAAATCATAAAGCTGCCCATTTTGAGGATTGCCCCAGCTACCTAGTTCATCTAAGTTCAGATGTTGGGGTTTACCATTGAAATTCGCCACTACCAGAACCCGTTGATGCTGTTGTTGAATGCAATAGCGTTCGAAGACAAAAAGATGCTCATTACCTACATCAATCAATTCCCGATTATTAAAATCAGCAAACACATCAATTTCTTTACGAACAGCAATCATGCGCTTTAAGGCGGTAAATATTTCATATTGTGGGTGACCGGGCTGATTTCGCAGATCGGCTTTATCCCAATTAATAACAGGACGATGCACCCAACGTGAGTCGCCTTTCTTGTAGGGATCATCAAGGTAGGAAATATCGTTCGTCGTACCCACTTCATCCCCATAATATAGAAGTGGTATGCCACCAAAAGACATAATTAAACTATGCAATAACAAGATAATATTGATCGAGTCTTCAATGGCTTGTGGATCACCCTGCTCCAAGGCATATTCCAGTCCAACCAGTGAGGCTAATGAACCTGAAATACGTGCATCCCCGGTTTTCTCATTTTCACCAAATGGTAAGCCTCTGGCATGTGAATGGTCAAAACGGCCCATGTAATAATCAATCAAAAACTTACGATGTTGTGCCGGTTGGTAACCAACCAGTTCAATATCACGATCATCAAAACCTAAACCGATATCATCGTGGCAACGGATATAATTCAACCAAGTTGCTCTTTCCAGTTTCACTGGCAAGCTTTTAATGCCCTGATTAAGTAATTTAGTATTTTTTGTGGCGACGGCATCCCACATTAACGCCATATAGGTCGCGTTGTAGGCAATCTCACACTCTTTAGCAATCACCGCATCTTCACCAAAGTATTTGGTGACTTCAACCGGTGCCACAATGGCTTCAGCAATATATAAAACACCGGGAGCAACCACCTGGCAACAGTCTTTGAGCAGTTGCAAAATCAAGTGAGCTTCACGTTCATTCTGGCAGGTACTACCGATTTTTTTCCAAAGAAAGGCAACCGCATCTAAACGCAGAATATCAGCGCCTTGATTGGCCCAGAACAAAATGACGTCGAGCATTTCAATAAACACAGAGGGATTGGAATAATTCAGATCCCATTGATAACTATTAAACACCGTCATCACCCAACGTTGCATTTCCTCATCCCAGGTAAAATTACCCGGTGATGTTTCTGGAAACACTTCAGGCATGCTTTGCTCAAACATATCAGGCACATTGCGGTTTTCGAACGTGTAGTAATAATCCTGATACTTGGTTTCACCTTGTCGTGCTTTTTGCGCCCACTCATGTTCATCGGAGGTGTGATTAAGTACCACATCCATCGTCAGTAAGATATCGCGTTCATGCATGCTGCGTGCGAGTTCGTTTAAGTCTTTAAGACTGCCGGCACGCTCATCGATCTTGCGGAAATCGCTTACTGCATAACCACCGTCACTGCTGCCTTTCGGACATTGCATAATGGGCATGATATGCACCAGGTTAACGCCCAGCTCCTGGAAATAATTCAGATGAGTTTTCATGCCCTGCAAATTACCGGCAAAGCCATGACTGTAGAGAGCCATGCCCACCCATTTTTGACTCAGAAACCAGTTATGGTCGGCTTCACGCTCAATATCTTTCTGACGTAAATCTTCCGGACGGCGAATATACTGCCATGCCATGGCTTCAACTAATTTCTGCGACTGGGCTTTGAAGTCATCACGATGCCCATACAAACGCTCAAATAACGAATGTATGGCGTAAAAATTCGCCCCCAAACGCGTATAGAAATAGCGTAAATCCTGCTTTGAAATACCGGCCTCAATTTCATTGAGGATATCGTTCAACAATGTGTGGGCTTGCTGCTCGTACATGCTTAACCTTGTTTGAATTATTCTGAATAAGCGTTATTTATAGAAATCAGGATCTTTACTGATGGCACCACGCTGTGTGACGACACGACATGCAAAAGCTTGGGCTTTTTCCAATGTTTCTTCAATATCCCAACCAGCCAGTAAACCATGAATATACATCGCAGTAAAAGCATCGCCAGCACCCACGGTATCCACCACTTGTTCATGATATGAAGGTGCAACTTGATGAAAAACACCGTCAGTGTCGCGAACTATCGCGCCTTTTTCACCTCTAGTCACGATCAACTGGTCAAGATGAAAATGCGTATGCATTCGGGTCATATCCTGATGCAAATCAGCAGAGTGAAATCCGAGTTCGTATAGCTCGCTTTCATTCAGTTTTACCCACCTTGCTTGTTCGAGCCAGTGATATACCGCTTCTTTTTGCCACCAGGGTGAACGTAAATTCACATCAACAAAAATATCCAGTGAAGGATTTTCTGTCAGTTTTTCCAGTGTTCTATTGGCAATATCACGGCGAGCAACCAAGGTACCATGATAGAAGAAACCGGATATGTCCTGTGCAGGGATTTCGGATAAGTCAATAAAATCCCAGGCATTATCTTCAGCAAAGGTATAAATCGGTTCATCATTCTCAATACGAATATCCACTCGCCCCGTCTGATGTTCACTATCCTGCTGGATCGCTTTGGTCGTCATTCCCCAACTGGTCATTTCTGACAAAATGATGTCACCTAACTCATCCTTGCCGACCCGACTGATAAACAGGGGGGAATCGCCTAATGCCTGAAGGTGCCAAGCGACATTAAACGGCGCGCCCCCTAATACGTTTTCCCCCGTCGGGAAACAATCAAATAAGGCTTCACCAAAAATAGTTAGCTTGCTTGATGATTTCATGATGATGTTTCTTTATTGGTTGGCGTAAAAAAATCCGGTGCAAAGTGCGCTACTCCCTGCAACACACCTGCCGAGTAATTACCATTGTTATCGCTGTGGCTACTGCTTGCCAGAAACAAGGCCTCAGCATTGCCATTGTGTTTTGATAACTCCAGCGCAGCTTGTTTGATTTCTGCACTGGCATTGTCGACCAAAACTGACGGTATATGACTGGTCAGTACGGGTAAGTCATTGCCACTATCGCCAGCAAAAATAACTTCGTCCAGTTTATAGCCCAGTTTTTGTTGTAAAAATTCAATGGCGTGCAGTTTGGTTGCATGTTCCGGTAACACGTCTAATAAGCCGATATTTTTGGGTTCGTCGACACTCCAGAGAATACTGGCCGCCACATTAGCATCTTTCAAAAACGCTTCGATACGAGCAATGATCGTGTCTTTGTCCATATACAGCGGCAAGTAATAACTTAACTTATGTGTGTTTTGTTTGGTACTTTCCTGTAAGCGTAGCTCTTTGATGGGCCGTAAAATCTGTTTTAGTTGTGCATGCGTTTTGCCGTTCCAGTCTTTATCAATTTCGGCTTCCCAATCCGCCATCTGCTGCCAGCTGCCCTTACCTATCTGATAGATTTTGGTGCCAACATCAGTAATCGCAAAATCAGGTACAGGTAAAGCATAGTTTTTAATCGCACGTTTAACTAAAGAAACATGACGTCCGGTCACATAGGCTAACTTCACATCCTCACGTTCACAAAAGTTTGAAAAGCGTTTACGGGCATCAGCAGGTTCCGGCTGAAAACCATTGGGAATAATGGTTCTGTCCATATCCGTACACAGTAAAACTTTAGCGGGTGTCATCATGATGTTTTCTTTGTTTTTGCCTGATGAAAGAACTGGTAGTGCTCAAGCGATTCCAAAATGCCAGCGGCAAATGGTTTATCAGCAAAATAAATCCGGTCAGTATCAATCAATTGTGATAACTCCTCATTATGTCTGTTAGCCACAACAGCGGCGAGCGTATTGCCGCGCATCATATCTTCGTCGGCGCCAGAACCGCCCGCCACAAAAATATGCTCAAGTGGTATTTGCCAATGATCGGCAACATAGCGTAGAGCCATCCCCTTTGATGCTCTAATGGGTAAAATGTCTAAATATTGCCCAAATGCCAACTGTACATGCACGGATTGTTCTTCCTGATGTAACAGTCGCTTTATCTCTTCTATATCCGCTTGCTCAGGATCAATGTAATAACTTAATTTAAATCGACTCTGTTCTGCTTTTGGCTGTTTCTCCAGACCAGGATAATCATCAAGTAATTGGCGAACCTTATGCGGTGTCCAGTGATAATCGATATGTTGGGCCCACGAGGTATCTGGCGTTAACTTCGGCGCGTAATAAATTTCAGTCCCCGAACTGGTAATCAGAATATCAGGCTCCGGAATCTGATGTTTTTTCATCATTCTTAATGCCACATCCAATCGTCGACCTGTAGCAATAGCAAATTTCGTGGTCTTCCGGTTCTCACGAATCAGATTAATGAGTTTATGTAACGACACATCATCACCGATAAGGTTCAAATCCAGATCAGTGAAAATTGCCTGTTCTGCATAAACATGGCTGGTTCTTTCAAGCGGTTGACGTTGTAATAATTCAGCCCGTTGAGCCAGTGGTGTAACCAACTCAATATAACGCTTGGCGTGAGCTTGCCATGAATAACATTTGGCCACGCCTTCCAACCCGTTACTCGAATAGTTATTCCAAAGCGCATTATCGGTGAGCAGCTTCAGTAAAGCGTCAGTAATCGTTGATGTTTCTAACGGGTCAATCAAAATGCCATTATGACAGTTACCAATAATATCCCGTGGACCACCATCTTCGGTCGCAATAATCGGCACACCAGAAGCGGCGGCTTCAATCAAGGTTAAACCAAAAGGTTCTGTTAATGCCGGGTTCACAAACACACCACCTGATGCGGCAGCAATGCGATACATTAAAGGGACTTGTTCACGCTTGTGATGCTTAGGCATAGCCACTTTGCCATACAGATCATAACGATCAATCGCCACAAGAAGCTCATGGAAGACTTCCTGTGCACCGGCTTCCAGGTCATCGATATCATCACGGTTACCCGCAATAATCACCAGATTAGCCAGTTGTTGCAATCTTTCCGACTCACCATAAGCTTCAATAAGTACCGTAATATTTTTGCGTTTATCTGGTCTTGATAAGGCCAGAATAACTGGTTTATTGGGTTCAACAAGTTGGTGGGTTAATTTACCGAATAACTCCGTTTCTAACTCATTACCTTCTGGTGGCTTAAATTGTTTGATATTGGTGCCTGGCGGGATAACACGCATCTGATCAGGCTGATAATGATCATAAATTTCGTATTGCTCTTCAATTTCCTGATGGGTACTGGTAATGACTCGCTCAGCGGTAGCTAAAGTAATTTCTTCTGCCTCAATGCGTCGTGTCATATTATAGAGCGACTCAATTTGCTCGGTCGTCAGGCCACTCGCCAATAAGCGTCTTCGTTTCACTCGACCAAGTGAATGACCAGTATGGACCAGAGGAATCCCCAACAGATTGGCAACGTGAGATCCAACAAGACCGGCATCGGCATAATGGCTGTGTATCAAGTCAGGAATATGATCTTGCTTTCTGAAAAAATCAGCGAGGTTATCAGCAAACCCATCCAGATGTTCCCAAAGCTGTTCCTTATAAATATATTCTTCAGGACCAGCATCAATCCGGACAATCCTGAACTTCTCATTCACCACTTCAATGGGGTCAGCATAATCAGCATCAACATGACTATCGATAATGCGGCGGGTAACAAGATCCACCTGAGAGACATTGGGTAATTCAGAAAGAGCCTGAGCCAGCTCCAGCACATAGAGGGTTTGTCCTCCAGTATCAGCATCTCTGCCGAGTTCCAGATTATCAGCTCGTATGAGCCCATGCACACTGATCAGTGCGATATACATCTGCTCAACCGTGTCCCCCATAAAACCTGCTTCTCCCTTTATTACGTGTATGCGTTCAGATATCGTCCCACTCCTTGATACTATAGCATCACACTATCTTGATAAAGATTAGCTTAGGTTAATTTTTGCGGTGTGTATGTGTATGTGTATATGAAAACCGTTGAGTAATAAATAAATTCAGTTTCTGCGTGAAATTAAACGTTTCAACTTTGCACTCAAACGGTGGAAAAATCGATGTTTATTTCCCGCTGCCGCACTGGTCAGGAAATTGATTTGTATAGACTGGCGTTTGCCTTCAAAGGCCGGATAGCCATGCCAGCAGTTGTCAGTCACTTTGAAAGCGAGCAACGCGCCTGGTCCTGGGCTGATTTCATCGACATAATCATTCATATCATGCCCATTTCTCAGGATCCGAAGTTTGCCTGTATCAGCTTCCCATTTATCATTCAGGTAAATCAGAATAGTAGCTACTTTGGTTTTGGAGTCAGTATGAATCCGACCATCTTTTTGTCTGGAATAACCTCTGAGTGTGATCATCATCGGCAAATCCATTACCTGCACATCAAATTTCTCACAAATAATGCGACGAAACTCAGGACTATCGATTGACTCAATGAGTGATTTGAATGGCTCATTTAACTCAACATCATCCACATTGTAGCTGCCGCCATCTGCAATATCAGGAAAGCTGTTAATGATGCCCTTTATATCGTCAGGGTAAATTGACTCTTCTACTTTAAAATAAGGGAAAGGCAGCGTCTGCAAAGGCGCATTATTGAGCGAATCCAGCTTAATCACATTCTTCATTATCTTGTCATCAAATTGTCATAAACCTTCACATTATCACTTTCTGTACCTCAGATACACAAGCGAAAGCCTCTCATAACAAGTTATAACAGCGCTGTTGATATATTACTTTTCGCTCTACTCATCATTGAGAACTTCTTTACGTCAGTCTTATCTAAGAAATCATTGACTCGTAATAGTCAGTAACGTTTATAATGAGTATGATTCTCATTTAGAACTTGACTAAGTAATACATCGACTTAACAACCAAAGCTGGAGCGGTTAAAAACGTGTTTAAACTCGACCTTCGTAAAACCTCAGGTCTCATTATCAGTCTGATAATGTTCTTCTCATTTATATATGCGGCTCATGCGAACGATGCTCAGAGTGATACACGTCAACTGATGCAGATGGCTGAATATATCGGCGCTGACTATAGTGCTGCTGTAGCTAATGGGGAAGTCATCAATGAGGCTGAATACAGTGAGATGACAGAATTTTCTGCACTTGCTGTAGAAAAAACGCGTCAACTGGAAAATGGTCAGGACGCTGTAGAAGCTGCCCTAAAATTACAAAAGGCTGTTGCTGACAAACAGAACCCGGATGTGATTCATCCTATTACGGTTGAACTGCGTAATATTCTGATCAAACTGTCACCGGCCGTTTCATTACCCAGCGAATTATTACCTCTACAGCAGGTTCAAGCCCTTTATCAGCAAAATTGTAGTGCCTGTCACGGTGCTAAGGGTCAGGGTAATGGTGAACTTGCCGCTACGCTTGATCCAACCCCAACTGATTTTACCGACAAAGAACGTGCGATGAACCGGTCTTTAATCGGTTTGTACGATGCCATTACTAATGGTATCGACGGCACAGCAATGGTCGCACTGAGCCACCTGAACGAAAAACAACGTTGGTCTCTGGCTTTTTATGCTGGCAGCATAGCGTTTCAGGATAATAAAGGTCTCGCCACTGTTCCTGCAGGTATGAGCATTCAAGACTTTGTCAGTAACAGCCCGAATACCTTATTAAACAAATATCCTACATTGGATAACCAAACCGTCGCAGAACTTCGCTCAAACCCTCAGCCACTTTTCGCTTCTAACGACCCTCTCGCCATGGCTAAACAGCAGCTTAATGCTTCTCATAAAAGCTATATGGCAGGCGAATATAAAACCGCTCAAGGCTTAGCTGTTAGTGCCTATCTTGATGGGTTTGAACTCGCTGAAAACGCGCTGGATGCATACGATCCAAAATTAAGAAAAGATATTGAAAAATCCATGATGGCGTTCAGGCAGTTAACAAGCCAGTCTGATAAACAGGATGAACTCACTGCATTACTGGAAAAAACCAACAGTCAGTTAGGCCAGGCGCAAGATATGCTATCTGCCGATACCCTATCTGACTCTACCCTTTTCACCGCCAGCTTAGTCATTTTGCTGCGTGAAGGCTTAGAGGCAATGCTGGTTGTGCTGGCACTGGTGACCGTACTCGTAAAAACTGAACGCCGCGATGCAGTGAAATATGTTCACGCCGGATGGGTTATTGCCTTAATCGCTGGTATAGCGACCTGGTGGGCAGCTCAAAACCTCATCAGTATTAGTGGTGCCAGCCGTGAAATTATGGAAGGTGTCGGTGCATTGATGGCTGCCGTCATTCTATTCTATGTCGGTTTCTGGATGCATAGTAAAACCAACGCCGCAGCGTGGCAGGCATACATCAATCAGCATATTCACCGCCACTTAAGCACAGGTACATTGTGGGTCTTAGCTGGGCTGTCCTTCATTGCAGTGTATCGTGAAGTGTTTGAAACAGTCCTGTTTTATCAGGCTCTTATGACTCAGTCAGCGTCGTCTCAGTCAATGTCTATCGCTACCGGCTTTGTAACGGCGACGGTGATATTAGCTGTATTATTCTGGGTCATAATTAAATACTCTTTACGTTTACCTATCAGAAAATTCTTCACCTTCAGCACATACCTGATGCTGGCTCTATCCTTTGTACTGATTGGTAAAGCGGTGGCAGCATTACAAGAAGCCGACTTGATCAGCATATCGTCTTTCCCAATTGACTTTACCTTATCGTGGATTGGTGTTTATTCCACATGGGAAGGATTGGCAGCGCAATCGGCTATTCTGATTCTATCCGTATTGATATTGATAGGCATCAGGCCTTTCGGCAACAGACAAACAGCCTAACATTCAACACAAAAAAGCCCGCTAATGCGGGCTTTTTTCCATGTAAAAGTTAAGCATTTAAAGCCACTTGAACCAGGTTATCTGTAAACGTCGGCGCATGCCCCATATCAACAAACTCTGCCGAACTCACACAGTTAACTGTACCTTTATTTAACTGTCGCCAATAGCCTAATGTGGCCACCACAATACCTGGGCTGACATCATCGGTAATTTGTGCCAATGCCTCAAATTTACCTCTATCGTTAAAGACAGACACCACATCACCACTCTGGATATTTCTCATATCTGCATCCACAGGACTTATCATCACAAACTGTTCGCCCTGGCCTTTTATCTTGTTCTCCATATTGGCGTAACAAGAGTTCAGAAAGCCATGACTTTTAGGTGAAATGATATTTAAAGGATACTTTTCAGCCAACGCAGGATTGCTCTCATGCGTCTCTCTTGATGGGACATAATCAGGTAAGCTGTCTAAAGGTTCGCCTGGCTGGAAACCGTCATACATTTGCCTGAAAGGTCCAGCAACAAAATTTGTGGCTCCTTTTATTTCCAGCTCGCATTTACCACTGGGCGTGGGGAAATTTCCATTGCGGTGAGGAGCACGATCATCTTTGGTACCTACCTTTAATTTGGCAAAACCATGTTCGCGTAAATAAGCTAAATCGATACCATCACAAGCCGGTGATTCCCAGTCAACATAGTTCTCCAGACACTCGCTATCTGACCAGCTAAAGTTTTCTTCTTGGTAGCCCATTCTGGCTGCCAGACGTCTGAATATCTCATTATTGGGAATAGCTTCGCCCGGCGAATCAACACATTTTTCGTTATAGGTCAGATATAAGTGCCCCCATGACAGCACCATATCTTCCATCTCAGCCCCCATAGAAGCAGGCAGCACGATATCAGCATAAGAAGCCGTATCAGAAAGGAAATGTTCAGCCGACACCAGAAACAGATCTTCCCGCATCAAACCTTGAACAATCTTGTCAGTTTCTGCTGCTTGCGTGACAGGATTCGCATTCCAGCACATCATAGATTTAATCGGTGTATCAAGCCCCAACTCACCCGTTAGTGCTCGACCAAGTTGTATTGCATTCACCACTGGCGTGCCTTCCGGAATCAGATCTGGACGCGAGATGACATCAAATTTATAAGGATGCTCCCATACCGGGAACTGCAAAGCACCACCGCCAACATGCCGCCATGCACCGGTTAAAGCTGGCAAACAAGTAATAGCACGGATGGCCTGACCACCACCGTAGTTACGTTCAACTGCTACCCCAAGGCGAATTGCCGCAGGTTGGCTAGTGGCAAACTCACGGGCAAATTGACGGATATCATCCGCAGCTATGCCTGTGATAGTGGCAGCCCATTCGGGTGTTCTGGTCTTGGCTCTATCTGCCAAGGCATCAAAGCCAACGGTGTAGTTGTCGATGTAGTCCTGATCCTGTAAACCTTCTTCAATGATGACATGCATCATCGCCATCGCTAATGCACCATCGGTACCGGGTTTTGGTGCGATATGCCAGTCAGCCTCTTTAGCTGTTTTGGATTTATACGGATCAATCACCACCACTTTGGCACCATTTTTCTGTGCATCTTTCACGATATGCCAATGGTGAATATTGGTGCTAACCGAGTTACAGCCCCAGATAACGATGTATTTAGAATGAATAAAACTCTCGGGATCGACACCTGCCGTCGGCCCTACGGTCAATAACCAAGCGGTACAAGAACCTTCGCCACAAAACGTACGCTCACAGACGGTCGCCCCCATTTTGTTAAAGAAAGCATCGCCCCCGTTTAAGCCATGAACTAAGCCCTGATTCCCTAAATAGCTATAAGGCAAAATGGCATGCGGACCTTGCTCTGCAATAATCGCTTTCCAGCGGCTAGTGATTTCATCTAAAGCCTCATCCCAGCTAATTCGCTCAAACTGTCCACTGCCCTTAGGTCCTGTTCGTCGCATCGGATACAACAGACGATCCGGATGGTAGTGACGCTTTTCATAGTCTTTGAGTTTGACGCATAAGCCGCCACGCGTCATCGGATGTTCTTTATTGCCTTTGACTGAAGTTAATTGACCGTTTTCCACCTCATAGACCATCGAACAGGTATCCGGACAATCATGTGGACAGCCTCCATGATGCGTCGTTTTTAGTACGCTTGCCATATTGCTCTCTCCTCTCTGATATGTATTTTTTTATTATTATTTTCAGACTATACACCAGTTTAAAACGGGAAATATGCCCGTTAATTTACTCAAGATAATTGATAGAAATTTTATTTAAATCAATTACTCACTCTGACATTTTCTTGTAATAGAGCCTCTATACACTTAGCCGCGGATGAATAATTAACCACTTGAGCAATTGAGTGGTTTATCACTTTCATCCTTTTAATCAAAGCCAAACTCGTCGTGAGGCGGGGTCGGAAAGCTACAGGTCTTCCAAGTGAAGATGGCTGGGTTGCATTGCTTGTTTTTTCACTCTAAACATAAGGGAATTTTTATGAAAAAAGCGATGCTATTTGTCATAGCACTATTTTTCTCTGTTGCGGCTAATGCAGCAACACTTAACTTAACAAAAGGTGACTCAGCTTTCACCAACAATGCTAGTCAGGAAATTGATCTTGCTAGTGGTAGTACAGTATTAGCAAGTGGGACTACAGGTAATGGCGCATGGGAATCTTCGTTCAGTTTATTTACTAATGACGCAACACCAGTAGTTATTGAATGGTCATTTAATCCAGAGTCTAATCTTGATAATGCAACTATTGCATTTGGTGTTTTAGGTGGTGCTATTCAAAATTTCAACATTACTGGTGATTTCAGTTTCACAGCGATATTAACTGCAGGTCTGACATATGTGTTGGATATCTATGACGCAACGGGTAAAGCTTTAAATTACAGCCTATCAGTTTCAGCAGTACCTGTTCCTGCAGCACTTTTCTTATTCGCACCAGTTTTATTAGGTTTCTTAGGCTTTCGTAAAAAAGCGATTGCAGCCTAAACCCATCTTTAGAAAATCACCGTTCAATATTGGGGAGCTTCGGCTCCCTTTTTTTATGTATGATTCAATATTTCCTAGGAGAGTATCAGTTTGACTTCTCCACCATCACGCCATCGAGTAACCGCCTGAATGGATTATTTTGTTAGCTTGGGTTATCCCGGTCTCTTTATCTCAGCCTTTTTATCTGCAACACTACTGCCACTTAGCTCTGAATTGGTTCTGAGCACACTATTAATCAAAGGACTATCACCGAGTTTGCTCATCACCACAGCCACCGTGGCAAATGTGCTTGGCTCAATGCTGAATTATGCTTTAGGTTATTGGGCCAGTTCTGCAGTCATAAAAAAATGGTTACGGATATCAGAAAGCGATATTAGAAAAGCGGAAAACCGGTTTAAGAAATATGGCCTTATTTCCCTGTGTTTTGCCTGGTTGCCCATCATTGGTGATCCATTAACTGTTATGGCAGGTCTCATAAAAATACATCTAGGCTGGTTTGTCGTGTTAGTCACAGCAGGTAAGTTGATTCGCTATATTGTCATCAGTCAGGTAGCACTGTCACTAAATTAAAAAACCCCGTTTCAGAGACTGAAACAGGGTTTTAACTGGGTTACACTTTTATTCAATGATGATGTGGATGACCGATATCCTCACCTTCACTATTATAAAAACCGGATGGACCATGGTCGATATACCCCTGGTTAATCATCTTCGCAATAAATGGATCGGATTCACTATCACCAATATCGGCATAATCTGTTGTCTGATAATCATCACGCATTTTAAAGCTGGCATTAACAGCGCTTTCATCTTTAATCAGTTTCGTTAACTGCCATGTTTGAATGTGACTGTCAGCGGTATTTTTCCAGCTTTTCACTAATGATAAAGCAGGTAACCATTCAAGTTGGAGATGGCTATCACCTTCTGTTAACTGATAAGTTTCGACTTTGTCACAGGCTTCCCCCGAAGTTGATACCAGTGTCATATTATTTTTCAACTTGTCTGTAATCAACTCATGCACTTGTTGCCATTGACTATCAGCATTAGCGTACTTCACCTCGCCCGGCTGATACTCGATAGCATGTTGCTCCTTATCAAAAAAACGTACCATTCTTAACTGGCCATTATGGGTGTATTCCCACATATCGGTAACACCCGTCTGGGTAAACTGATTACTAACACGGCCATGTTGACGCCACAACATCATCGTTGCCGTTTTATTAGAGTCACTGTCAGTCATTTCGTACGTTGCCCCTAATAACTCAGGATCGATTGAACAACTCTCGCTCGCCTGAACTAGTAATGGAGAAGTGACTAACACCAGACTCGCTAATAAATGATATTTCATCTGTATAACCTTCATCGTGTTGATTTTATCCAAACGAAAAAGGGGTGGACTCACGCCCACCCCTCTCTTTTTCGTGTGATGTTACTTAATCGCTTTTTCTGCTTTGATTTCCAAACGTGCCGCTTGATTCATGATGTGATAAATCAAGTTTTGTTCATTCACTCCTGTTACCGCACTTGCACCAGGACCTGTCGCAAAAATGGCTACATCTTCACCTGCATGTGTTTCAGAATCTAATGGAATCAATGCTTCTTGATGGTATCCAGATAATTCAGTATCCACAGCAGTTAAATCTTTACGACCCGCATCCGGACCTGCGTTATAGCTGGCATCAGCATCCGTTTCATTGCCCAAGTCACGGAAACCAAGACCGTTTGTATAACCTAAAGTTGTATATGGCTTACCATCAGCAGCTAATGCAGGCTCATCTGAACCAACGCTGACCACTTTACCCAGAATAGGATTACCACGTTTTGGATAACCTGCCATAGTGAATACATGGCTGTGATCCGCTGTCACGATAATCAATGTTTCTTCAGGGTTAGTGTTTTCTAATGCTGTTTTAACCGCATGAGCAAACTCAATAGTTTCATTTAAAGCACCATGAGCATTACCCGCATGATGAGCATGGTCAATACGACCTGATTCCACCATTAAGAAGAAACCACTATCGTTCTTGTTCAATACTTTAATCGCTTTTTCTGTCATTTCAGATAATGAAGGTTCACCGGCAATGTCATTGCCACGATCAGCTTCATATTGCATATGTGATTCATTAAACAGAGCAAAGATTTTATCGGTTTTCGCTGGGTCAATCGCATCAAATCCTGCTTTATCATAAACATACTTACCTGTTGGGTAAGTTGTTTGCCATTCAGCAACTAAGTTACGACCATCTGTTCTGTCACCTTCAACTGAGCTGACTGCATCAGGGCTATTAAAGGCAGGATTTTTTGGTAAGAAGTGACGACGACCACCACCCATAGCGACTTCGATACCGTTAATACGTTTTGCTGTTGGATAACGATTTTTCAGGTTGCTTTCAAATTCCACCAATTGTTTAGCAATATCTTTACAGGGTAAGCCACGGCGGGTAACTGAAGCAGGCATATCTGAAACGTCTTCCCAGTCACGATCCACTGATTTTGCATAAGTCGCTGCAGGTGTTGCATGAGTGATACGTGCTGTTGTGACGATACCTGTTGATTTACCAGCGATTTCAGCCAACTCAAGCGCTGTCACCAGTTCATGACCGTTCATTGTTGAACATACGCCACGTTGAACATCTTCACCAATACCAATGATACCGGCATCTGTCTTAACACCACTCATCATAGCTGTCATCGTACCAGCAGAGTCAGGTGTTTGAGCATCAACGTTGTATGTTTTTGCCAGGCCTGTGAACGGAAAGGTTTCAAAGATCAGGCGGTTTTCTTCACCTGGTTTGCCATTTAACTGGCCTTCTAAAATACGGGCAGCTGTAATAGTAGAAATGCCCATACCGTCACCGACAAATAAAATCACATTTTTTGCTTTGTGTGCATTTTTATACGCTGGTTTGTTATCCATTTTTTCAACAGCGTCTGTATACCAGTCACTGTTAACTTGATAATCAGTTAGAACAGGTTGTTTAGCATAAGCTGTTACGCTCAATGCTAAAGTTGCTGCACCCAATAATAAAGGTAGCTTGTTTGACATGTGTCTCTCCCATAAGACAATTAAAGTGTTTGGTTGGCTAACGGATAAAGCGTAATTGTTATTGATGACATCCAAGTTAAGCATTGATGACAATTTTGTGAACTGAGTCACATCAATGGCTGGCGTGACATTTAAGTCGTTTATATCTTTCCTGAGACTGATGCAGGGATTTCTTCTATTGTCAGCATTTTGTTTCTTAACTCTTCGGTTACCGCCTGTGCTGATGTGCGGTCTCGAATCACTCTTGGTGTGATTAACACCAATAATTCTGTTCTTCTCACCGCATCCGAGGTTTGTCCGAATAAATGCCCTAAAACCGGTAATTTATGTAGTCCTGGTATGCCGCTGTCATTATTGGTTTTACTGTCCTGAATTAAGCCGCCAAGCACGATGGTTTCGCCTGAATTGATAGCAACCACACTTTCAATTTCGCGTTGTTGAATGGTGGGCGCGTCAATCGTCGATGTGGTCGTTTGCACGGCATTACTGACTTCCTGACGTATTTCCATGGTGACAAGACCACTATTATTGACGCGTGGTAATACGGTTAATGACACACCGGTTTTACGAAAATCAATTTCATTAACTGTCGGTGCAGTGGCATCGGTATTACTCACTGATTGTCGGGTGGGAATAGGAATCTCATCACCGACATTGATTTTGGCAGGTTGGTTATCCAGCACCATTAAAGACGGCGACGATAAAACATTGAGTTTTGATTGCGCAGCCAATGTATTCAACGCAAAGCGGACATTGCTTAAGCTATCCACCACGGTAAATGAAAACCCAGGTGTTTTTGCATTAATGCCAGCATTACCTAAATCCAGTTGACTGTTACCCTGCTTACTGCCTACACCATTTTTGAAAAACCATTCAACACCAAAATTCAGTTCATCAGATAAGGTCACTTCAATAATGCTGGCTTCAATTAATACCTGCATCGGCACGGTATCAAGCTGTTTAATCGTACGCTCAATCATGTCGTAATCTTTGGCTGTGGCCATAATTACCAGCGCATTACGCACATCATCGGCAATAATATCGACCTCATCATTTAAGAAACGCGCTTTATTCGCTTGAGATGCAGATAAGATCTGGTCTGGATTATTTAATGTTGTCTGTGTTGAGCCCAAATGGACTTGGGTTTCACCTGGGGCCAGTGTTTGTTTTTCTGTCTTAGAATCTGCCAGCTGTTGGATATTGGCACCAAACACCTGAGCCAGAACATCCGCCAGCTGCTTGGCCTTGGCATTCTGGACTTTATACACATAGAGCTGTTGCTTACCCAGATTCGAAGCCATATCTAAGCGCTCAACCCAACGTTCCACATTTAACAGCGATGATCGGTTTGCACTGATCGCTAAAATACTATTAAGACGATTAATCGCCATTAAGCGCACGGGACCATTAGCTGACGGCTCATTATTGTCTGCCGCTGCTGTCAGCAGAATATTTTCCAATTCACGCTGAATATCGTTCACAGAAGCATTTTTTATTGGATAAATACCGACAGACATCCCCGCCAGCCAGTCGACATCAAACACAGAAATCGTCTGCGTCAGTGTTTGCACATCCTGTTGATTACCGCGTAATAAAACCAGATTACGTTTTTGATCGACTTGAATATCCGTATCCTTCCCAGCATAAGGCATAAGAATTTTGGCCATTTCAGCAGCACTGATATAACGCAGTGGAATGACATGCACCCCATAACCTGACTGAGTATTACCCGATGTTCGGGATAATGCCTGATCGGATGCCACCACCTGATAAAAGTCATGGTTCACCATTAAACGAGCATTATTCATTGCCAATACACTTTCCAGCATCGGCAATACTGCTTCTTTTGCGATGGGACTTGGTGTTTGAATAGTGACTTGCCCTGTTAGGTTTTTATCCATCGAGTAATTCACTGCCAAAATTTCGCCTAATACAACACGTACAAAATCAGCCAGCGCGACGGCTTCAAAATTGAGCGTAATATCGTTGTGTTCAGCATTGCTAGAAAACTGCTGGCGAGGAATTTTCGATGTGGGATTGTCTCCATAAACCACCGTTTTCTGGAGCGGTTTCGTATCATCTGAAGATGTAATATGTTGACTGATAGGCGTAGCAGAAACGGGGTTATTGACACTATTGCCTGCCAGTTTGGCTGGCTGTTGTACTTTGGTGCCAGTCAGATGCTGACACCCCGCCAGCACTATTAACGATACGACTATTGCTGCTAGCCTAATCATGTGTTTGTATCACTCGCTTATTGAATTCATAACCGACAAGCATATGAAATGAATGTGACATTATTGATACGGATCGTCATCCAAGGTAGTGCCGGATACAAAAGTGGGCGAACTTTCCTGCTCTGTGGTGATGACATCTGTAGAAATCGTAGTTGCTAATGACGGTGTTTGCGGATTAAACAACATCACACGACGTCGCTGATCGGCTTTACTGAATACGGCTGCTATCGATGAAATATCCTCTAATGTCCAGCCATCCAGTTCATCGTTTAGCTGTAAATGTTTCACCTTGTTGGTTTTATCATCTGTCATTAATACCGTTGACGAGTTTTCACTTATGGCCACCGCAGAGAGACGATAATGATTTAAAAATATGGTGTGTTCAGTCGGCTCCGCGGTTTGCTCTATCGCAGGCTCGACAGAACGGTTTGGTGAGAAAATCGCCTGGGTTAGCAAAGCATCAGTAGCAGACGGTGACGGTAAATTAATAACGGTGCTCTGCTTATCAGCCAAAGTCTGCTGACGGTTAACCGAAGCATCAGTAACAACAGGTTCAGCATGCATATGTCTGTACTCGATTGCCACACTCGCCATTGATAAAACGATTAACAGCCATGAGCTAATAACAACCCAGCTCATGATGCACTCTCTGTTTTCTCTGCTTGATAAAAGCCGGTCATCATGGTTTGCACTTCAAGCTGAGAGGGTGATGACTGAGTGTTATCATCATTCATCACAATGGATAGCTCATCAATAAGCAGTAACGGTTGCTGAGATTCAATACGGGATAAAAATGCCACTAAACCTTTCAAATCCGTCTGGAACTGAAGACGTAACTGAATCTGGTCAAAGCCTTTGTCCTGCTCGACAAGCGTCGTCTCGGCACTCATTTTAGTCAGGCCCAAGTCATCCAGATGTTTAGCTACCAATGACTGCATTTGTGCAGCCATCAAGGCTTTTGATTCACCATGAAATAAAAAGCGATCGGCCAACTGCCTCGTTTCATCCTCAGTCAGCAATACTGATGGTTGTTCTAACTGACGAGATAATTTTTGCTGCATAAATCGAGTCTCTTCCTGCGCACTGGTGTAGTGCTGCCGAACAGACAAGGCCGGATTGATAATCACCAGCCAGAAAAATGCAATGACCAGAATGAGTACTGACCAAGCTAGTGCCGGATAAAAACGTGACAGTTCAGCTCGCATCAGTGGCTCGCTTCATTGTGATAAAAAATCGTTCTTTGCCCAGTTGCTTATCAAAGGTCACGGGCGCCTTGAAAGTCACGTCGGTAAATTGTTTTGTCTTAGCTAATAAAGAAAGCAGTGTGGTCGCTGAAGCTGACACGCCCTGAATCTCAATGGTATTGTCTCTGACCTGAAAGCGTCTTACCCAGGTGTCTTTTGGCAACACCTCACTCAGGGTATTAAGCACAGCTAGCCACTGCTGCTGACGTTGTTGCTCTGCTAACTCACGAAATTGTGCCAGCGTATATTCACCATGTTGTTGCTGCTTCACATCATGCATTGCCTTTGTGCGAAAAGCCGTCAGACTTTTTTGTTGCTGTTGCAGCTGGGTCTCATAAAAAGACAAGGGCAGATAAAGCGCACAAAGTAGGCATACCAAGGCCGAAGCAGGCAAGACATACGCTGACCATGCGTTTTTTGAAGACAGTGAACCTAATAAATTCACCCGATCACGATATAAACTGTCTTGAACAGACACCCTGTCGATACTAATGCCTAAGGGTTTCAGGCGATGTTGATGCTGTTCGATATCTTCACGCAGCATGACAAACAAGCGAAGCTGAATCAGCTCCGGATCGTCTTGTTCTTCCAGCTCAACCCAGTCAAAGATCACCTGCTCAGCCTGAAATGGTGTGTACTTATCCATTTCAAAGCACAATAGCTCGGGGATATTGTGTTTTGCAGAACGTGGAATAGTTAGTAGACGAGACAATACTTGTTGTTCATCAAGCAATAAGACACTCTTGTTCGGACTCGGTTTTTTAGGCAGGGTGAGCTTATCAGCACGCTTTGTTGTGGCTTGCCAACGAATGTCATCTCCAGCCTTAGACCATAGCGTTAACTGATAACTATCCTCATGGAAGCTGATACATAATCGTCGACGGCGAATATCAGTTTGATATTGCCAGCGTTTAGGCAGCCCAGCATTAAGCTGTGATAACCACCATTTCCAGGCAGACGCAATGCCTTGTCTGAGTTGTTGCCAGAACATCAGGACTCAACTCCTGTGATAGCCTGCCAGGACAAAATTGCATAATCCTTGGTTTGATCCGGATTCAGCAATACCGCCACTTTCAGACTCGCTACACTTTTTTTAACCTCGGCGCGACTGATGATGACAAAACAACGACCAGCGGGAAGTCGTTGTAATTGATCATTAGGCAGTTCACTAAGACGTTTCCGCTCATTTTCACTGTAGATACTTACTGGTAGTACAGATAAGTTAAGACCCGATTGTTGAGAATATACCGTCATCAACGGGGCTATCTTTTGATAATTCTGCTCGTCCATCGACAACAGCAAACGCAGCTCTTCAAGACTATTAAAAGCGGCATTTTTGGGTGAGTCATTACGCCCAGCAGATCGGTAATGTAAACGTTCAGCTCCGGCGGGGAGACGTTCACTATCACGGTCACGCCAATCAACAATTTGATCGGCATATTGTTCAGCCGCATGTGAAGACCAGCCTTTTATTTTTAATACGGAAGTGATTAATTCAGCCGGGGCGTAATTAACATCAAGTAATCCATTTTGATCTTGAATCTGGAGAAATAAGGTGCCTTTATCCGTCATCATCTTGTATCGGCTGCCATTGGTAAGTCTGTCACTACGCTCATCAACTAATGCTTGGATCACCTGCCACACGCCATCCATTGCCAGATATTTACTTGCCAACGCCTCCTGCTGCTGTTTGATTTGTTGCGTTTCAATACGCATGGTTTGGCTAAAACTCACGGCTAAAATCATCAAAAGCGCGATCATCCAGAGCACGATCAATAACGCTGCACCTTGCTGTTTGACTGAGCTCATGAGTCACTACGCTGCACACTGAGATGATCCCGCATCCGCGTCACCTGGACAGGCAAAGACACCACGATTGGATATTTTTCTGCCTGGTTTTTCTGAGCCACAGTGACTGAAATCATTGGTGGTAGTTGCTGACTTTTTCGCCAGGCTGAATGCCATTTTGGTGTGATGTTGTTATGAAGTTCTGCATAGGAAAAATCCAATGATGCCATGCCATTTAACAGCGTAATCTGCTGAATATTCTTATGATTTTTAAGCAGACTCAGTAATGGCTGATAATTCATCACCAATTGGTTTTCTTTAAGCATCAACTCAACCCAATACAGGCTGTTACCACCGGCATGAGCAGGTAAAGTAGAAACAAATCCAAGCTGATGTTTTGCACCTGAAAATAACACCGGATGTGAGTTGCCCTGATTCATCACAATCGGTGAGGTCTGACTGATAAGTCGTCTGACAAATTGAGTCACCAGTCGTATATCATCATTCATCTGCACCTGCTCAATGCCGGACTGAGTCTGTCCGCTGAGCGTACGTGAGGCACTGAATAACAAACCCAGCATAATCGTCATTAAACTGATGGCAATCAACATTTCCAATAAGGTAAAACCTGATTGCTTGTTCATGGTGTGGCCTTATTAACAGGTACCAATGTAGAAAGATGTATCTGATACGGTTTACCCGAGCGCTGCCATGACACATCGGCACTGACTTCTTGTAGAGGCAGCTTTGACGATGCACTGACATTTATCGGCTGAATAGTTAGCTGCCACTGAAATTGCTTCTCAGTAGTGCCGGATTGTTGAGTGCCACTGGCTTGATATGTCGCTTGAGCAATCAAGGATTCTGCAATGCTGGTCGCCACGTTAAAATCCTGGCCCAGACGAATAACTTGCTGACCTTTTGCATACAACTGAAACAGTATGACTAAAGACACACTCATCAAACTGAAAGCCACCAGTAACTCAAGTAAACTAAAGCCTTGCTGTTTCATCACATTGGCAACTGTTTACTTAACTGAATTTGCCCAGTCACCCAGTTCACATCAATGGCAAAGGCATAATGATTATCTGCCAATAACAATCGGCCGCCGCTACTACTGCCATCGGCATAAAATACGATACTTCCCTGGTTCTTTGCATTTGTCCGGTCTGCTACATAGGCATCCAGCTTTGTGCTCGTCGCCAGTTGCATACGCTGATTGTTGTGAGCGATTTGTTGGTTGGTGACATTCAGTTCAACGTATTGCGTTTGTTGACTCAGCATCGCTTCATTGCGGGCTTGCCGCATTAATAACACTAAGCGCTGAGATTCCGCATACAGACTATGGTGTTCCATCACCGGACGAAATAACGGGGGTAATAAAGTCATCAGCATGACCATCAGCGTCATCACGACTAATAGCTCAATTAAGGTAAAGCCTTTTGCTATTGCCGAGCGTGACAATATCGTTACTCCCAGCTATTGATATCTTGATCATCACCACTACCACCCTGCTGATTATCGGCACCTAATGAATACAAGTCATAGTCACCATGTTTGCCGGGTGAAACATAATGATAGGCATGCCCCCAGGGATCGACTGGGACTTTTTTCTTTTTGAGATAAGGGCCATTCCAGCCAGAGAGATCAACCGGCTTTTCAATCAGTGCATTTAAACCTTGAGCAGAAGTCGGATACACACCCATATCCAAATAATAAATATCAAGTGAGGCTTGCAGATCAGCAATCTGTAAAACAGCGGTATCGGCTTTCGCCCCACCTAACTGTTTCATTACTCTGGGACCGACCAGACCAACCAATAATGCCAAAATTGCCAGTACCACCAGCAATTCGATAAGACTAAAACCACGATTATTTCTTTTCATCATCAGCGGAATATAACCACTAAAAATGAAACTTTAATGACAGTGACTAACGAACCAGATCGTTTAAGCCCAACATCGCTAACATGATAGAAATAATAATGACGCCAATAATGCCGCCCAAGCCAATAATTAATATCGGTTCAACCAAATTTAATAATTGTTTGGTTTTGTCTTCCACTTGCTGCTGATAGGCTTTTGCCACTTTGCCGAACATAGGTTCCAATTGTCCCGTTTGTTCACCAATTTCGACCAGCTCGATTAACAGGCTCGGAAAACAGGAAAAAGACGTTAATGCTTTGGCAAGTGAACTGCCGTTAGAGACCTGCTTTGCCACCTCAGTTAGCGCCTGTTTGATTTTGCCATTATTGATTGAACCAGACGCCATATTGACCGATTCAATTAACCCCACACCATGGGTCAGCATTGACGCCATACTTTGAGAAAAACGGCCAATATTAACGGCGGTCACCAGTGAACCAATGACAGGCAACTTGAGTACTTTGCCATCCAGCCAGACTTTGCCTGCTTTTTGTTTTTGTAGCGTATCAATCGCCAGTGCCAGCACAATAAATATAACCAAAGGCAGCCACCAGCTCTGTTCAAAAAAATCGGCAACGGCAAACACCTGTTGTGTCAGCCAGGGAATGGTTTGCTCGGCACCATCAAATAATGGCACGAACTTAGGGATAACATAGGTCATCATCATCACAATCGATAATATCGACATGACCAGCAAGATCAGCGGATAGGTTAAGGCAGATATTAATTGTCGGCGTAATAAAGCCATGGTTTCCTGATAATGTGCTAATTCATTCATTACCTGAGGTAAATGCCCGCCAGTCTCGCCCGCCAGCACCATATTGATATGTAAATCGGTAAATCGCTGACCTTGTCCTGCCATCGCTTTTGCCAGACTCTCACCACCAGCCACACCTTGATGCAGTGCAGCCAGCGTGTCTTTTAATACCGTTGAACTGGCGAGTCGTTCCATACGCTTTAATGATTGGTCGACTGTAAGTCCAGCATCCAGTAATGTCGCTAACTCACTAAAAAAAGTTAGCAAATGTGTGGGCGATAACGGCGCTTGCTGCTTTTCACGGCGTAGATTAAATATCCCTTTCAGCCATGATTGTTTGGTCACCGACACTGGCACATAACCAGAATGACGAAGAAACTGCACCACGGCCGTTTGATCTGCTTCCTCTTTACTACCGGAGATCATCTCGCCTTTAGCGGTTAACGCCTTATAAACAAACTTAGTCATGAGCATGGTGCGACTGTGTTAAGCGAAGCACCTCATCAATGCTGGTCATACCAGCCAGCACCAAACGCAGGCCATCTTGTTTGAGTGTCTGCATGCCCTGCTCCATGGCTTTTTGCTCAATGGTCTTGGCATCGGCTTTTTGTAATATCAGCTGACGGATAGCATCGCTCACCATCAATAATTCACTGATCATCGTGCGTCCCTGATAACCACTTTGCTGGCAATGATCACAGCCAACAGCGCGGTAAATCGTCGCCTGATCATCAAATGCAATCGTATCAGGCATCAAAGACTTCCAGCTCTCTGCTGTCATGGCCATTGGTTGACGACATGACACACACAAACGGCGAACCAAACGCTGTGCCATCACCGCATTCAGGGATACGGCAAGTAAATAATGCTCCAAGCCCATATCCAGACAGCGTGTCACCGCACTACTGGCATCGTTAGTATGCAATGTTGAAAATACTAAATGGCCGGTTAATGCTGATTGAATGGCTATTGAAGCAGTTTCTTTATCACGCATTTCACCAATCATCAGCACATCCGGATCTTGCCTGACCAGAGCGCGGAGCGCTTCAGCAAAACCGAGACCAATACGCGGTTTGACCTGGATCTGGTTAATGCCCGTCAGTTGATATTCAATCGGATCTTCGACGGTTAATATTTTTTTCTCTTCGGTATTTAATTGCTGCAAAGCAGAATATAAGGTCGTGGTTTTACCACTGCCAGTGGGCCCCGTCACCAAAATAATGCCATGAGGCTGTTTGATTTGTTTCATCAGCCCGTTTAATGATTGTGGTGACAAACCCAGTTGGTGAATATCCAGTGTCACTTTTTGTTTATCAAGCAAACGAATGACAATGCTCTCACCGTGCAGGGTCGGCGTGGTGGAGACACGGCAATCTATCAAACGACCATCAGCATGAATTTGCAGACGACCATCCTGTGGCAGTCGTCGTTCAGCGATATTCAGCTCTGCCATTATTTTGATACGGGATATCACGGCAGCACTGGATTTAACAGGTGGAGAATCGAGCTGTTTTAATACACCATCCATGCGATAGCGAACCGCCAAATGATGCTCAAAAGGTTCAATGTGAATATCAGACGCATTCAGCTCAACCGCCTTATTGAGCAATGAGTTAACCAGCTTCACCACCGGCTCTTGCGATGCCATATCTTTCAGGCGATTCACCAGCGATGAATCATCATCGGTATCTGCAAAGATCCCATCAGCATGCACCCTATCCTTGTCCTGCCGAGCAGCATGCCATTTTTCATATAACTGTTTAAATTCACTCTGGGTAATCACCAGCCTTTTTACCCGTTTCTTAGTTAGCTGGGCTATCGACCGACAAGCAAAGCTATCTTCCGGATTCACCATGGCAAGCGTGAGTTCTGCCTCGTCGATAAACACGGGCAAACATTCTGCCTCTTGTAAAAATCGACTGGCTATCTGATGTTCGGGAGCTTCAGCGGGTAAGGATTTGATGTCACATTTTTCAATATCATGAGCTTTCACATAAGCGGAAGCCATCTGTTGCTCGGAAATCAGCCCCAAACTCACCAGCAAAGAAGGATTCTGTGATAACTGCTGCTTATGAAACGACTCGGCTGTAGTCAACGAAAAGCTATCAACCAAATGATGATCGAGTAAATAAGGAATCACCTTGGATGAACGTGTCACACTTGCTGCTGTCATGAGTTATACATGGATGAATGATAATCTTGAAAGTCAATCACACAGTCATGTCAAAACGATGACAAAGAATCAAAAAGCATTTGATTCTAAAGTGTTAGAGCAATAGGCCGATATAAGAATTATGTGAACTATTTATCGTAGAAGATAACTAAGGTCATGTAAGATGGCACAAAAAGTAGGAGGTAGGACATGAGTATTTCAGCAACACAAGGCAGCCCGAAAATCAGTATCGATGATTATCTGATGGTCAAAAGTGCTCAAATGAGTAATAACAAAGCCAAGTTAGATGGTGCCAATGCGTTAAAACTGATTGAATCTGCTGTCCCTGCACCTACTGCCACACAAGGCAATAATCTAAACGTAAAAGTCTGAGTTTCTCAGACTTTTTTTTGCCTGCTGTTCAGCCAGGCAACTCAATCTCACTGTAAAAATCCTGATACACAATCTCCACCCGAAGTCTGTCCCCCTCTGCTAGTAGAGCCTGCGGTTGGCTTACTGCTGTCATCCACTGCTGCGCCTGTTCTTGTTTGACCAGATTACAAATATCACCGATAGGCCAGTGGAAATACACTTCATGTTGTTTTTTAATGGCCAACACATCTTTGTCTATGGATTCAGGAATCGGTAAATAAGAACTGAATATTTCCAGACCACCTTGCTGTTCCGGATCATGAGCAAAATACTCGACACTAATATCCCAGCCCCGAATCAGCCCCTTCTCGTCATCACCGCGTTCCACACTAAAGCCATACATGGCTAAGGTGCCATCGTTTATTTTGGGCAGCTTATTTAATACCTGCTGAATAGATTGCACGGCTTTTTTATCATCTTCTGATAGGGAAGTCTGAGCTGATAACCAATTACCGAATTCAATCGCTGATTGAATGAGTTTTTTATGTGATTCATCAAGCAGAATATTGGCCATAAACTTAGTTCTTCCTGTGCGCATTTTCATAGTGTTTTACCCACTCAAGCACTTCGTCTGCTGGCATGGGCTTAGCAATAGCGTAACCTTGCGCAATATCACAGCCCATATCCATCAGCGGTTTAAAATGCGCTTCAGTTTCAACACCTTCGGCGATGATATTGCGTTTAAAGACTTGAGCTAGCTCAATCACCCCTTTCACAATCGCCATGTCTTCTTCATTACCCAGCATATCCCGGATAAAGCTCTGGTCAATTTTTAAGGTTCTGACTGGTAGTTTTCTCAGATACGACAACGAAGAATAACCGGTGCCAAAATCATCCAGAGCAAACGGCACTCCCAAATAACTACTTGCGGCCGCCACAACCTGCGCTGTCTGAACCGTTTCCAGTGCCGAGGTTTCCAGAATCTCCAGCTCGATATCATCAGCCGCTATAGTCTTGTATTGCTTCAATAATGATTCGAGTTTGTTTAAGAAGGCATCATGCTGAATTTGTCTGGCCGATACATTGATACTGACTTGAATGTGCAAATTGTTTTCATGCCATGTTTGTAATTGGTTGAACGCCGTTTTTAATACCCAGTCGCCTAACTCAATACTGAACTCATGATCTTCAATAATAGGCAAAAATTCCATGGCACCCAATAAACCTCTTTCAGGGTGTTGCCAACGGATAAGGGCTTCTACACCTACAACACGGTTATGGCGAAGGTCCACTTTTGGCTGATAATAAAGCCTGAACTCTTCACCAATCAACGCCAGATGTAATCGCTCCAGTTGGGAATGGTATTCATGCATCTGCTGATCCAGCTTAGCATCAAAGATATGATAGCCATCCCTCCCCGCCTGTTTGGCTTCATACATGGCCAAATCCGCATGACGAATCAAGGTATCACCGTCCACATTATCTAAGGGATAAATAGCCACGCCGATACTAGCTGTGACGTGATGTTTACGATGGTTAATCTTAATCGGCTCAGCAATCTTCTGGCTGAGTCTTGTAAGAATGGGGTCCAGCTCATCGATATTGTTTATGTTACTGATAAGTACAACAAACTCATCCCCCCCCATTCTGGCGGCTGTATCCCCGGAGCGAGTAACTTGGGCTAGTCTTTCAGCCACGGCAATCAACAGTTTATCGCCAATTTCGTGACCGAATTCATCATTGACGGGTTTGAATCCATCCAGATCCAGAAAACATACCGCCAGCAATTTCTCACTTCGTTTAGCAATGGCGATAGCTTGTTCGAGCCTATCTGAAAGTAGTGTTCGATTGGCGAGCTGTGTCAGGGCATCATAGTGGGCCATATTGACTAACAGATGCTCTGTTTTTTTAATCTCCGTAATATCAACAAACAGCCCAAGATAATTGGTAATCTCGCCCTGATCATTTTCTATTGCGCTTACGGTCAAAATTTCAGCAAAAAACTCCCCATTTTTCTTCCGGTTCCATATTTCACCACGCCAACGCCCTTCAGTATGAATGCATTCCCACATTTCTTCATAAAACTCTGCGCCCTGTCGACCTGAAGCAAGAATTTTAGGATCTTCACCGATTAATTCTTCCTGTGTGTATCCAGTGATCTCACTAAATGCGCGGTTCACGCTAATAATACGGTTATCTTTGTCAGTAATCAGAATGCCTTCCCAGGCATCATCAAATACGCTGGCATGTAAACGCAGTGCTTCCTCGTTTTTTAGACGATCAGTAATATCGTAGAACCAACCGATATTGCATTCCTCACCACCATATTTAATTGGCAAGTAGGAAGCGAGTGTCCATTTTGTTCCTTCTCCGTAGATATTAAGCTCTGTCAGTTGGTTATAGATGGTTTTACCTTCAGCGATATGATTTAAATAGGTTTTCACCACTGTAGGATCAACGTAAAAGGCAAAGGGATTGAGATCGTTTAATTTGTCTTTATCCTGATTAACCAGCTCCGCATAACGTTTATTCGCAAAGACAATTTTTTTGGTGGTATTGGTAACAATTCGAACAGCAATCGGGCTATATTCTAGTAATTCTCTGAGTTTGGCTGTATTAGTGCGTAACTCATCCTGAATTTTCTTGAAGTAGGAAATATCAGTACTGGTACCAATCATACGTAAAGGTTGTAAGTCTTTATCACGCTTGATGATCATGCCGCGCGCCATAATCCACTTCCATGAGCCATCGCCACACAGCATTCGGAATTCATCTTGGTAATTGGCATACTCGCCTGAAATATATCCTCTGAAACGCAGTCTGGCCTGCTCTCTATCCTCTGGGTGTATGTATTCGGAAGTCTCGTCTAGCGTGTCTGGGAAACTGTCATCCATATAGCCCAGCATTTTCTTCCAACGCTCGGAATAACTTGCTGTGCCAGCGTCAAGATCGACGTCCCAAACACCGTCACCGGTAGACTCAAGGGCCAGCTTCCAGCGGCTTTCACTTTCAGCTAATGACTTTTTGCTTTCCGCAATACGCGTTAAATATGAATCGATACGTTCAGCCATAGAGTCGAACGCTCTGGCTGCAGTGGTAATTTCATCATTCCCTTTTAGCTCAGCTGTCAACGCCACTTTTTGACCAGACTCAAAACGTGTCATTTCTCTGGTCAAGCGTGTGATACGTGAAATCACATTCTTATTGACTGCAACGGTAATCAACCAACCAGAGAAAATAGTGACCGCAAATAATACGGCTATCAGAATCGCTAATAAACGATTAACGGGTTCGATCAAATCATCTATCGGAATGAGTTTAAAGTAGCGCCAATCAACCGGAACCACCGACATAGAGATGACAATATACTTTTCTCCATTTACGATAATATCTTTTGACGCAATCTGTGGACTATCTTTAACAGGCTGTTTTAACATGACTTTAAGCGCATTCTCTTTATCGAGAAAATCCGTCACCTGTTTTTCATCACCTGACTCAAGCTGCTTTTGCCATTGACCGGCAAGAATGAAATTCCCTTGCTTATCCAACAGGAAATGCTGTGTATCTGGGTAAAGTTGTTGCTCATTGAAAGTAAAGCCCAGCACATTGCTTAATTGCATATCCTCACCAAGCGACCCCACCCACTTTCCACTGACATAAAGCGGGTATAAGGCACTTACCATCCAAACCTGATTAACAGGATCAAATAAAGGCGGTGTAAAGGTATATTGCTTGTCGGGATTATCAGAAGGAGAAGTTAAGCTTACCCAAGGCGTTTGCGTGTAATCATTGTCAGCCTGCTGAGTAAATATAAATTGAGGATAATGAGAATCAAAAATAACTTCACTGCGTAAATCAGGTGACAGATACCACACATTTTCAAATACACGATTAGCAGATGAGCCAAAAACATCCATCACCTGCTTGATGCGTAAATGCATCACTTTCTGCTTATCTGTTAAATCAGCTGAGTCAGGAATGAAAATCCCGGCATTGACCTGACCATCAAACTGGTCTTTCTTATTACGCCAAACCCCGTCACTATTCAGCTCTATTGTTTGATAGAACTTGTCTATTTCTTCCTTTGTAACCGGTTTATCTAATTCACTTTGTAGTAAACGGGCTAAGCCTTTTAATTTAGGTTCTGCATAACTGAGCTTCTGAGAAGTGATATCGACCTGATTCTGAGTCACAGCCAGTAGATTATTCACCTCTCGGTTAAGAAGCTTTTCTTTTGAATAAGCACTTACCCAAATAGCGGCGGGTATGGAAGTCAATAGAATACTGACGATGACGATTAAACTGAGTTTTTCTCTAATCTGCATTGAGCATTGTCTTTTTGAGTCCCCTTGTATGCACGCGTTGGGGTGTGAATCTTTTGTAAAGCCAGTCTACACAACCTTATTAAAGATGTTTAGTTTTGCCCGATAAAAGATGACATTGATAATCAAATAAAAAAGTACAGAACAAAGACCATAACTTCTGCACAACTATTTAGACTTACAAATAATACGTCTTCTCTAGTAAAAACTATTTATAAGCAAATGAAAATAAAAAAGTATTTATTTGCCTATTTATCGCCTGCGTGCATGGCTGAAAACAAATGTCAGCAAGCAAAATAGAACATTAAGCTCGATAAACATTAACCGTTGTAACTCAATAGTAAGAACTTAAAACTATTTGCTGCGCGGTAAATCCAGCCTGATGCGACCTTTTTACTGAGCGTTTTTCAAACACTCATCTTCAATTAGTTCAGCAAAATGATCGATAACAGCTTGCTTTTCACCCTCATTTTCAGCAACCGGTTCATTATAAGCACGCAACATCAAACCCCGTGAAAAATTGCCTACCGTCATCTTCATCGCCTCATGGATAGGCACATTGTTTTGCCGAACCTCCATAAACTGCTCGGCTTTATTTGCCCAGCCCTCACAGGTTTCTTCTTTTGTCAGCTCGTCGGCATGAGCAAAAACACTAACGAACATTAGCCAAGCTAGCGCTAATTTTTTCATGGTTATCACCTCAAACGATATTGATATAACCAGACTATAAACACTTCAACTAAATCCCTCAGCAAAAAGTTGAGCTAAACAGATATTCCTGGAGAGATACAAGGTTGGGTTGAAGCATCAAACCTAACAAAACAATATCACTCATAATTTCAAATGTTGGGGTTCGCTATAGCTCTACCCAACCTACTTTCCAGATCGTTAGGCACAAAAAAACCACCCGAGGGTGGTCATTTATGTGGCGGCGTCAATCGAATTCCCGCGCCAATCACCTGTAAAATATAAACTTAATGAATCATTATTTATTAAGTTGCCCCCATAGTATCCCCCAAAAAGAAAAACCATGTGTACATCGTCTTAGTCTTACTAATAATGTAAAGAACCAGTTACGTTAAGACATCACTACCACACTAAAGTGTATTGGATTGGTCTAAGTTTAAAAAACTTTTAAAACGGCTTCTTATAGGTATAAACCTCGATCACACCTTTTCGAACTTTTTTTGATGAAATAATGTTGTTTTTTTCGAGCTCCTGAATTAAGTGGAGGTTCTCTTTATTTTTATCTAATTTAGGCTGTTTGCCAAATGATGCTATATCCTTATATGGTTCTGGCAACACTTTCAGAATATCTATTACTTCACTTTTATCGAACCGAAGAATATTTTTGGAAAGAAGCAATATTGCTTTTTTAATGTGCTCAGTGTTGGTTATCACAGACTTCAAAAGTTCATTGCTATATTTTTCATGATTTGCAGCAGGCAGTGACAATAGATCAACACTTATATTAGCTAGCTGATGATTTCCCTCTAACGTCGTAGGTTGAATATCAGAAAATAATTTAAGCTTAAAGATTTTTCCAAATTCGTCCATTTTGAGAATATTTTCAATTACTGCATCGCTAATTTCATAGAATTTTCTGTTTGCTATGAAGTATGGTTTATTTTTTGCAATTAACATTGAAAGTAAACTTTTATCATTTTTAGAGTATTCAAACGTAACTGAATTTAATGAAATTTTATCGTGCTTGGCCAAAAGAAAAGCTTTGTCGGCAGAAATTTCATTTGGGAAGTTACGATAACGGTAAGGTAAACACTGGATGAGATTTTCGTAATCTACTTTCAGAAGTGCATCATTATTTACAATAAACCTAGACAGTTTTTTTGATATACCATCACCAAGCTCAGTACTGTCTATTGGTGTATCTTTAAGTTCATCAGCAAGCTTCGTCCTTAAAAATAATGCCGTAATAAACTCTGAGGCCGCTTCAATTTCCTGCTTGTTATCAGAATAAAAAAGGTAGGTGGAAATATTCTTCCAGGTAATATCAACCTGTCCCTCGGTAAGCGCGAAATCCCAAAGGTTTTGGGGGATATCCTCCAAGCTATTGAATTTATACTCTTGTTTTTTTAATACTTTCTTCTTAGTCTCTAGACTGATGGTTTCGTTATCTACCAAAAAGTTAATTGTTTTTTGTTTTTCTAAAGTGTTGTCTGGCTCTAGAAGAAATACAGTGTCTATATAAGTTTGCAAATTCTGCTTCACATATGACTTGAGACTTTCCGTCCCTAGCTCCAGAACTGTTGATAAATTAGCAGTGCTGATATCAACTTCCTTCGCGTGACAAAACACTCCCAGGACAACGCGAAGATTATTAGAATTTATTTGGTATAAATTTTCATTATGAATGTACTCTAATAACAAGATATTTTCTTTTAACGAGTTTAAGTTTTGAAACTTTATTTTGAGCTGTTTTAGAATTGAATAGTCACCATTAAAATTAATTTCTGAATTAAAGATTAATCCGCCATTCATGCTAATGTACTCAGATAATTTTCCAGCCCTATCCAACACGTTAACAATTTGTTTTTCATCAACAAAAGACAGGATATTTGCTATGTGTGTTGGGGCATCACTAAATTTTAATGATTCGATCGCATATGAAGGCCAATAGCTAGCCATCTTCTGAGTAATTAACTCGATATTCTTACCATACTCAAAATAAGTGATGAGAAAATCTCTAGCTGTTTCAAAGTTTCTTGAAATAAAATCAAGCACCGCATCCAGTTTTAATTGATTCGTTACTGATGTTGAGTTTTGAAGCAAGTAGTCCATTAAAACAACGTTTAAAATATAATGCTGGCTAAAATCAGTTGTACGTAAACTGACACAAACTTCCTCTGGATTATCGATAATCTGTAACGGATCTGTCTCTCTATAACTTCTTATAGCGAGCACGAAACTCCTATCACGCATTGATATCCGTCCCTCGTGAAAGGTCGAAATATATAGTGGGTAATTTTCATTTAAGTATCCCTCAGTAACTAAATACCTAAATAAATCCGGCGCAGGTAAGTTATATTCAGAAAGTATCTCATCAACTGAGATATCTGTTTTTTTTATGAGTTCATGAAGAGGCATTACAGCGATTTTATTTTTTTCTGATTCCAAAGCACGAATTTCTGCTCGAAGTTCTTTTTGTGAATCATCTTTGAGATTATCTATGCGAAGCTTTCTCTCTAAAAACGAAACCTCGGTATTGATTTCATTCTCAATATCTTTAAATGATTTTCCTGATGCCCTAGGTATTAGATGATTTCTATTTTGCGGATGAGGTACAGCAAAAGTAATATCACTCTCGGCGATTAGTTGCTCGAAGATTTCCCAATTTAATAGTTCGGAAAACTCAACTGACTCAGAATTTATGAAAACCCCAATACTACCCTTTAAATTTGTCTGGTCTGATGTGGACAAGAATAGCTGTCCTAGAAATAATTTAATCAGTTCTTCGATATGTAGAAAAGATTGTTCTCTTGCATGTTTTAGTGCCAGTTGAAGTGAGTCAATATCATTCGAAATTTTATTTTTCAATTGCTCAATAATTGTATTCTTCGATTCACTTATTCGAAACAAAGCTCCGTCAGAATTATGCAATTTTTCAAAGTCATCGGGATACAAATTCTTATAAATCATCATTGCCAATAGCTGTGTTTTATTCAACTCAACACTAATTTGTGCGGCATAAATTATAAACTCGTTAAAGATATTTTTGAGTAACCTCATATCATTAATGAAAAAAGAGACATCTCTCAAAAATTCAGTTTTTATTACACTCAACAAGCCCATATATTCGAGCCGATTATGCATAATATCTAGTGAATTTGAATTATCAATTATGGGAACTACGGGAATAATAAATTCAAAAAACTTTGCTCTATCCTCGTTTGCAAACATATCGTCTTTGAGAGCATAGATAAACTTTATCTTGTTATCCGTTTTGTCATTTTTATTAATTAGATTATTAATTTCTCTGAGTTTGACAAATATCTCCGGGGATCCGAACCGATCTAAATCTTCAAAAATCACAGCATGATAGTTAGTTACTTGAAAAAAATAGATAATTTCATCTAAATGACGATTTAAAATGGAATCCTCAGAAAGACTGTTTATCTCAAACTCAGCGTTTTTTAATGATAGCTTTTTGAATGAAATACCAAAGAATGACTCATATACAAGAGCACCAAGAATGATCGGCACAACAATCACGAACGTGATGAGACACGTAGCAACCATATGAGAAAAACTAAACGTATCGATTTTTTCAAAAAAAGAGGTATCAGTAAATAAAAAAATAATTGTCAAAAGCCACATACAAATAATAAATGATCTAGCTAATGCAGCTTTTGGTATTAATATCCTCTTAAAACGAGAGTAACGGAGTTTATCTGCATCAACACCATAAAGCATTTGCTGCAGAATACTCCTTTCAATCAATCTATTTTCAGTAGTCGTTGCTACGGCAGTTGTAAATGGAGTTCTGGATGAGTTAGTTCGTTCGTCAAATGAAGCTAGAGATATTTTTAAGAAGTTGAGTTCAGAATTTTTCTGTTCGAAGGTATTGATAATACTACTCTTACCAGATCCATAAGGACCTGTAATAGCAATATTTTTAATTTTATCTTTCTTAAGAGCATGAGCCAGTGCTTTAGCATAAAACTGATAATTTTTTTCTTTATCAGCATCGTCAACTGGTGCTAAGTCATCAAAATAATCACTCTTTGTCTCGCTTGAGGATATTTCGGCCTCTTTATCTCGTAATCTCTCCCTCCACCGATTCAATCGCTCCTTGAAATGAAACATAGATATCCCCATTCATATATCATTTACAAATCTAAATTAATTTAAACATACTTTTGACTCATTCTGACATTTAAGATTCTAATGAAATTTATATAGCGCAGAATCAAGGGGTCAGGAAACTTGATTTTTGTCCTGCTTTTAAATCCTAAGAATATCAAACTCATACTCACTATCAATAATCACTTACATGATTTATTTAGTTAATTGTTTCTCTGGAAGTATATTCAACACTTTTATCTCAAATTGTTTGCGAGCATCCAGCAATTCTTTGCTGTATTTGCCATTACGTGGAGTGACATTTAGATAATGTTGCAAAATATACTCTGCACGATGTCTCTTATAAGTTCGAAGGTATGGGGTTATTTGTTTCAGTAAACTCAGTGCCTGACGGTTATAGATAGCATATGTAAGGCTTGGTGTATGATGGCTTTGAGCGGTTTTCTTTTTAGTGATTTTCCCAGCCACTACTTGAGTCATTACGTAATCTAATAGCTCTCGCTCAGTGTTACTAATCGTCACTGAAAGTTGTCTGTTTTCATTTTTATGTTTTCGACACAGGGTAACGGTGCCTTCACCGTCTATAAGTCCTGCGATATATGCAGCATCGATGGCTGAGAGTTCAGCTGTAACCTTGTAGAGAGACATTCCATTACCTCGTCTGTTGGGCTATCTGGTATTTGATAATTAGATTATAGGTTGGATAAAAGTATGAAACCAAACCAACAACATCATACAAGATATCAAAATATTGGGATTCGCTATAGCTCCTCCCAACTTACTCCTCAGATTTTCAGGCACAAAAAAACCACCCGAAGGTGGTTGTTTTGTATTTGGTGGAGGCGGCGGGACAGTGATTCCTGAATTTTCATTCAGGCCTGGACTATTCCTTCATCTGATAAATCAGATGGAGAGCGTTTGTGAGTATCAGTTTTACCATCAACCCACCCTAGTATTCCATGAAGACAAGTCTCGTTAGGAACCTATGAGTCTCTAGCCGGCTTACTGGTTTCCCATTCACCGGACGGCGTTGGCATAGGACCCTTGTCCCGTAGCGTTCACCGTATGAGCTCTCTTTTTCCAATAGGGATCACTCCCTATGGCGACCATTTTACTAATCGAACCCGCGTCCGCAGATCCTCCGCCTTCGGATCTACATGCTTATTTCATCTATTAATTTAACTACCTGCTACCCGATGAACAGGGAAAACAAGTAGCGATCTTGTAAGGTTTTAATCTCTTAGTACCAAGCATACCTCGAGACGATCTTGTGAGAGTCGACGCCCGATACCAGACGCACAAGCACGGATCTGGTCGAACGGCATTCACTGGTTATTAAGCAGCTAGTGCGTAGTTGTTATCGTTAGCAACTAATTTAATTCCAGTCTTTTTTACGAGAGAACTGAAGTACTCGGCATGCACCTTAGGTTTTGTAATCCCCGTCGAAGCCAGGTCGCCCCCAAAGTGTTGAACTCTTATATTGTATCGGATTAGGCGTTTTTCAACCAGTGAAAACTTATCTTGCTTTCAGAATTCTGGCTTTGTCACGATTCCAGTCGCGATCTTTCTCTGTTGCGCGTTTATCGTGAAGTTGTTTACCTTTGGCCAGCGCAATTTCAATCTTGGCCATGCCTTTTTTCCAGTACATATTTAATGGAATCAGCGTGTAACCTTTACGCTCAACTGCACCGATCAGTTTGTGTAATTCTGCTCTATGCAGCAGTAACTTACGGTCACGTTGTGGCTCTGGTTTGATATGTGTGGATGCGGTTTTTAACGCGGTAATGAGTGCGTTGGCTAACCAGGCTTCACCATTGCGAACGTGGACATAGCTTTCGTTGAGCTGCACTTTTCCATCACGCAGGCTTTTCACTTCCCACCCTTCGAGAACCAGTCCTGCTTCAAATTTATCTTCGATGAAAAATTCATGCCGTGCCTTACGGTTCACTGCGATGGTGTTTTCGCCTACTTTCTTTTTATTCTTTTTCGCTGCCATGTGCATATTATAGAGTGTTTAAACAGCGGCTTCATTATTTATCATTCACGAAACTAAAATGAGTGCGGTTTGTTGAAAGACAAAAGTTTTGGGTACAATCGAGTGAATTTACTTTTTTGAGGCGACCGAATGGCTAGACCTACAAAGTCGATTCATGGCGAGTGGACATCTCGCTGGGCATTTATTCTTGCAGCAACAGGATCGGCTGTTGGCCTGGGAAACATCTGGAAATTCCCATACATCACGGGTGAAAATGGTGGTGGTGCCTTTGTTCTAATTTATCTGCTGTGTATTGCCATTATCGGCGTTCCGCTGATGATGGCTGAAATTCTTATCGGTCGTCGAGGCCGACAAAATCCCATCAATAGTTTGAAGTCGATTGCTGAAGAAGAAGGCCGAAGTACAAATTGGCAATGGCTTGGTGGCATGGGTGTGCTGACGGGGTTTTTGATTCTTTCCTACTATAGTGTAATTGCCGGCCAGGCTATGGCGTATATTCCGCGCGCTTTTTCTGGTGTATTTGAAGGGGTCACCGCTGATGGCGCAATTAGTATCCATAAAGCCCTGGTCAATGATCCGGAACGTTTATTAGCCTGGCATACGATCTTTATGCTGATGACGGTTGGGATTGTGGTACGCGGTGTCCAGCATGGTTTAGAAAAGTCTGTGCGAATTATTATGCCCGCCCTGTTTATCATCATATTGATGTTGGTTGGCTATGGTTACAATACTGGGCAATATTTTGATCAGAGTGTGCAGTTTTTATTTGCCATCGATTTTTCTAAATTAACGCATACTGGCGTGCTCACTGCGATGGGCCATGCCTTTTTCACCTTAAGTTTAGGTATGGGCGCGATTATGGTGTATGGCTCTTACTTACCTAAAAAAGCGTCCATCTTTAAAGTATCGCTGACCATTTCTATTATGGATACTACGGTTGCCTTGCTGGCTGGCTTGGCAATTTTCCCTCTGGTATTTGCTAATGGGCTTGAGCCTACGGCGGGGCCAGGTTTGATTTTTGACACTCTGCCGATTGCCTTTGGTCATATGCCTTGGGGGCAGTTCTTTGGCGGTATCTTTTTCATCTTATTATTATTCGCTGCCTGGAGTTCGGGTATTTCTCTGGTAGAGCCCATTGTGGTCTGGCTGGTTGAGAATAAAAACATGACTCGGCTAAGAGCGAGTGTGTATTCAGGTGTCATCATCTGGTTGCTAGGCTTGTTGACGATTTTCTCATTTAACCTTGGTCGGGAATGGCGATTATTCGGATTAACGATGTTTGAGTTGCTTGACTACCTCACAGCGAATATTATGTTGCCTTTGGGCGGATTACTGATAGCCTTGTTTGCAGGCTGGGTAATGAAGCGAAATAGCTCTATGGATGAGCTGGGATTAGGCAATGGATTGTTGTATTCGACTTGGCGAGTACTTGTACGTTTTATTACACCGATTGCAATTTTGATTGTTTTTGCCAATCTTATCGGTCTTCTGAATTAATTAATGACGTAACCGGATTTCAATGACTACCATCACACGAAGCTCTCTGGTCATGTACACACCTGATCAAATGTTTGATTTGGTTAATGATGTTGAAGCCTATCCACGGTTTTTGCCTTGGTGTCGCGACAGCAGAATTATCAGTAAAAATGAAGATGTTATCTGCGCCTCTCTGGATATAGCCAAAGGCGGTATTCATCATGAATTTTCTACTCGAAATGTCCTCGACCATGGCAATGCCATACGCATCGAATTAATTGATGGCCCCTTTCGCCATCTTGAAGGCCACTGGCAATTCAAACCGATTGGTGACAATCAGGGTTGTCGTGTTCAACTGGATATGGACTTCGAGTTTTCAACTCGTTTATTAGACTTGGCACTGGGCCCTGTCTTTACTCAAATATCAGGTTCATTAGTGGAAGCATTTTGTAAACGCGCACAGGAAATCTATGGAAAACGCTGATTTAATCCATATTGAGGTAGCTTATGCCCTACCTAATGAACAAGTTATTATTCCTCTTGAAGTACCCAAAGATTGTCTGGTTGAAGATGCGATTAAACGGTCCGGTATTCTCGAACGTTTTCCTCAAATTGACTTAAAAACCGATAAGGTCGGTATCTTTGGCAAAATGTGCAAACTCAATGCTGAGCTTAATAATAAAGACCGTATTGAAATCTACCGTCCGCTGATTGCTGATCCTAAAGAATCACGTCGCCAAAAAGCTGAGATGGAGAAAAAGAAAAAAGCAGAGGCTGATTAATCAGCCTCTTTTTTTATACACCGCCTGAGATTCCAGTAAATCCATTTCCTGCTCGGTAAACCCGGCATCCAACCTGGCTTCAGTATGGAATGGCCCGCGAATTTCCCCGTTAAAATAGGTATTCAGTAAGGTTTTAAATGTCTCAAAAGGATCAACGCCGCGCTGTTCACAAAGATAGTTAAACCAACGGGTGCCGATCGTCACATGGCCTATTTCTTCTTGCAGAATCAACGTCAGAATATCAAAGGCTTTGATATCACCTGAGTTTTTCAACTTATTCATCATCGACGGTGTAACATCCAGTCCCCTCGCCTCCAACACTCTAGGCACCAACGCCATTCTTGTTAAGGGATCATGATGTGTCTTTTGCGCCATTTCCCACATCCCATCATGAGCAGGAAAGTCACCGTAGTGAAACCCCATGGTTTGTAAATGCTCATCCAATAACAGAAAATGATGCGCCTCTTCATAAGCGACCTGCATCCAGTCCTGATAAAAAGCCTCAGGCATCTCAACAAACCGTGCTGTCGCGTCCAATGCCAGATTAATCGCATTAAACTCAATATGGCAGATAGCATGAATCAGTGTGGCATGGCCAGTTTGCTGGTTATTACGTCGTCTGGGTAAGGCTTTTGGTGGCACTAAGTCCGGCTTGTCTGGTCTGCCAGGCACGGTCGGTACATCTAGCTGTTCACGATTGAGATGAAATCCTTCTTTAATGATCTGCTCGTAGAGTGCTCGGGTTTCGTGTGCTTTTTGCCACGGGTCATTCATCAACAAGCAGCTTAAAGCCTGTTGACGGACATCAATATTATCAACCATCTAATCTGACTCGTGGATCGACTAAGGTGTATGAAATATCAGTCATGACAAGACCAACAATGTATAAAACTGAGCCCAGAAATACCATAGCCCGGACAATCGCAAAGTCTTGAGCTTGAATAGCATCAATAGTGTAGCTACCTAAGCCGGGAATACCAAAAAAAGATTCAAGGATCAGGCTGCCCATGAATAAGGTAGGTAAGACAACCACTGCTCCGGTCAGTATAGGGATCATCGCATTCTTTAACACATGCTTAAACAACACTCTGACTTCTGATAAACCTTTCGCCCGGGCTGTGCGCACATAGTCTTTTGAGACTTCTTCCAAAAATAAGGTGCGATACCAACGTGAGCCAGATCCGATACCAGAAACGATGCCGATAAAAACAGGCAGAATAATAAACTTAAAGGCATCCAGTCCTTGTGCGTAGCCGGACAGCGGGACCAGTTGCATGATTTTACCCACTAGAAACTGACCGCCGATAATATAAAACAGACCCGAAATAGACATCAGGATAACGCACAGAATAACGCCACTAAGATCGAGATAACTCGCTCTAAAAAATACCATCAACATGGCAAAGGTAATATTGGCTAGTATGCCAATAATAAAAATCGGAACCGCTATCGCTAGGCTCGGCCACATGCGTGTTTGTATATCTTCACCAATATCGCGACCATCGTCTGCCTGACCAAATTCAAAGGCAAACAAAGTTAAGGATTTATCAAAGAAAATAGTGTGTGTGAGCTTGTTTAAGCCTTGCTCTTCACTATTCCAGAGCAAGGCTTTGTCATAGCCTCTTTCTTCTTTCCAGACGTCGACGGCTTCTTGTGTGACATGTTTATTCCCTAAGTGCATACGCGCCATATCATCCGGCGTATTAACCATAAAAAATAAAGCAAAGGTCAGCGCATTAACCCCAATCAAGATGGGGAATGCATAAAGAATCCTTCTGACAATATAAGCAAACATAGATTAACCAGGCTGTTTCATTCGTTAGCACGACTTTATCGTAAGTCATCACTTTGTCTGTTCGACATTATGACGCTAAGACACTCATTGAGAAAGAGCTATTACATCTTTGCAGGTTCACTTTAAAGCATTTTGTTACTCAGCGTTTCAAATGCTTATCTGAATGCGGTTTTAAACGCTTTTCAAAATTAGCATTTACTAATACACAAATTTTGTTATCGTGTAGCGACGATCATCATAAACAGCTAACGAGGTCACGATGAGCTTAACAGCAATGGATTTAGTCAAAAAGGCTAAGAGTGAAATTAATGAAATCAGTTGTGATCAGGCTGCATCAATGCTTGATGATGCTACCGTGATAGATGTCAGAGAACCCGCGGAATTTGATGCAGGCCATATCTCTGGTGCCATTCATATTCCCAGAGGGATGTTGGAGTTTTCACTCGCATCTCACCCGTCACTCGCTAATGTCGAAGACCCTGTTATTGTCTATTGTAAAACTGGTGGTCGCGCTGCTCTAGCAGCTCAGACATTGCAGCTAATGGGCTATCAACAGGTTTACTCGATTGCCGGTGGTTATGACGCCTGGCAGCAGATTTAAATTACAGGAATATACCAATGAACCTCTGTAAATACACGCTACTACTGCTCGCATCTACTCTCATACCTTCACTTTCGTATGCAGAGACAACGCAAATTATGATTAGAGCAATGGCTAATGATGCCAAGTATATCGGCACCAGTGTGGGCGGTGTTCGGGTGATAGTGAAAGATGCGGAAACAGATCAGTTACTTGATGAAGGTTGGATTAATGGTGGCACAGGCGATACTGATCGTTTGATCAAAAATCCCATTCATCGCGGTGATGTATTAAGCGATAGAAACACGGCGGGTTATCTGGCGACAGTCGATATTGATACACCACGTTTGATTAAAATCACTGTGCTTGGGCCCTATGCCTATCGTCAGTCCCTGCAAGAGGCAAGCATCACGACCTGGATAATTCCTGGCAAAGATCTGCTCGGTGACGGCATTAGTATAAAAATGCCAGGGTTTATTGCCGATGGCTGGACCCAGGTTTTACAAGGTGGTGTAGTAGAGTTTTATCTGGATGCGTCATTATTATGCGGCTGTCCAATTAAGAAAAATGGTTTGTGGGATCCTAAAAACTACGAGGCAAAAGCTATCTTGATGCAGGATGAGAAAAAAATTAATGAAATCCCACTTAGTTTTACCGGACCGATTGGTATCTTCTCTGCAAAAACCCAATTGAAAGAGAGTGGCCATTACAAAGCGATTCTCTATGTCATTGATACCAAGACAGGTAATGTCGGGGTGGACAGAACGATGTTTGAGATTAATTTAGACTAAAGGTTGTAACAATCGCAGCATGAGATCGTCTTTGTTAAGACAACATTCTGCAGGAGAATAATATGGCGCTTCCATCATGTCCGGTCACAGGAACAGGCCTTGGACTTCGCCGACAATTTATCGATGAGCTGTTAAAGTCGGCCAATCATGATATCGATTTCATGGAGGTGGCTCCAGAGAACTGGATGGGAATGGGTGGTAAGTATGCCAAGCAATTCACGGCCGCATGCGAACGCTTTCCCATGTTATGTCATGGCTTATCATTGTCTATCGGCAGTCCGGCGCCACTGGATATCAACTTTCTAAAACAGTTAAAGCAATTTTTTGATAAGCATCAAATCGTCAGCTATAGCGAACATTTAAGCTTTTGTAGTGATGAAGGACATCTCTATGATTTAATGCCGATTCCATTCACTGACGAATCTGTTCGTTATGTCGCAGATCGCATTAAACAGGTGCAGGACATTCTCGAACGGAAGCTCATCATAGAAAACGTTTCATACTACGCCGCTCCCGGCCAGGAAATCACTGAAATTGATTTTACGCGTCAGATATTAGAAGAAGCCGACTGTGACCTGTTGTTGGATGTGAACAATGTCTATGTGAACAGCATTAATCATGGCTATGATGCTCAGACGTTTATCAACTCGATGCCGACGGGTCGTATTGCTTATCTGCACATAGCCGGGCATTACAATGAAGCAGAAGATTTGATTGTCGACACTCACGGTGCCGATATTATTGATCCTGTCTGGCTACTACTTAGTCACACCTATCAAACACATGGTGTTATCCCAACGCTGCTTGAGCGTGATTTTAATATCCCTTCTCTATCTCATTTATTAGATGAAATGGCTGTTATCAGACAATATCAACAGCAGCCACAAAACATGCATGCAGCTCATGGCTAATCATTTTCAGCAAACACAATATCAGTTCGCCGCCTATATCCGTGATCCGGAGCATCAGGCTATTCCAGATCAACTGGAAAGCCGCCGAATGGCGATTTACCGCGACTTATTTTTTAATAATATCAACAATACCTTATCGACTGCTTTTCCTGTTATACGGCAACTGATGACTCAAAATGACTGGTTAAATCTGGTCAGATCGTTCATGAAAGATCATTTTTGCCAATCCCCCCGCTTTGTTGATGTGTCAAAAGAATTTATTAATTATTTACACCAGCAAAATGATGTTGATAAGGCTATGCCTTTTTTACATGAACTTGCTCATTATGAGTGGGTTGAATTGGCATTGAGTATCGCTGAGGAAGAATGGCAACAAAGTGAAATTGATGAACATACCAATTTGCTGGCAATGTCTTATCAAGGTTCTCCACTTGCCTGGTTATTAAGTTTTGATTTCCCAGTACATCAAATCAGTCATGACTTTCAACCAACATCGGCTTCTGAAACACCCCATTTTCTGTTGGTATACCGTAATCAAGCTGATGAAGTGAAGTTTATTGAGCTCAATGGCTTGAGTGCACATTTGTTCGAACGCATCACGGCGGGTGAGGATGTCGATTCCGTTATAGATTCTATAGCAGAAGTGATGCCGCAACTTGACCGTCAATTGATAACAAATGGAGCCAGAGATTTAATAACGGATTGGTTAGCAAAAGGCATTTTGCTGTTAAGATAGGCATAAAAAAGGCCGGGAATATCCCGGCCTTTTTATTCTAGATGCGAATAACGTTTAAGCAGTCGCTAATTCAATCGCTTCAGCAGAAAGACGGGTAATTTCATCCCAATTTTCAGCATCGACTAAATCTGCAGCACACATCCATGAACCACCGACACAACCGACATTAGACAGACTGTAATAGTCCTTCACATTTTTCTGGTTGACACCGCCAGTTGGGCAGAAGGTAATTTGTGGAATCGGCGCACCGATTGATTTCAGCATTGGCACACCACCCGCTGCTTCAGCAGGGAAGAACTTCATTGCTGTAATACCTTTTTCCAGTAAAGCCATCGCCTGACTTGGATCAGCAACACCCGGTAATAAAGGCACACCGGTTTCTAATGCCGCATCAATCAATTTTTCCGTGGTGCCAGGGCTGACGATAAACTCGGCGCCAGCGTCAATTGCCGCATTTAATGTTTCAATATTGATGATAGTACCAGCACCGACGATAGCATCTGGAACTTCAGCTTTAATACGGCGAATAGATTCAAGTGCTGCATCTGTTCTCAGTGTAATTTCCAGAACTTTTAAACCACCTTTAACCAACGCTTTAGCTAAAGGCACAGCATGTTCAACGTTATTGATAACCATCACCGGTACAATCGGTGATACTTTCATGATCTCTTGAATTGTTTTAGACATTGATTAATTTATTCCAAATAATTATTCGACATTAAACATGTTAATGGCACCCGTTTCAGCTGATGAAACACCTTGGCGGAAGCTATCAAACAGTTCACGGCCCATGCCATAGTGATGTTCAGTATTAGCCAGAACACAAGCCATACGTGAGTTCAGTTCTTCTTCATCAACTAACACATTTAATTCGCCACGCTGTGTATCAAGACGAATCATATCGCCATCGCGAACTTTGGTCAGGATGCTGCCATCTGCACATTCCGGACAGAGATGGATAGCTGAAGGCACTTTACCAGAGGCACCAGACATACGGCCGTCAGTAACAAGCGCTACTTTAAAGCCTTTATCCTGTAATACGCCCAATGGTGGTGTCAGTTTGTGCAACTCAGGCATACCATTTGATTTTGGTCCTTGGAAGCGCAGAACAACAATCACGTCTTTGTTCATTTCGCCACGTTTGAAGGCTTCAACAACATCATCCTGGTGATCAAAGACCATCGCCGGTGCTTCAACCACTTGATGTTTCGGATCAACCGCTGAAATCTTAGACATACCACGGCCAAGATTACCTTTGATCAGATGTAAGCCACCGCTTGTTGCAAATGGTGCTGCCACACTACCGATAACATCAGTATCAAGAGAACCTTCAGGGCCTTCTTCCCATGTCAGTGTGCCATCTTTTAGAGTTGGCTCTTTGGTGTACTGTTCCATACCTTTTTCATCACCGATAGTAATGATGTCAGTATGCATTAAGCCATTTTTAGATAGTTCACGAATTAACACACCCATACCACCGGCAGCCTGGAAGTGGTTCACATCAGCTGTACCATTAGGATAAATACGTGTCACTAATGGAATAATTTTTGACAGACGGTCAAAGTCATCCCAGTTAATGATAATACCTGCCGCACGGGCAATCGCAATCAGATGAATAGTGTGGTTAGTTGAACCACCTGTGGCTAATAGACCCACCAGGGCATTCAAAATCGCTTTCTCATCGATCATATGACCGATTGGACGATAGTCATCGCCTAACGCGGTAAATTTGAGTGCTTGTTCAGTCGCACGTTTTGTTAACGCATCACGCAGCGGTGTGTTTGGATTAATGAAGGAGCTACCAGGGAGGTGTAAGCCCATCATTTCAACCATCATTTGGTTACTGTTTGCTGTACCGTAGAAAGTACATGTACCAGGGCTATGATAAGACTCAGACTCTGCTTTTAATAACTCTTCACGACCGACTTTACCTTCAGCGTAGAGCTGACGAATACGGACTTTCTCTTTGTTAGGCAAACCGCTCGGCATAGGTCCTGCCGGTACGAAAACAGCCGGTAAGTGACCAAAACTCAATGCACCAATCAATAAACCCGGAACAATTTTGTCACAAACGCCCAGATACATAGCGGCATCGAACATATTGTGGCTGAGGCCAATGGCGGTTGCCATTGCAATGACGTCACGGCTGAAAAGCGACAGTTCCATACCTGGCTGGCCTTGCGTAATACCATCACACATGGCAGGAACACCACCAGCAAACTGAGCGACACCACCGGCTTCGGTTGCAGCTTTCTTGATGATTGCAGGGAAATCTTTAAACGGCTCGTGCGCCGATAACATGTCGTTGTATGAAGAAATAATCGCGATATTGGCTTTTTTATCTCCTGCCAAGTCCGCTTTTTCTGACATGGAACAGGCAGCAAATCCATGAGCTAAATTGCCGCAGCCCAATACAGCACGATGTGGGCCTTTTTGCATCGCCTCATCAATACGGCCGAGATAGATTTCCCGTGTTTTTTTGCTTCTCTCGATTACGTCATTGGTGACGGCTTCTAAAACTGGATGAACCATACTTTCCTTCTCTCTTAAATGCTTTGCCTGATTATATGCAAAGATAATGGCGGGGCTCGGAGTACCCTTAAGATTCTACGTAAAGACCAAATATTATAACGCTAATAGTCATTTTTAGCACGCTGTTATCAAAAACTTACACCGTCAACGCTCGATAAAAAAGAGGTCTTTTTATTGTTTTTCAACATCCATACAACGTAATCAGGCGTAAACATTGGTTGTGATATGCATCACATTGTCGTTTCAATAAGATTGTCTGAATATAAAAAATTTTGCTTGCCGTGTTATCCATTAGCGCTTCAGGTATCATAACGGCCTTTAAATTTTTACCGATACGATCTATGACAACTGAAACAAAAACCCTGCGCCAAATCCGCAGTTTTGTTCGCCGTGAAGGCAGACTGACGCCTGGTCAACAACGTGCTCTGGACAATCACTGGCCCGTCTTTGGTATCGATGATGATACAGATTTGTCTGATCTCAACGCATTGTTTGGTCGCGAAGCACCAAAAATTATAGAAATTGGCTTTGGTAATGGTGCATCGCTGATTGAAATGGCAAAAAATCAGCCTGACCAAGACTATATTGGCATCGAAGTACATCGTCCAGGTGTAGGCCAGCTTCTTAAAGCCATTGATGACGAACAACTGACGAATGTCAGAGTGGCATGCACAGATGCCGTACAGCTTATTAAGCATCGCATTAAAAACCAGGTTCTGGCACGTGTTCAAATCTACTTTCCTGATCCATGGCATAAAAAACGCCATAACAAACGACGCATCATTCAACCTGAATTCGTCAATGTGCTGGCTGATAAACTAACGCATGGCGGACATCTTCATTTAGCTACAGATTGGCAGGATTATGCTGAGCAAATGCTCGCCGACGTTTCTTCCAATGCTCGCTTTCAGAATACCAGTCCTGACAATACCTATATCGAACGCCCAAGTTATCGCCCGCTGACAAAATTCGAACAGCGTGGACATAGGCTCGGTCATGGCGTTTGGGATTTAGTATTTAAAAGAGTCTAATCTGTGATTGAGAAAAGCTTGCACGCCTTAAGCGCTTAGGATACTTTATCTTCTTGTTCAAAAAACCGCTGCAAGTGATTGACTATGAAATTAAATATCCTCAAGGCTCCGACTTTTTTATTACTCGGCACAATGAGCAGTGCCAGCTTTGGTGCAGGCTTTGCGATTATTGAGCAAAGTGTGACGGGACTCGGTAGAGCCTTTGCAGGGAGTGCTGCATCTGCAGAAGATGCCAGTACCATTTATTTCAACCCAGCGGGTTTGATGTATTTAAAACAGGCAGAAATGGATTTGGCAATTAACTACATAGCGCCAAACTCAGAGTTTAATAATGATGGTACATCATCACCCTCGAATGGCGGCGAAGGCGGCGATGCTGCAAAAAATGCTGTGGTACCCAACTTTTATTACGCTAAACCTCTAAATGACAAAGTGGTTATAGGGTTTGGGATTACCGCCCCTTTTGGTCTGGTGACTGAATATAATGAAAAATGGGTAGGTCGATATTTTGCAGTCAAATCTGATCTTAAAACCATTAACTTCAATCCCAGCATTGCTTACAAGCCAACAGATAAATTATCTATTGGCTTTGGTGTTAGTGCTGAATATATCGATCTGACATTAGTTCAAATGACAAATCTAGGTACATCTGACGGCAAAGTGAAACTGGAAGCCGATGACTGGGGCTATGGCTACAACCTGGGAATGATGTATCAAGCTACGCCAGATACCCGATTGGCCTTGGCTTATCGTTCCAAAATTTCACACACACTCAAAGGTGATGGCACTCTAACAGCCGTCAATGGCAGTGTTCTGGCCGATGAGAATACATGGTGATGTGGATTTACCTGAGACTATTTCATTGGCTATTCATCATCAGATTAATTCGAAATGGTCGGTTCTGGCTGACGCCACTATGACAAGATGGAGCCGTTTCCAGGAGCTCGCCATTGAATCTGATGGGGGTACTTTCACCAGTACAAAACCAGAAGACTGGGAAAACAGTATGCGTTATGGCTTGGGGGTAAATTACCGTTATAACGATAAATGGCAATTCCGATCTGGGATTGCTTATGACGAAACAGCTGTGCCAGGTATAAAGCGAAGAACAGCCAGAATACCTGATATCGACAGAAAATGGATTGCTATCGGTGCCACATATAACTATTCCGACAATCTGATTATTGATGCTGGTTATGCACATTTATTTGCCAATAATCCTTCAATAAAAGAATCTGACGGAACCAATAGTCTTAATGGTGATTACGATGTCAGTGTTGACTTGTTGGGAGTTCAACTTCGTTGGTTAATGTAAATGTCCAAAGATATGACAGATTACATTTCAGCCAGTGCCGCTCAGACCTTATATGGCTTATTCAGGGAAAGACTCAATAAAACGCCTGACTCACCGGCCTATATTAATTACTGTGAACAAACTCAACAGTGGCAAACGATAAGTTGGTCAGATGCTGCTCAGCAGATAGCATACTGGCAACAGGCTTTAAAAGCTGAAGGTTTATCTCCTGGTGATCGTGTCGCCTTAAACCTGAAAAATTGTCCTGAATGGGTATTTTTTGATCAAGCGGCGTTAAGTCTGGGACTGATCACCGTACCGCTCTACCCCGATGATCGGCCTGACAGTCTTGCTTTTATATTGCAGGATGCTGATGTCAGATTTTTGCTGTTACAAAACCACCATCAGTGGAATCGTCTAAAGCCTTCTCTTTCAGAGGATCATCAGCTTAAACGTGTCATTATTAAAAGTGCTGACAAGTTAATGCTTGATGCACCTGCAATGTATTTGGATGAGTGGTTAAAAAAAGACATCATCTATCCGCTGCTTGACTGGCAAACAGAGACAGATCAGCTTGCAACTATCATTTATACGTCTGGCACGACGGGGAAACCCAAGGGAGTCATGCTAAGTCACCATAATATTCTATCGGTGGCCAGTGCCTCACTTAAACATTTTAAAATTCAATCTAATGACTTATTTCTCTCCTTCCTACCTTTGTCTCATACCCTAGAACGAACCGCAGGCTATTATTTGCCAATGATGACAGGATCGAAAGTCGCTTTCTCCAGAGGCATTCCTCAATTAGCAAATGATATTCAACAACTACAACCCTCAGCCTTAATTGCTGTGCCTCGAATATTCGAACGTATTTATCAACGATTACATACAAATGTGTCATCACAGCCTTGGTATAAACGTTTTTTATTCCTGCTGACACATAAAATCGGTTGGTCATATTTCCTCTACAATCAACAACGCCGTCATTGGTCACCTATTTTCCTTCTTATGCCTGTATTGGATAAATTAGTGGCAAAGAACGTACAGGCATTATTTGGTGGGCAACTGAGAGTCGCCGTTACGGGAGGAGCAGCTATTCCACACCATGTTGCCGAGATATTTATTGGCATGGGCATCAATCTGTTACAAGGATATGGTTTAACTGAAACAAGCCCGGTTATTAGTGTGAATACACTTGGCGATAATCAACCATACAGTGTTGGTCACCCTATCCCCACTGTTAAAGTAAAGATCGCCGAAAATTCAGAATTATTAGTGCAGAGCCCTGGCAATATGCTGGGCTATTGGAATAATCATAAAGCCACGGCAAAAGCCATCGACTCTGATGGTTGGCTTCACACTGGTGATCAAGCTGAGATATCTGACAGTGGACATATTTTCATTACCGGACGCATTAAAGATATTCTGGTTTTGAGTAACGGTGAAAAGGTTTCGCCTGCCGATATGGAGATGGCGATCACCAGCGATGAACTGTTTGAGCAAGCCTTGATTGTAGGAGAAGGTAAACCCTTCCTGTCTGCCCTGATTGTGTTGAATGCTGAACAATGGCTTGTGCTAGCGCAAAAGCTAAAGCTGGATGCGATGAATAAACATAGTCTGCAGGATAAATCCTTACAGCAGCATGTTATCCAACAGTTCAGACGTTTATTGCACGACTTTCCTGCCTACGCCAAAATTCGTCGGGTTAACCTGAGTTTATCGCCTTGGACGATCGAGAATGGCATGCTTACTCCAACAATGAAAATAAAACGCGCCAAGATTATTGAATCAAATCAGCACATCATTACCGGGTTTTATCAAGACTGATTATTCAGCTGTACTTGTGAGTCTGTTTTGGAACTCAGGTAAAACTCTCATCACCGCTTCGACAGTATGAAATGAACCGAACACAAGAACCCTGTCACCCGCTTGCACATGTAATAAGGCTTGTTCATAAGCCTCAATTACGGTGGTGTGACAGCTGAAGTTTTCCTGCCCGGCATCTTGCATCGTTTTAGCAGCTATAGACTGAGCATCCATACCACGGCTACCATCCAGTCCTGCAAAGAACCAATGAGCGATGTCCTTTTGCAGAATCTGCGTCACCGCCTGACAATCTTTGTCTTTTAACATGGCTAAAACAGCATAGGTGTTACCTGTACTATTTCGCTCTGATAACAAGCGCTGAAGGTTTTCTGCACCCTGCTGATTATGGGTAACATCTAAAATTATGGTGATGTCTTCGTGTCTGATTTCTTGAAAACGTCCTGCCAGAACAACGTTCTTCAGTCCATCGCTAATGGCAGAATCATCAATCAGCATACCTTGCTCGCGTAACAGATAACAAACCTGAATGACGGCTGCGGCATTCTGAAGCTGATAATCACCAACTAAGGCTGGATACGGAAGCACCATTGCCTCTTTGTCAGTTGACTGCCATGACCATGTATCTGCTGTTAGCGGTGAATAGCGATAAGCCATACCAGCCTTGTATATAGGTGCTTCTAGTGAGATTGCATAATCAATCAAGGTATGAGGTGGTTCAGACTCAGAACAAACAACTGGCGTTTGGGCTCGAATAATGCCCGCTTTTTCATAGGCAATTTTTTCGCGTGTGTCACCTAACCAGGCAGTATGGTCTAAGCCAATCGGGGTAATCAGTGCAACATCAGCGTCGAATAGATTAACAGCATCTAAACGCCCGCCCATTCCAACTTCCAATACCGCAATATCAATTTCTTGCTGACGAAAAATATCAGCGGCCGCTAAGGTAGCAAACTCAAAATAAGTCAGTGAAATGTCACCACGAGCCTGATCGATTCGAGCAAAAGAGGCACATATCTGCTCGTCTGAACAGGGAGTACCGTTAATGGCTATGCGTTCGTTATAAGCAAGCAAATGCGGTGAGGTATAAGTGCCTGTGCGATAACCAGCAGCCATGAGAATACTACTCGTCATAGCCACCGATGAACCTTTACCATTGGTGCCAGCAATAGTCACCACCTTAAATGGTAGGTGTGTCTGCCCTTGCATTTTTTCCCATACCTGACCAATACGTGCCAGACCGGGATCAATTTCAGTAAAGTGTAACTTTTCTTGCCACTCTAACCATTGTGGCAATGTGCTGAACCGCATACAGTGGCTAGGCTATAGCACGATGCTGAAGCATGCTGAGAATATTAGATAATCTATCTCGCATTTGACGACGGTCAATAATCATATCAATTGCACCATGTTCAAGCAGGAACTCAGCACGCTGAAAACCTTCCGGTAAAGTTTCACGAACCGTTTGCTCAATAACACGTGGACCAGCAAAACCAATCAGAGCATTAGGCTCAGCGACGTTGATATCACCCAGCATCGCTAAACTTGCAGAAACACCACCCATTGTGGGATCAGTCATCACCGATACAAACGGGATACCCGCATTACTTAGCTGAGTCAGGATCGCACTGGTTTTTGCCATTTGCATTAAAGATAACAAGCCTTCCTGCATACGCGCACCACCACTGGCAGAAAAACAGACCAATGGAATATTATTTTTCAGAGCGACTTTGGCAGCGCGAACAAATTTTTCACCCACCACAGATCCCATTGAACCAGCCATAAAGTTAAAATCAAAACTCACAGCAACTAATGGCAGACCATTCACTCTACCCTGCATTGCTAGTAAAGCATCATTTTCACCTGTTGAACGCTGTGCTTGGGTGAGACGATCTTTATAGCGCTTACTATCTTTGAATTTAAGGGTATCGACCGGCTTTACTTCAGTAGCAATTTCTTTACGATCACCCTCATCCAAAAAACTCTCCAGGCGTGTTCTGGCATTGATGCGTTGGTGATGATCGCACTTAGGACAAACCATCAGGTTACGTTCAAGCTCAGCACGATAAAGCACATTGTCACAACTTGGACACTTGCACCAGACACCTTCGGGCACTGAACGGCTGCGTACTGTCGTGCGAATTTTTGAGGGAAGTAATCTTTCAAACCAGCTCATCTTGTCACCTTCGTTATATTTATGCTTTTGCTAAATCACGCGCATTAATAGCGTGTCGCATTTCGGCTACTAAGCCAGCTACCGCAGCAGGTAACTCTTCAAGTCGTTGGGCATGTTCTTCAATACACTTCACGAGTGTACTTCCCACAACAACCGCATCGGCTATTTCAGCCACTGCTGCAGCCGACTTACCATCTCGAATACCAAAGCCTACACCTAACGGTAAATCTGTTCTTTCTCTCAATAATGCCAGTTTGTTGTTTACTTCCGTAACATCAAGTGAAGCAGATCCTGTTACCCCTTTTATGGAAACATAATAAATGAATCCTCGAGCATAACTGGCAATCATCGTCATACGTTCGTTGGATGTGGTTGGTGCAACGAGGTAAATCGTATCGATTTCATGCTCATCCATGATCTGACGGAAATCATCTGATTCTTCAGGCGGTACATCAACGGTTAAAACACCATCAACACCCGCTTCTTTGGCTAATTTGGCAAAGGTGGGATAGCCAATGGCTTCTATTGGGTTGGCGTAGCCCATTAACACGATGGGTGTTTCAGAATTTTTCTCACGAAACTTCTTCACCATCTCTAAGACAGACTTCACACTCACGTCATTCTTTAATGCCCGTTCACAGGCTTTTTGAATAACCGGGCCATCGCTCATTGGATCCGAAAAAGGAATACCCAGTTCAATAATATCAGCACCAGCATCGACGAGTGCGTGTAATAATGGCACAGTTACCCAAGGCTCAGGATCACCCGCTGTGACATAGGGAATCAGAGCTGTCTGTCCATCTGCTTTCAGTTTTTTAAAACACTGACTTATACGACTCATTGTTACTTCCTTAGAATTTTAATCCAGCCATTGCTGCAACGGTATGCATGTCTTTGTCACCACGGCCCGATAAATTGACTAACAATGTTTGTTCAGGTGACATTGTCGGTGCCAATTTTTTCACATAGGCCAGCGCATGACTCGACTCAAGTGCTGGAATAATTCCTTCCGTACGGGTTAAATCATGAAATGCGGTTAGCGCTTCTTCATCTGTTACTGATACGTAATTTGCCCGACCAATATCTTTCAACCAAGCATGTTCAGGACCCACACCAGGATAATCTAATCCTGCTGAAATAGAGTGCGTTTCAATAATCTCACCATAATCATCTTGCATAAGATAAGTACGGTTACCATGCAATACACCAGGTCTTCCCGCACTTAGTGGGGCTGAATGCTGGCCTGTTTCAATGCCATGTCCGGCACCTTCAACACCATACATAGCCACAGATTCATCTTCAATAAATGGATGAAACAAACCGATAGCATTTGAACCACCACCAATACACGCCAACAGTGCATCCGGCAGCTTGCCATTAATATCAAACATTTGCTGTTTTGCTTCACGACCGATGATAGATTGAAAATCTCTCACCATCGTCGGATAAGGATGAGGCCCAGCTACAGTCCCGATAATATAGAACGTATCATCAACATTCGTTACCCAGTCGCGCAAAGCTTCATTCAAGGCATCTTTGAGTGTACGTGAACCTGACTCAACAGGCACAACTTGTGCACCTAATAACTTCATTCTATAGACGTTCTGCGCCTGACGTTCAACATCTTCAGCGCCCATGTAGACAATACATTCCAAGCCCATCCTAGCTGCCACTGTGGCGGTAGCAACACCATGCTGTCCAGCACCTGTTTCAGCAATAATACGGGTTTTACCCATTCGCTTGGCTAATAAAGCCTGGCCGATGGTATTGTTCACTTTGTGAGCACCGGTGTGATTCAGGTCTTCACGTTTCAAATAAATCTGGGCGCCGCCTAATTTCTTTGTCCAGTTTTCAGCCAGGTAGAGAGGTGATGGACGACCAACAAAGGTACTCAGGTCTCTGTCCATTTCTGCCAAAAAATCAGGATCGTTACGATACTGTTCATAAGCATCTTGTAACTCATAAATAGCTCCCATCAGCGTTTCGCCAACGAAACGACCACCATAGGGCCCGAAATGTCCGCGCGCATCAGGAAATGATTTGTAATAATCGTGAATATGCTCTTTAAGCATTTGCCACCTCTCTCATAAAAGTGCTGATCTTCTCATGACTTTTTATCCCCTTATCGCTCTCAACGCCACCACTGACGTCAACAGCATAAGGTTGCACTTGATGGATAGCCTCTCTGACATTCGTCACATCAAGACCACCCGCTAAAATAATCGGTTTGTTTATACGACCGATCAAAGACCAGTCGAAGGTTTTTCCAGTACCGCCTGGTATCCCAGGCTGATAGGTGTCTAACAGTAAAGCTGAAGCTGACGAGTAGCGAGCTGCAATTTCAGACAAATCTGTACCCTCTCTCATTCTGATTGCTTTCAGATACGGTAAATCGAATTGCTGACAAAATTCAGGTGTCTCATTACCATGAAACTGAATTATATCAACCGATACATCGTCAAGGCAGCGTGAAACCAGATCTTTTTCTGGGTCAACGAATAGCGCAACTTTTGAAACAAAAGGAGATAAATCAGCGGTAATCACCTTAGCCTGCGCAAAAGATATCGCTCGCGGACTCGGGGGATAAAACACCAGGCCAATGGCATCCGCCCCTGATTCTGCAGCAAAATCAGCATCTTGCTGACGTGTTATGCCACATATTTTTACTCGGGTTCTCATCTGTTTCGGTTTTACTCTCAAATAGAGCTGTTACTTTACCAGAGCACCGGAAAAGCTGACACCGTAGGTATTGAATATTGTTGCGGATATCTCACATCGACCAGATACAAGCCTTCTGCGGGAGCAGTAATGCCTCCCTGACTTCTATCAACACTACGTAGAACTTGACCTGCCCAGTCGACTGGCTTGCTGCCATCACCAATAGCCGCCATGACCCCAACCAGATTTCTTACCATGTGATGTAGAAAAGACAGTGCTTCGACATCAATAGCAATACAATCTTGCTGCTGGCTAACCTGAATTTTATCCAGTGTCTTTATTGGACTTTTTGCCTGGCATTCACTCGCCCTGAATGCTGAAAAATCATGGCGACCGATTAGTTGGTCAGCTGCCGCCTGCATTTTTCCGATATCTAGCGGCGGATAATGCCACCACATCCGGTTTTGGTGAATAGAGGAACGGCTAAGACGGTTTAAAATTAAATAACGATAACTACGTTTAATTGCAGAAAAGCGGGCATTAAAATCATCATCAACAAACTGAACCCAAGTAACATTAACATCTTTGGGTAGATTGGCGTTAATCCCCAAAAGCCAGCCTCGCTTTTCACGAACTGAATCGGTGTCAAAATGTACAACTTGATTTAAACCATGTACACCAGTGTCCGTTCGCCCCGCGGCATAGACTTCGACAGGATGGTTTGCCACAATGGAAACGGCTTTCTGTAACTCACCCTGAACGGTTCTGGAATGCGACTGAATTTGCCAGCCACAAAAATCAGTTCCGGCATATTCTATGCCGAGTGCTATTCTCACTACGTCCTCTCTCTAATTATTCTGATAATGAGTCGAGGATCGTTTGGGCACGTACTCTTTGCTCTTCGTTACCTTCGGCTAACACTTCATTAAGAATACTTCTCGCGCCATCAGCATCATCCATCTCGATATAAGCCGAAGCCAGATCCAGTTTCGTTTCAGCCTCATCAATTTCGTCAATATCACCGATATCAAACTCGATATCAGGTTCATCATCATTACCATTGATATCGAATGGTGCAATATCGATACGCTCAGGATCTAGTGAGCTCGATGCACCCGGTTCAAAAGGAAGTAAAGAGTCATGCTCAATTTCATTTTCATCCTCGTCATCATCTTGTTCAACTGTGCCGAAAGTCGTCCCCGTATCAAATGATAAAAGATCATCATCAATATGATTTTCCTCAGACTTATCATCTTCTTCGAGTAGAACGTCTGATGTGGTCGCTGGATCGGAAAGCAATAGTTCGTCATCAGCATTATCAGACGAGTACCGCACTACAGTATCAAATTCCAATGGCGCTTCATCATTATCTTCGGTGGTCTCGGTATCAATCGAATCATCATTGTCTTCGGAGAGCTCAACAACAATCGAATCTTCATCAGTGTCATTGTGGCGACTAAATTCTAATCGTTCATCATCAACATCATCCACGTCAACCGTATCTTCAATGACTGAAACAGGCTGAATATCCTCTGTTACTTGTGACTCCTCAGCTGTAAATAATGCATGACCAGGAGCCAATTGCGCTCCCCATTGTTTTATTTCATCCCACTCAATACTTTCTTCATCGAAATCTGTCGTTTCAGCAAGTGAAATAAAATCATCAACCTGTTTTTGTTTATATAAAATAAACAACAATTTATATGCTACCAGTGTATTAGCTGGCTCTCTGGCTTTAGCTTGCTCCAGAGCAATTTTCGCTTGTGCATAATCGGCATAGCCAACAAACATATCCGCTTGCTCAACCAGTTCCATCACACTTTTCTGTGGTAGTTGTTCCTGACTGAGAGGTTCATCATCACGATGGTCATCTACGTCGTTATTTTCAGGCACTTCATCAACCTGAATTTCTGATCTGTATTGCTCATCATCTGTTGGGCTCGGTGCATCAAAATCTGTCACTTCAGTATATGAGCTGTCATCACTATTTTTTCTTCTGGCAAGTAATAACAGTACAAGCAGCAGTAGTAGTAACGCGCCACCGAGCTGTAATTTATATTCGACTAGGAAAGCCTTGATAGTATCAACAAGGTTGTCAGGTACAACGCCATCTGATGCAGGCAGTTCACTAATAGTCTCTTCAGTTTCTGTTGGTACAGCGTCTCCTTCTTCTGATTCGATTGAAGAAGAATCCGGCTTATCAACACTGCTGGCATCTGATTCTGTCTCTGCTGCGACTTCAGTATCAGATAAATCATCCATTGCTTCAACTGAGGTATTAGACTGATCTTTGTCCTCTAATAAATCTTGCAATCGGGCGAGATCAGCATCCTTCAGCGAGATTAAGCGACGCATGGTTTCCAACTGCTCTTCCATGGCATCCATTCGTGCTTTGAAGTCGATATTTTCTTGAGCTTGTGCTTCTATCGTTTCCTGTGCCAGCGTCAGTTGCTCTGTCAACGCATTAATTTTTTCATTGCCAGCCAGGTTAGGTGAAGCGTCATCTTGTGTGGTTTCACTTTGCTCAGGCGCAACCAGTTTCAAGTGTGCTTCTTTATCTGCGTCACTTTCAATTGCAGGAGACGACGCTTGCAAATTATCTTTTACTGGATTTTCAGCATCCGCTTGAACGACCTCGTCTTCAGTCGATGCTGCTTGAGGCTGCTCCAGAACGGCAGGCGCTGCCTTAACTGGCGCTTTATTACGTTGACGCCATTGTGCATTCTGGCTTTTAAATAATTGATAAGCTTCAGCCTGAGATTTTGACAATATGGCCGCTTGATCAGGAATAGTGAGGGTATACCCCGCTTTCAGTCCGTTAATATTGTTATCGACAAAGGCTTCGGGATTAGCCTCAACCAGTGCCAACATCATTTGCTGAACTGAAACAGAGGCATTGGGACGTGTTGTCAGTGCAATGTTCCAAAGAGTATCTGCCTTGGCAACGGGCCCGTATTTCTGACTACTGAACCCTAATGCATTTGATTGACTACTTTCAGTTTTCGTTGATGTTACGGTGTTAGCTTTCGGGGTGGAGCGGGTTTTCGCTGTCGATGACATCAACACTTCAGGTGGATCAAGCAGAACCGTGTATTCTCTGATAAGTCGGCCACCACCCGCTGAAGCTGTTAACAAAAAATCCAGAAAAGGTTCTTTAATCGGTTGTTCAGAACTAATTAAAACGCGCGATTTTCCTTGCTGTTCAACAACATCAAATTTCAGTTGTGTCAAAATATAGCTTCGATCCAGACCCGCTTTATCAAATTCATCATTTGACGCTATTCTGATTTCAAAACTTTCTTTTTCTTCGGCAGCTAAAGCATTGATGTCTATGCTTGCTTTGAATGGCTCATTCAAAGCTGACATCACTTTGATTTCGCCCAAACCAAAAGCATAACTAGTTAAGGGGGTGAAAAAACCTATCGTTGATGCGACAGCGATACTGGCAAAAAGCTGTTTCTTCATTTTCATCCCCTTAACTTCCTTATCTAGCTTAATTTAAAGGTACTTTTCAACTAAGACTTCAGCAATCTGAACACTGTTAAGCGCAGCACCTTTACGAACGTTATCTGCAACAACCCATAAATTTAATCCTTTTTCATGGGAAATGTCTTCGCGGATACGTCCGACAAATACGGGATCTTGTCCTGAAGACTCGGTCACAGCAGTTGGATATCCACCATCTTTACGCTCATCAAGCAATACGATGCCTTCAGCCTTTTCATATAATGCTTTGCATTGTTCTGCCGTTATTTTGTCACGAGTTTCGATATGAATTGCTTCTGAGTGCCCGAAAAACACAGGTACACGAACTGCTGTTGGATTAACTTGAATGGATTCATCACCCATAATTTTGCGGGTTTCCCACACCATTTTCATTTCTTCTTTGGTGTAGCCGTTATCCATAAACACATCAATTTGTGGTAACACATTAAACGCGATTTGTTTTGGATAGACTTCTGCTTTCACAGGACGTCCGTTTAATAAATCCGCTGTCTGCTTGGCAAGCTCATCCATTGCAGGCTTACCGGAACCAGAAACCGCCTGATAGGTACAAACATTAATACGTGTGATACCGACAGCATCGTAAATAGGCTTCAGTGCCACCATCATTTGGATGGTTGAGCAATTAGGATTAGCAATGATGCCACGGTTTTTATAATCAGCTACTGCTTCTGGATTGACTTCAGGCACGACCAGCGGGATATCATCGTCATAGCGGAACTGTGATGTGTTATCGATAACTACACAACCAGCTGCCGCGGCTTTTGGCGCATAAATTGCGGATACGCTTGCACCAGGAGAAAACAGGCCAACCTGCACTTTTGAGAAATCAAATTCAGCCAAATCTTCGACAAGTATCGATTTATTGCCAAAGCTAACTGTAGAGCCTGCACTTCGTTCACTCGCCAGCGCATATACTTTACCCACTGGGAACTGACGTTGGTGCAAAATTTCCAACATGGCCTCACCTACGGCCCCTGTAGCACCTACAACTGCAACATCTACTTTTTTATTCACAATACACCTTTCGTTTTTAATTTATAACGCTGCAAGCACCGCATCACCCATCTCTGCAGTAGAGACCTTGGTCATACCCGCAGAGTAGATATCAGCAGTACGAAGACCGTCATCCAACACCTTGCTCACAGCTTTTTCAATTCGATCTGCCATTGAGGCTTCATCGAGCGTGTAACGTAACATCATAGCAGCTGATAAAATTGTCGCTAGTGGATTCGCAATATTCTGTCCGGCAATATCAGGTGCAGAACCATGGATTGGCTCATACATGCCTTTGCTGTTTTCATCCAGTGATGCTGAAGGTAACATCCCAATCGAGCCGGTAAGCATAGAAGCACAGTCCGATAAAATATCCCCAAACATATTGGTGGTAACCATGACATCAAATTGCTTCGGTGCCCTCACCAATTGCATTGCCGCGTTATCCACATACATATGACTCAATTCAATATCCGGATAGGATTTTGACAATGTTGTCATAGTTTCACGCCACAATTCTGTGCTTTCCAGCACATTTGCTTTATCTACAGAGCAAACTCTGCCTTGTCGTTTGGCGGCGATATCAAAAGCGACTTTACCAATTCGGTTGATTTCACTTTCGCGATACACAAGTGTATTGAATCCTTGTTTTTCGCCATTATCCAATGTTCTGATACCACGAGGCTGACCGAAATAAATCCCCCCCGTCAACTCGCGCACAATCATCAAATCCAAGCCAGCAACGACTTCAGGTTTCAAAGTAGACGCATCAGCTAACTGCGGATACAAAATAGCCGGACGTAAATTAGCAAATAAATTCAATTCAGAACGTATGCCTAAGAGGCCTTTTTCCGGTCTTACACTAATGTCCAGAGATTCCCATTTATAACCACCAACAGCACCTAGCAAAATAGCATCAGCCTGTTTTGACATTTCTAAGGTTTCTGCTGGAAGGGGGGTGCCTGTTTCATCATAGGCCGCACCACCAATTAAGCCGTACTCAAGGTTGATATCCAGACCTTCTTCACGAAACTTTTCAAGAATTTTGACTGCTTCAGCAACGATTTCAGGACCAATGCCATCACCAGGCAAAACTACAATTTTTTTTGTCATTTTTTATATCTTTAAATAATTTACTAAATTCAGAGGTTGTCTTAAGAGAATAACCAGGGTGCTTCTTGCTTACGCTTTTCTTCATAAGCTTTGATGTCAGCGGTGTGTTGTAATGTCAGGCCGATATCATCAAGCCCTTCAATTAGACAGTGTTTTTTGAAAGCATCGACATCAAAAGCGATTGACTGCCCATCTGGCAGAGTAATTTTTTGCTCAGGTAAATCAACCGTCAGTTGATATCCAGGTATAGATTCAACTTGTTCAAAGAGTTTATCTATCAACGACTCTTCTAAAGTTATCGCCAAAATACCATTTTTGCTGGTGTTGCTGAAAAAGATATCAGCAAAACTTGGGGCAATAATAACGCGAATACCGAAATCATCGAGTGCCCACACAGCATGCTCACGACTTGAGCCACAGCCAAAATTCTCACGTGCAAGAAGAATCGTACCACCTTTGTAACGTGGTTGATTAAGCTCAAAGTCAGGATTCAATGGACGATTTTTTGTATCTTGTCCAGGCTCCCCATGATCAAGATAACGCCACTCGTCGAATAAATTGGGACCAAAACCAGTGCGTTTGATGGATTTTAAAAACTGCTTAGGAATAATCGCATCGGTATCCACATTGGGACGGTCTAATGGGATAACGATGCCAGTTTCAACTGAAAATTTTTGCATTGCGAGGAATACCTCTTAGTTCGTCGCGTTCAACGTTAAATAAAAATTCACGGGCACAGCATGGCTGATGTTGGGCAAACCAGCCAACTCACGTAATTTTTCTACACCTGCTGCTAATTCATAATCATCGGCATTTAAAATCACCGGATGAGCAGACACTACCAATAACTCATTTGTGGCGACTTTGGTAACCAGCACCTCAAAAGTCAGTGCTTTTTTCTGGCCGTGCAGTTCAAGCATGCCATCCACAGATAACGGTTTTGTCTGTCCTACTTCAAGCTGTTTAATTTCATCAGGCGGTAACTTGGCAGTTATTACCGCTTTGGGAAAGTCAGCAATATTGAACAAAAATTCTTTCATCCGACTATCGCGAATTTCAACACCCGTGTCTACCGAGGCTAGATCGATCGATACAGAAAATTCACCACTTTCAGACAGACTCCCCGCTATTTTGTCGAATTGATGTACTTCAGCAATATTCACTTTCTTTGTCGAAATAAAATTGATTTGTGATTCGCTATTGTTGATTTGCCATTGTGTCGCAGAAGCTGCTGAACTCACCAATAAAAAACCCAGGGTCGATAACCATACATTCATTTTTTTCATTTTTCTTCCCTTATTATTCGTAAACAGTAGTAACAGAACCATCAACTGATTCATGCTCTTTCATTAGCTCATCAATTGAACGGGTTAAACTTTCTTCAACCGGTGATTTAAGAACAATGATTTCTACACGTCTGTTAATCGCTCGGTTTTCTGGTGAATTGTTGGGCACAAGCGGTTTTGTATCTGCATAACCCTCCAGCACAAACCGTTCTGGCTTCATATCACCCGGAGCCAACAATTCATGTACTACAGACGTTGCTCTTGAGGTAGATAGTTCCCAATTAGATCGATATCTTGGTGTATTAATCGGCACATCATCAGTGTGACCTGCCACAGCTATTTGTCCACCTGTGTCAACCAATACATCATGGATTTTTTTGAGAATGGGTTTAAAACTGGGGTTTAGCCGAGCATCCCCTGATGGAAATGAGCCGTTTTCCCTTATACGAATAACAATGCGACTAAATTGACTTTCAACTTCAATCAAGCCTTCTTTAATTTCTTCATCAAGTGCTTCACGAAATTTTTGGGTTTCTTCTGCAATTTCCTGTGCCTGTTGCTGAGCTACTTCTTCAGCATCCATCGTCACCTTAATTTTTTCACGAGTATCGTCAACCGTTTCTTGTCTGACAACTTTCAATGGTGTTGGCTTAGGATCACCTGGGCTATATTCTTGGGCAATAATACTGGTACCCACAGGCACAGCATCCGCAATGACTTCTCGTTGAACCCCAAAGGCATTATCCAGGGATTTAACGACCATCTTATATTTCAGAGCATCCATTTCTGCAAAGGATAACAACAATACAAAAAAGCACATCAGCAGTGACATTAAGTCTGCAAATGTACCCATATAGGCCGGCAGGCCTTCGTCTTGCTTTTTAGGTCTAGGGCTATCTTCACTCATTATTGTGTGACCAACATTAGTTAATCTGCTGGTTCATCTGAGTCGCGTTTTGAAGCAGGTAGGAAGTTTTGTAATAACTCACCCAACACTTTTGGATTTTGGCCTTCCTGTATCCCCATCACACTCTCGATGATGATGCTTTTATTCATCAGTTCTTCACTACTGCGTAAAGCGAGTTTATCGGATACTGGCAGAGCAAACATATTCGCTAACATCGCACCATAAAGTGTTGTCAGCAAGGCGACGGCCATCGCGGGACCAATCGACTTTGGATCCGACATATTAGATAGCATTTGTACAAGACCTACTAATGTACCAATCATCCCCATTGCGGGGCCCGCATCCCCCATCGTTTTAAAAATTTGCTGACCAATGGAGTGTCGATTAACAGTTTCATTCATTTCGGTAACCAGTGCTTTTTTGACGACGGCTGGCTCATGTCCATCTACCAGCATCCGGATACCTTTCGCTAGAACAGGGTTGGTGATTTCTTGTTTTTCCAGAGCAAGTAAACCTTCTTTTCTGGCAATGGTCGCCAGCTCAACAACCGACTGGATAATTTCTTGTGGAGATTCCGATTTATACAAAAACGCTTTCATGGCTGTTTTAATAGAGCCTAAAAACTGTCCTAAGGTAAATCGCATCAGTACAACGGCGAATGAGCCGCCAAGCACAATGGCTAGTGAGGGCATATTGATGAAAACACCGGCTGCAGCCCCCATAGCAATCGTTGCTATAATTAGGCCCCAAGCCGCAATAAAACCTAGCAGTGTAGCTAAATCCACTCAATTACTCCCTAAACACTAGAAACTCATCAATGAAATGCCGAAGCACTGGCAGTGCATTCTACCTAATCGCATAGTAAAAATCTCCTCTATGTCGATGGAAAATGATGCTTTTTATACTTCTTCGAACGGTAAATAAAAACCGCGGGCATGACCATCAGCATAATCACAATTATTACAATCCCCAATGGCCAGAGTATCGGCTGATTCCATTGAGACTGAAGTTTTTCACGCACACCCGTATCGATACGTCGGTATTTGAGCGTGTTATTAGCCATTAAATTAGGCTTAACATTATGATTCCACTGGTGATAAAGCGAGAACTGTTTAGGATGAAAGCCCCATATCCAGGGCGTATTTTTCCTGACAATATCAACCATCTGTTTGATTATAGCCAATCGCTCTGGTGTGTTTGACATGGTGCGCATCTTTTCAAAAAGTTTGTCAAAGTCTTTATTTTGATAATTTGCTGTGTTTTCACCACCAAACTGAGCACGACCATTTGGACCATAAAGTAAAAACAGGAAATTTTCTGGATCGGGATAATCGGCATTCCAGCCCCATTGGAACATCTGTACCTGTCCGCGGCGGATTTTATCCTGAAAACGATTGTAGTCACTGCTGCGGAGAACCAGCTGTATTTTCAGCTTTCTAAACTGCTTACGCATCCAGTCCAAATCCGATTTGCTGTCAGGACCACTCGCGGTGATATCCATGTAAATGACAAGTGGCTCACCTGTTTTTTTATCCCTGCCATTTGGATATCCAGCTTCCGCTAGAAGTTGTTTTGCTGCTTCTATGGATTTACGTTCAGCTTGACCATTCTTCCATGTATACATATATGGATTGATACCCGCTTTACCTTCACTGTAGCCAAAAATACCTGGAGGAATAGGTCCCTGTGCAGGGATGCCGCGGCCATTAGCAAAAATAGAAATATATTCTTCCTGATCTATGGCGATAGAAATCGCTTGTCGGAGTTTTCTGGCTCGCTCACTATATCCGCCAACAACAGGGTCTAACATGTTAAATCCGGTATAAAAACTAGTCGCAGCAATGGCTGTTTCCAGTTTTATTCCTTTGGCTTTCATTTCATCACTTAAACCAAATTCGCCCGATGTTGAAATATTCACCGCTTGCTCGAAACTATCTGAACTTATGCCACTAACATCATAGTAGCCCTGCATGAATTTTCCCCAGTAAGACGTATTTTCTTTTTCGAGAGTAAAAACAATTTTGTCTATCATGGGCAACGGTTTACCCGCATCGTCTAATAAACCATTTTGCTTATCCGTGTCTTCCCCTTCTGCTGGATAGCGTTCACCGTGAAAGTTAGGATTTTTAGTCAACACCATACGTCGGTTCGGATCATTCTCAGTCATGTAAAATGGGCCAGTTCCGACAGGATACCAATCTAGAGTGATATTTTTATTAATCAGCCCTGGCTGGGAGTAAAATTCTTCCGCCTCCCATGGGATAGGCGCAAAAAAAGGCATTGCTAACCAGTAATCCAGTTGTGGATATTTTCCGTATACTTTTATCTGATAGTGATAATCATCAATGGTCTTTACACCACTGATTTCATGCTGACGAAGGTCGACTTCACCCTGCTCTTTTCGAATGGCTCTTAATTGCTCAGCGTACTCTTTAAGCCCAACGATATGCTCCGCCATCACTCCAAGGATTGGAGAATGGACTTCAGGGTGTGCCAGACGTTTTATCTGGTAGACAAAATCAGCGGCAACCAGCTGCCGTGTAGCTGTTTTTTCAAAGTCCGCTAAATCTTCTACATTGGCGATTTGTTCGTCTGTTAAATGATGGTAAAGCCAGTTTCCATTCTCATCTTTTACAAACGCAGGATGAGGCTGATAGAGAATATCGTGTTTGATAGGGATGCTATAGACAGAAAAGGCAATATTCTTGGCATTGGCATTAACCGGATTATCGTCCTTATCCAAATAAACCACTTCAGGCATCGCTGAGGCCGACAATGGCTCGAGTTGATAGGGTCTTTTTAAATAATGATACTGATAAGGTGGCTCGTATACCTGACCAGTGATTATAGCTTCATTCGCGCTGTAAGAACGGGCGGGATCTAAATGTTTAGGGCGAAGTGAAAAAGCGCTGTAGAGAATAGATTCATCACTGGATGCTTCTGGATAAGGTGAGTTTATCGCTTTCATATCACATGCTGTTACTAAGAACAGCACGCTACTAAGCAACCAATATTTCAATCTCATATAACCTCATTTCAAAGCAATAGATACTGTTTGCATGATAACAGTAGAAGATTACTGCATGCTTGCCCTTTCCGTCATCCCTAAAATCAGGTAAGTTATCCGCCTTTATATGTAGTTAGGAGAGACACATGGGTTTTCTGCAAGGCAAACGCGCATTAATTGTGGGTGTCGCCAGCCCCCGCTCAATTGCATCTGGTATTGCTCATGCGATGGCACGTGAAGGTGCTGAATTAGCTTTCACATATCAAAATGAGAAATTAAAATCACGCGTTGAAAAAATCGCTGAAGAATGTGGCGCGAACCCAGCGCTGGTCTTTCCTTGTGATGTTAGCAGTGATGATGAAATCAACAGTGTATTTGAATCATTAGGTCAACACTGGGATGGTCTTGATACTATCGTTCACTCTGTTGCATTTGCCCCCCGTGAACAATTGCAGGGTGGCTTCGTTGATAGTGTGACCCGAGACGGTTTCGCTATGGCCAACGATATCAGTGCATACAGTTTTGCTGCTTTAGCGAAAGCAGGAAAAAACATGATGGCGGGCCGTAATGGTTCATTATTGACACTGAGTTACTTAGGTGCTGAAAAAGCGATTGATAACTACAATGTGATGGGTGTAGCAAAAGCCGCTCTGGAAGCGACCGTCCGCTATATGGCCTACTCGCTTGGTGAACAAGGTATTCGTGTTAATGCAGTGTCAGCCGGTCCAATCAAAACACTTGCTGCTGCGGGTATCGGTGATTTTGGCAAAATGCTGGCTTATGGTGAACGCAATTCACCATTAAGAAGAAATGTCACCATTGAAGAAGTGGGCAATGTAGCGGCATTCTTATGTTCCGATCTGGCATCAGGTGTCACAGGTGAAATCACCTATGTTGATGCCGGTTATAACATTGTCGGCATTGGTGATAAGTAAACCGCTTATTTTTGCTGGTATTCTAAAAGGGCATTTATAAATGCCCTTTTTTTTGTTCAAAATATGGAGGCCCTATGTCTCATAAACATGCCATGATTTTGCTGGCCTTCATTGTGCTGGGAGCAGTGAGTGGTGTTTTACTCGGTTGGTATAACCCCACGCTAGCCGTTAATATCAGCTGGCTTGGTACATTGTTTCTCAACGCACTAAAAATGACCATTATCCCTTTGGTGATTGCTTCTATTGTCAGTGGCATAGGTTCATTAGGCAACTTAAAGAAATTAGGCAAATTAGGTGGTTTTACGCTGCTTTATTACAGTCTATCGACAGCGACTGCAGTCTTAATTGGACTCATCGTTGTTAATTGGATCCAGCCCGGCGCTGGTATGCAATGGAGCCAAACGGCTGTGCCCGACTATATTTTAGAAAAACAAAATACGGGTATCAGCGATATTATTCTGTCTCTCGTCTCCCCTAATCTGATTTCCTCAGCCGCACAAACTCAGCTTCTACCGCTCATTGTCTTTGCAATCCTGTTCTCTATGGCATTAAGTACCTTAGGTGAAAAAGGTAAACCCGTGTTTCAGCTGTTTGATGGCATTAATGAGGCGATGATGACCTTAGTGATCTGGGTTATGCATCTGGCCCCAATAGGTATTTTTGCTCTGATTGCTGCCAGATTGGGTAATGCGGGTGGTGGCGAACACTTTCTTGCCGAAATGAAAGCCGTTGGTTGGCATGTTGTGACCGTGTTAACAGGACTTTCTATTCATGGGGTCTTGTTACTACTGGTTTTATTTTTGATGACAAGACGGGGAACCTCCTACCTACTTGGTATGGCTCGTGCATTAGTGACAGCATTTGGTACAGCCAGCTCCTCTGCGACACTTCCATTAACAATGGAATGTGTCAGAGAGAATGGTGTCAGCCATAAGGTCAGTAAATTTGTATTACCACTTGGCGCAACTATCAATATGGATGGTACAGCGCTATATGAAGCAGCAGCGGTGATGTTCATTGCACAGGCTTATGGTATTGATTTAAGCCTGACTCAGCAGGCCATTGTATTTGTTACTGCCACATTAGCTGCTATCGGTGCAGCTGGCATACCTGAAGCCGGACTGGTCACCATGGTAATTGTTCTAAGTGCTGTAGGCTTACCACTGGATGGCATCGCCTTATTACTCTCTGTTGATTGGTTCCTGGACAGGTTCAGAACCTCTATCAACGTCTGGAGTGATAGCGTGGGCAGTGCTATCGTTGATCGGTTCACATAAAAAAGGCGCCCTAAGGCGCCTTTAACAATGCTCAATAAATAATCATTTATTTCAGTGCATCCTGATGAATATCAATATCTGCATCATTGCGTAATTGGGCAATAAAGGCTTCAACCTCTGCCGATGCATAAATGCTCGTTAACTGTTGTTGCAGAGCTTTCTTCTGCTCCTCAGTAACATCATCAATATTGCCATTTTTAACCGCTGTTAATTTGATAACAACGTAGTTTCCATTATCTGCTGAGAATCCTTCATACTCAGACGCCGATAAGGGTTTTGGCATTGTGAAAGCACGTTGAAGAATTTGACTGCTGACTTTCTCTGCATCACGGCCATAAAACTCGGCAGCCTGCCAGTTAGTTAACAGAGACTCAGGACTTTCGCCAGATTTGACTTTTTCTACTACAGACTCACCCTCATCTTGTGCCAGTTTTCTTGCTTTATCAAATACTAACTGTTGTTTGATTGCTGGAGAAACAGACTCAAAGGGTAAAACCGTTTCTGGTATATGTTTGTTCTTATGTACAACGATAAGATCATTATCTGACAATTCAATCACAGCACTGTTTAGGTCATTTTTTAAGACATCTTCACTAAATGCTGCATCAATGACTTTCTTATTACTAGTGACCCCAGCCTCAGTTCCAGTTCGAGTAAAACTCTCGGTTGTTTTGATATCCAGACCAAGTGCCTCAGCCGCGACATCCAGACTGTCGGGATTTTCGAAACTCAAATTGGCTAACTGTTCAGCTTTGTCATAAAAAATAGATTCAGCTTGCTGGCGACGATACATTTTCTCAACTTGATCACGCGCCTGATCAAATGTTTTGCCTTCTGGCTTTTGAATACCCGTCAGTTTAATCAGGTGATAACCAAATTCTGTCTTGACCGGTTCACTGACATCTCCGACATTCGTCAATGCAAATGCTGCTTCTTCGAATGCTGGATCCATGACGTCTTTACCAAAGAAACCAAGATCACCACCTTTTTCAGCTGATCCAGTATCATCAGAAGTTTCTTTTGCCAATAAGGCAAAGTCTTCACCGTTCTCTAAACGGATTTGAATCGCTTTAATTTTTTCTAAAGCCGCATCGTCATCACCTTCAATTAAAATATGGCTTGCACGACGCTGTTCAGGACCCACAAATTGATTTTGATTATCAGCATAGAATTTTTTCAGTTCATCATCATTGACTTGAACCCCTTTCGCCAACTCATCAACCGATAACTCAATATAGTTCAGTTTGACTTGTTCTGGAGCTGTATAAGCAGCTACGTTGTCGTCGTAATATTGCTTCACTTCGTCCTCATCCACATTCACTTTGTCAACGAATCGCTGAATAGGAACGACACCATAAGCTAGCTCGCGTTGTTGTCTCTCTAATCTCAATGCTTCATTAAGTAATTTAACACTGGCAATTGATGAATTCTGAATATTGGTGGTGAGCTCTTGAGATAATAAATCTGCTCTTAACTGCGCTTCATACTGAGCAGGGGTATAGCCTACCCGCGCCAGCACCATCCCGTAATAATCGGAATCGAACTTACCATCACGTTGGAAAGCGGGAGTAGAACGGATGAACTGAGATACCGCAGCATCGCTGATACGTTGTTTTAAGGTTTGATTTGCATCTCGTAATAAACGTTGGTCAATAAGCCCGTCTAATACGTCTTTTTTTACACTAGCGTTATCAAACATCGCTGGATCAAATTGATCCCCCATCATGCTACGCATACGATCACGATACTGCTGTAACGACGTTTGTAGTTCTGTTTGGGTGATGGGTGAGCCATTCACTTCTGCCACAACAACCGTCGAGGCGCCAGACAAATATGAGTTAATGCCCCACAGAGCAAATGGAATACTAATTAAACCAACGATGAACCAGGCAATCCATCCCTGGGCGTGATTACGTATGAAATGCAACATATGAAGAGAACCTTCCCGAAATGTTGTTAAAAACGGCTATTCTAATACAATAGGCAAAAAAAAAGGCGCATAAGATGCGCCTTTCCTCTTTTTTGGCGGAGCGGACGGGACTCGAACCCGCGACCCCCGGCGTGACAGGCCGGTATTCTAACCAACTGAACTACCGCTCCGTATATTCTTGGTGGGTGCTGAGGGGTTCGAACCCCCGACCCTCGCCTTGTAAGGGCGATGCTCTCCCAGCTGAGCTAAGCACCCCAAGAAAAAAAACTAGTTTACAGCATCTTTTAATGCTTTGCCAGCTTTAAATGCAGGAATTTTTGCAGCGGCAATTTTGATTTCTTCACCAGTACGTGGGTTACGACCAGTACGTGCTGCACGCTCACGAACAGAGAATGTACCGAAGCCAACTAATGTGACTTGATCGCCACTGCTTAGAGCTTTAGTTACGGCAGATGTCATGCCATCAACAGCTTGTGCAGCTTTTGCTTTTGAAATGTCCGCAGCTGCAGCAACTGCATCGATGAGTTCAGATTTATTCACAGCTTAATTCCTCATATCATTATTTATTTATGTCGTCCAAGTCCCAATAGCGACGTTAAGTTATGCTTATGAGTCCCATTGGTTCTGAGTATCTAACTACAGCAAAATCGGCGTGTCAAGACAGTTCATTTGTGTTGTTAGCAAGATTTTATCTAGCTTGAGTGAATAAGCCATCCAGTTAAAACCAATTTAGATCATCTGGCATGATTATTGAGATTAAGCAGATGCAGCAAGATAACAACGAGTCAATCTGACAAAAGCTTCAACCGTAATTGTTTCAGGACGTTGTGTTGGATCAATATCAGCGGCCTGAAACATATCGATAGAAATCAATTTTTTCAATGTGTTAGCAATGGTTTTTCGGCGTTGACTGAATGCTTGAGTGACAATATGACTCAATGTTGCCATGTCGACATCACCACCGAGGCGTTGTTTACGAGGCTGTAAATAAATGATGGCAGATTCAACTTTAGGTGCCGGTTCAAACGCTTCAGGAGGAACAACAAATAACATATCCGTCTCACACTGATGCTGAATCATGATACTCAACCGACCGTACTGCTTTGTTCCAGGCTGCGCACAGATGCGCTCAACAACCTCTTTTTGCAGCATAAAACACATATCCGTGATGTGTTGAGAATAATCAAGCAAATGGAATAGTAATGGCGTTGTAATGTTGTAGGGCAGATTACCTATTATTCTCAACGGTTGGTGGTTACTGACAAGTTGATAATAGTCATACCGCAACGCGTCTGCTTCATGAATATTAAGCTGCTCATAGTTGGAAAACTGGCTTCTTAACAGTGGCACCAGATCTCTATCAAGTTCAATCACGTCAAGCTGCGTACAACGCTGTAATAGTGGCTCTGTTAAAGCACCTCGCCCAGGACCGATTTCAACAAGATGCTGACCAGCTTCCGGACTTATCGCTTCAACAATTGAATTAATAACTGACTGATCATGTAGAAAGTTTTGTCCAAAACGCTTTCTTGCTCGGGGGAAAGAAGATTGGGTCATGATTTACTCAATGTGTGTTAGCCATCGCAATGGCCATCGATAAAGCAGCATATAAACTGCTTGGATTAGCCTGACCGCTTGCAGCTAAATCAAGCGCTGTCCCGTGATCAACTGATGTTCTAATAAAGGGTAAACCCAAGGTGACATTAACGGCCTTACCAAAACCATGATGTTTCAAAACCGGCAATCCTTGATCATGAAACATCGCTAATACAACATCATAGTTCAGTAACTTATCCTGATTAAATATTGTATCAGCCGGCCAGGCACCTGAGACGGCATAGCCTGCTTTAATATAGGCATCAATCACGGGCTGGATAATATCCACCTCTTCACGTCCAAGATGACCATCCTCACCCGCATGAGGATTTAAACCACATACGGCTATTCTTGGATTGACTAAGTCAAAGTGTTGTCGCATCGACTGGTTAATAATCTCAATGACTTGACTCAGTTCATCACGATTAATTGCGTCGGCGACCTCCCGTAAAGGCAAGTGTGTCGTTGCCAGTGCCACTTTTAACGACTCTGTTGCCAACATCATCACCACTTTCTTGACACCAGATCCATCAGCAAAAAACTCAGTGTGCCCTGTAAATGCTGCACCAGCATCGTTGATAATGCCTTTATGTACAGGCGCCGTTACCACAGCATCAAATTCATGAGATAAACAGCCTTCCAAGGCTGTTTGCAGTGTTTCCAGCACATAGCGACTATTGAGCTTATCCAGTTGTCCTGCTGTAACCGGCACTTTTAAGTGATGAGGCATAACGTAAAGCTCACCAGATTCAGCAATTTTAGGCGGCGCTGACAAATCGACTTCAATCATTTTAATTGATAGACCAAGTAGATCAGCTCGTTCAGCGAGTAATACTGGATCAGCAAGTGCAATGATTTGAGCCTGATGCTTTTGCTGCGCTAGAGTCAGTACCAAATCAGGGCCAATTCCAGCCGGTTCGCCTGGGGTTATTGCAATTCGTTTTATTTCACTCAAGGATTACGGTACTCAACATAGGCCTCATCACGCATCGAACGTAACCATGTTTCCATTTCTTCATCAATTTTACGCTGGCGAATTTGTTCACGCGCTTTGCTTCGTTGGTATTCTTCCGCCATGTTTTCTTCACGACGGTCAAAAACTTTAATCAAATGCCAACCAAAACGACTCTTAAACACATCGCTCATTTCACCCACAGCTAGCGAATTCATCTTTTCTTCAAACTCAGGCACCATCACACCCGGGCTAACCCAACCTAAACTTCCACCGTCAATCGCTGAGCCCGTATCATCTGAATTAGCTCGTGCTAACTCGGCAAAGTCTTCGCCATTAACAATGCGCTCTCTCAGCTTTTCAAGACGTTGTTGTGCTTCTTCATCAGTGGTTAGCTCATTGGTTTTTATCAAAATATGACTAGCTAATGTTTGCTTGACCAAGTGAACATCTTCACTTTTTTTATCTTTGACTCTGACTAAGTGAAAGCCACTGCCGCTGCGTAATGGTTGACTGACCTCACCTACTGCAAGTGTTGGTACAACATCAGCGAACAGTGATGGCAGCTCACCTTGTTTACGCCAGCCTAATTCGCCGCCTTCAAGCGCATTTTGACCATCAGAATATCCGGCAGCAACTTGAGAAAAATCGCCCCCCTCTTTCAATAAAGCCTGAACTTTTTCCAGCTTTTCTTGTGCTGCTTGCACTTCCTCAGGAGATGCCGCTTCAGGAAGACTAATAAGAATATGTTGTAGATCGTACTCGACTTGTCCACCGTCTTGAATTTTTTGAGTAGCTAGAAAATTGTCGACTTCTCGATCTGATACCACAACTCGGTCTTCAACCTGACTTTTACGTAATCGAGCGATAATCATTTCATCGCGAATAGTTTCACGAAATTGGCTAAAGTCATAACCATCTTTCTCTAAAACATCTCTGAACTGCCTCAAAGTCAATTGGTTTTTATCAGCAATCTGTTTCAGAGCAGCATTAAGTGCATCATCACCAACACGGATACCTACTTTATCTGCTTCCTGAATTTGCAGACGTTGCATAATCAATCTTTCCAGTACTTGTTTACGCAATATGTCACTTGGAGGCATAGCAGCATCTCTCTGACGGATTTGCTGACGAATTGTTTGCTCCATATCCTGTAAATCACTCTCAAGAATGACTTCGTCGTTTACAACTGCAACAATCTTATCTAAAGACTGCGCCCATACATTGGTTGCCAGTAACAAACCGACAATCAGATACTTAATCATTAAATTCTATTACTCCAAATTTATGTTTTAACTTCGTTTCTGTTCGAGGCGTCTAAACGCAATGGACTATCTAGCACATCTCAAGTTCACTCTGCCTCAAACCCACGAATACTGCGTTCTAATAAACTATCAGATTTCTGGCCGAAGCTTCCCAGGCCTTTTAATTCAATTTGCAGATAAATGGCTGTATTCCGTTCTTGATCGGAAACATCATTGACGTAATCACGCATAACTAAACGTGTTGCCCAGCAACAACTGTCATATTGTAGGCCAGCAATTTTTTCCAGCGTTGTACCTTGATCAATTGCATGATACCAACGACCAAAGAATTTCCAGCGTTCAGAAATGGGAATTTGAGTAGACACATCTATCTGCTCTAATGATTCCTCTATCCCATTATTCGGTGTTGGATCATCACGACGATAACGATGTGAAATATTGAAAATACCGCCATTATCATTTTTATAACGTAATCCCACTGAAGACATATTAGATTTCAAACCACTGGGATCCCATTGAAACTCACTATTCAATGACCACTCATCACCAATATAAGCGACCGCTTCAGCCACCATGTCAGAAGTAGAGTCACGTTCTGCAATGGTACCGTCTAATGTGACACGTTGATCAGTAAAATAACGAATTTGACCAACGGTTAGCTTAAGATTTTCTTTACCTGACTCCTCGTCAATAATCCGTGTTGTTACTGCCAGGGTTAGCTGATTAGCATCACCAATTCGATCCCGACCAATAAATCGATTATGAGAAAATAATCTTAGGGAATTAAATGTTGTCAGGCTCGTATCGAAGTCTGGAATATCTGATTGATCACGTTCGGGAACATAAAGATAAAACGCACGTGGTTCCAGCGTCTGAATATAATTATCACCCCATGCGGTCATTTGTCTGTCAAAAAATAATCCGCTATCTAAACTCGCGATAGGTAAAGTTCTTATGGCACTATCATCATAAGCATTTGTTTTATCATTTTTAAGACTGTACTGCGTATGATTAATGGCTAATCGAGGCGTAACAAAAAATGCGGCGGTTCCCATAGGCATACTGATTGACGGTTCAATATTGATACGCTGGCCATCGACTTTCTCATTGTGATCGAATTCAACATATTCACTATCTAACTCATAGGTCAATCCTAATGCCTGATCAGGTAGATAACCTTTTAGTAATAACTGAGGTAAGCGTTTGTATTGTTCTTCGACATCACCCAGAGTTTGGTAGCCTTGGGCTCTCGCAGTAAAATTCCACACATCACCGCTATAACCAGTTTCGACATTTCTATTCAAATAAGTCCGGCTAGACAGACTCAAGCCCGAACCAAAATCTTCAAAATATTCATCATCTGAGACGTAGTTATAATCAACTAAAGCACGCCAGCGGTTATCAAAATAACTTTCATGCTGCCATGAGAATAACTTTCTGGCTTCCTGATAATGAGGATTAAAATCTTCACCATTACTTTTTAAATCATCGGAGTTCAGATAAGTTGCTTCAACTTCACCTTCTCCTGATTCAAACAAATATCTGAATTGTCCGCCCAGCATTAACCCACGGTCTGACATATAACGAGGCGTTAAGGTGGCATCCAGATTAGGTGCTATATTCCAGTAATATGGGGTTAATACATCAAACCCTGTTTTATCACTGTTACCAACAGACGGTATTAAGAAACCTGATTTACGTTTGTCGTCTAAAGGAAAATTGATATATGGCGTATAGAAAACGGGCCAGCCCCCCATTCTAATCACCACATTTTTTGCTTCACCAACAGCCGTTTCATGATCTAAATGCACTTTATCTGCTTTGAGCTGCCAGGCGTCGCTTCCTTCTGGACAGGTTGTGTAGGTTGCATCGTCAAGATCCGTCGTTTGCTGACCCTGCCTTAAAATATGAGTCGCCTCACCACGCGCATGCATCTGACGAGTATGATACTGCGCATTCAGCATTTGACCCTGGTCATTTGCGACCGACCACTCAGCCTGCTCAGACTCAATCACCATTTCGCTGTCACGTACGCTCACATTACCACTGGCTCTGACATCACCACTGTTACGGTTATAGGTCGCTCTGTCAGCACTGAGTAATTGATTATCACGCAAAATATCAACATTACCGGAAAAAACAGATGTGCCGTTTTGTAATAGCTGCACTTTGTTTGCTTTTACATCGACCGGGGACTCATTCTCGGATTTTGTTTCTGTGGGGATAGGTAAAAACTGATCTTCGTAACCGAAGTGACAAGTTAACCCTTGCTCTTGTTGCGCAGATGCGACACCAGCTGATAAGGATAGTAACAAGGTTGATAATAGCTTCTTTTTGCGCATGTTCATCCTCAAGCTGCAGCTCTAGCCATGATCGACATCCTGACCTAATGATAAATAACTCACAATTTATCGCATATTAATGATGAATCAGCAAATTGAAGAGGCTCAGCATTAAACTAAAAATCAGTTTATCTAAATAGGCTCAAGTACTTAGTCTAATTGCTTATCTGTTACTATGTACTGGCGATGAGTGAGATTCCGTTCATGTGCTGCTGTGATTGAAATTAATTTGTGATGAAATGTTGACAGTATGAAACTCAGTCCCTATGATATGCGCTTCCTTTCGGGGCTATAGCTCAGCTGGGAGAGCGCTTGCATGGCATGCAAGAGGTCGGCGGTTCGATCCCGCCTAGCTCCACCAAAAACCGAAAGAAAAAGTTTTAGGTCCCCTTCGTCTAGAGGCCTAGGACACCGCCCTTTCACGGCGGTAACAGGGGTTCGAACCCCCTAGGGGACGCCAACATGAAAACGGGTTTGTTAAAACCCGTTTTTATTTTAAGTAGTAGAAAAATGTAAAGTTACTGGGTCCCCTTCGTCTAGAGGCCTAGGACACCGCCCTTTCACGGCGGTAACAGGGGTTCGAACCCCCTAGGGGACGCCATCTTTATCTGCTCAGTCAGAGCAGATATATCCGGCAATATCTAAATTCATCTCAGCGTTATTTCACTCTCTTATTCATCCACCACGCCAAGCCTGCAAACAATATCGTAGGCAATGAAGCCGCCAACCATGGCAGTATTCCAAATACTAATCCAATATGTTGAAAACTTTGGTTAAACAGGTAAAAACCTAAACCGATCAATACCCCTGCCAGAATCCTGCCGCCGATAGGCGTCGAACGCAATGGCCCAAAAATAAACGGCACGGCCAACAGCACCATGACTGCTGTGCTTAACGGCATCATCACCTTGCTCCAGAACGCCAGCTCGTATTGAGCGACAGATTGATGATTGGTTCTCAGGAAGGAAATATAATCCAGCAAATTCCAGACGGCCAGAAATTCTGGTGGCACAACAACCACGTTTAACATGCCTGGATTTAATTGTGATTTCCAGCGGGCATGTGTTGTTGAATTGACTTTAACACCATGCTCATCAATAGTGCTTTGCACAACATCGTTTAATATCCAGCTATCGTCCTCATATTTGGCACTGCTTGCTTTAGTGAGTGCGCGTAAGCGATTCGCACCATCGAATTCGTAAATGGCTATATTGGTAAATGTGCCATCGCTATTGATTCGTTCGATATGGTTAAAATGGTTACCGTCTCGCGTCCAGAATCCATATTCAGATCGTGTGCCTACCGTTCCGGTTTGCGCTACTGACTGCAATTCTCTGGCATGTTCTTCGGTAAGCGGTCTAATCACCTCACCCACTACAATCGCCAGCAATACCAAAATTGCAGCAACTACCATCACTGACTTGTTAATATCTTTTATCGATATACCTGCCGCACGCATGGCTACAAGCTCACTCTGACTAGCCAGGTTACCTAAGCCAATAACACTGCCTAATAAAGCAACGACAGGCAGTAGTTCGTATATACGTTTCGGCATGGTCAGAGCAAGATAAGTCATAATATCAAGTAGCTGATATTGACCTTTACCGAGATCATCAAGCTCAGCGACAAAGTCCATAAAGGTATAGAGCCCGAGAAGCACCAACAACACGATAAACGTGCTGGAGAGTATGTGGGAAGCGATATATCTAGAAAGAATTTTCATTATTGCAGGCGTCTTTGTTTTTGTTGCGATAATAATCGCTGAATTTTTTGTCTATTCATCAGAAATAGCATGATCGTGGTCATTAACAGATGTACCCATATCATGCCAACACCTACGCTAATACTGCCTTTTTCAATCCACGCCTGATTTACACCGAGTAAATTGCTGTAAATGATATATAGTAAAACAGCAGGCACAAATCCAGCATAACGGCCTTGTCTGGGACCGGCATTAGATAAAGGAATAGCAGATAAACAAAGTACTAACACCATAATAGCTGATGAAATTCGCCACTGAATTTCGGCTATATCCTCCAAGCCTCCCCGCTGCCATAAAACACTAGTGGGAAGCGCTTTATGCCTTTCCCGCACTTGTCCGTCATCACCTTTTTCAACAAGCAAACTATGTGACTTAAATTCGGCGATTGTAAAATCCTGTTGTCCTGCTCTACCTTCATAGCGATAACCGTCATTCAGTACCAGAAATTTATCGCCGGTGTCGACATCCACTTCAAAATGTCCCGTATCTGAGCGAAAAATCAATGGCTTATCTTTGCGATGAATTTCAATAAACACATTTTCCATCAACTGCTTATCACTGCTGAGTTTTTCAGAATAAAACGTCCAGTCACCATTGCGGCTCTCTTTAAAACTGCCAGCAACAAGTCCAGTGGTGTTCGCCGACATTTTCGCTTTTTGTTCTAACTGGTAGCGATCAGCCAAGACGCTTGGAACAACTGTCAATGATAAATACGCCACAACTGTTGCTACCACACCAGCAAATATCAGCACATTTCTGATGATACGTTTACGTGAAATACCACAAGCAGCCATCACAGTCAGCTCGTTATCTGAGCTCATTCTGCCCAACGACAACATCACGCCAAGAAAGGCGGCAATAGGGAGTAAGATGGACAGTGCACCGAGGGAACTAAAGCCGAGCAGACTAAAAATAACATCCGCCGGCATATTGCCCACCGCCGCTTCTGCCAGATAGCGCGCAAACCGTGTCGAAATATAAATTAACCAGAGTACCCCTGTGATTGCAGTCAGGTTAATCACAAATTCCTTGAGCATGTATCGGTCAATGACCCATAGCCAGGAAAAAATCTGTTGTGGAACGTTGCGCATGTATTAAGAGTCTTGGTTAGAATAGATCGGTATTATCTGACACACTAAAATAACGAAGTCTAAACCAAATTGACCCTACAGGAGAAATCCATGCAGTATTTTGTCACTAGCGATGCCCTCGCATCTCAGCAAACCGATTGTATTGCCGTCGGCATATACAACGAAGGTGAACTCAGTCCTTCCGCCCAACAACTCGATGATGCTTCACAAGGTCAGATTAAACGTATCGCTGATAATGGTGACTTTAGCGCAAATCCAGGCCAAACATTATTTCTCCACAATCTGACAGGGATAAACAGCCCTCGGGTTTTATTGGTAGGCTTTGGCAAAAAAACAAAAACAACTGAAAACGATTTTAATACCGCCACTGCAGCTGCCATCGTTGCGCTGAATGAAAGCGGTGCTGAAAAAGCCTTATGCTGTTTTACGGATATTGAAGTAAATGAACGCACAACTGTCTGGAAAGTCCGCCAAACAGCTTGTAATACCGAAACAGCACTTTATAAGTATTCACAAACAAAATCAGAAGCGAAAGCTGTCAAGAAACCACTTTTAGAATGCGCTATCTTTGCAGCTCAGAATACTGATGCTGACTTACAAAAAGCTGCTGAACAAGGTGCGGCTATCGGTGCTGGTATGAACCTGGCACGTGAGCTTGGTAACCTGCCTGGCAATATTTGCACACCGACCTATCTGGCTGAACAAGCCGTTGCGTTGGGCAAAAAATTTGCTTCCATTACTACCACCGTGCTGGAAGAAGCCGATATGGAAGCCTTGGGTATGGGCTCTCTGCTCTCCGTATCCCGTGGCAGCCGCCAGCCAGCCAAATTAATCACCATGGAATACAAAGGCGCAGGTGACAGCAAGCCAGTTGTCTTAGTGGGTAAAGGACTCACCTTTGATGCCGGTGGTATTTCACTAAAACCATCTCAAGGCATGGATGAGATGAAATACGATATGTGTGGCTCTGCCAGTGTGCTCGGAACACTACAAGCTGTGGCTGAATTAAACTTGCCAATCAATGTGGTGGGTGTGGTACCCAGTTCAGAAAACATGCCTGATGGTGACGCCAACAAACCCGGCGATATTGTCACAAGCATGGCCGGTAAAACTATCGAAATTCTGAATACCGATGCCGAAGGCCGTTTAATTTTATGTGACGCTCTCACCTATAGTGAACGGTTCGATCCAGAAATCGTCATTGATATTGCGACATTAACTGGTGCCATCATTGTAGCCTTAGGTAGTACAACCACCGGCTTAATGGCTAATAACCAACAACTTGCTGATGATTTATTAAAAGCCGGTAATGACAGTTTTGACCGTGCTTGGCAGTTACCTTTATGGGATGATTATCAACCCTTGCTGGACAGTAATTTTGCCGATATTGCTAATGTTGGGGGTAAAGAAGCAGGAAGTGTCACTGCCGCCTGTTTCTTATCACGATTTACGGAAAAATATACTTGGGCACATTTAGACATCGCTGGAACAGCATGGAATAGTGGAAAAAATAAAGGGGCAACGGGTCGTCCAGTCCCAATGTTAGTTCAATACTTATTAAATCGTATCGACGCTAACAAATCATCATGACCCGAATCAGTTTCTACATTCTGAAATCAAGCGAGCTTGAAAAGCGGCAGGCATTTGCCTGCCGTCTCGCGGAGAAAGCCTATCATCAGGGCCATCAAATTTATATCCATACCGCTTCAGAAGATCATAGTCAGTCAGTCGATACGGCACTGTGGGCTATACGGCCTGACAGCTTTGTACCACATGAAATCACTGACAGTTCAGATAATCAGAGTCCGGTACTTATCGGCTATGAAGACAAAAAGCCTCCCAGACTGATGGATGTACTAATTAATCTCACCGAAGAACAACCCATGTTCTTTAGCCAATTTGAACGTGTAGCTGAAGTAATTGATGATAATGAATCAAGCAAACAAGCTGGTCGTCAACGCTTCCAGTTTTACAAACAACGTGGCTATGAGATAGAAACTTTTCACGTTTGAACCAAGCTAGCAAACCGCTAAAAATACGAAATCCATATTGCCTCTGAACAGATGTTGTCGCAGCAGGTATAATGCGTCGTTTATTTATAGCGTATACATACGACATTCGTATATCCCGAACACCCACCAGACAAACAAGACATCACATGGAAAAAACATACAACCCTGACGCAATTGAGCAACGTTGGTACCAGAAGTGGGAACAAGCTGGCGAGTTTAAACCGACAGGTGAAGGTTCACCTTATGCGATTATGCTGCCCCCTCCTAATGTTACCGGTAGCCTGCATATGGGTCATGGCTTTAATAACACCATCATGGATACCTTGACTCGTTATCATCGCATGAAAGGTGACAATACTTTATGGCAACCGGGCACCGACCACGCGGGTATCGCGACACAAATGGTGGTAGAGCGCCAACTTAACGCTGAAGGTAAAACCCGTCTCGACCTGGGACGAGAAGATTTCACTAAACGTATCTGGGAGTGGAAGGAAGAATCCGGCGGTAATATTACCCGTCAGTTACGTCGTCTTGGTTCCTCACTCGACTGGTCACGTAACCGCTTTACGATGGATGACGATCTGTCTGAAGCAGTTAAACACGTCTTCGTGACATTATACAAAGAAGGCTTGATTTATCGTGGAAAACGATTGGTTAACTGGGATCCCAAACTCCACACCGCCATCTCTGATCTGGAAGTAGAAAACCGCGAACAAAAAGGTCATATGTGGCATCTGCGCTACCCGCTTGCTGATGGATTGACCACCAGTGAAGGCAAGGATTACATCGTTGTCGCCACTACCCGTCCAGAAACCATGCTAGGTGATACAGGTGTCGCTGTGAATCCTGAAGATCCACGTTACAAGGATCTGATTGGCAAAGAGATTCTATTGCCGTTAGTCAATCGACGCATTCCGATTGTGGGTGATGAACATGCCGATATGGAAAAAGGCACGGGCGCGGTAAAAGTAACACCAGCCCATGACTTCAATGACTATGAAGTTGGCAAGCGTTGTGGTCTGCCAATGATCAATATCTTCACACTCAACGCTGATGTACGTGATGTTCCACAAATATTCCATACAGATGGCAGTGCCAATACTGACATTGAAGCCAGTATTCCGGAAGCCTATCGTGGATTAGAGCGCTTTGCCGCACGTAAAGCGATTGTCGCCGACTTTGATACAGCAGGTCTGCTGGAAGAAATCAAAGATCATGATCTTACGGTACCTTATGGCGATCGTGGTGGCGTCGTCATTGAACCGATGCTGACAGATCAATGGTATGTCGATGCAAAAACACTGGCCAAACCAGCAGTTGAAGCAGTCGAAACAGGCAAAGTGAGGTTTGTACCTAAGTCTTATGAAAACATGTATTTCAGCTGGATGCGTGATATCCAGGACTGGTGTATCTCGCGCCAACTCTGGTGGGGTCACCGCATTCCTGCCTGGTACGATCAACAAGGCAATGTTTATGTAGGTCATGATGAAGAGGCTGTTCGAGCTGAGAATAACCTCGCTGCAGATATCCAGCTAACACAAGATGAAGACGTACTTGATACCTGGTTCTCCTCAGCACTTTGGCCCTTCTCAACTCTGGGTTGGCCTAAAGCGGATGACGCAGTAAAAACCTGGTATCCGGGTAATGTGTTGGTTACCGGTTTTGACATTATTTTCTTCTGGGTAGCCAGAATGATGATGATGGGCATTCATTTCATGGATGATGTGCCGTTCAAAGAAGTATACATTCACGGTCTGGTACGTGATTCGCACGGCCATAAAATGTCAAAATCCAAAGGTAATGTGCTGGATCCTATCGATATCATCGACGGTATTGATTTAGAAACATTGGTACAAAAACGTACCTCGGGCATGATGCAGCCACAACTGGCTGAGAAAATTGAAAAAGCGACACGCAAAGAATTTCCGGAGGGCATCGAGCCCCATGGTACAGACGCACTGCGCTTTACCTTTGCTTCACTGGCTTCTACCGGCCGTGATATCAACTTTGATATGAACCGTATCGCTGGCTACCGTAATTTCTGTAATAAATTATGGAATGCAGCGCGTTATGTTTTGATGAACACCGAAGGACAAGATACCGGTGTTGACAATGATGAAGTCGAACTCAGCCTGGCGGATCGCTGGATCATTTCGCAATTGCAAATTGCTGAAAAAGAGGTCACTGCTGCGATTGATGGTTATCGGTTTGATCACGCCGCACAAGGTATTTATGAATTTATCTGGAACAGCTACTGTGACTGGTACTTAGAACTATCTAAACCAGTATTAAATAGCGAATCCGCTTCTGATGCAGCAAAACGTGGTACACGTCGTACACTGGTGCGTGTTCTGGAAGCCACATTAAGAATGGCACATCCGTTTATGCCGTTTATTACAGAAGAAATCTGGCAGACCATTGCCCCGCTCGCTGGAGTAAACGGTGAGACGATTATGCGTCAGCCTTATCCTATTGCCGATGAGAATAAGGTTGATCATGCGGCGGTTACTGAGATGGAATGGGTCATGCAGTTCATTACGGGCATACGTTCTATTCGCTCGCAAATGAATATTGCACCGAAGAAAACATTGCCGGTCTTGCTCAAGGATGCTTCTGAATCAGATAGAGGCATTCTAAGCAGTAATCAGCAGTTCCTGAGCCGTCTGGCAAACCTTGAATCAATTGAAATTCTGGAAGGTGCTGCACCTGCAGCTGCAACAGCATTAGTGGGTAAAATGGAAATTCTGATTCCGCTGGAAGGTTTGATTGATAAAGAGGCTGAAATCAATCGCCTGAATAAAGAAATGGCGAAGCTGGATAAAATCATCAAACAATCATCAGGCAAGCTGTCGAATGAAAATTACGTCGCCAAAGCACCTGCTGAGGTCGTGGCAAAAGAAAAAGAGAAATTAGCAGAGCTCAAACAATCTTATGCCTTACTTGAACAACAACTTAAGGCTCTGAGCTAACCCACTCTCTGATTGTAAGCAAAAAAAAAGCCGCTGATGAACAGCGGCTTTTTTATTTTAGAATAAACTAACTTATTCTTTTTCCATACCAATTTCATACAGTTCGATATTGGCTTCTTCAATTTCACCAGTAGTTGCATCCACATCGACTTTGACTTCATAGCCATGAATGCTTTGAATATCAAATTCGTAGGTCGCATCACCATCGAAACCGATTTCATATTCTGAAGCAACAACTTTCCCTGGGTGTACAGCTAAGGCAAATTCTTTCGCTTCAGCTTGTGAAATTTTCGCTAATTTTTTGAAAACGGGATCATTAGCATCGACTTCACGCTCAATCTCACCAATGAAACCTTCTTCAGCATTACATTCAACATTGTAGGTCTTGCCATCGGCTTTCGCTTCAATATCAAATTCATAAACAGGATCATCGCCTTCCATTTTCATTTCAACTTTACGTGCATGACCTGGAATAGTATCCAAAGCGGCATCCAGACAAGTTTCAATTTTTACGATATCCCAACTACGGATATCATCCAAATCATAATTATCATTTTCAGCAAATGCAGTTGAACTAATGCTTAAAGCGAGGACGGCAGGGATTGTCTTCAAGAACATTGAAGTCATAGAGTAAAGCTCCTTATTAGATTAGATAGATCAAAAGATCAGTCTCTACCCACAAGAGCAATGATCAAACTTGTGGGTAAAGTATAACATCCATTGGTAAAAATAGGACAAACTCCTATTTCATAAAATGATATCAAATGGTATGAAGGAAATTTTTCCTAAACACTGACACGTTTATATTGACGATATTGTGGATGCCAGAAGAGCTCTTCAATCTTATGTTCTAATTCACTATCCGATATCTTAGAAGCCAGTTGCTGATTTTGCGCAATTTTCACAATTTGAAATGCCATCTTTTTGCTTAACTCAGCGATATCATCCAAGGCTGGCAGTAACTGCTCTTCTTCCCCATTAAGTAGTGGTGAGTGTGTTGCCAGCACCTCACTTGCGACCATCATCATTTCATGTGTGATGTGTTTAATTTGACCAGCGATAACGGCCAAACCAATCCCAGGAAAAATATAGCTATTATTACACTGTGCTATTGGATAGGTTTTACCTTGATAGACAACCGAGTTAAAGGGGCTCCCAGTAGCGATAATGGCTTTACCCTCCGTCCAGCTAAGCAGTGACTCAGGCAAGGCCTCAATCTGCTTTGATGGATTACTCAAAGGAAAGATAATGGGTCGCTCGCAATGGGCTAACATCGTTTTGATAACTGTCTCATTAAATAGTCCCGCCTGCCCAGAGACTCCAATAAGTACTGTCGGTGAAGCGTGATAAATAACATCCGTTAAATCCAGCGTCATTTTATCCGCCTTCCACTTTGTTCGCAGAGTGGCATTTTGGCTTAGACGGCGTTGAAAATCGAATAAGCCAGCCATGTCATCCATTAATAGTCCCGCTTTATCAATCATAAATACGCGTTCGCGGGCCTGACACCAAGCCCTTCTGTCATCATTTGTCGGATTATTTGCTCAGCAATGCCACAGCCGGCAGAGCCGGCTCCTGCAAAAACGATAATCTGCTGTGACAGTGTTTCATGTTTTGCTCTACACGCCGCCAATAAACAGCCGACGGTTACTGCAGCCGTGCCTTGAATATCATCATTAAAACAACACAATTGTTGTTGATAACGCTCCAGTATGGGCAGCGCTTTGCTTTGTTCAAAATCCTCAAATTGTAATAAGACATCGGGCCAACGTTTCTTAATTGCCTGGATAAACAGGTCGATAAACTCATCATATTCTGCGTCGTTTATACGTTTATGTTTCCAGCCGATATAAAGCGGATTATCAAGTAAGGCCTTATTGTTAGTCCCAATATCCAACATCACCGGTAAGGTATAAGCTGGGCTTATCCCAGCGCAGGCGGTATAGAGTGATAACTTACCAATAGGGATCCCCATCCCTCCCACGCCCTGATCACCCAGTCCGAGAATCCGGCTGCCATCGGTGACCACGATAACTTTGATCTTATCTTTAGTGACATTGTGCAGAATGTCATCAATACGATCTTTATCCGGATAGGAAATAAATACACCACGCGCCCGTCGATAAATTTCAGAAAAGCGCTCACAAGCTTCACCTACTGTCGGCGTATAAATAATCGGCATCATCTCAACCAGGTGCGCTTTTAATAAATAATAAAATAAGGTTTCATTGTTATCCTGAAGATAACGCAAATAGATGTGCTGATTGATGGGGGCTTTGAAGGTTTTATATTGCAGATAGGCTCTTTCCGCCTGTTCTTCAATCGTTTCAAATCGATGTGGAATTAAACCATTGAGATTAAAATCATGACGTTCCTGCTCGCTAAAGGCAGTGCCTTTATTCAGTAAAGGTGTGGCAAGTAAGGCCGGCCCAGCATGAGGAATATAAATTGGATCTTTCGCCTTAATACCACGCATCGATATACCTCACTTCTGATTCACATTAGCATCAGTTAAACAGTAAAACGACGATGGATTCAAGTCAGCTTTTTTAAGTTACGGCTCACAACGATATTGATGATATCGAATAAAAGAAGGCGTCTCAGCCATCAAGGTTTGATAATGCCTAACACAACCGCAATATTAGCCAGGTCTGCTGCGGTATTTACCCGCAGTTTACTTTTAATCTGTGTATTGTAGTTTGCAATGGTTTTATACCCCAGGTGCATATCTGCGGCGACTTCATGGGCAGTCATGCCTTTTGCCAGTCGACAAAATACATCAAATTCACGTGGTGAAAGTAAATCCAGCACTTTTCGATAATGCTCGATATTGTCATGCCGGACATCATCAACTTCAGGGAGCAGACTTTCTTCAATATATCGCTTGCCTTCTGCCACACTTTTAACCGCTTCAGCCAGCACTTCGGCTGCACTATTTTTACTGACGTATCCCATAGCACCCGCTTCCAGTGCGCGTTCAACATAAATAGCCTCATCATGAATGCTGTAGACCAAAATAACCGCGTCAGAATCCAGCTTTTGAAGTCGACGGATAGTTTCAAGCCCACCGATGCCTGGCATGGATAAATCCATCACCACCACGTCAGGTTTAAAGCGTTCATATTCCTGTGTGACTAACTCCCCTCTGTCCAGGTCACTAATCTGCCCGATAAAGGGTTGTGATGATAGTAGAATTCGAAATCCTGCTCGTACTACTTCATGGTCATCGACTAACAGTACTTTGATTTTATTATTGTTGTTCATACTACTTCTCTATAAATGGCATACGTGCTGTCACCGTCACGCCATCATCTGGTGAAGACTCGAACATAAACAGTCCTCCCATACTTTCTACTCTCTCACGCATGGCAAGAACACCAAACCCCTCGCCTGATGATGAACCGCCGATACCATCATCGGATACTTGAATCACCACCCATTTTTTTTGCTGAACAAGGCTCTGCCTGACGCTGATATTGGCCAGATTAGCTCTGGCATGACGTACGACATTGGTCAAACATTCCTGCACAATACGATAAACATGGATCGCCACTTCCTCATCCAAGTCATCAATACAGTCATCGTAATTTAAATGAATATCCAGGGACGGCTGCCGGCGTTTCCACTCGCCAACCAGATCGGTCAGGGTCGCCACCAGTCCTAAATCAGTTAAACTGAGAGGATGTAACGTTCTCATCATCGATCGCACAACCCCAGATAAATGATTACAAATTTCGATAATCGAATCAGCAATACTCTGGACTTTGCTATCGGATTGTTTAGCCACAACAGCCATCGCTTTCACTGCAGTAAGAGACTGCCCCATTTCATCATGTAATTCACGTGACATATGTCGACGTTCATTTTCCTGAATATGCATGGTATGTCTTGCCAGCGCCTGATTATTTTGTCGGGCCGCATTTAACGCACCGGTCAGGTTATTAATCTCTGCCGCAATAGCATCAAACTCACTAATGCGAAAGCGTGGTAATCGTTGTTCATAATTACCACTTTCCACCGTTTTTAAACCCGATAAAATGGTTTTCACCGCCGTCAACATCGAATGAAACACGACATTGATAGCTAGGAAAATAATGCCGAGCATTAATACGATCGACCAGAAATACACCTGTGACTCCCGCCAGGCTTCATGGATTTCATCCATTGGGTCAGCACTAATGACAATGCGTTTAATCGCATCATTAGGCAGTTTGATTTCATAGGCCGAGCTAATGCTATCCATCATCACCGCCTCAATAAACCATTGAGGTGGTGAATCATCAGTGATGTCACTCTTTTCACCTCTCAGCATGGTTTCATTCCCAGCCTGGTCAAAGATCGTGATCTGTAAATGACGTGTTTCACGTAAGCGACTGATTTGTTCCAGCCATTCACTCTCGGTATGCTCATCACGCGTGAACTGATTAAGTCCAAACTCAACCATTTGCAGTGCCAAATTATAGGAAGATGTCACCTCATCCCTGACTGACTCACGCGCCTGCCACACAGCTAAACTGGCTCCCAGTGCGATGATAACCAGTACCGAAATAACTATCCGTAAATTAATCAATCCTCTTAAGCTCATCCTTTACGGCTCCACGGGTAAGTCATTCACTTCGACGCCAGTATTCTTAGTCTTGTTCATAACATGATTTACACATTAATAACTGAAAATAGAACTTAAGCACCGACGGTTTTTAATACTACTTTCTGTTATTCACAAAAAAAGGAATTCTTCCTATAACACTTACATCTACAGACACCTAACATTGGCAGTTAATCATAACAACCTGAATAGCCTGAATGAGTGAAATAAAAGATAGTAAGACTGATAAGGTCAAAAACAAATTACTCGAGTTATTTGATGATGTACTAACTCATGATGGGTTTGGTGAAATTAAAATAGAAATGCGAATACTCAAACGCCAACAAAAGGAAGTTATTCTACACTGTGGAAAACAATATCGATTTGTTATTGATACGCCGCAGCAGCCATCAAACGAGTAACATAAGCTCTGCTAACAAAACTACACAGATAAATACCAAGGAATAAAAAAGGCCTGTGATGATAAATCAGTCATCACAGGCCTTTTTGTCAGGATAAATATGATGTTTGTGCTAAAACATGCCCAGTTGTAACTGCGCCGCTTCAGTCATCATATCTTTGGTCCATTGAGGCTCCCACACCAATTCCACGTGCGCTTTTTTTACACCGGGAACAGACATTACCCTGGATTCGACATCACCTGGAAATGACTGAGCAACAGGACAACCTGGTGCAGTCAGAGTCATATCGATATTCACATTACCAGAGGTACTGATTTGAATATCGTAAATCAGGCCCAGCTCGTAAATATTAATCGGGATTTCCGGATCATAGATGGTCTTTAATACATCTATCACATCTTCTTTTAACTGTTCCGGGCTGATTTGATATTGATCGTTCATAAACCTGCCCTTTTACTCTGTAGAAACTGAAATATCGTGATCATTGTCAACTGCGGCATGAACGGTATGCCAGGACAATGTGGCGCATTTAACGCGCGCAGGAAACTCTTTTACCCCTGCCAACACCTGTAATTTGCCAGTAAGCTCAACAGCATCTTTATCACCGGTTAGAGCTTTATGAACATCTTCATAAAGTGCCTCAGCATCGGCTAGGGTTTTCCCTTTCAGGGTTTCCGTCATTAAAGACGCTGATGCCACTGAAATCGCACAACCACTGCCCTGGAAACTGATGTCTTCAATGACATCGCCTTTGAGTTTCACATAGACAACTAAAGCATCACCACATAAGGGGTTATTACCATGTGCCATATGATTCGCATCGGTAATTTCTCTGAAATTACGTGGCTTTTTCTTGTGATCCATGATCACTTGTTGATAGAGATCTCGTAAATCACTCATCAGGCAAACAACTCCTGTGTGGTGTGAATGGCTTTAACCAACGCGTCAATTTCCTGTTCTGTATTGTAGAAAGCAAATGAAGCACGTGCGGTGGCAGCAATACCATAATATTGCATAACAGGTTGGGCACAGTGATGGCCAGCACGTATAGCAACACCTTGCTGATCAAAAATAGTACCCACATCATGAGGATGAACATCTTCAATCAGAAACGATAAAACACTGGCTTTGTGTTCGGCTGTACCAACGATCCTGACGCCATCAATAGCCGATAATTTATCCGTGGCTAATTCAAGCAAAGCGTGTTCGTAGGCGGCGATTTTTTCAATACCGATTGACTGCATGTAATCAATAGCCGCCCCTAAGCCCACTGCACCGGCGATATGTGGAGTACCGGCTTCAAATTTATACGGTAATGCGTTGTATTCTGTGTGGTCAAAACTCACAGAAAGAATCATATCGCCACCACCTTGCCATGGCGGCATGGCTTCTAATAAGGCTTGTTTACCGTATAAAGCCCCAATACCCGTTGGTGCAAACATTTTATGGCCTGAAAACACATAAAAGTCACAATCCAACTCTTGCACATCAACTTGCATATGTGGCACCGCTTGTGCGCCGTCAATCAATACAGGTATGCCTTTAGCTTTGGCTTTTTCCGTCATTTGTTTGACCGGATTGACCGTACCTAAAGCATTAGAGACTTGGCCAACAGCCATGATTTTGGTTTTGTCGGTCAGCAGCTCATCCAATCCAGACAAATTCAGCTCACCTGAGTCTGTCATCGGGATGATCTTTAACTTAGCCCCTGTCTGTTCACATACTATTTGCCACGGCACAATATTGGCATGATGCTCAAGGTAACTGATAAGAATCTCATCACCCGCTTGCAGTTGGGGTCTGACAAAACTTTGAGCCACTAAATTAATAGCTTCTGTTGCACCGCGAACAAAGATAATTTCTTTATCCGACTTCGCGTTCAGGAAGCCTCTTATTTTGCTTCTGGCACCTTCATAAGCATCTGTGGCGCGTTGACTCAGTCTATGCACACCACGATGGACATTAGCATTATCAAGCCGATAATACTGATCCACGGCATCAATGACCTGAACAGGTTTTTGGCTGCTCGCGGCATTGTCTAAGTAGACTAAAGGATGTCCGTTAATTTGCTGATTCAGGATTGGAAAATCACGACGAATAGCAGCAATGTCAAAATCATTCAGCATTGTATCGACCAAATTATGAGTAGATTGCGTCATAACTTACGCACCTCGCGGTAATCGCGTTTCGATCACATTTGATAAGGCCTGGCGAATCGGCATATCTGAAATTCGTTGCAGCACTTCAACAGCAAACGCATAGGTCAATAAGCTTCGAGCACTGGTTTCATTCATGCCACGTGCACGCAGGAAAAATAATTGCTGTTCGTCCAACTGACCAACGGTACTACCGTGACCGCATTTAACGTCATCAGCATAAATTTCCATTTCAGGCTTGGTATCAATTTCACAAGTGCGCGACAGCAGTAAATTACGGTTACTCTGATTCGCATCTGTTTTCTGTGCATCTTTATGCACGATAACTTTGCCGTTAAAGACGGCATGACTATCACCATCCAACACGCCTTTGTAGATCTCTTCACTAGTGGTATTGGGCACAGCATGATCGATGCGTGTGTGGTTATCGACATGTTGCTTTCCAGCAACCAGATATAAGCCATCCATTGTCACATGGGCCTGCTCACCCAATAGCTGGCTATGAATATCATTTCTCGCCAGTTTAGCCCCTAGAGAAATATTATTGGTATGCCAGACACTGCTACTCGCCTGCTTACCGGCCAATGTCGCTATATGATAATGAGACAAGGACTCATGCTGTAATTTGAAATGACTCAAATGAGCCTTTTCTGCCAAGTTCACTTCTGAAATGACATCTGTCAATCCAACGCTGTTATCAGCTAGGCTGACATAATGCTCGACCAGTGTTAATTCAGCATCTTCAGCGATATCGATCACATGACGTAAATGCGTAGCCAGTTTATCGGTTTCACCCGTATTAATCACCAGCAACTCTACCGGCTTGGATACCTTGGTGTTCGCAGTGACCTGAATATAGGCCCCTTCCGTCATCAACATCGTATTGAGGGCATTCAAGCCAGCTTTTTCAAGCGACACCTGCTGACCTAACACTGATTTTGTTTTAGGAAATGCCTGTGAAAGCGGCTCTACAGTGAGTCCAGTATCTAGACCATCCAGATGTGATAACTCAGCACTGAATTGGCCATCAACTATGACTAAGCGATAGGCAGTTTCGAGTAATGCGACCTGTGAACAACGCATTTCATCCAACTGGCTCGCAGCAGCTTCGTGTGTGAATGCCTCTTGAGATAAAGCCCATAAAGACGTGTATTTCCAGTCTTCAACTTTTTTAGAGGGTAATCCTTGACGCTGAAATTGCGCACGGGCTTGTTGGCGTAACTGCTGCAGCCAATCAAGCTCTTGACCGGGTAAAGTCTGAGTCACGGCGATATCGTCAAAAGGTGTTGTGATATCCGTTAACTGTTTCATGCAGTCTCACCTTCAGGCGCATCATGAATCCAGCTATAACCTGATTTTTCCAGTTCTTTTGCCAGTTCTTTATCACCTGATTTAACGATACGTCCTTCAGATAACACATGAACAAAATCAGGAACAATATGATCTAATAAGCGTTGGTAGTGAGTAATCATCACGATAGAACGATCTTCAGCACGAAGCGCATTCACGCCTTCTGAAACGGTGCGTAATGCATCAATATCCAGTCCTGAATCGGTTTCATCAAGAATCGCTAATGCCGGCTCTAATACCGCCATTTGCAGAATTTCATTACGCTTTTTCTCACCACCAGAAAAACCTTCGTTAACGTTACGGTGAAGGAATTCTTCATTCATCTTAACCAGTTTCATTTTTTCACGAACCAGAGTTAAGAAATCCATCGCGTCGACTTCTTCCAGGCCCTGATATTTACGCACGGCATTCAAAGCCGCTTTCAGCAAATAAACATTGCTGACACCAGGAATTTCTACTGGATATTGGAATGCCAGGAAAACACCACGTTGTGCACGTTCTTCAGGCTCAAGATCTAATAAGTTTTCACCTTTATAGATGACTTCACCTTGGGTAATTTCGTAACCATCACGTCCGGCAAGAACATTCGACAGCGTACTTTTACCAGCACCATTAGGGCCCATGATCGCATGGATTTCACCAGGGTTCACTGTCAGGTCAATACCGCGAAGAATTTCTTTGCCATCAACGCTGGCGTGTAAATTTTTAATTGTTAACATCTTCACTCTCTAAAATTTCTGAATATTGTTTGGCAGTTCTCTTATGGTTTAACCCACGGAACCTTCTAATGACAAACCGAGTAGATTTTGTGCTTCTACCGCGAATTCCATTGGTAATTCACGTATGACTTGTTTACAAAAACCATTCACGATCATCGACACAGCATCTTCTGCATCTAATCCACGCTGTTTACAGTAAAACAGTTGGTCTTCACTGATTTTCGATGTGGATGCCTCATGTTCAACTTTTGCAGTCGGATTTTTCACTTCGATATAAGGGAAAGTATGCGCACCACAGGTATCACTCATTAATAAAGAGTCACACTCGGTATAGTTGCGAGCGTTTTCCGCGTTAGGTCCAATTCGTACCAGACCTCGATAAGCATTTTGTGAACGACCAGCCGAGATACCTTTGGAAATGATCGTTGAACTGGTGTTTTTACCCAGATGAATCATCTTGGTACCCGTATCGGCTTGCTGCATATTATTGGTGACGGCAACTGAATAGAATTCACCTACTGAATTATCACCTTGTAAAACAACGCTCGGATATTTCCAGGTAATAGCAGAACCGGTTTCTACCTGTGTCCAGGAGACTTTTGATGACTCGCCACGGCATGCAGCACGTTTTGTCACAAAGTTATAGATACCACCTTTGCCATTTTCATCACCGGGGTACCAGTTTTGAACTGTCGAATACTTGATTTCAGCACGGTCCATTGCCACCAATTCCACCACCGCTGCATGGAGCTGATTTTCATCACGCATTGGTGCGGTACAGCCTTCCAGATAACTGACATAAGCATCATCATCAGCAATGATTAATGTACGTTCAAATTGTCCAGTATTGGCGGCGTTGATACGGAAGTAGGTTGATAATTCCATTGGGCAACGCACACCTTTAGGAATATAAACAAACGAGCCATCAGTGAATACCGCCGAGTTCAGTGCGGCATAAAAGTTATCTTTATGTGGAACGACGCTACCAATATATTTTTTCACTAATTCAGGATGTTCCTGAATCGCTTCTGAAATAGGCATAAACAAGATGCCTTCTTCAGCTAATTTATCTTTGAATGTATTGGAAACAGAGACACTATCAAAAACGGCATCAACAGCCACACCAGCCAGACGCGCTCTCTCATCTAATGGGACACCGAGTTTTTCATAGGTTTTTAACAGTTCAGGATCGACTTCATCCAGACTTTTAGGACCATCAGTTTTTTTCTTTGGTGCAGAGTAATAACTGATTTCCTGATAGTTGATAGCCGGATAATGGACATGAGCCCACTCTGGCGTTTCCATAGTTAACCAGTGACGATACGCTTCTAAACGCCACTCGAGCATCCAGTCAGGTTCATTTTTGATGAGTGATATTTGTTTGATCACATCCTCATTCAAACCAGGCGGCAGGCTGTCTACTTCAATATCAGTGACAAACCCTGCTTTGTATTCTTTTTGTGTAATCGCTTCAAGTTGTTGACTTTGTTCAGTCATGGAACTCACCATCCTGTAAAGTTGTTTTATTCACCTCGTTATAAGATGAATAGAATCTGATCGGACTGATACCCAGTGAAGTCTGTGGTGTCAGCATATCCGATAGTTTTACTTCGTCTAATGCCTGAAAAACGGCATCATTAATTTTGGTCCAATTAGTCTGTACGGCACAGTGCGTTTCCTGATCACAGTGACTGTCACTGCTCACACACTCGGTCAAAGCAATCGGTCCTTCTATCGCTGTGATAATTTCTGCAATGGTAATCTCATCAGCTTGGCGACTCAGACTATAGCCGCCCATTACGCCGCGTTCAGACTTTAACAGCCCTGAATGAGACAATAACTTTAAAACTTTTCTTACCGTTGGCAGTGGTACTTTTACTGCTTCAGCAATAGCATGTGCACTATGTTGAAGTTGAAGATTTGAGGCAAAATAGCTCATCAGCACAATGCCATAATCTGTCAATTTTCCCATTCGCAACATTGGTGCACCTCCTAATTGGTACTATTATAGTATCAATTAAATCAATAACCAAGTGTTTTTCTCAGTTATTAGCTCATTGTAGTCGTGAAAATATTGTGGATTTAGCGTATGGTATTGAACTTTTAGCCTATGCTAATGAACTTTTAAGGCAGAGCATTGTACTAAATCGGGCACACACCTTATCTATACATTGAGAGCATTATATGAAATTAAAAACACTCGCGATTTTACCTTTACTATTATTTGGAGCAAACGTAATGGCAGCTGACAACGCCACAACATTAGATACAGATAAACAAAAAATTAGTTACATCTTTGGTATTCAAGTTGGTCAGAATATGATGCAAGAAGGTGTGGATCTTGATATTGAAGCATTTAAAGCGGGTGTAGCAGATATGCTGGCTGGCCAAAAACCACAACTTGATCAAACGACAGCAGAACAAGTTGTGCAAGCTTACCAAGCACAAAAAGCACAAGAATTAGCAAAAGTCATGAATGAAAAACAAGCTGAAGCTAAAGCTTACATGGAAAAAAATGCTAAGAAAGAAGGTGTTGTAACGACTGACAGTGGTCTGCAATATGAAATTCTGAAAGAAGGTGATGGCGCCACTCCGACAGAAAATGACAAAGTTATTGCTAACTACAAAGGTACTTTAATCGATGGTACCGTTTTCGATAGCTCATATGATCGTGGCGAACCAGCTACCTTCCCTGTTAATGGCGTTATTCAAGGCTGGCAGGAAGCATTAAAAATGATGAAAGAAGGTTCAAAATGGCGCATCGTTGTTCCTGCTAACCTGGCCTATGGTCCACGTGGCGCCGGTAACCTGATTGGTCCAAACGAAACCTTAATTTTTGAAATTGAGCTGATTGCAATCACTAAGTAATTGCCTGCTTCGATTCTTAAAAAAGCCGCCTTTAAGGCGGCTTTTTTATTTCTCTCTTTTTAGCATGGTTGTTAATTTTTGCCAGTCAAAATAAGGGCCAGGATCGGTTTTCCGTCCTGGAGCAATATGCTCATGTCCGGTTATTTTCTCGTATGTCAGCTTTGGATAGGCGTGGCATAATGCTTTTATTACTTGCACAAGTTCAGTGTATTGAACTTCAGCAAACGGTTTGTCGTCACACCCTTCCAGCTCTATTCCGATAGTAAAGTCATTACACTTTTCCCTTCCTTGCCACTGCGATACGCCTGCGTGCCAGGCTCGTTGATGAAATGGTACAAACTGGACAACTTCACCATTACGTCTAATCAAAATATGCGATGAGACTTTTAAGCCATCTAACTGCTCGAAGTAAGGATGAGCGGAGCAATCCAGCTTATTCAGAAACAGATCATCAATAAATGTGTCGCCAAACTCACCAGGTGGCAAGCTGATATTGTGTATCACAATACCGCTAAGATCATGTTGGTCAGGCCGCTTATCATAATTAGGTGACAGCGTAATTATTGCGTTTTCGATCAGACCCGATTGTTTATTTATTTTCACTAAGACGTCTCATTATGTAGATTAATCATGCCGCACACGTTAACCTGTTTTGATTTGCCATTACCTTATCGATATGACCATAGAAAATCCACTCCCCGACGCATTTATAGATTCACAAGTTAAACTTGCTTTGCTTGAAGACATTGGTCAGGCAGATCTGACCGCTAATCTGATTCCGATTGATGCAGTATCAAACGCCACATTAATCACACGTGAGGATGCAACAATTTGTGGCATGCAATGGTTTGAACGCGTTTTTAAACAACTTGATGCATCAATAAGCCTTAGCTGGAAAGCCCAAGATGGTGATCGAGTGAAGGCCAATACGGTTATTTGTGAGTTACACGGACCAGCCAGAGCCTTATTAACAGGTGAGCGTACGGCAATGAATTTTTTACAGACATTATCCGGCACCGCAACAATCTCTTCGATTTACAGCGATGCTGTAGCAGGGTTGCCTGTTAAAGTATTGGACACGCGTAAAACACTACCAGGCTGGCGTGTTGCTCAAAAATTCGCAGTAAAATGTGGTGGCTGCTTTAATCACAGAGTCGGTCTATATGACGGTATTCTTATTAAAGAAAATCATATTATGGCAGCGGGTTCCATCAGCAATGCTATAAATCAGGCGAAAGCCCTATCTGCTGGCGTACCAATAGAAGTTGAAGTTGAAAATTTCTCAGAACTCGAACAGGCGCTTGAGAGCGGAGTCGATATTATTATGTTAGATAATTTTGGTATTGATGATTTAAAACAGGCCGTTGCTATCAACCAAGGTCGAGCAGAACTTGAAGCTTCAGGTAATATTACTTTGAATAATATTCGTCTTGTTGCAGAAACAGGCGTAGATAGAATCTCAGTAGGCGCATTAACAAAAGATATTAAAGCCGTTGATCTTTCTTTGCGTTTTTCATAGATAAAAAAAACCGCAGTGCACTTAGCTAAAATATGCACTGCGGTTGAGAGTAAAACGAGAAAATTTATTCTAAACCGACTTGCCAGAGCTCAAGGTTTTTCTCAATAATCTTCCCAGAACTCGCATCGACCTCCACTTTCATTTCTTTTCCATCTTTTGTGGCAATATCAAATTCATAGGTGGCTTTACCACCTTCTTCAATTTCATATTCCACTTCAACCACTTCGCCAGGATAGAGCGTTAAGGCAATTTGTCTTGCCTCTAACTCGCTAATTTTGGCGTGTGCTTTAAATTTCGGATGGTTCGGATGATCGACTTCTTGTTCCACTTCTATAATTTCGCCCGTTTTTACTAAGCACTCAAGGTCCCAGTCAGCACCGTCAATACCACGGATATCAAATTCATAAACATCACGCTCGTCTTCGACTTTACGTTCAACCTTAATAACATGACCTGGTTTCAAGGTTTTAGCCGCTGTTAAACAACGCTCGAAATACTGAGGTGTTTCCTCAGCCCATAGCAAACAGGGAAATAATAATGTGAAACAAAGAAATAGAACTTTCATTTCTGTACCTTACAAATGAAAAGGGGCTGATTTCAGCCCCTTTCCGATGATGACTACATTGTTAACTTAAAGCCAACCCAGCCAGCTCTAGGTGCATTTGTACCGACGAAATGTTGATCTTCATATTGTTCAAGACCAGCCTCGCCAGGTTCACCATATAAACCGAAGGTGTTGTATTGACTATCGAATAAGTTATCGACTTTCGCGAAGAACTGCAGATGCTCATTTACTTTGTAACGGCTGTGTAGGTTCACAACACGATAACCCGCAATTTTCTTATCGTCATTCGCTTCATCACCACGGTAGTACTGACTTGAGTGATATGACGCGGTTAAACCAGCAGAAAATTGTTGCGTGAACGCATAGTCTAGACCAACTTTGACGTTATGTGCTGGAATACCCGGTAAGCGGTCACCTTTACTAACATTAAAGGTTGTCGCATTACCATCTACGTCTCTTGCATAAGAAAAATCATCTTCAAAAGTTGCTCTAACATAAGAATAATTAGCAAACCATTGTAGTTTATTAACTTCACCGAAGGCACCTAATTCAAGACCGGTACGAGCTGTTTTACTGATGTTATCAAAGATACCAACATTCAGGCGTGGATCGGCCGGATCGTCTTCTGTAGATGAGAAAAAGAATAAATCATCTTTTAGTTCAGTATAGAAGACACTAGCATTCCAATTTACAGGGCCATTTTTACCTCTAAGACCTGTCTCTATCGTCTTAGCAACGACATCGTCTAAAGGAGGATCTGCTAAAAATGAGTTTGGCAGAGCACATGGATTACCTTTGTCAGCACAAGTCAGCTCTGATGGAGATGGTGCACGATTAGATTCGTTATAACTGACATAAGTTGTCATATCATCTGTCAGTTTATACGTTAAGCCCAATGAAGGATTTAAACGTTTAAATGTATGAGAGTTGCCTGACTCATTCAGATCTTGCTCACCACCTTCACTGGTACCTGAAATATCCACTTCAATCCAGTTATAACGAGCACCTACTGTCATCGCTAAACGCTCAGTAAGTGAATGTGTATTGGTGAAAAAGAGGCTGTATGTGTTGGTATCGATGTTTCCATCTACTTGTGCATCCAATAAATTAATACCAGTACCATCAGTACCTCTAGAGTCAGTCAAATAAGCGATTTCTGAACTGGCACTATAATCAACTATTGAACGATCAAACGATGCACCTACAGTCAGTTGATTGTCTCGACCAAAAAGCTGTTTGAATGATGTTGTTTGAACACCAAAGCCCCAGCTATCTTGTTCCGTTTTACTGCGATTATTCAAGCCAAGTCCTTCGACCTCATCACCATCTACCTCCACGTCATAGCGCGGGTCAGCAAAGTCTGCGACGTTAATGGTGCCAGCGCTTGTGCGAATATCACCATCATCATCAACAAAATTACCACCACCATCTACCTCGAACTCACCACCATCACCGTTAAATGACTTACGATCACTCTTACGGTAATAAGTATTTGCCGCCAACATGGTTGTATCATTGAGCCAATGCGTACCGTTTAAAGTAAACATACGCAGTTTATTTTGCGTATTATCTGGATGGGTGAATACTGCTTCACGATCCGCAGCAACTAATTCAATAGGTGACGCACCGTTACCATTTAAGTCACTATCAACCGCAGTGATACCAAAATCTAATGTGGTGTCTTCATCAGCATAACTTAAGTTTGTGAAAAACTGCTCTACACGCGATGGAGAGTAATCACGCCAGCCATCTTCTTTGGTGATCGAACCTGTGACAAAGTAAGCCAAGTTACCATCACTACCACCACTTTCAATGGTGCCTGAGTCGCGACCAAATGAGCCTGTGTAAGCTTCTAAGCTATGTCCAGGATTTGTGAAACCTGTTTTGGTTTTAATCGATAAAGCACCACCCAGTGTATTCAAACCAAATAACGGATTTGAACCTGGAATCAGGTTCATGCTGGCAATCGCAGACTCTGGAATTAATTCAAAGTTAACCACGTCACCAAACGGCTCATTAACACGAATGCCATCAACATAGACAGACAAACCTTGAGAGTTACCGACTAAAGGTGAAGCCGTAAAGCCACGGAATTGCAGATCAGGCTGGAATGGGTTGTTTTGTGCCTGATTCAGACTGACACTACCCAATGTTTTATTCATGAAATCAGAAATATCTAACGCCTGAACACGTTCGATATCTTCATCAGTTGCTGTCTGCACATTCGCAGCAACTTGGTCCTTAGGTAAGCCTACTCCATGTAGAGGGGTTGTTCCCACGACTTCAATGTCACTTAATTTAACATCATCGTCAGCAGCAAAACTCGCACTGGAAAACAGCGCGGAAGCTAGCATGACGCAAATCAGCTTTCTCTTTTGCGGAAATTGCATTACCTATACTCTCCTGAGTTATTTTTATGGTTGTAAAACTCAGATAAGAGTGCACATATAGTGCCAACTTGCTTAGTGCTTTTTTTACAAACACTTACAAATCTTTAAGTGCGTTTGCACAAGATAAAACGGCTGTTATAAACCAAGTCAACTGGCTGATATCAACCAGATTTAAACCAGGCCAATTTGTCATGTAAACGGGTGACTTCACCAATGATAAGTAAAGTCGGTGCTATCGGTTTTTCACGTTCAGCAAGTGCGGGCAGTTCCGCTATCGAACTTAACCAGACTTTTTGATTTTCTGTAGTGCCTTGCTGGACCAATGCAGCAGGCATATCAGCTGGCATTCCATGCGCTTGTAACTTTTGACTTAGTTGAGCCAGACCGGCTAAGCCCATGTATACAACCACTGTTTGTCTGGGTTTGACTAATACTGACCAATTTAAATCTAATTCACCTTCTTTTAATTGGCCGGTTACGAAGACGCAGCTTTGTGCATAGTCTCTATGTGTCAGGGGAATACCGGCATAAGATGCGCAGCCTGATGCTGCTGTGATGCCCGGTACAACCTGAAACGGAATAGCATTTTCAGCCAGTGTATCGATCTCCTCACCACCACGGCCAAATATAAAGGGATCGCCCCCTTTTAAGCGTAATACCCGCTTACCCTGCTTCGCGTGTTCCAGTAATAAATTATTGATTTCTTCCTGTCTGACGGCATGCCATGCCCGCTGTTTACCAACATAGACTAATTCAGCTTCTTTACGAACCAGCGCTAGAATTTCTTTACTCACCAGACGATCATAAAAAACAATGTCGGCCTGTTGCATGAGTCTTAGTGCTTTAAATGTCAGTAATTCCGGATCACCAGGTCCAGCACCCACCAAAAAGACTTCGCCGGTTTCAACAGTTTTGATTTCATCAGCCAGTTGCTGCTGTAATATCTGTTCGGCAATCCCTTCCCGCCCAGCCATCACGTGATCAGCAATAGGACCAGACAAAACGCTATCCCAGAACTGTCTTCTCTGACGGAGTTCACCAAATTTTTGTTTGACTGTCTCGCGGTACTTACCCATTAATTCACCCAGCTTACTATACGCAGGCGGAATTAATGTTTCTAAACGGGCACGTAAGTTTCTGGCCAAAACTGGTGATTCACCACCACTGGATACCGCTACAATAATCGGCGATCGATCTAATACAGAAGCAAAAATAAAGTCGCTGTCATCAGGATTGTCTGTCAGATTAGTTAATATATGTTTTTGCTTAGCAATATCATGTACCAGATGATTAACTTGTTCATTATCTGTTGCCGCAATAATCAGGCGTTGATCCGTAATATGCTCAGCTTTAAATATCGATTGCACCCAGCGAAGCTGGCCTTGTTTAACCAGCGTCCCAAGTGCATCACTGATTTCAGGTGACACCACGCTGACCTCGGCCTGTGCTTTCAGTAATAACTTCACTTTTCGTGTAGCAACGCTACCACCACCGACAACCAGACAGTCTTGCTGTTTTAAATCTAAAAATATTGGTAAATAATCCATCTATCTATCTTTTAAAGGTAAGGCCAGCCCTTGTAAGACATAACCATTTTCCATATTTTGAACAATTGCCACTAATGACATATCAGCTAATTTCCACGACTTTTCGAGAGCAACTTCAGTCGTCATATCCGCTTTACCGTTGGCATCTAACTTAAACGGCCCTAACCACTTTCTCACGAGATGTTGATGATTAAATGTGGCGCCGGCGTTATCGCCCCCTCTCACCTCACTAATCACATTATTTTCAGTCAAAGCGAGATAAAACTGGCTATATTGCTTATTTTCATCGCCTTCAACGCTTACCCGACTATGAACAGAAAGGCTGTTTTTATGTTGCTTTGCCTTAAGGCTGATATCGGCTTCAGGCTTAAACTCACTGACAAAATTTATGGCCTCAAGCCCATGAGCCCGCCAATCATGTAACACTTCGCCACTAATAAAGAACTCGGGCGTATACACCGTTTGGAATAAATTTAATCTGGCCAGTTGCTTTTGTCTGTCAGTAAAAACCGGACTGGCAAATTTATCAACCCAGCCCTTCTTCTGATCAAGATAATCGACATGGAAATTTAATATCACCACATCTTTATCTGTAAGCCCTTTCTGAGGCAATTGTCTAACCCAGCGTTCTGCCGCCGGACATAAGCCACAGCCTTCAGCAGTAAATAGCTCTATTACCACGAGGTGCTTGTCAGTCGTCTTTGCCTGCCAATCAACGGCATAGGCTAGAGAGCTTATAAGCATGCTAGAGAAGGCAAATAGTAGACATGATCGTTTCAACATAGCGCCCTCCTGCTTCTTGTCATTACTTTACTGACTCTCTGCCAGTCTGAATAATTCTCTCACTGCTATCCTCAACAACAGCCAGTTCCCTCAACACGGCTGTCGCGAAACAGCCCGAAGGTAAAAAGAATGTGAGTTGTAAACGTGAGTTATGCCACTGCCAGTTAAATTCTGTCGGGACCAGACGTAAAGCCCGTCGCTCCTGTTTCAGGCCCTGCCTTGATAATCCCTGAACCCAAGAGTGCCATGCATTAAGCACTACTGTTTCCAACTGCTTGCATTCATCATGACTCTGAAGTTCTCCCTGCCCTGCAAGTGCCCCTGTCGGGTGAATATCAAAGGTTTTCAGGCGCTCAAATAACTGAGTATCATCTTTTTCTGATTGAAAACAACTGTGGCTGCCATGTAACTGCATCACATCACCCGGAATAAATTGATTCCAGTTTTGTGCTTTTACTCGCTCGCTGACAATAAGATTAAACAACCATGACCGTGCAGCAGAAAGATACAGACTTTTTTTATTACGGCTTTTAGGTTTTCTACCCTGCTCAAACCACTGCTCAACACCATGTAAATTGCCCATCTGATAACCAAAGCGCTGTTCACCGAAATAATTGGGTACGCCTTGCTCTTGTATCTGACTGAGTGCCGATTCCCAGCTATCTCTGTCGCCATCAATCACTTCCAGATTTAGCGTAAAGCTATTACCAGACAGAGCGCCTCGTTTTAACTTCTTGTTATGACGTGTAATAAGCTTAATTTTTATCAGATCCGACTCAAAGGCGGACCAATCAGGTTCAGCCACACCTTCGGTATTCACACTAAACCACTGTGTCGTCACCGCATGGCGATCTTTTAGTCCTGCATAACCTATGGCCACCTCTTCGACCCCAGCAAATTGTGCCAGCTGTTTCGCCAGCCAATCAGTATTGGTCTCCGTTTTGGTGATCTGTAACATCACATGTGGCCCAGACCCTGTCGGTTCGAAAGGCAGTTTTTCTTCCACCTTAAAATCTTCAGGCGTTTGGCGAATACGGCAACGGTGACTCAAGACGGCCGAATTGACTCGGGCTAATGACTCAAAATCAAATGCTGACAATGTCATTAGTCCGCTTGTCTAATCAAGGCAACAGCATGCGTGGCAATACCTTCTTTTCGACCAGCAAACCCTAATTTTTCGGTCGTGGTTGCTTTGATATTAATCGCCGTTACATCTACTTCCATGTCTGCAGCTAGTAACGCTCGCATTTGTGGAATAAAAGGTGCCATCTTAGGCGCCTGAGCAATAATCGTGGCATCGACATTACCAACACACCAACCGCGTTCTGATAGATCGTTGATAACACGTCGCAACAAAATACGACTATCTATTCCTTTAAACGCCTGATCATTGTCAGGGAAATGATGACCAATATCCCACAATCCAGCAGCACCTAATAAGGCATCACAGATCGCATGAATAAGCACATCACCATCTGAATGCGCTTCAAGACCATGTGTATGTGGAATGGTGACCCCACCGATGATTAATGGTGCATCCTCAATAAAGCGATGAACATCATAGCCATGCCCTATACGCATTAATGGCCTCCAGCCTGTTGACGTAAATAAAGTGCTGCAAGCGCTAAGTCCTGCGGTACGGTGATTTTGATATTGTCGCTGTGCCCTTCCACCATGCGCGGCTGATAACCAGCTAACTCTATCGCGCTGGCTTCATCCGTCACAGCTAATGACTTTTCTGCCGCTGAGATTAATGCCTCAGAAAGCGGCGCTAAGCGAAACATCTGCGGTGTGGCAGCTCGCCATAAACCTTGGCGGCAAACGGTTTCCTGGATAATGTTATTGGCATCCACACGTTTAACGGTATCGGAGACGGGGATCCCGAGAATTCCCCCTACAGCATCATCCGCAAGTGTATCTAACATGGCATCAATATCAGCATGTCGCAGACAGGGTCTGGCTGCATCATGCACTAATACCCATGGGTTATGCTCAACGTGCTGCTGTAATAGTCTTAAAGCATTAGACACCGAATCTGAGCGATCTTTACCGCCTGTAGCAATTAATAATTCACAGGATAAAGACAGTGATAAAGACGGCCACCATTGATCATTTTCTGCTAATGCAATCACAATCCCTTCAATGGCTGGGTGTGAAGCCAATCTCTCAAGCGTTAACTGTAAAACAGGCTTATCATCGATCAATAAATATTGTTTTGGGATCTCAGCCTGCATTCGACTACCAATACCGGCAGCAGGCACTACAGCCCAAACAGCCTGTTTACTGCTCATCTGGTTTATCAATAATTTGGAAAAAGGTTTCGCCAGGTTTCACCATACCGAGTTCGCTACGCGCTCTCTCTTCCAAGGCATCAAGACCACTTTTCAGATCTTGCACCTCAGCAGCTAACACTTGATTACGTTCTTTTAACTCAGTGTTATCAAGACGTTGCTTTTCTACAGCTTGGTGAAGGCGTAATAAAGAAGGAAGCCCGTCATGACTGAGCCACAATCGGTATTGAAGTAATACCAAAATTGCGGCTAACAAAATCATGACGGGTTTAGACATAAGACCTAGGCTTGTTGGACGTTAAACGCCTTCATCCCAGGGTAACTGGCGGCATCACCTAATTCAGCTTCGATGCGAATTAGTTGATTATATTTTGCTACACGGTCAGAGCGTGATAATGAGCCAGTTTTGATTTGGCCAGCATTTGTCGCTACCGCTAAGTCAGCAATCGTCGTGTCTTCAGTTTCACCACTACGATGAGAAACAACAGCCGTGTAACCATTGGCTTTCGCTAAGTTAATCGCATCCAGTGTTTCAGATAAAGTACCAATTTGATTTACTTTGATAAGAATCGAGTTAGCAACGCCTTTATCAATACCTTGTTGCAGGATTTTCGGGTTAGTCACAAACAAGTCATCACCGACCAACTGTACTTTGTCACCGATTTTATCAGTCAACAATTTCCAGCCTTCCCAATCGTTTTCATCCATACCATCTTCGATGCTGATGATAGGGTATTTATTTGCCCAATCAGCCAGTAAGTCAGCAAACTCTGCGGATGTTAATGAGCGGTTTTCAGAAGCCAGCACATACATGCCACCTTTGTAGAATTCTGAACTCGCAGCATCCAGTGCTAGCATAATGTCTTTACCAGCTTCATAACCGGCATTTTTGATCGCTTCCAGAATGACTTCGATCGCTGACTCATTAGACGGTAGATCCGGTGCAAAACCACCTTCATCACCCACCGCTGTATTCAGACCACGGCTATGCAGCACTTTTTTCAATTCATGGAAGACTTCAGCACCATAACGCACGGCTTCTGTCAGGCTTGATGCACCGACAGGCATAATCATAAATTCTTGTAAATCAACGCTGTTATCCGCATGTGAACCACCGTTGATGATATTCATCATCGGTACTGGCATCACCGCTTTTTCTTCAGTTGACAGATATTTGTACAGCGTTTTCTTTGAATCAGCAGCGGCTGCTCGCGCTGTCGCCATAGAAATAGCTAATAACGCATTGGCACCTAAACGGCTCTTGTTTTCCGTACCGTCAGTTGCAATCAATTTATTGTCTAAAGCACGTTGGTCATGAGCATCCATCCCCAACACCGCTTCTCTTAATTCGCCGTTAACCGCTTCAACCGCTTTAAGAACGCCTTTACCCAAGTAACGGCCTTTATCACCATCACGCAATTCAACTGCTTCACGCTCACCAGTTGAGGCACCTGATGGCACCGCTGCACGTCCAAATGCACCGCTTTCCAGAATAACGTCAGCTTCGACCGTTGGGTTACCACGTGAATCGATGATTTCTCTTGCTTTTACATCAATGATTTTGCTCAATGCTCTGCTCCCGTAATGTTTTTTTTGATATCGACTGTTATCGACCAGCTAACAGCTCATCTTCGATAAAGTCTTGTTGTTTTACTGTTGCATCTATTGCTTGCAGCATTTCTAACAATGCTGTCATTTTATGTAATGGCCAGGAATTAGGCCCATCACTTAAGGCTTTTTCAGGTTCTGGATGCGTTTCCATAAACACACCAGCAATACCCGTGGCTACCGCAGCACGCGCCAATACGGGTACAAATTCACGTTGACCACCTGAAGCACCACCTTGTCCACCGGGCTGCTGAACAGAATGTGTCGCATCATAAACCACCGGACAATCCATATTTCGCATGGTAGGTAGACCACGCATATCAGAAATTAAGGTGTTATAACCAAAGGATGTACCACGTTCACACAACATAATTTGTTGGTTACCGGTCGACTTGGCTTTGTCAGCGACGTGTTGCATATCCCAGGGCGCTAAAAACTGACCTTTTTTGATATTGACCGGCAAGCCCTGACTGGCCACATTGACGATGAAGTTCGTCTGACGGCATAAGAACGCTGGCGTCTGTAACACATCCACGACACTGGCGACTTCAGCTAACGGCGTGTCTTCATGCACATCCGTCAACACTGGCAGATTAAATTCTTTTTTTACTTTTTCCAGAATCGCTAAGCCTGCTTCCAGACCCGGTCCACGATAACTCTTTGTCGAGGTACGATTGGCTTTATCGAAAGACGATTTATAAATGAACGGAATGCCCAGCTTGTCAGTGATTTCTTTCAACTGACCTGCCACATCCATGGTCATTTGTTCACTTTCAATGACGCAGGTGCCCGCGATTAAAAATAAAGGCTGTCTACCGCCCACTTCATGACCACATAACTGCATGGTGTTACCCTCTATTTTTTTTGTTAGCTTTGGCCGCATTAATAAACCCTTCAAATAAAGGGTGGCCATGGCGCGGTGTCGATGTAAATTCTGGATGGAACTGGCAGGCAACAAACCATTGATGTTCTGGGATCTCAATCATTTCAGCCAGCGTTTCATCTTTCGACATGCCAGAGAAAACTAAACCTGCTTGCTCAAGTTTCTCTTTATAGTTGCTGTTGAACTCGTAGCGGTGACGATGACGTTCGACAATTTCTTGCTCACCATAAATTTTCTGGGCCAGACTGCCTGGTTTCAATACACAGGGATAACCACCTAAACGCATGGTGCCGCCAAGATCAGAATCGTGATCGCGCTGTTCTACACTGCCGTCTTCTTTTTGCCATTCCGTAATCAGGCCGATAACAGGATCAACGGTATTTAAGTCAAACTCTGTACTGTAGGCTTCTGGCATACCGGCTTTATGACGAGCGTACTCAATCACAGCAACCTGCATACCTAAACAAATGCCCAGATACGGAACATTATTTTCGCGGGCAAACTGGGCAGTTTGGATCATGCCTTCAACGCCACGTTCACCGAAGCCACCTGGCACCAGAATCGCATCCATATCTTTGATACAGTCTGGTCCTTGCTGTTCAATCAGCTCAGAATCAACATAATGCACATTGACTTTGGTTCTGGTGTGAATGCCCGCATGTATCAATGATTCAGACAGTGATTTATAAGCTTCTGTCAGTTCCATATACTTACCGACCATAGCAATATTGACTTCACCTTCCGGCTTCGTCAGGTTGTTATAAACCTGTTGCCATTGGCTTAAGTCAGCCGGTTTGGCATCTAAGCCTAATTGCTTGACGACGATGTCATCTAAGCCCTGGCGGTGTAATTCCATTGGAATTTTATAGATGCTGTCGACATCGACACATGACACAACATTATTAACAGTCACGTTGGTGAATAAAGCGATTTTCTTACGTTCAGATTCTGGCAGAGGGCGATCCATACGACATACCAGCACATCAGGCTGAATACCAATGGTTCTGAGCTCTTTAACAGAATGCTGGGTAGGTTTGGTTTTGATTTCACCCGCAGACGCGATATACGGCACCAGCGTTAAATGTAAGAACAGGGCACGTTCACGGCCTAACTCAGATCCCATCTGACGAATGGTTTCAAGGAACGGCAAGGATTCAATATCACCGACCGTACCACCAATTTCAATCAAGGCGACATCGGCATCACCAGCACCTTCAAAAATACAGCGTTTAATTTCATCTGTAATGTGCGGGATAACCTGAACGGTATTACCTAAATACTCACCACGACGTTCTTTACGAATCACGTTCTCATAAATCTGTCCGGTCGTGTAGTTATTGCTACGGGTCATATCCGCATCAATAAAACGCTCATAGTGACCGAGATCAAGATCAGTTTCTGCACCGTCTTCTGTGACAAAAACCTCACCGTGCTGAAGCGGGCTCATCGTGCCGGGATCAACGTTGATGTATGGGTCAAGTTTTACCAACGTGACTTTCAGTCCACGAGCTTCAAGAATAGCAGCCAGTGACGCCGCGGCAATCCCCTTACCCAGGGAAGACACAACACCACCAGTGACGAAAATAAATTTAGTCATAATATGGAGAGTTCAATAAAAAACGACGCGGCCAGAATGGCTGCGCTCAAAATAGCGTATAAATTATCAGAATTGCCCTTCTCGCTCAATCTAAATCTGGTCGAAAATCACCTGCCAGATAAGGCAGCCAGCCTTTTTCGCCACTCTCGGCTGCATAATGTTCGGCATAACCATAGCCAACGACAGCGACTAACTCGGTTCCAACAAAAAACAGCGGAATAATTGACCGCTTCCAAGGAGGAACAGACCACTCCTGAAAAAGTTGTTTTAATGATTTATGTTGCGAATGCCCCCTGAGTCGGATCTTTTCCCCACCCTGACGATAACGCATGATTACATCGCCATTGAGTACCGATGTTTTCAAGCCATCACCAGAAGTGAGCTGCCATTTGAGCATGCAGCCGTTGGACAAAACAAGTTCAGCAGGACCAGTGAAAGTGACTTCTGCTTGTGGGGGTTCTGAATGTTTGGATGTCTGAAGATATAAATCATCACGATAACGCCTGACTTCAACATTGGACCAGCGAACTATCGGCGTTTTGTCTTCAGCGGCACTGATCACATCCTCAATAATGCGCTGTAAAATCGCGGTAGACGGCAACTCATAACCAGCTGTTTCAATCATAAACCGCAACAGGTTCCGTTGTCGCTCTGCAGGCAGTTGCTTCACAGCAGCAATAGACAAATGTCCATCTTTTTGCAACTGACACTGTGCTCTGTCCTGTTCCGCCAATTGTGCTAATAACAGGCTAGTCTCCTGACAATGCGCGGCACTACGAGCGATTGTTTTTTCCAGCGAGGGCCAGCGCTCCTGTAATAAAGGCCAGAGGGTTTGCCGTAAATAATTGCGATTAATCTCAGTGTCCTGATTACTGGGATCATCAATCCAGTCAAGCTGATGAAGTTCAGCGTAATGAACAATCTCGTGTTTAGACACATCCAACAGTGGTCGGATAATGGTCATACCATGCGACTGACTTTCCGGCCACATAGCAGAAAGTCCTAATGGGCCGGCACCACGAAATAATTGTAATAAAAGTGTCTCGGCCTGATCATGCTGATGTTGTGCCGTCACCAACACTTCATCAGGCAACAATTCATTACTCAAAGCCTGATAGCGGGCTTTTCTTGCTGCCGCTTCCATCCCTAATTCATCAATGTCCTGAACATCGACATCAATATTTTTAAATGGTATATCAAGCTTGTTGGCAACCTCAGCGCAGTGTTGAGCCCACTGCGCTGCTGCTTTATTTAAACCGTGATTGATATGTACTGCTCGAACCTGAGCGAGCTGTGGATGGTGTGTTGTTGCTAGCAGGTGTAACAAGACGTGAGAGTCAACACCACCACTATAGGCAAGACAAACAGAACGTCCTGCCGCCAGTGTTGTAATGTCAGTGATGATTTTCTGGGGATTTAATGCCACCCCGTTATTTATCCCTCAAACGCGCCGTAATTCAGTAGTTTTTCCTGACGGCGTTTGATTAATTTATCTGTGGGGATTTTCTCTAATTCTTTCAGTTTGTTTTCAATAGCCTGTTTGACACGTTTTGCCATCTCAGGAACATTGCGATGCGCGCCACCTAAAGGTTCAGCAACCACTTCATCGATTAATTTCAGTTCTTTCAATCGTGATGAGGTCACACCTAATGTGGCCGCTGCATCCGAGGCTTTTTCTGCACTTTTCCACAAAATAGAGGCACAGCCTTCTGGTGAAATCACTGAATAAATACCATATTCAAGCATCATGAGATGATCAGCCACACCTACTGCTAAGGCACCACCAGAACCACCCTCACCGATAACCGTGCTGATAATCGGCGTTTTTAATTGCGCCATTTCAAACAGATTCCGGGCGATCGCTTCACTTTGACCACGTTCTTCTGCACCGATGCCAGGGTATGCACCAGGCGTATCAATAAAGGTGATCACAGGCATGCCAAAACGTTCCGCCATTTTCATCACACGTAATGCTTTACGATATCCTTCTGGTCGTGGCATGCCGAAGTTTCTGGCGACTTTTTCTTTAGTATCACGGCCTTTTTGATGACCGATAGCCACTACCGGGCGACCATTCAAACGGCCAATACCTGTTACCAGAGCAGCATCATCGGCATAAGTGCGATCGCCATGTAACTCTTCGAAGTCAGTCAGTAATAATTTGATGTAATCAAGTGTATATGGACGTTGAGGATGACGCGCCATTTGGGTGATTTGCCAGGGCGTTAATGAGGCGAAAATCGATTTTGTCAGACTTTCACTTTTTTCCTTTAACTTTTGAATCTCTTCAGTGATGTTTAAATCACTGTCATTACTCATATAACGCAACTCATCAATTTTCGCTTCCAGCTCAGCGATGGGTTGTTCGTAGTCAAGGAAATTTAACTGCATCAGGATTACCTTAGATATTCAAAAATGGGTGAATTATACACATTAAGCCAGTAATACACTTAGCTGAGAATTAATTCATCTGGTGCGTCTGAACCGGCACTGTCATCACCAAGACGAATGGCCAGGCTCAAATCGTTACGTGAATCAGCATTCATCAATGCGTCTTCTTCTGTGATCTTACCACTGCGATACAGGCCAAGCAGCGCCTGATCAAATGTGATGGTGCCTTTTTCATTACTATCACGCATGGCATCTTTGATACTGCCAATTTCTCCTTTATTAATCAAATCGGAGATATAAGGCGAGTTGATCATTACTTCGACTGCCGGCACACGACCCGCGTCTTTCGTGGGTAATAAGCGTTGAGAAATAATGGCACGTAAGTTCAAAGATAAATCCATCAGTAACTGACGGTGCAAAATTTCAGGGAAAAAGTTAATAATCCTGTCCAGCGCCTGATTCGCGTTATTGGCATGCAGTGTCGCTAAACATAAATGACCGGTTTCAGCGTAATTAATCGCGTGTTTCATCGTTTCCATATCACGGATTTCACCGATAAGAATCACGTCAGGTGCTTCACGTAAGGCATTCTTTAGGGCATTTTCGTAAGATAAGGTATCGATACCCACTTCACGCTGTTGCACAATTGAACGTTCGTGTTTGTGCACAAACTCCAGCGGATCTTCAATGGTAAGAATATGCGAACTGGAATTACGGTTACGATGACCGATCATTGATGCCAAGGTCGTTGATTTACCTGAGCCAGTTGCACCCACCACCAGAATCAGTCCGCGTTTTTCCATGACCACATCACCGAGCACATCAGGCAGGCCAATTTGTTCAAAGGTGGGGATCGTCGTTCTGATATAGCGAATGACAATCGAACACTCACCACGCTGACGGAAAATATTCACCCGGAAACGCCTCACACCTTTAAGCGGCACCGCAAAGTTCATCTCAAGCGTGTTTTCAAACTCTTTTGCTTGCTCATCCGTCATCATCGAATAAGCCATTTCTTTCACATCACCCGGGGCTAATTTCTGGGTGCCGACCGGTCTGATAACGCCCTGAATTTTGATATGGGGTTCAGTGCCCGTACAGAAAAACATATCTGAGGCATCCTTGTCTGCCATCAGTCTGAAATAAGGTGTCATATCCACTTTGCGATTCCTCTTGCAACAATGCTCAGATAGTGTGTTTATCGTACAACAATGCGAGTTTCCATACTATTATGCCTGTCACGCTTTATACGCGTTCAGTTTGCCACCGTGGCACGGTATCTGATCGTGACTTTTTGACTTTCCGGCAACATAGCTAACTGACTCATCAATGTATCACTCGGGGTAACCTGCCAGTCATCACCTAACATAATCACGGTACTCGCCTGTTCATTCTGATATAACAATTCCAGTGATAAAGCGCCGCCTTTGAACGGCGTGAGCATATTTTTTATTTGCTCTACCCATTGGCTGGCCATCTCTTTATTATCGATATTAATCTGCAAGGAATGACCAAATGCTTCGCGTGCACCCGTGATGTCAAATACTTTTTCTGCGGTCGCCGCCAAGCCACCGGTAAAATTATCCTGGCCGATTTTGCCTTGAATCACCACCAATTTATCTGGCTGAATAAAGCTCTGATATTGGTCATAGACATCAGCAAACACACGCACTTCCAGACGACCACTCTGATCATCCAGCGTGATGAAGGCCATACGGCCACCATTTTTTGACTTCATGGTGCGAATCGCCACCACCAATCCAGCGGTTAACACAGGCTTCTCATTACGCTGGTAACCTTTTGACTCAGGTGCATCCAGTTCATTAATACGTTTAGGAATAAATTCAGCCAATTCTTGCTGATAACGATCAATCGGATGACCACTTAAATATAAACCTAAAGTGTCTTTTTCAGCCTGTAATAAATGCTCTTCCGCCCATTCCGCTGCCGGTTCCAGAGGCTCATCCTGACCGTTGCCAACTTCCGGACTGAGACCAAATAAATCATTCTGACCACTATCTTTATTGCGACGATGTTGATCGGCAATCTGCATGGCTTTGGTGAGGCTGGCTTCAATACTGGCACGATGACCACCTAATGAATCCATCGCCCCCGCTTTCACCAGTGACTCCATCACGCGTCGATTAATCTTACGCATATCGACCCGGCGGCAGAAATCATACAGCGAGCTAAAAGCATCGCCTTGTTCTCGCTCAGAGACAATACCAGCCAAGGCTGACTCGCCTACCCCTTTAATCGCGCCTAAGCCATAGCGAATCGTTCTTTCATCTTCAACGGTAAACTTGATTTTGCTGTGGTTAACATCCGGTGGTAACACCTTCAGTTTCATATCACGACATTCATCAATCAGGCCAACGACTTTATCGGTATTATCCATATCCGCTGATAACACGGCCGCCATAAACGCCGCTGGATAATGCGCTTTTAGCCACGCCGTCTGATAGGCCACCAAGGCATAGGCTGCTGAGTGAGATTTATTAAAACCATACTCCGCGAATTTTTCCATCAGATCGAAAATAGGACCGGCTTCTTTTTCTTCAATGCCCCGTTTAGCTGCGCCTTCCAGGAACAATAAACGTTGCTTGGCCATTTCTTCCGGTTTTTTCTTACCCATGGCTCGACGCAACATATCGGCGCCACCCAGACTGTAGTTCGCCAGGATCTGAGCGATCTGCATAACCTGTTCCTGGTAAACAATAACCCCATAGGTCGGCTTCAATACAGGTTCAAGATCAGGGTGCGGATAATCGACTTTTGCCCGACCATGTTTACGGTTAACAAAGTCATCCACCATGCCTGATTGCAATGGACCTGGACGGAATAAAGCCACCAGTGCCACGATATCCTCAAAGGTATCTGGCTGCAGACGTTTGACCAACTCTTTCATACCGCGCGATTCAAGCTGGAATACCGCTGTGGTTTCACAGCGTTTTAATAAGGCGTAGGTCGGTTTATCGTCCAACGGTAAGTTGGCGATATCGATTTTATCGGCTTCTTCCTTAGGTAACAGGCTGCGAACATTTTTCATCGCCCAGTCAATGACGGTCAGTGTTTTCAGCCCCAGGAAGTCAAACTTCACCAGCCCGACACTTTCCACATCATCTTTATCAAACTGAGAAACCAGCCCCGCCCCGTTGTGCTCACTATAAATGGGCGTGTATTCCGTTAATACTTTCGGGGCGATGACCACACCACCGGCATGTTTACCGACATTTCTTGTCAACCCTTCCAGCTGTAAGGCCAGATCAATCAGGGTTTTAACTTCTTCCTCATTGTCATAACGCTCTTTCAGCAATGGCTCCTGTTCCATTGCTTTACTGAGCGTCATTTTTAATTCAAACGGGACTAATTTCGCTAACTGATCAACAAAGCCATAGGGATGACCTAATACACGCCCCACGTCACGCAGTACCGCTTTGGCGGCCATGGTCCCGAAAGTGATGATCTGTGATACGTGATCCCGGCCATAATGTTGTGATACATATTCAATGACCCGGTCACGACCATCCATACAAAAGTCGACGTCAAAGTCAGGTAAGGAAACACGTTCAGGGTTAAGGAAACGTTCAAACAGCAAGTCATACTGCAAGGGATCAAGATCGGTGATTTTTAAGGCATAAGCCACTAATGAACCCGCACCAGACCCCCGTCCAGGGCCAACGGGAACATCATTATTTTTGGCCCACTGAATGAAGTCAGCAACGATCAGGAAGTAACCTGGGAAACCCATTTGGTTGATCACATCCAGCTCAACCTGCAAACGTTCTTCATATCGGGGTTTATTCGCTTCTCTGTCTGCTTCGTCGGGAAACAAGACTTCTAAGCGTTCAGCCAGACCTTTGAAAGACTCTTCACTAAAGAACTGTTCAATGGTCATGCCTTCCGGTACCGGGAAGTCAGGCAGATAATGTTCGCCCAGCGTGAGTTGCAGATTACAGCGTTTGGCAATTTCAACGGTGTTTTCTATCGCTTCCGGAATATCCTTAAACAAGGCGGTCATTTCTTCAGCGCTTCGTAAATATTGATGTTCAGAGTAATTACGTGGCCGACGTGGATCATCGAGTTGCCGACCTTCGTGAATACAGACTTTAGCCTCATGTGCTTCGAATTGATCAGGCGTTAAAAAGCGCACATCGTTGGTCGCAACTACTGGCAAATCTTTTTCAGCCGCTAACGCGATAGCTGCACGGATAAACCGTTCTTCATCTTCACGTCCGGTGCGGATAAGCTCCATGTACAAACGCTCAGGAAATAATGGCTGCCAAAAGGCTAATTGCTGCTCAATTTCATCTTTTTGATGATTCAGTAAGGCTTTACCCAAAATACCTTCACGACCGCCCGATAAACAAATCAGTCCATCAGTTTGGTCCTGCAACCAGTCAGCTTCCAGCATCGGAACCCCCAGGTGCTGACCTTCCATATAGGCTTTTGATAACAGACGTGACAGATTATGAAACCCTTCCAGATTCATACATAACAACACAAAACGTGTACTTTGTTTTGCATCACTAGGATCGCGCAAACGCAGATCAGCACCTAATATCGGTTTCACACCGGCTTGCATGGCGGCATTAAATAATTTCACTGCCGCGAATAAATTATGATGATCGGTGATCGCAATAGCAGGCATACCGGCATCGGCCACTTGCTTGACCAAGGGTTTGACTCTGACTAAACCATCAACTAACGAGTAGTCAGTATGCAAATGAAGATGGACAAACGATTTTGGCATTAATGTATTAAACCTATTTTCTGTAATTAATTTAGCGAGGGAACTCAACTGGACCAGGAATTCTATCGCCTAGCGTCTGACTAACAATAGACTCAGCTTCTGCATGGCCTTTAGCAAAGGCCTCTTCCTGACTCATTGCTGGAGAATAAGGTGACGCTTTGGGAACACCATTTTGACCCCGTTTGAGATAAAGTGTCTGGGTCGGGAAAGCAAACTCGATTTCCATCTGGCGCGCCAACCTGAGTACATCTAATAGAAAGCGATGCCGCTCCCGTAGCTCTGTATTCCAGTCCGGAGTAGCCCAGAACACATATAACAAAATATCTAATGAGTCCGCACCATAATCGTTAAAATAGACTTGGTAGTTATCTTTACGCATGTAGGGATGTAACTGAATAATACGGCGGATACCTTCACAAAAACCTTCGATTTTTTCTGGCGGCGTATCGTAAGTCACGGCCAGTTTTGTCAGCATACGACGATAGCGACGCGCGCCCATATTATCAATCTTGGTGGTCGTTAAAATGGAATTAGGCATGGTGACTAGAGAGTTATAAAACGTGCGGATGCGTGTACTACGAAAACCGACCTCTTCCACCATACCTTCGATATCACCAATGACAACCCAGTCACCGATATGAAAAGGACGATCCATCAATACGGTGAGTGAACCAAAGAAATTGCCCAATAAATCTTTAGCGGCTAAGGCAAAAGCTAAACCACCGAGACCAAGCCCCGCTAATAAACTGGTGACATCAATATTCAGATTATCGGCAGCAAAGACGATTCCCATCACCACCACAAACACCTTCATGCTCTTAGTGATCATAGGCACTAATAAGTCATCGTATTTGGTCTGTGTTTTGCTGACTCGGGCGGTCCAATAGGCATTAAAAATATCCACCAGACGGAAAGCACTCCAAATGCCTGAGATAGAAACCAATAACTTCACCGCAACCAGCAAAATCAGCAACGCCGTATCAGGTAAACCCAGTAAATTCAGACCTGACCACCACATCAAAGCCATAGCCATTAAACCTAATGGACGAAGCACATCATCATCTAGTTCGGTATACAGAGCATGATTATGTTTGCGACGTTTGATATGGAGTTTTAATAAAAAGGCGAGTGTTTTATCGGCGATTGAACCAATAACAATAATCAGAAATAAACCTACCCATTGCCAGTATTCTAATAAAAATCCAGATTTCAAAAATTCGGGTATGTCTGATCGTAATCTGACGCTGATAGGCAATGACACTTTTTCTGCAGACTTTTTAACCAGATCTTTGTTATCACTCAGTTCATTGAAAATATCAGGAATAGCTTCAACTGATTCTGGGCTGAATAACCAGTCCCCTTGCTCATCAGCCTGTAGCACGATATCACCACTATCGGTTTGCAAGTAGGTGTATTGTTTTATTTTAGGATTTTGTGGAATCTCACTGAGTTTCGGCATCTTGGCGATTTGCATAATGGTATACAACAACCGGGCAGTTTCGCGGCCGCGCTCTGTTCGTATCAGTGGACTAACGGCAGATAAATCAAATGTCGAAACAGCTTGTTCAATGGCACTATTGTCACCATTGGCCACCTTATCCATTGCTTTGATAAAGTGTTTTACCGTGATTCTGGGCTGTGTCAGATTAAGTTTTTCAACTGGGGGCTCGACTGATTTTTCCTGAGTGCTTGCACTCTGCATCCCAACAATAGCCGCAGGATTGATTCCCCCACCCGCTTGCACTGACAAGCTTAATATCATCAAAAAGAAAAACAGTAACCTCGTTGTCATGTGAGATTTAACTCCATCTCTGGGTCAGGCGCGTAATCCATGACTGTTTGAACCGCTTGTTTCCATTCAGCACTTTGTTGTAACTCATGACGCGGTGTAGCGTGTCGACCATGCAAACGCATCAAACGTGCATTTCTCAATGGATCGGTACTGACTTTTAAACCATCAATCACCTGTTCGACACTGCCTGGATTATTACATACCAGCACCATGTCACAGCCGGCGGATAAAGCGGCTTCAGCTCGCTCTAGTGGGCCGCCCATAATAGCCGCCCCTTCCATGCTCAGATCGTCGCTCAAAATGGCACCTTGAAATTGCAACTTACCGCGCAACATTTCCTGTAACCAAAACGGTGAAAAACAAGCTGGTAGTTTGTCATTATTTTCGTAAACAATGTGGGCTGGCATAATGCCCGCCAGCTCTGTCTGGCACAAACGCGTGAACGGCAACATATCGGCTTGAAGCATATCTTCCAGATGACGGCTATCCACAGGTAACCCCAGATGTGAGTCAACTTCTACTGCGCCATGGCCTGGAAAATGTTTTCCTACTGCTGACATCCAGGCTCGTTTCATGCCCTGAATATAAGCACGAGCGATGTCTGTGACGGCTAACGGATCGCGATGAAATGAGCGATCACCAATCACCTGACTGACACCATAATCCAAGTCCAATACTGGCGCGAAACTAAAATCGACACCGACGGCTCTTAATTCCGCCGCCATTAACCAACCGCTTTGTTCTGCTCTTTCCAACGTCAATTTTGGATGCTGATGATATTCCTTACCAATCGCTGCGACAGGCGGTAAACGACTAAAGCCTTTTCTAAACCGCTGTACTCGGCCACCTTCGTGATCCACGGAAATCAACAGATGCGGCTGCCTCAATTGATGAATCTCGTTACATAAACGGGTAATTTGCTCTACCGACTCGAAATTACGACTGAATAAAATCACCCCACCGACCAAGGGATGTTTGAGAATCTCTTTTTCTGTCTCGCTCAGCTCGGTAGCGAGCAAATCGACCATCAATGGGCCTAATGCCATAGTGATTTAACCTTATTCGTGAATCCAGACTTTAAGACCGGCATCTACCCGATCAAACAACGTCACTACATCCTGATTACGCATACGCACACAACCATGAGAGAGCGCTTCACCCATAGGCAGTTCATCAGGACAACCATGGATATAAATATATCGGCGCATTGTATCAACATTTCCCAGTCGGTTTTTGCCGACTTCCAGCCCGCTAAGCCAAAGAATTCGGGTCAGAATCCAGTCACGATTAGGAAATTGCACTTTTAGTGCATCACTAAAAATCTCAGCGGTGGGGCGGCGTCCAACAAAAACGCTATTGATAGGCTGATTATTGCCAATTTTTGCACGAATTTTATGCCAGCCTCGTGGTGTACAACCGCTACCATTCTGCTCACCAGGCCCATTAAGCGCTGTAGACACTGGTGCATCAAACAAAACATCATCAGCCTGGCGCAGCCAGCAATGTTGCTGTGTCAGTGAAATATCTAGCCAGACTTCATTATTATCAATCACGTCGATTTTATTCATTGGCTGATGTTTGCTGTTCACTGTGAGGCAATAAGTGAGCCTCATCTTCTTCCTCTATGGCTTCAACAATCATAGTCAGCGGTTCAGTCTCATAATCACGTTCAATCGTTTCTAATTGTGGCAACGATTTACTGACCTTCGTGGATAACTGACCAAAACGATCGACTTTGCCATAAAGCCCTTGTTTGCCCGCGACACCTTTGATGACCTGATTATATTGATTACTGACAGTGCCCAAGGTATTACCTAGTTTTTGCAAACGCTCGGCAACAATCGCAACCTGATTATAAATATCACCTGCTTTTTCACTGATTTCGCGTGCTTCAGCATTACTTCGCTCCATCATCCACAGATTCGATACCGTTCTAAGAATCGGTATCAATGTGGTGTGAGACACCAGAACAATGCCTTTTTTATAGCCATACTCAAACAGATCTTTGTTATTTTTTAATGCCTCGATATAGGCCGGTTCAATCGGCATAAACATCAATACAAAGCTGGGACTACGCATGCCGACCACATTGGTGTAATCCTTTGAAGCCAAATCATCAATATGCTTACGCACCGCTCTGACATGGTCAGCCATCGCCACCGTGTAGGCCTCTGGTGTTTCTGCTGACACAGCCCGGTCATAGGCATTCAAGGACACTTTGCTATCAATAATGATGTGTTTATTGTCAGGCAGTTTAATCAGATAGTCGGTTTGTTTCTGTTTACCTTCGTTATCTTTAAACGCCGTCTGCACTTCAAAATGGGCATCTTCAATCAGGCCACTCATTTCCAGTGTACGTCTGAGTTGTGCTTCACCCCAGACACCGCGTTGCTGGGAGTCACCTTTTAAAGCAGAAGTCAGGTTGTGCGCGTCTTCACTCATTTTCAGGCCGATATCCAATACCTTTTTGATCTCGGCATTCAGATTGGTATTGCCTTTAATCGAGGCGTCATGGACTTCGTTGATACGTTTTTGAAACCCTTCAATTTGCTCACGAAACGGTTTCAGTAATACATCAATACTGGACTTGCTGGTATCGGTAAATGTTTTGCCTTTTTCTTCAAAAATCTTATTGGCAAGATTCTCAAATTCTTTGGTCATGGCCTGTTTGGTTTCAGCCAATTGCGCCATTTGTTCTTTGAAATGCTCTTCCCTTCTCTCCAGTGTCGTTTTTAACTCGGTATGTTGATTGGACAGTGAATGATAGGCTTGTTGTAACTCTTGAAACGCGTCCAACTGCTGCTGCAGCTCTGTCTTTTTATCGGTGAATTGTTGTTGTAAAGACTGGTTATTAGCCTGAGCAGTTTCAAAGTGTTTTTCTGCCTGATGTAACTGTTGTTTTGTCTGCTCAAGACTTTGATTTAACTGCTGAACCTGCTGTTTATATTCAGCTACTGTCTCAGTCAAGCGTGACTCGGTCGAGAACGCCGTTTGTAACTGTTGCTCCTGTCGGCTGTGACTAAGTTGTAACTCATATAATTGCGATTGCAAGGCGGTTAATTTGCGACTATGACGCAAGGCAAATAACAAATACGCCAGTGCAGCAGAAACACAGCCAACAATCACTAATAAACCAATAAGTTGATCGGGTGACAGACTTTCTAGCATTGTGATTCCTGCTGGTTAGAGGGTGATTTATCAACCTTCCATATGACGGCTGAATAAGCCTTACAAGATAACAAAGCCAGCGTAGAAATGCGATATTAGCTAGTGTTTATGTGCAGCCCTTTTGACGCCCCATACGGTGATAACTCGACTCAGCATAAGTGGAAACAAGCTCAGCAAAGCAAGCCATAAAAATACATCATGATGATGCTGTTTAGGCACACGTTCTTCCACAATCAATGGTTGTGATTGCTGTTTATGAATTTCATCGATGGCTTGTGCAAATTCATCTAAAGAACCAGCTTCAAAAGCCTGATACGGCACGCCCAGAGTTTTGAATGTCTTATGCAATTTCCGCTCAGGCATATCAATCCACAGCAGGCTATCATTATTGCTTGGTTCCAAAGTCATTCCTCGCATCGAACGCAGATAAATCCAATATAAGTTCAGGCGCATTTTCTTAAAAACCTTCTGCAGATACTGTTTCTGTTCCGTCGATAAAATCTGGCCACCATCGGAAATGAGCAGAATATTTCGTGAACCCCGGTAAGGTTGGTCTTTATACATATTCACGGCCAGACTCAGTGCTTTAAAAATATCGGTTTGAGATAATCCTCTTCCAAGCCCACCGGCATTGATAGTCGCCAGCACAGCATCTTTGTTATAGGTGAGCTTCAATATTTCCGTTGATTTGGTGCTAAAAAATACATAGCCAAAACGATCATCCGGACGGCGTTTCACAAATTCAGCCAAATAATCGCGCGATACTTCGCGTTTGCTTTTTTTAACGCCGGTATAGCGTTGTAAGGTATTGCGTGGCGGACGGGCAAATTGGTCGTCCATGCTGCGGCTGCGGTCTAATAAAATGACAAACTCGGCTCCCTGACGGCTACGCTCAACGGTCTGTTCAGGAATATACGGATCTGCCAGCGTTAAAAGCAGACAAATCATCACGATAGAAGTGGCTAACTTGCTGAGTATGAAAAGAATGCCTGACAAGTTGTCTTTCGGTATAAAACCTTGCCAGGCTATTTTTTTTGTTGTGTTTTGAGAAAGCCACGGCAACAAAGCCAATGGCATTCCGTAGAAAAAAATGGGATGAGCCCAACTCAGCTCAAACACTATGCACTCCGATACACTCAGGTATGGATATCCTCAGATAGCAAAGACAATCCATGTCAGACACTTTTTCATTTCCGTTATCTGTTAGTCGTCTATTCGTACAAACCACCTGTAAGGTAAAAATACCAATAAAATTAGCAATAATGCTGCCCCGGAAAACCAGGCATATAAATCGTAATCAATGGTTTGCTCACGGGTATTAGACTCATCACGAATAGTGTCTACCAAATCAACCGGATCATTAGGGGAAGACACAAAAGCAAAGCCGACACGATTCGCCAATGTGGCTAAATGTGATTTTTTCTGTGATGATAAATGCTCAGTTCTGGGTTTATTCACCTGCACATCTTTATCTGCCCGCATGGAAGCATAAACATCTTCATGCATGACTTCATTCACACCCCAGACACCTTCAATCACGCCCTTATCATTGGTTTTAGGTATAGGCAGTAATTCATCTCCCCCCACACCAACAAGAATCCCGTGAACTTCACCTGGCGTACCAGCAAATTTAGGGAATAAGGTCGGGTTAATCGGCGGTGACTCATGGCCATCCGTTAGCATGACAATCGTCGGTTTTGGTTCAATCTGTTTGGCCTGACGAATCGCCGTATAGACCGCTTTTGACACTTCACTAGAACGTGCCCATGCCATATAGGGGTCGACTTGCTCCAACATCTGGGTCAGATCATGATAAGAAGAACACACTTCTACCGGGTTCATCAGAATCAAACTTCTGGCTTCACTGAAAATGGCGAGCCCGGCATGAGCGCCACATGGCATTTCTAACAATGTCCTGCGAGTAAACTCTTTGGCCCAAGCCAGGCGACTGACTTTTTCACCATCAATTTCAGCGTCTTTGACGTTCATACTGTCAGTGATATCAAGGACAAAAATAGCATCCATGATTTTGACATCACGCTTGACCAGTGGGAACCATAAAGCCGCCATCACTAAAATTAATGCTGTCACCATGATAATCGCGGTCAGCAAAATACGTTTTTGGTAACTCAATCTCATGGAAGATCTACCTTGAACGCTTTACTCTCAATAGAACGCTGACTACTGATGATGTTTTTCTCAAAATCAGGATTCACATCTGGATCTTCAGGTACAGCCCGTAAAGCCACTTCCAGATTATAGCGGGCATCCCACATATCAGGATTGATAGCCAGAGCACTACGAAAATCCTGCTTCGCCAATTCAATTAATGGTAATTGACGGGCATCTGCCTGAGTCATTTCCAGTGCTGTACGGAGGTTGATATTGCCGCGATTGTAATAAGCGAGCGTCATTAGTTCTTTAGGCGCATCACCTAAAGCAATGGTTAACTGATCCAGTGCCAACTCATGTTTTTCCTGCTTTTCAAAGTCAGCTGCTTTGGCAAAATGCGCGCGAGGATCATCAGGTACGTCTTCACTACTGGACGGTGAAGCAATGTATCGTTCAATTTGTATTTCCTGCCACAATTTAAAGCCAAGATAACTCGCCGAAGCAGCACTACAAATAATCAATAAAATCAGCACAAAACGTAATGTTTGTAATTTTTTATTCATGGGCTTTTTTCACTCCCCACCATGTGTATAAATGTGAACTTGCCAGTAACAACATTGCTAACATCGCCAACCAGAGAAAAACATCTTCCTTGGGTTCATGAGGCAGTGTTTCTTCCACAATCAGAGTTTGATAGTGGCGTCTGTCGATTTCGGCTAAGGCGTCAGCAAAGCTCTGTAAAGAACCGGCTTCGAACGCACGATATGGCACACCTATAGATTTAAAGAATGTATGTAATTTCCGTTCCGGAATATCCACCCATAACAAGTTGTCATTATCACTTGCTTCGAGTGTCATCTCCTGTCTGGACTTGAGATATATCCAGTAGATAGTCAGATTCATTTCACGGTAAATTTTGGCAATTTTCTCTTTTGCCTCATCCGTTAATATCTGACCACCATCAGACACCAATAAAACAATCCGCGAACCACGATAAGGCTGGCCTTCAAACATCTTGGCACTACTGAGCAGCGCCTCGGCCATATTGGTATCGGATAAACCTTTACCCAAGGCATTGGCATTAATGGTTGCCAATACAGCCTCTTTGTCATAAGTCAGCGGTAAAAGATTGATAGCTTTGGTACTGAAAAACACAAAACCAAAACGATCATCCGGACGATTTTTGACAAACTCGGTTAAATAATCACGGGCGACATTACGCTTGGAGTTATCGCCTCCCACACTCACCGAAGCCGCCTGTGTTTTAACGGCAAAAGGATCATCCATACTACGGCTGCGATCCAACAACAGAACAATCTCAGCCCCTTCACCGACACGCTCCCTTTTTTGTTCTGGCAGGCTTGGTGCAGCCAGAGCAATAATCAGACAGGCAATGGCTAGTGAAGACAGTGTTTTTAGTGTGAGATTGATGACTCGTGATAATGGGTCAACTGGCACAAGATTCACCCACGCCACCGTTTTGTCGAGGTTATGATTGAACCAGGGTAATAATGCCAATGGCAGTAAAAGTAATAGCCATGCATGACCCCATTCAAAGCCAGCTAGCATCATGCCATTTTCTCCTTAGCACGACATTTTTTAGCCAGCTCGAGTGATTCTGAAAAACTTTTTTGTTCCATCGGTTCGCGACTAAAAAAGTGACTTGCCGATTGCTGATAAAAGCTTTCAATGTCTGCAGCTAAGGGTTCCAGCCAAGGACATTCTGCCCAAAGAAGTGGCAGATCATTTTTGACAAGCACACGTCCGGCACAACGATTAAATGCATGGTGTAAGTGACGACTGGCTTCATCGGCATTTTTGCGACCGAGAAAACGCATCTTATTAAGCTCAAACACCGCCGTTGCAAAAGGCAGACGATGGCGAGGACGTAAACCAAAGTGCCAGGCCAGCCAGATCAGAATGGATAACAGCAAGACAGCGATGGCAATCCACAAGTTTGTCAGCAGCTGCTGATGACTCTGTGCAGGTAACACCGCATCGGCTCGCGGCTGATGTTTGCTACCTTCCGCATTGGGTAGAAACGAGCCCAACTCGATTGTCGCTGCAGGAATCGTTAAAAACTGCCCATCCTGTGTACGCAATTCCAGTTCAGGTGTTTTTACATCGCGGGTATGAGCAGGCACGTTAATGATCTGAAACGTCAATGACATAACAGAACCTTCTGACTCACGCTTTAATAATTGAACCCAAGGTCCATAACGTTTATCAACTTGAGGCAGAGAGTGTTCCTCAAGTTGACTGCTATCAACAGGTAAATTGACCGTTGCATGAATTTGGTCACCGACCAGTAATCCCCAGCTACGATCAAAACGAATAGTGACATCCTCCGCATACACGTTAGTTGTCACCAGAGTGAATAAAAACAGAGCAAATAATCGCATTGTCTGCATTCCTATGAGTTTTTCATGGCGTAAAAATATTCGGTCAACTGCTGTGGTGTGATATCACCCTCAACATAAAGCGGTCTGATGCGATAACGCATAAAACAGGCTGAAAGTTGAGAAAAATGATCCTCCATCTGCTGTTGCCAACGCTTCTTAATACTGGGTCGCATCCACACGCTGTGCCGTTGTCCCGTCTCTGCATCTCGCGTTTCAGCCCAACCTGCTTGAGACGGAAAATGATCAACATCATCATGTCGCCATACAATCGGTATCACCGTGTATTGAGATAATTTGCGCAGACTTTGTTCTAACAAACTGAGATCAAAACAGAAATCAGAGGCGAGAAAGATCATGGCCCGTTTACTGTTAATCAGATCTGTTGCCTGTGTCAGTCCAGCCGCACCCGCTGCTTTTGGTTTAGCAGCGCCCATCAACCGTTCAGCTGCAAACGCGGGCATACTGCGTTGCCTGGTGGGCATAATGGTCATGTCCTGACGCCATTCACTATCAAAGGCGGTCATGGCAAAACGATCACCAATACCAATCGCACTATGGGCAATCATATGGGCCAACTTAGCCAATCGTTCATGATTAACACTGGATACGGTCATAGATTGACTGATATCTGACATTAACCACAGCGTGACGGAAGCACGTTGTTGATAACGTTTTACCAACCAGCGCTGCTGACTCTGCTGTGTGACATCCGCTGCCTGCTGACGCAAGCTGGCACGAATGTCCAGGCGCCGTGGGTCAGGGTAATCAAACAAGTCAGCAAACCCAGCAAAACGATCACCACTACCTAATGCTGTGCCGCTGTGAGCACCAGGCACATGGCTGAACACTTTATCTGGAAAACGATAAACAAACTCCTGCTGAGGCAGGTTTCTGGTAGCCATACGACTTAAGGTGTCGCAATATGATCGCGGAGTGCTCGAACAAATTGCGGCATAATTTGTTCACGTCGACCTTCATATACTGGTGAAAGGAAAACGCGGTGCGTCATCGATGGTAATAAAACAGTATGAATATCATCCGGTAAAACATGATCTCTGCCATCAAGCCAGGCCGCTACTTTCGCCGCTCTGACCATGGCTGACATACCCCGTACGCTGGCGCCAGCCACCACCAGATCTTCCACGTAAATATCAGGCATCTCGATACCTAACTCATGCGGTGTCCAGCTGGCATCCCATAATCGCACCACATAATTCTCAATTTCCGGTGATACAAAAATAGCGCGTTGAATATCATGATCCAGTGCATTTAATTGCTGGTAATCCAGTAATGGTTCACCAATGGTACTCAATAGCTGATCAACATCATGGAAGGCGGGATCAAAAATAAGCTGGCGACGAATCGCATCGTCTGTTGGGCGGCTGATATTAATTTCGAATAAGAAACGATCTCGTGCTGCTGCACTGAGTTCAAAGGTTTCTTCTTTTTCAACGGCATTACGATCAGCAAAAACCACCATATGCGGGAAACGATATTCTTTACCAAAGGCTTCAACACTGCGTTCTGCCATCGCACGCAGTAACAAAGACTGCACCTGAGGACGGGCACGGTTAATTTCATTAAAGAAAAAGACGGCTGTATCTTCACCGTGATTAATCAGCGGACCAGGATCAATCACGGGTTTGCCATCGGCATTAACCCAGGCACTATAGAGCAGGTCATTAGGCATCAAGTCCACACTACCCTCGATACGGCCAAAGGCACCGCCCAATGCTTTTGAAAAGGTACGCAGTAAAGTGGTTTTACCGACCCCAACACCACCTTCCAGTAACACGTGGCCACGAGCATGTAAGGCAATCAAAATCAGTCGAACTGCTTCTTTTTGACCAACGACTACCTTGTTAACAACATCTTCTAATTCCAGCGCATGTTGTCTCGCTGTTTGTAAAAGCTGAGATTCAGCCATTTTCTCTCCCCTTATTGGTTTTTTGTTTTGTTACTTTAGCAAGTCCATTTACAAAAAGTCATTGTGAATCAAAAATTAATCTATTTAATTTCTCATTCAGACCGCTTCGTTATACATATAAAAACGAATGCGTTTAGATACGAACCATGTTCAATCAATGAATGCTATTAGAACTGTATCCTAATCTGTGTTCAGCCGAAATATGCCTAGTATCATCGGGCAAATTTCCCGATGCCTGAAACAGCACTTTGCAGATGTCAGGATTACTCCTAGACTAGTTCTATCTTTATATTAGTGAAAAACAGATGAATCTACAGCTCCAACTCTTTGTGCGAATTTTGATTATCGCGATCATCTGTATTATTGGCAGTACCTGGTATGTCTTATATCAAACTAATCAGCAGGCATTGAGTGAGGCCGAGTCGACTGCAACCCGGATAGAGCATCAAATCAGACAGCAACTGTTACAAATGTTTCAACGTTATGACTTTTCTCAGTCTTTTCCTGATATTGGTTTGTGGCAAAAAATTGAAAGTGTGCCCGGTTCATGTACTCAGTTTTTATCACGTACGCAAAGCCGTCAGCGTAGTTTATGCAACGCCACACAAACATCGAATAAAAATTATCCCATTTGGTTCGGGCATTTTTATGCACAGTTTTTTAACCCCGGTGTGGAAGTGAAACGTTCTGTCAGCTTTAACGCAATAAAGTACGGCACGATACTGGTGACCCTAAATGTCGATATTGAAACAGCCCGTGCCTGGCATAATTTACAAGCCGCACTCGGCGTTCTGGTAGTGACCATCCTGGCTTTATGTTGTCTGGTGTTTATCACCATCAATCGTATGTTAAAACCGGCAAAAGATATCGTTAGCGGCTTGGAAAAAATGCGGGCCGGTGATTTATCTGTGCGCTTACCAGATTTTGATATCGCTGAATGGAAACGCACCAGCCATGCTATCAATGCGTTGGTCAGTACTCAGCAAAATATTCTGGCAGAAAACAAACAGCTGTCTATTAAGATTATGAACACGCAGGAAGAAGAGCATCGTTATATTTCGCGTGAGTTACATGATGAGTTTGGCCAGTGTCTTGCCGGCATCAATGCGGTCACCACATCCGTATCACAAACAGCAAAATCATCCTGTCCAGAATTGGTTGATGAAATACAGTCCATTCGGCACATTACTGCACATATGATGAGTGCACTACGTGATTTGTTAACGCGTTTACGGCCAGCCGAACTGGATGAACTTGGGCTAGAAACCAGTTTGAAACAACTCATAAAAAGCTGGAATCAACGTAGTTCAGGGAAAACCAACTACGTACTATCACTCAGTGGCAGCATTAATGACTTACCAGAGACTTTGGCCGTGCATGTTTATAGAATCGTGCAGGAATGCCTGACGAATATTGCCAAACATGCCAGTGCTGAACATGCTGACGTTGTCTTGGATATTCAAAATGGCACACTTTTGTCATTGATCATTAAAGATGATGGTATCGCTGATTTAAGTGCCTTTTCCACTAGTAATGGTCTGGGCTTACTCGGTATCCATGAACGTGTAGCCGCGTTGGGTGGTGATCTCAGCCTGGATACACAAACCAATGGTGGCCTTGTGGTTACCATTATCTTGCCTATGAATCCTAAAACGGAAGCCAAACTATGAGCAACTCTATCCGAATCATGTTAGTTGACGATCACGCTATCGTCAGGGAAGGCTATCGTGCTCTATTACAAAAACAGGCCAATTTTGAAGTGATTGCTGAAGCGTGTGACGGTGCCGAGGCCTATTCTCTGTATAAAGAACATCGTCCTGATGTAGTGGTGATGGATATTTCCCTGCCCGGTCAAAGTGGTCTGAAAGCCATTGAACGGATTCGACAGTTTGATAATCAGGCGAAAGTCCTGGTATTTAGCATGCACCAAAATCCCAGCTTTGCCCTGCAAGCCACTCGAGCTGGTGCGCTAGGTTATATTACTAAAAGCAGTGATCCGGAAGTTTTGATTCGTGCCATCGTGCAGATAAGCAATAATAAACATACTTTAAGTGCCGATATCGCTCAGGCGCTGGCAATGGAAAAATTAGGACAAGATCAATCAGCCATTGATGAACTGACCGTTAGAGAGTTTGAAATATTACGACTTCTGCTCGAGGCTAAATCAAGTCAGGAAATAGCTGACTTATTGAACATCAGCCCAAAAACGGTAGCCAACTCACACTACATCATTAAAAAGAAATTAGGGGTCAACAGCGATATTGAACTGACTCGCCTCGCCATAAAAATGAACCTCGTCAACCTGCTTGAGCTGGTTGACGAGGCAACATAATCAGATGATTATCTAATCAATAAGCTATTAACGTGTGTATTGGTAGATAAAAGGTTCACTTCCATCCATGAAATACAGACATTGAAAGCTGTCTTCTTTGATATTGATCATTTCACACACCAGTGTTTCTTTAGTCGCTTCCTGCTGCCACTCATCCTGGCAAGAATCACGGTATTGTGGTGCAGAGATATCAGTTAGCGTAAGTGTTCTGCCATTTTTTTCCCATTGGTAGTTAGATTTGTAAAGATCACAGCTTGCTGCATCATTGCTTTCCTTATAACTACCCGTGCCGTCCTCATTCCATTGCTCAGCACCATCTGATACCCAGTGACAGGTATCATCCAGATAAGCGGTTTTCCACTGGCCAGTGATATCGATATCGCTTGTTTTCAACTGTGGTTTGTTGAGGATCATGCTACCGTCAAGGCTCAAACCACGCTGCTCGACTGCAGTTTGATAACTTAATTGCATTTCCGTACCACGCAATGTGTCCAGTGTAGAGTATATTTCCATACACCCTTCCATACTGGTTCCTGGCAATGCACTAAAGTCAGTCTTTTCAATAAGCTCAACCAATTTTGTGTAGTTCATGCTTGAACCGAAGCCTAGCGCATTTGGGCTTAGGTCTTCAGAACTGATTGCTGCGACAGCTTGTTTCCCTTTCTCGCCACTATAAACAACCACATGTGAGCCTTTAATAGCCGCATAAACCGGGAAGTCCACGGGTAATGGCAGATCTAAAGTCACCTCACTACCATCATCTGGAATACGGATACTGGCCAATTCAGGCACCATTTGTAATAACGATAAAATCCCGGTTGGATTGCTCGTTTCAACACTAAATAAAAAATCGAGTCTCAGAGGAAGCTCACTTTCAGCATCCAGTTCTAAATCAAATAATGATAGACCCACGCCTTTGATACCCTGGGCCATCCCAGTAAATGCACCTAAGACCATCGGACTCATTTGTTTAGACTTAAGTTGGGCTTCTTGCAAATCTGGACAACTAAAATCAGCGTTGGTAAATGCCGTCCATAACTTGGTAACGCCAGGCGTTAAGTTATCCATATCGAGAGCCAGTCCCAGACTGGTAATCTTATCGCCTGGATTGCCCACATGATTTGGGATATGTCCTTGTAGACTTTCCAGAACATTGATAACCATCTCATTGTTTATCTCTAATAGAGCATTTACTTTAGCAATGAGTTGATTACCCTTCACTTCCATATCGTTATAGCCCATCAGTACCCGTGGTGCCTGACTAACCAGTTTTAATGTGTCGGCCTGGCATAGTTGAGCATCTGGATCATTTAGTGATTTTTTGGCTAATGGCGTATCAGAAAAATAGCGTTTGAAATCTTGTGAAGCCCTTGAGTTGTCGGCAGTGAACAGGCCTTTTAGTAATTTTTCAATATCAAACATAAACACCAAATCGTCGGTGTAATCCTGCTGCTCACGAATATCCGCTAAGGTTTCCTCAAAAGAAACAGGTACGGGTTTCTGGGCGAGACGCTCATCAATGTCTGTTTCCGTATCTTTGGCTGTAATCATGGTCACAATAGCGGAAGAATCAGTTGTGGCTAGAATTAATTGCAGATCATTTTTATCAATCACCCAACTTAAAACCGATTGCTGAGCTAAGGTTTTTTCTTGATAATTCACGCCCGCTTTTTCTGAGATGGTTTTAAACAGATTAACGATTTTTTGTTTATCCGCTATGGGCATATTAATGACAGGGACCAAACCGTGTAAGTAAACCGCATAGTCACCTTCATAAGCTAAACCAAAATAGTCACTAAACGCACCATAAGTGCCATCTGTCTTTTCAGTGTAGTCGGTCAATAAAGCGTTTAGAAATTTTGCGGCAGGTGTATCAGCCGTGAGGAGTTCTGACTGAATTTCATTTAAAGCACGTTTTTCTGATGGAGAAAAACCTAAAATTGGCGAGTCTACAAAAAAATCAGCTAACGACTTGCTCGTCGTCCCACCCATATAAAATGCTGTGTCATCAGGTACATACTGCACAATCGCTGATGTCGAAGAATGCTGTTGTTTGTATTTCCAAACACCTAATCCAGCAATAATAATAAGGGCTAACACAAAAAATACTTTTTTCATTACACCTCCCTGTCCTATTCAAAAAAGCTAACATGGTGCAACAAAACAACATCAAACAAAAACCGTTTTTGCAAAAACGTTAAGTACTTTGCAAAAAAAAGCCTGCTGACATTCATCAGCAGGCTTTTATTCTTGAAACAGACAGGATTAAGTCCTAGGCTGCTTCACTTTTGTCGTCAAAGTCATTACGAATCAGGTAATCGAATGCCCCTAGTGCAGCTCGAGCACCATCCCCCATTGCCATAATGATCTGCTTGTATGGAATGGTCGTCACATCACCTGCGGCAAACACGCCGGGTAATGAGGTTTGGCCATGGTTATCAATTTCAATCTCACCAAATTTACTGAGTTCGATAGTGCCTTTTAACCAATCAGTATTCGGTATCAAACCAATCTGAACAAACACGGCATTTAATTGAACCGTATGTTTCTGCTCAGTGGCTCTATCGATATAAACCAATCCATTCACCTTGCCATCATCACCAGTAATTTCTGTTGTTTGGGCACCGGTAATAACTTCAACATTATCAAGCGAGAACAACTTTTTCTGTAGCACGGCATCAGCACGTAACTCACCATTAAACTCAAGCAATGTCACATGACCAACAATACCCGCCAAATCAATCGCCGCTTCCACACCTGAGTTACCACCACCAATCACAGCAACAGGTTTACCTTTAAATAAAGGACCATCGCAGTGAGGACAGTAAGCCACACCATGACCACGGTATTCCTTCTCACCGGGTACGCCCAGTTCACGCCAACGAGCACCTGTCGCTAAGATAACGGCTTTACTAGACAGTATCGCTCCACTTTCCAGCTCAACATCAATCATCTTGCCATTCTTTTTCAGACCTTTTGCCCGCTGAAGATTCATCACGTCCACTTCATATTCTTTGACGTGTTCTTCTAAAGCCGCTACTAACTTAGGTCCTTCCGTTTCTTTGACAGAAATGAAGTTCTCAATCGCCATAGTATCCATTACCTGGCCACCAAAACGTTCAGCCACGATACCTGTGCGGATCCCTTTACGTGCAGCATAAATAGAGGCTGATGCACCGGCAGGGCCACCACCGACAATCAGTACATCAAAGTCTTGTTTCGCACTGATTTTTTCTGCCTCGCGTTTAACCGCACCCTTGTCTAATTTGGCAATAATTTCAGGCAGACTCATACGGCCTGAACCAAAATTTTCACCATTTAAATAGACAGTAGGCACCGCCATAATTTTTCGCTGATCCACTTCTTCCTGGTATAACGCACCGTCAATCATGGTGTGCGAAATATCTGGGTTATGAACTGCCATCACATTTAATGCCTGCACCACTTCCGGGCAGTTTTGGCATGAAAGCGAAATATACGTTTCAAAGTGATATTCCCCTTCCAGCCCTTTAATCTGGTCGATCACTTCCTGATCGAGTTTTGTTGGATGCCCACCGACATGTAGCAGAGCCAACACCAGCGATGTAAATTCGTGGCCCATAGGAATACCGGCAAAACGAATTTTTTCCTGTCCATCGGGTTGTTTAATCTGAAACGACGGTTTACGTGAATCGCTATCAGCATCATCAATAAAGCTGATGTCTGCTGACATATCGGCGATTTCTTGCAATAGATCGCGCATTTCAGTCGCTTTAGCACTGTCATCTAATGCCGCAATTAATTCAATTGGGCGTTTGATGTTTTGCAGATAACCTTTCAGTTGTCCGGCGATATTTGCATCCAACATAATAATTTACCTTAATCTATAAGTAGTTTAGTGACGCTGCCCGGGCAAAGCCCGGACAGGTCGATATAGCCTGATTAGATTTTGCCAACCAAGTCTAATGATGGAGACAGAGTCTCTTCACCTGGCTGCCAAGAAGCAGGGCAAACTTCGCCATCGTGAGTTGCAACATATTGTGCAGCTTGTACACGGCGAACTAAGTCTTTGGCATTACGGCCGATACCCAGGTCGTTAATTTCAGCGGCTTTAATAACACCTTCAGGGTTAACAATGAATGTACCGCGAAGTGCCAGACCTTCTTCTTCAATCATCACTTCAAAGTTACGGCTGATAACACCTGTTGGGTCACCAATCATTGGGAACTTAATTTTTTTGATGGTTTCTGATGCATCGTGCCATGCTTTGTGAGTGAAGTGTGTGTCAGTTGAAACTGAGTAAACTTCTACACCCATTTCTTGCAGTTGAGCATAGTGATCAGCAACATCACCTAATTCTGTAGGACAGACGAAAGTGAAGTCAGCTGGGTAAAAAACGAAAACTGACCATTTACCTTTCAGGTCTTCACTTGAAACTTCGATGAATTCGCCATTGTGATAAGCATTCGCTTTAAATGGTTTGATTTCTGTATTAATCAGTGTAGACATTATTTGCTCCTTAAATTTTGCATTAGTGTCGTAAGTGACAGTTCGCATTGTAGTCGAGGTAGATAAATAGGTACAACGACTTAATTCTATTAGTATGATTGATAAAACCGATTAACCAATCGGAAAAATAAAAAAAGCCCTTGAAGTCAAACTCCAAGGGCTTTTTTATTATTATTTATCAATCTTAACGATTGCAAATATACATAGTAACTTCAAAGCCGAAACGCATATCTGAGTATTCTGGTTTAGTCCACATAATCAATTCCTCTTTTTAGGGTGCGTTGTTTCTAGGGGTAACAACGTGAGTACATAATAGTAAACCGCCTAAAAAGTCACATCAGCGTATTGCTTGATTCAACTCAGGATTATGCTTATCAAACGATAAAGCAGCTAAGGCTGACACGCTGCTGTCTGCAGAATATGGCTCAATAATCAGTTGGAACTCAGTTTATTCAAAATATTGCCTATAGCATCACATAACAAATGAAGATCAGATTCATCGATAATGTAAGGCGGCATAATATAAATCATGGTTCTGAATGGTCTGATCCAGACGCCCTGATCAATAATAAATCCGGGCAGCCAATCCATCGCTTCATCAAGAGGCTCATTCAATTCAACCACCCCTATCGCGCCCTTAACTCTGACATCTTTGACTAATTCATGATCACGATATTTTGTCAGCTCAGTGTTAAGCCTTTTCTCAATAGTTGATACCTGGGTCTGCCAATCACTCTCCAACAGCAAATCAATACTGGCAGCTGCCACACGGCAAGCCAGCGGATTCGCCATGAAGGTGGGCCCATGCATCAACACACCGGAACCATCTGCCGCAATACCATCAGCCACCTGCTGATTACACATCACCGCCGCCAGCGTCATATAACCACCGGTCAGAGCTTTACCCATACAAATAATATCCGGAACGATACCAGCCTGTTCGTAAGCAAACATGGAGCCCGTTCGACCAAAGCCAGTCGCAATCTCATCAAAAATCAACAGGATATTAAATTCATCACATAAAGCACGGATCTGACGAAGATACTCGGCACAATACACACGCATACCGCCCGCTCCTTGAACCAAAGGCTCGACGATAACAGCGGCTAATTCATGGTGATGTTTTTCCACCAATTGTTTGAAATCTTCGATATAGCTGTCCTGCCAATCAGCATCATCCCGACACTCTGGTGCAGCAGCAAACAAATGCTTCGGCAGCACTTTCTCAAACATCTTATGCATGCCATTAACCGGATCACAGACCGACATCGCGCCAAAGGTATCACCGTGATAGCCATTTCTAAACGTCAGCAGTCGATGTTTTTCGGCTTTGCCCTGAGCGAACCAGTATTGAATGGCCATCTTAATCGCCACTTCAACAGAGACAGAACCTGAGTCGGCTAAAAATACATACTGCAAACTGTCATCAGTAATCTCCACCAGCTTTCTGGCAAGATTGACTGCCGGTGCATGTGTCAGTCCCCCAAACATGACATGAGACATCGAGTCTATTTGCTGATGAGCGGCTTCATTAAGCTTCGGATGATTGTAGCCATGAATGGTTGACCACCAGGATGACATGCCATCAACCACTTCACGACCATCAGCCAGTCTTAATCTCACGCCTTTTGCTGACACAACCTCGTGTAATAGAGGCGGATTGGTCACGCTGGTATAAGGGTGCCAGATGTGAGCGGCATCAAATTCAAGGTTACTTAGTTCTGTCATGTTATTCACTAGATATTAACTGGCTCATACTGAGCTTTATTTAAATTCATGGTGCTAAAAACAATAATGCCCGCATTTAGCGGGCACTAGTGAGAATAAATATTATCGCTTATTTGGTGACACTGAAACTTTCACCACAGCCACACTCGGAAACCACATTAGGATTTCGGAATTTGAAGCTCTGGTTTAACCCTTCGCGAACAAAGTCGAGTTCCATACCATCGAGTATCGGCATGGCCTCTTCATTAATAACGACTTTGACATCACCCTGTTCAACAACGACATCGTCAGCAGACACGTCGTCTGCATAGTCAAGTGCGTAGCTGTAACCTGAACAACCACTTTTGACGACACCGATTCTTAAACCGACACCTGAAGCACGTTTGGTCATCATATCTCTGACACGGTTAATGGCAGATTCTGTCAATGTAATCATATTTTCACCTATATCACTCAGTGATTAAGACGCTAGCTTATTAAGGATGTTCAATCTGAATGAGAACAAAAGCACTCATCAATTGACATTGAATAATTGGATTGGAAAAGTCTACTACTTAACAGCAGATGCAGTCAGTCGCCGAATAAGCTAAATCATATCAAATGCGATGACTTTCTCGCCGTTTCGACTCTTCTCAAAGTTAGACACAACTTGAGCCAGAGTAATGCCATCAAGATACACACGAATCTGATCACTTAGGCTTTGCCATAACTCATGACTTAAACACTGCTCATGGCCATGACAATTTTGTCGGCCTTCGCACTGGGTACTATCCACTTTTTCATCAACAGCAGAGATAACATCTAAAACAGTAATGGTGTCTGCCGCCCGACTTAATCGATATCCACCACCCGGACCACGAGAACTGCTAACAAGACCTTGTTTTCGCAGTCTGGCAAATAACTGTTCCAGATAAGATAAAGAGATACCTTGTCTTTCTGAAATATCTGCCAGTGTTATCGCGCCTACGCCATAATTGAGGCTGAGATCGAGCATCGCAGTCACCGCGTAGCGACCTTTTGTGGTTAAACGCATTCTTACCAATCCAGAATAAACTTTATCCAGTAAAGTTTACATGCCTGACTATTTTAGTCAACTTTTATTCTCTTCATTATCTTTATAGATATCACAGCCTTCCAGATCCGGCATTTCCACGTCTGGTAACTCGCCTCCGAGCCTGTGAATTGTTTTGCACATGGCATCAACGCGCTTATCCATCGCATGAACATGCTGAATTAAACCATGAATAGCGGAAGCTACCGGGTCCATGGTTTTACTCGATGTGCCATAGGCATCAAAGCCCACAGATTGAGCCAGTTTCTGGCGCTGTTTTTCATCTTCACTCAGATTCGTTTTAACGACTCTGCCCGGCACACCAACAACAGTGTCGCCTGAGGCCACATCTTTAACCACCACGGCATTAGAACCAATACGAGCACCATCATGAAGTGTAATCGGTCCAAGCACTTTCGCTCCGGCACCGACTACAATATTATTGCCCAGCGTTGGATGACGTTTGCCTTCTTTCCATGATGTACCACCTAATGTCACACCATGATAAAGCGTCACATCATCACCAATTTCAGCAGTTTCCCCAATCACCACACCCATGCCATGGTCGATAAAAAAGCGACGACCAATCTTCGCGCCCGGATGAATTTCAATCCCCGTCAACCAACGAGCAATCGACGAAATAAACTTCGCTAACCACTTCCAGTTTGAACGCCACAGCCAATGGCTCAACCGATGACATTGCAGTGCATGCACACCAGGATAAGTTGTGACAATTTCAAAGACATTACGCGCTGCTGGATCACGATCAAATACACAAGAAATATCTTCTTTGATACGTTCCCAACGGCTTATATTTTCTGTCATTCTTTCCTCGCTTTGGTTTCTGCTGCACGCAAAATACCATGCATAATTTGTAGTTCATTACGATCCAGATCAGCCCGGTTGAATAAGCGACGAATCCGCCGTAATAAATACCGTGGATTCTCTGGGTCCAGAAAACCAATCGTCGTTAATGAACGCTCAAAGTGATCATATAAGTGAGCTAAATCGTCGGCTGTTATCGCTTCACGCTCTTCACCAATTCGGCCATGATCAATATTGGGCTGAAAGCTCATTCTGAGTTCATAGGCCACAACTTGTACAGCGGCCGCCAGATTTAAAGAACTATAGTCCGGGTTGGCAGGAATATTAACTAAGTACTGACAACGATCGATCTCTTCATTAGATAGACCAGAGTGCTCACGACCAAACACAATAGCTATATGCGTGTCATCATCGAATTTTTCAAGTTGCGTGACAGCTTCACGTGGATTCATCACTGGCACATGCAAGTGACGCAAGCGTGCACTCATCGCAAAAGCATAATGACATCCAACCAGAGCCTCATCGAGACTATCATGAACCACGGCACGGTGTAATACATCATCAGCACCCGATGCCCGCGTAGTCGCTTCAGCACTTGGGTAAATTTTTGGCGAGACAAGATGTAAATTCGTTATCCCCATCGTTTTCATTGCTCTGGCAGCGGCACCAATATTACCCGGGTGCGTTGTCCCTACCAGCACAAAACGAACATTATCCAACGACTTCATTATTATTCCTTGTTATAAACATGGCATCACCGTAACTGAAAAACCGATAACGCTGCTGGATAGCATGCTGATATGCATCCATGATGTGCTGTTTACCTGCGAAAGCAGAGACGAGCATTAATAATGTTGACTCAGACAGATGAAAATTCGTCACCATGGCATCAACACTTTTAAATTGGTAACCGGGATAAATAAAAATATCCGTTTCACCTTGATAAGCTGAAATCTCGCCATTAACAGAAGCCGACTCTAAAGCACGAACACTGGTAGTGCCCACTGCAATTACACGACCACCGCGTGCCCTTGTTGCTTTGACTTGTTCTGCCACCTGTTCGCTGACATCGATCACTTCTTTATGCATTTGATGCGACCGAACATCATCCACTCTGACAGGTTGGAATGTACCAGCGCCCACATGCAAAGTTAACTCTGCTGTTTCAATACCCGCTTCACGGATTCTATTTAATAACGCTTCATCAAAATGCAGACCTGCTGTTGGTGCTGCTACCGCACCGACATTTCGGGCATAAACGGTTTGATAACGGTCTAAATCTTCCTTATCAACTTCCCTTTCAATATAAGGTGGTAACGGCAGTCGTCCATACGCTTCTAATGCATCAATAACAGACTCAATACCGTGAAATTTAAGTTCAAATAAGGCATCGTGACGGCCCAACACTTCTACATCAAGGGCGCCCTCCAGTTGTAAATGACGGCCTGCAGCAGGCGATTTACTACTTCTTATATGGGCTAACACCCGACTTTCATCAAGTACACGTTCAATTAATACTTCCACTTTGCCACCACTATCCTTCACGCCAAACAGTCGTGCAGGGATGACTTTGGTGTTATTAAACACCAATAAATCAGTCGGGTTCAGCAGAAATAAAAGATCGGTAAATTGTAAATCCTGACGCTGTCCATTATTCCCATCCAAAAACAATAATCGACTGGACGTTCGGTTTTCAGAAGGATATTGGGCGATCAGCTCTTCGGGCAAATCAAATTGGAAGTCACTCGTTTTCATGGCGCGATCATAGCAAAATGTCTATGAAAACAGCATTTAATTAATACAAATCACCATGATTTGTGTGGAATAAATGTACCTTTAGCTATTACTATCAACCAGTTAGATTTTAGTGTGGATAACAAATGAAAATCGGTCTTCCCATCCACAGGGGTAGACGTTATAATTTCGCGCTTAGGTTGCCGGGGTGGCGGAACTGGTAGACGCGCCGGATTCAAAATCCGGTTGGGGAAACTCAGTGTGGGTTCGATTCCCACCCTCGGTACCAACCTAATATCTAGCTCTCATAAATCTATATATTTCTCAATAGCTTAACAAGAACATGATTATATAGTCATGTCTGTCGGCTTTCGATTATTTTAGAAATTCATGCCAGCACTAACATCCAAGAAACTTTTTCTGGATTGTTTTAACAAACTTTACTGTTTGTTAATTGATAATACATTTATCCGTTTTGCAATCATGGTAAAAACCTTGCTCTGTGTAGCTTAATCGCTGGATAAAACTTGGGGCGGCAAACGCCCACTTTGGATGACATCAGGGGTGTAATGTTTTGTTAAGTGGGGCTTGCCATAGAAAAAAAGCGGGCATCTAAAAAGCAACAATTTGAAGCCGAGGAGAGTAAGAGAGAGGTGTAACTGATACCCGCGATTTAGAAAATATAGCATTCAATTATGACTGTTTTATGAATCGACCAATTATCTTTGTTTGAGCTCTGCAAATAACAAAAGATAAGTTCTAACGGCTTACCCTGAATAGCAGATAACTTGCTCAGCTTCACCAAAGGCATAGATAAAACAGCCTCTCCCCTACCACTTTAAATTCACAGCTAGCCGTTTATCCTGTCTGTTTTTCAAGTAATCGTTTTATCAATGCAAAAGATACCGGCTTTTCTTCTAAAATCACATTGTCTGGCAGGGTCAGCTTTTTCATTAAAGCCGCTTTATCGTGTTGGGTCATGATAATAATTTTGGCATGCTGGGTTTCGTTGTTCTTTCTGATAGCACGAGCCATATTTATCACATCGATATCATCCATATCCCAATCAACCATAATGAGGTTTGGTTTATGAAGACCAGACATAATCAACGCATCTAAGCCACAATCTGTTATGTGGATATTGGTCGGTAAGCCTTCCTGCCACTGCAGCAACTGAGATTCATATAATTTAGATAAGTCACGGTCTTTATCAACAAGTAAAACTGTCAGCTCAGCGTTCAGATTGATCGTCGAGTTTTTAGATATTTTTAGCTCTTCAGGAATCGGTTTCCCTAATTTCTCAGCAAGTCGAATCACTTCATCTTCAGAGATTCGTCTATGGCCGCCCAGTGTTTTTACAACATTAATTAAGCCGTTATTTGCCCATAGCTGTATGGTTCTGGCGGTAACACCAAGTAAGCTGGCAAGTTGAGTAGTGGTAAACAATCTTTTTTCCATAACAATCACACCATATTAAGTTGTGTGCAATAGTTTACACTAATTTAAGCTTTTTTTTGATTTTACGCTTAGATTGGGGCAATAAGTAAAATTAGTTATAAATTTGAAAGCCAGGCACTAGCTATTGTACTAATATGAAAGACAATTAAGACTTTTGAAAACAAGAGGTATTACCATGGATACAAGTTTGCATTCACTGGAAAATTTATTTCTTCAGTTGGGTTTGGATAATAGTTCTGCAGCTATGGATGAGTTCATAAAACAGCATAAGCTAGAGCCGGAACAGCCTATCGAACAAGCTGAGTTCTGGACAGCCTCACAAAAAGCGTTCATTCAGGAGTGTTTATCAGAAGATTCAGACTGGGCAGAAGTGGTCGATCAACTCAATGTGCTGCTTCATGAATAACTAGCGAATAGATCGATACGTTTCTAAACGGTCACGCTTGGTCAAAACAATTTGCCAAAGCTGTCCCTGGCGTGACTTGAAGAATCCGGCGCAGCTCATCAGGTAATATTTCCACATACGGTAGAAACGCTGGCTGTATTTTTGTGACAGCTCTGGCCAGGCTTCCTCAAACCTGTCCCACCAGGCGAGGAGTGTCAGCGCATAGTCTTGTCCAAAGTTATGCCAATCCTCTATCACCATACGTTTGTTTAAAACCCCTGCTATCTGCTCGGCTGATGGCAGTTTTCCATTTCTGAAAATATATTTATCAATCCAGGGATCAACACGATGGATAGTTTTATATATCCCGATTGTATGCAGAAGAAATAAACCGTCGTCTTTCAGTAAACGATTTACGGTGTCGAAATAAATGGGGTAATTTTTTTCACCCACATGCTCAAACATCCCCACTGAAACAATCTTGTCAAACTGGCCTTCTAAGTCGCGATAGTCGGTCAGACGAATTTCAACAGGTAAGCCTTGGCAACGTTGTTGAGCTAATTTTTGCTGCTCTTGAGAGATGGTGATACCTAACACTTCAACACCATAGTTTTTTGCTGCATGTCTGGCTAAGCCTCCCCAACCACAGCCTATTTCAAGTAGTTTCTCGCCGGCTTTGAGCTGCAGTTTTTTACAGATCATGTCCAGCTTATCCAGCTGGGCTTGTTCCAGTGTATCGGCGTTTTGCCAGAAACCACATGAATAACTCATCGTCGGATCCAGCATAGCTTCAAACACATTATTGCCAATATCATAATGCTGCTCACCGACCTGATAAGCCCGCTTTACGGTTTGCAGATTAAAAAAACGATGACGGAGACTTTGAAAAATTAATGCAAATTTGCCCACACCGACCAGGTGTTCTTCAATATTGGCTCGCATGATTCGATAGAAAAGCTCATCCAGGCGTTCACTGTCCCAAAGGCCATCCATATAACTTTCACCAAAGCCTAATGAGCCTTTGGTCAATATCTGGGAGTAAACATCACGATGATGAACCTGAATGTCCCAAGGTTCATTGCCATTAAAGCGTACATCACACTGTTTGGCTAAATCACGTAGAACAGCAGGTGGAGTTATAGAAGCCCGGCTTGGAGGGGAAGAGATGATGGCATCATCACTTTTATCATACTGCTTAAACCTAGTCATGCTTTTCCCGACCTCCAGAGAATGAGCGTGAATAAATTGAAGAATCTACAATAATCCGTAAGTTACCTAGTTACAGGATAAATTACAATCCGTGTAATTACGTATCTAATATAAAAAAACCCGAACAGACTTTGTCTTGTTCGGGTTTATGTAATTGGTAATGTGTTGTCTATTATTCTGCTTCTTTAACAATTTGTGCTTGATGGTAGTTTTGTAGACCCATTTTTTCAATCAGACCAAGCTGTGTTTCTAACCAGTCAACATGCTCTTCTTCTGAATTTAAAATATCCTGGAATAAATCACGGGTAACGTAGTCACCCACTGACTCACAATATTTAATCGCTTCCTGTAGATCCGGAATAGCGTCTAATTCTAGAGCTAAATCACTTTCCAGCATTTCTTTTGTGTTTTCACCGATACGCAGTGCACCAAGATCCTGCAGGTTAGGTAGACCTTCCAAAAATAAAACACGCTCGGTTAATTTGTCAGCGTGTTTCATTTCATCTATCGACTCATGATATTCATGTTCGTATAGATTATGTAAGCCCCAATCTTTATACATTTTGGCATGAAGAAAATATTGGTTAATGGCTACCAGTTCATTTCCTAATACTTTATTTAAATATTCGATAACTTTTTTATCGCCTTTCATAACAACCCCTCATTTTTGTATAAAGTTGCCATGATTATCGTTTGTCTTTTTCAAATGTCAAAGCTAAACGACTGTTTTAAAAATAAAATCGGAATTATTATCATCTAGATTGAAATATATCCATCGCAGTAGACGAAATCCGTTAAGTGAGATTTTTCGGGATAAAAATCAAAAACACCTTAGTGTTTATCAACTTAGCTTAGATGAGTAGAAAGAACTTGGCCTTGCTGGAAACAGCTAACTGTTACAGATTGGACTGATGGTAATAATGAGAATCGCTAAGGATTAAAATGAGTTAAAAACAGATTGCGGGAAGATTAGCCTTCGCCTGAACAAGCTGAAGCCATAACATCAGTCTGTTCGAAGTCATTCAACATACGGTTGACTTTAAATTGGCATTTACCACAACATGCAGATGCGCCCGTCTGTTCACGAATATGATGCAGCGTGTTTGCACCGGACTCCATCGCCTCGGTAATGGTGTCTGAGTTCACATTGTTACAGATACATACAATCATTGTAGTGCCTATTCTTTAAGTCTTGGATGTTAATGATAATGATTGTTATTTAATGAGTCAATTGTATTTTTAGATTATTCCTAAACAAAATAATGACTTTTTCACAAACCGCATACATCAATACGTTATGCTTACGCTGCACCCGATAAATAGTAAGGACGAAGAGATGAAGATTAACCCAGCCACCGTACTCATTGTCGAAGATCATCAGGATCTTGCGGCGAATGTCGGGGACTTTTTAGAGGAAGGCGGCATGACGGTCGATTTTGCCGCTGATGGTTTGACCGCATTAAAGCTATGCAGCCAGAACCACTATGATGCTGTTGTGTTGGATGTGATGATGCCGGGCATCGATGGATTTGAAGTCTGTGAACGTATACGCGGTGAGCTACAGTTGGACATGCCCATAGTCATGCTGACAGCCAGAGATACACTAGATGATAAGTTGAGTGGCTTTGAATACGGCGCTGATGACTATTTAATCAAACCATTTGAGATGAAAGAGCTGGAAGCAAGATTGATCTCGCATATCCGCCGCCATCGGGGTGAGATGGATACAAAATCATTACAGATTGCTGATATGGTGTTTGATCCGAAAACCATGCGCGTCACTCGTGAAGGTGAAACAATTCGGCTCTCGCCGATCATGCTGCAGATTCTAAAAATTCTGATGCGTGAGTCACCCAAGCTGGTCACCCGCGAAAAGCTGGAAACCGAAATCTGGGGTGAAGACACACCGGATAGCGATACATTACGTAGCCACCTCTATAATCTCAGAAAACTGATTGATAAACCGTATCAGCAGCATTTGCTGCACACCATTCCTGGTGTGGGTTATAAGCTATGTGAAGAAAAAGACTTGTAAAGACTAGATTTCTATCTGTGATTTAGGGAAATGCACACTCACTTCCGTGCCTTTGCCTAATTCACTGGTAACGCGAAGATGCCAGTCATAGCGATTACACAAGCGTTTTACGATGGTCATGCCCAAACCATAGCCCTTCTCGTTATTATTCCCCTCTCCCCGATAAAAAGGCTCAAACACATTTTTGACTTGTTGTTCACTCATGCCGACACCACTATCGGTGATCGAAAAACCTTGCTCCCAGATTTTTATCACTATATTTCCTTGGGGAGTGTAATTAAAGGCATTACGCAGTAAGTTACTCATTAAAATAGAAACAACCGATTCAGGTGCCTTCACGACTAATTTCGCTTGTTCATCAACGCTGACACTCACCGCTTTATCTTTGAATAAAGACTCAAGCGTATCCAGCTGTTTCAATGCCATCGAGTTAATATCAACATCCTGAACCGGCAGTACCGCCTTTTCTTCTCTGGCCAGGATTAGTAAGGTTTCAATCAACGATTCCATATCATACAAAGTACGATATACCCGTCGCATCGTTTTATCATTAGCGACATCATAGCGACGTTCGAGTAATTCCATCGCACTTCGGATAACAGCAATCGGAGTCCTCAATTCATGACTGGCATCACGGGTAAAATGACGTTCCCTATCAATAAACAGTTCAAGGCGCTGAGTAAATTGATCCAGCGCTCCCACTAAACTCGACACTTCATCATCAGGAATATCACGCAATTCCTGCAAATCAAAATCAGGGAGACTGCCATATCTGATTTCGGCTTGTCTCACTGACTTAGCTAACTTCACTATTGGGGATACGGCTTTATGGGATTGACGATAAGCTATCCATGCCAGGATATATAACACGACTAAAACCCCCGCCAGTGGCAATATGCCAAACAATAAGGCCAGACGAGAGACTTTCACTTCATCAAAAATAAGATAAAGTCGCTGATTACCTTTATCTTCTATATAAACAATTGGTGTTTCCTGATTCACTTTTGTGCGCTGATAACCTGGTGACAGGTGAATCAAATCTTTAGGTAAAGAGGAATAATCGCCATTCGTGCTCAGGTAAGCCTTTAAATTCATGGTATCGGGTGGAGAGAAATTGGGGTTTTGCTCTCGCATTTCCCAAAAGTGCTGAGCTTCGCCCTCTAAGGCTTTGCGAACCAACATCCCTTCCACCATCACTTTGGCAGCATAGATGCCGCCGACGGTCACCAGACTGATTAATGCAACCTGTATCAGGAAGACTTTGATTAACTTGGCATGAAGGGTGGTTTTATTTTTCGCCATCAGTTACTCATTTTTTCACAAAAAGATAATGCCCCACTAACCACTGATTACCATTATCAAAGCCAAATAATTCGGCACATGCCATAAAAAACAAACGCCAGCGCTGTAACCAGGTATCAGCCTCATCCCCATAGACTTGCTGGAATAAACGTAACACATTGGCCTCATTTTTATCGGTATTTTCCAGCCAGGCCTCGGCTGTTTTCTGATAGTGGCTGCCATTGATCAACCACTGCTGCTCTATGGACAGTTCAGACTGGAAATACAATAAGGTATCAGCAGATGGCATTAAACCACCGGTAAAAAAATAGCGTCCCATCCAATTATCGTCCCCTTCCGTTTCAAAGGGATAAACCACTTCTCGATGACAGAAAATATGAACAAATAACTTACCTTGCGGTTTTAGCCAATGAGCAATCTTATCGAATAAGCGCTGATAATTACGCATGTGTTCGAACATCTCCACCGACACTACTCGATCGTATTGCTGGTCCAGTTCCAGCTCATTGACATCACAGGTGATTACCTGAACATTACTTAGTCCCCGCTCGTGTAATTGTTTTTCGATATATTTTCTTTGTGAGTGAGAATTAGACACAGCAGTAATTTTGGCAAACGGCAGCTTTTCTGCCATATAAATTGTTAACGATCCCCAGCCACAGCCCAGTTCAAGGATCTGCTGTCCATTCTTGAGCTCGGCTCGCTGCAGGTAAATATCCAGCATCGCTTCTTCGGCATCATCGAGCGTCAGACAACTGTTGGTCCAATAGCAACCGCTGTACTTAAAGCGTTTACCCAGCACTTCTTTATAAAACTCGGCCGGCACTTCGTAGTGTTGTTCATTGGCCGCCTGTGTTTCTATCGCTATTGGACTTCGTTTTAATTGTTCAATACAGTGTTGTTTACGCTGACTGAGTTTATCCGGTTCAAAGGCAGATTCATCTTTTAAGCGCTGTTTCAATAATTGCCGTATCCCTATGCGAATCAGGCTATCCGGAAACCACTTTTTTTCTGCCAAATCAATCATGCCCATTTTTCTTTCTCCAAGGGATAAATGCACTGGTTGTTTGTTGATACTGACGGTAAGCCTCACCGCGACTTCTGATAGCTTGTTGTTCGGTATAGGGAATGCCGGTAATGAAATACAAAAAGGCAAACATCACCACGGGCATCAGCCATAACCACTCACCACCAGCCATGCCGATGGCTATAACCGGGTAACTGAACCAGTGACACCATTCAAAAAAATAATTGGGATGACGAGAATAAAACCACAAACCTTGTTGGCAAACCTTGCCTTTATTAGCCGGGTTTTGTCTGAACTCGGCCAGTTGTTTATCAGCGATATATACGCCTACCCAGGCACCAATGGCCAAAATAAAGGCAAGCACAAGCCAAATGATTTGAAACGTCTCAACCTGTGCCAGCCACCAAATCGGTAAGGTAAATCCCCATGCTAATACGGCCTGAAACTGGAAAAAGAAAAAATGATTGCGGTGGGTTTTATCCCCCCAATAGTCGCGAAGATAGCGATAACGACCATCTTCAGGTTCTGAAAAAACACGTGCTGAAAGATGAACAAATAAGCGCAAATACCAAAGGCTCATTAATGCTGCACTGGCAATTCTTAATACAATGTCACCGTCCATCTGCCAGGCATACATAATGGGCAAACATACCATCAGTGCCGACCAGAGCACATCCACTACACCGGCATTATTAGTTTTCCCTTCATAAATCCAGCCTATCAGCATGGTGATGCTGGCGATTAAAAGACTCAGCTCAAGCATGTTCTGCCTCCTCTCTTTCTCGCCAATGGTTTGCAAAACGCATTAGAACAGGAATCCAGATAGCCCAGCTTATCGATACCACAGCTAATGCCAGAAATGGCGTATTGAGCGTGACGGCACCAGCTTCACTGCCAGCATAGTAAGATAAAGGAGCTGCGACAATGCACAATAATGTTAATAAAGCAGGCTTGTGTTGCAGCCAGCTCAGCGAATGATTCAAGGTCAACATAAAGTTGATCCATAAACAGCCAATCCACCAGGGAGCAAGATAAACAAAGGTTTTATCGGCATAGTTCATTAGCATCGTATTCAGCCAGATACTGTCTAACAGCATCCCTGCTATCAACCCCAATAAAATCAGCTTGATATCCGTTTTTTTCCATGGACTCAGCCAGAGCTGGATAATAATAAATAGGGCGGTTGCTATCAGCGCATAACGGCTGCTCTCAGCAGCGGCAGAGAAGATACTGATAAACCAGACCAACTGAAAAGCAATAAAGTTAAAGATATTAGCCACGTCCGGGAATCCACGATGGCTGTCGGTTTCCTGGTTTACTGAAAACTAAATGAACATCACTGATGCTGCGTTCAATAAAACCACCTTCGCAGTAACAAAGATAAAACTCCCACATTCTTATAAAGCGATCGTCGTACCCCATCACCTTGACGTCATCGAGTTTATCGAAGAAACGTTCACGCCATATCTGCAGAGTTTTGGCATAACTTGTACCGATATCTTCCAAATTGCTGAGTTTCATTTCCGCTTTTGCTGCTGAATTCACCAAGACACTGACACAAGGAATAAAACTACCGGGGAAGATAAATCGCTTAATAAAATCGACCGACTTAACAGCCTGCTGATAACGGTGGTCTTCCAGTGTAATTGCCTGTATAACGGCGATACCGTCGGCTTTTAACAAATCACTACAACGCTGAAAAAATTCATCAATAAAATGATGGCCTACAGCCTCAACCATTTCTATCGAGATAAGCTTGTCGTACTGCCCCTCTAAGTCCCGATAGTCTTCCAGTAATACGGTGACTTTGTCTTGCAGGTTATATTCACGCACACGACGAATCGCGTAGTCGTATTGTTGCTGAGAAATAGTTGTGGTGGTTACCCGACAACCATAATGAAGGGCGGCATAAACAGCACATCCGCCCCAGCCTGTGCCAATTTCCAATAAATGATCGTCAGGTTGTAAATCCAGCTTATCGCACAAGCGCGCGAGTTTATTACTTTGTGCCTGCTCTAAACTCTCAGCTGAATCGTAATAAAGTGCAGACGAATACATCATATGCTCACGATCCAGGAATAACTCAAACAGGTCGTTACCCAGATCGTAATGGGCGGCAATATTTTTGCGGCTGCCAGCACGAGTATTTTTTCTCAGCCAGTGCACGCCTTGCATTAATAAACCTGCCAGTCTGGCTATTCCCTGCTCCATGCCATCCACCAGATGTCGGTTTCTGACAAATAAGCGTATTAGTCGGGTTAAATCATCCGTTTGCCATTCGGCATCCATGTAAGATTCAGCTACACCGACTGAGCCGCCTAATACCGCTGCTTCAAAAAAATGCGGATGTTTAACAAAAATATGACTTTTTAATTCAGCCGTTGGGTCACCAAACTCAAGTCTTAGGTCAGCCATTTCAATCACTAAAAATCCTTCTTCAAAACGTGCTAGCTGCTTACAAAGAAGATGCATACAGAGACGATGAAATGGGCTGATTCTCAAAGAATTTTGTCGGTTTGCATGAATTGGTGGTGTCATGATTTATCCTTCAAAGAGGCTTTATCTCGATCGCGATGATTTTCTGATGATGTGTGTGGATGACTATAAAAAGGTACTCTGCGTAACCAGAGTTTTAGCGCATGCCAGTAGATTCGCCAGACTATTTTGACGGTCTGCATCGGAAAATCTAATGGTAAGCGTGACATGGCCTTTTGGCTGAGAGCCTCGGCTTTTAGGGTCATGTCGGCTGTGAACTGTTTTTCATTGTGTCGAAACAAATGCATATCGATACTCAACGTATCGTCACGCCAGTAAAAACGCCATTCATATTGAATATCCATCGGCATAAAAGGCGAGATATGGAATTGTTTATCAAATACAGAAATGACCGACTGTGAATGCGTATTTTTCTCCGCTTTTAAAACATAACAATAACGTTCATCCCATGGTGTGTTATTGATATCAGCGAGTACATATTCCAGCTGTCCCTGATGATTAACACAAAAGTAAAAACTCACCGGATTAAAGACAAAACCGAGGTAACGGGGGTGTGTCAGCAGATAAACCTTGCCCGAGAATTGTTCGCCGGTACGTTTAAAAATGAATGACTCAACGGTAGTTTTTAAATCACCGGAATGCCTGCCAAGATAATCTTTACGCTTAAAGCTGATTAGATTAAACCGCTCAACCGACCACCAGCGATTTTCCTCAAAGGTGGAAGCAATCTCATCAACATCGAGCATTAACATAGCGATGGGATAGCGAAATTGATGAAATTTCGGGCTGACACGGGTGTGGCTGACTTCTCCTTTCATTAATGCTGTGGAAAACATCTTATTCAGCCTTCCCGTTAATTTGCTGCACAACGTTTAGAGCACTGCGAACCCCATCTTCATGGAATCCCCATCCCCAATAAGCGCCACAAAAGTAGGTTTGGCGCTGGCCAGAAATATCAGCCCAGCGTTGCTGTGCAGCCATGGTCTTTTCGTTATACACCGGATGAGCGTAATGGCGCTCCACCAATACTTTTTCAGGATCAACACGCTCTGCAGAGTTAAGAGAAACGACAAACTCGACTGGCGCCTCTAATTTTTGCAGGGTATTCATGTGATAAGAAACGGTGCACTTCTCTTGTAGCGCCGGGCTCACATATACATTCCAGCTTGCCCAGGCCGCTTTATTAGGCGGCAGCACTGACTCATCTGTATGCAACTGCATATGGTTTTTCTGATAGTCAATATTGCCTAAGACGGTGGCCTCGTCATAACTGGAGTCGGCCAGAATCGATAAAGCCTGATCGGAGTGGCAAGCTAATACGATAGCATCAAATGACTGTTCTTGACCGTTGACTGTCACTACCACACCGTTATCGATACGCTGAATTTTTTCAACGGCTGAACTGTGATGAATCTGCCCAGAAAACCTTTTAATAAATTGGTTTATATACTGATTTGATCCACCATCAACAACACGCCACTGTGGACGTCTGGTCAGCGATAACATCTTGTGGTTAGCCATAAAGGCAATCAGGTACCGTACTGGCATTTCCAGCAGACTGACAGAAGGACCGGACCACAATGCACAGGCCATGGGAATCAGATGGTCATGAATAAAAACATCACTGTAATGATGTTTTTTCAAATACTCCCCAACCGTTTGAGTATTATTCGGCTGTTTAAGAATATCGGGAGATTGTTTATAAAATCTCACAATATCCCTAATCATGCGATAAAAGTTGGGGTTGACGAGGTTTTTACGCTGACAGAATAATTTATTGAGATTGGTGGCATTGTAGTGCAAGCCGGTATCAGCATTATGCACACTGAAGCTCATTTCAGTGTCAAAGGCATCCACTTCCAACTCACGTAATAACTGGCTGAAATTGGGGTAGTTGTATTCATTAAAAACAATAAAGCCAGTGTCTACGGACCACGTCTTACCTGCGATATCAATTTGATGGGTATCTGTATGTCCGCCAATGTAATCATTAGCTTCAAACAAGCTAACATCATGCTGTTTAGATAAATACCATGCGGCTGTTACCCCAGAAATCCCGCCACCAACAATCGCAATTTTCATTTAATCACCTGTATCCCAGCTCGGTGATCACGCTTTTCAGCTGAAATGGTTCGCATATCCCATATCAGCCCCAGTTTTTTCATTAAAACAAGTAAATAGAAGCTGATATCAATTTCCCACCAATAAAAGCCTTGTCTGGCCGATGACGCATGATAATGATGATTGTTATGCCAGCCTTCCCCCAGTGTTAATAACGCCAGCCAAAAATTGTTTCGGCTACCATCCTCGGTGTTATATCGGCGTTTACCCCATTTATGGGCCAGAGAATTGATGAGTAAAGTTGCATGAAGCAGCACAACGGTTGAAATGAAATAGCCCCACACCAGCATCTGCCAGCCATTGGTCTGCCACTCAGGTTTGATCCAGTTTAACCATTCACCAAAGCCAAATAAGGCTATCGCCAGTATGACTGGCATCGCAATATCAAACCTGTCGAGCCAGCGTAACTCAGGATAACGCGTCAAATCTTTCACAAGGCGATAGTCCGCCTGAAAGTAACGCTTTGTCAGAAACCAGCCGAGATGACTCCATAAAAAACCATCATTCGGTGAATGCGGATCCGATGCGGTATCAGCATGGCGATGATGTTGACGATGATGGGCAGCCCACCAGATGGGACCACGTTGTGTTGAACAAGCACCAATCGCCGCAAAGATAAACTGCACCGGCCTGCTTGTTTTAAATGACTTGTGAGCAAAATAACGGTGATAAAAAGCGGTGATGGCAAACATTCTGATGAAATACAACAAGGCAGCGGTTATCAGAGCAACAGGTGATACGCCCACCCAAAAAACAGCGAGACAGGCTAAATGCAGTGCGATAAACGGTATGATTCTAAACCAATCAATCGTGTTATCGACCGTGGCATTCACCTTGTCGTATTTACTATCAAACCAGTATCTGAGCGATTTCATATCAGTCCTTCAAACATGGAAATAGCGTATTGAGCAATCTGTGAATTTGATGTGAAACAAGTACTGGTGCGGTTTCACCTTAAATTCACAGTGTGAAGATTGTAATGCAGGCTTGTTTCATTTCTACAGAGCAGGAAAGCAAACTGATGATGCTCAAACTATTCTCCATGATTATGGCAATACTTTTCCCCAGCGTGACATCGGCAAACAATAGCTTTCCTGATTCAGTGGTAGACACATCGCCATCATTACAAAAATGTCATGAAACCGCGATTAGTGTGATGGCATTTATCGATGTCGCTGATGCCGCCATATATCGTCCTGATTGCAGTAAACTGCCTGAAATTCGTGGCGAGAAACAACTCTCTTTTCTTTATCACCGTAGCATTAAAAGCAGTGATTTTATTGAGGCATCGGAAACGCTACTGAAGCGTAATCTAACAGCAGCTGAATATAGAAATATTGAGACAGAGTTACAACAGTTTAATGCTGCTTATGAAGATGTTAATGCAGGTGATAGTTACGATATAAGACAAACACAAGACGGTTTGTATTTATTTAAAAACGGCCGCCAACTCGCCCATAGTCCGTCATCCACACTGGCAGAATCCTACTATCAGATATGGTTTGGTGCTGACCCTTTTGATACAGATCTGAAAGAGGACTTGCTTGCGCCCATATCAAATCAACCTAACTAAGATGAAGAATCAGAAACGACTCTATGTGTCGTCCCCACTGTCTTTTTTTTCCAGACAAGTCCAGCAGCCAATATCAGCAAACCACTCATGATGCCCGGCAGGCCTTCGTAAACAGCATTGTGCAAACCAAAATAGCGCCATAATAAAGCCACAGACAAACCAATTAACATGGCAATAATGCTCAGTCGTTGACTCGGTCTGAACCCCATACATAGAGTAATAAGCAAGGGAGCAAATGCACTCGCCAGACCAGACCAGGCAAAAATGACCAGACTGAATACACTCTCTGAACTGGTTAATGCCCACAGCAAGGCAACCGTGACAATCCCAATCGTGCTCAACTTCAGAATCAAGGTATTTTCTATGTTATGTGGCAATAAATCATGGGTTACTGCTGCCGAACAATTTAAAACAAGTGAATCAGCGGTCGACATTGTCGCAGCAAACACACCAGCAAGCACCAAACCAACTAGAGCGGGAGGCAATAATTCCATAGCCATCCTGGGTAAAGCCAACTCGGCATCAAAAGAACCTGCATCGCCAAGATAAACACGAGATAACATACCTACCCCGGTAGCAAGACAATAAAATGCTGTAAACCATGAGTAATACCATAAACGTGCTCTCATCATTTTATTGCCATGACTCAAAGCCATAAAACGAATCATCACATGCGGCTGACCAATGACTGAAAAGCCAGCAAACATCCAACTCAGGGCAAATAAGACACCACCCGTTAAACCGGGAATCACTAAATCCTGAGGGAACAAATTTAGAAAACCATCGACCTTATCCATTTCAACGATCGCGGCTGAAGGTCCACCCAATGTGGTTACTGCAATGAACAACATTAAACTCATCGCCACAATCATCACCACCGATTGAGCAGCATCCGTCCAGATAGACGCCCTTATTCCGCCAGCAAAACAGTATAAGGTCACCATAATGGCGCCGATAATCGCGCCGGTGTAGGTAGGCCAGCCAAATAAAACGTGCAAAGCTTTACTGCCAGCAACCAGTTGAGCACCAGCATAAGCTAACAATAACACCAGAGAAATCAGCGCAATGAGTCGCTGCAGGACAATATCATTCTGTCCATACCAGTTACTTAATACACCGGCATAACTCGGTTCAGCACTGTCACTGGTGGCACGACGCAGACGGGAATGAACAAAAGTAGAGGCGATCAGATCGCCTAAAATCCAGCCAATCATAATCCAGATGGAAGCGAGACCTGTGGCGTATGTATAACCAATCACGCCAATAAACATATAACCACTATTATTTGTGGCTACGGCAGATAAACCAACAAGACTAGGAGGAATGTCACTACTGGCCAGGTAATAATCTTTCTTAGTGCCACGACTGAAAAAAACAGAACTCACACCAATAGCCACAAAAATGGCAAGAAATCCTAAAAAACTCCAAATCATGTCATCCTCCTTTTGCAAAAACCACCGCGCTAGGAGGCTTAACTTTCAACTGTATTTTTTAGTAATACTTCCAGTTCTGGATGTGACTTCAACGGCTCAAGCGCCGGATCATCTTTACACTGTTCACGATAGGTATCACTGCACTGAATAGCTTGTTTCAGATAACGAATAGCCTCATCAAACTGATTCATGGCGGTATTGGCACACGCCAACTGATAAAAGGCATGGCCATTTTCCGGATCAGACTCCAATGCCTGATGACAAAGATTGGACGCCCACTGTGGTTCATCAAGCTCCAGTACAGCATCCGCTTTATACGTTAAGGCTTCAACATCATAGGGTCTTATCGCCATGATCTGGTCATATACCGCAATTTTGTTACTTGGACTGGTTTCCTGTCCCGCTCTTAACCATAACGACTGCACTTCTTGTGTGTGCTCAATCTTCTCGCGATTTTCTTCGATCTGTTGTGTTTCTTTACTGAGTTGCTGCTCAATAGCATGAAGACGTTTTTCATACTCATTGATCAGGCTGTTGATTTCTTGGTCTGCCAGTGTATGAACACGCTCTTTAATTTCACGAATAGATGACCAGCCCACCAAAACTAACACTGATGATGCTGCAGCAATAAGATAGAAAAAATAGGTCACCGTATCGGTGGCATAACCGACAGCCCTGTCCGCGGCTGACAGTTCTTTATCGACAGTCATTTGAATCATTTCTGCCCGCTGAGCAGCCATATCTGTGCGTAGTTGTTTTAGCTCATCCAGCACATAGCGTTCTATAAACGGGGTATATAACGGTTCTTTTAGGTTATCAACTGACTCTCGCATCTGCTGTTCAGAAGGAATCTGTTCAGCCGCAAACAGCTGAACAGGTAACAACAGAGCAATAAACAAACTAATCGTTAAGAAGCGAGACATATGGCCCTTCCGTGATCGTGAATTTCTACCAGCACACTGTGCAGGCTCTTGATGGCATCGTCATAGTCATCTTCATTGATAATAAACTGCATATCAACCTGACGCATGGACTGATGCATGGCTAAAACACTGATGTTTTCTTTTGCAAGTGCACCAACGGTTTTTGCCAAAATACCTGGGATCTTCATATCACTGCCGATGGCAGACACAATCGCCACTTTTTGTTGATTAATTTCAGCATCAACAAAACGTTCTTGTAAGGCATTACGGATACGTTTTATTGTTTTGAGATTGGCAGAGAGATAGTGGGTAATTGTGTTGGCGTTGATATCTTTAGAGATGATATGTGCTTTAAATCTGTCTATCATCGTCAGAATTTCACGATCATAAACGTCAATATTACCCGCCATATCTTGATCAAAGAGTTCAAACGCATAGACCCCTTTGCAACCGGCAATGATCTCAACACAGGGGGTTGCACTGATATAGTCACCCGTAATTAATGTGCCGGCATGTTCAGGTTCAAAAGTATTGCGTACACGTAGAGCAATCTCATTTCTGCGTAAGCCTTTAGCCGCCTTAGGATGAATGGCTTCCATACCTAGATTAGCTAATTGATCCGCAACATCGTAATTTGTTCGGCCAATAGGTACGGCATTATCTTCACCCACTAATCGGGGATCAGCACTGCTGAGATGAAATTCTTTGTGAATGATGGCTTCACTAGCGTTGGTTAGAACAGCAATACGACTGAAGCTCATTTCACTGTAACCACGGTCAAATGTTGACATTAGACCATCATCGCTATGTGCATAACCGGTGACGATAGGCAATTGCTTTTTGAGGTCGATATCCTGAAAAGCGATTTTGATACGTTCGTCTAAAGGTAAGTGCTTGTCTGTTTGCCAGCCGGTTAAATCAACAAAAATAGCATCAATACCATCACGCTGAAGCAACTGCGTCATGTTCCATGCACTGTGAGCTTCACCAATACTGGCGAGCATTTCCCTCACGGTTTCAAGATGCATATCCAGCTCAAAGTGGCCATGCTGGCAAAGTCTTTGTAGATCAGCCAAACAGCGTTCAGCATCATCAAGACGTTCACCTATGAACTGATTAGCACGTTCAAGATTGTCAGGTTTTTTATAAAAACTTTCATTGATAGTGAAAATCTTTTGCTTTAAATCTGCTAAAGCTTGTTTCCAGCTATCATCATGTATTCCGTTTGCAAATAAACCGAACACACCGGGTTGCCCGGTTTTTTTATGCTCCAGCAACAAGTCGGTAATACCGCCATAAGCTGAAACAACAAATATACGATTGTAGAGCGAGTCGTGATGAACCGGTTTCAGAATAATGTTATCGCGCACCGCAACATAGTCGCTCATAGAAGTGCCGCCGATTTTTTCTACCGTATGAAAACTCATTGTATTCTCTCTATTTCATCCTTTTTGGATTAGCTATCTTGTTCACTGTCAAAGCAGGCAGTGAACAAGATGTTTATTGACTGTTATAGCCCGAGGTAAGGCATCGATCACGTTCTGATCGATGCCTGAGCAAATTAGTCACTAATGGTGTCTGCTTCTAGTTCATAAGCACCATCTTTGTTATGAACTTCCGTGCCATGAAGTGGTGGGTTAAACACACATGCCAGCTTCATCTCTTTAAACGCACGTAGCATATGTTTATCGTGTTTATCGAGGTTATATAAGGTACCTGGTGTGATGGCATATTTTTTCCCATCATCCAATGTTTCAACTTCACCTTCACCACTGATGCAATACACAGACTCCAGATGATTCTGATAATGCATTCTGAAATCAGCACCTTCATAGATGGTGGTGATATGGAAAGAGAATCCCATATTGTCATCTTTTAATAACAGACGGGTGCTGTCCCAATTACCATTAGGATCCACAATTTTACGGTCTGTTTTTTCTGCTTCCTGAAGTTGTCTAACAAGCATTTCATTTCCTCTTATTTGATTATTATTTGGAATAGAAACGGGTGGCGAACCACCCGTTTTCTTATAAGCAATTAAGACTGACGAGACATTTTCTCGACTTCTTCACTGACTGAGTAATCACCTTCGAAGTAATCTTTTTCTTCTGGGATATTGTCAGCCTTGGCACAAACTTCTTTGATAGATTGCTCAAGAATATCGATACCCTTTTCCAGGTTTTCTTGTGTGATGGTGAGTGGACATAAAAATTTGACCACATGATCATCGGTACCGCTTGTCTCAATGATCAAACCTTTCTGGAAAGCGTTATGCGTGATTTTTCCTGCAAGTTCACCACTAACACAATTAATTCCTCGGAACATGCCACGACCATGCGAGTTAAAGTTACCCTCACCGTATAGCTCAACAATCTTGTCAACGCGTTTGGCGATGTAGTCCCCTTTTGCCTGTACTTCTTTAGCAAAAGTGTCGTCTTTCCAATAGTTATCCAGCGCCGCTTTAGCAGTAATAAAGGCAGGATTGTTACCACGGAACGTACCGTTATGTTCGCCTGGTTTCCATTGATCTAACTCCGGCTTCATCAACACGATAGCGAACGGCAGACCGTAACCACTTAATGATTTTGATACCGTGACGATATCAGGGTAGATACCGGCTTCTTCAAAACTGAAGAAGGTACCTGTACGACCACACCCCGCCTGAATATCATCAATAATCAGCAATACATCATGTTTTTTACAGATGTCTGACAGGCTTTTTAACCAAGTTGTTGAGCAAGCGTTAATACCCCCCTCACCCTGAACTGTTTCCACAATCACAGCGGCAGGTTTGTCTACACCACTACTTGAATCTGAAAGGACTTTATCGAGATAGTTGGTCGTATCAACATCATCGCCCATATAACCATCATAAGGCATACGTGTTGCACCACTCAGGCTCACACCTGCACCACCACGATGATGTCCATTACCAGTAATCGCCAGTGAACCTAATGTCTGGCCATGCCAGCCGTTAGTGAACGAAATGATATTTTCTCTGCCGGTGTATTTACGTGCCGTTTTTAATGCGGCTTCAACGGCATTTGTGCCTGTTGGGCCAGTAAACATCACGATATAGTCTAAGTCACGTGGTTTTAATATATTGTTATTGAAACTCTCTAAAAACTCGCCTTTCGCACGGGTATGGAGATCAAGACCTTGGGTAATACCATCGTTTTCAATGTATTCGAGCAGTTTTTCTTTGAACAGATCATTATTGTGACCATAATTCAATGAACCAGCCCCAGCTAAAAAGTCTAGGTAAGCGTTCCCTTCTTCATCATAGATAAACTCATCTTTGGCACGGTTAAACATGCGCGGAAAAGATCGAGCATAAGAACGAACTTCTGATTCAATTTCATCAAAGATTTTCATAGGTTTTTTTCTCCTAGTAGTATTTTTTTATTCGTGTCCCAGCGTGTAGAAATAATGGCTTACAGCTTAAACGGACCGACTTTGACCAACATTTCCGTTTCATGTTGGCCAGCAAAATGTTGTTGGCGATCAAACATCACCGAACGGTTTAGCTGTGTGTTTAATTTATTCGCTAGACTCTCGAACAAGGCCCAAGATGCACGATTATCAGGGGTGATGGTTGTTTCGATATATTTCACGTCTTTGCAGATATCCCGTTCCAGGATATGACGAAGCATTCGACTTGCGAGTCCTTGCCCCCTTGCTTTCTCTCCTACCGCGACTTGCCAGATAAATAAGGTGTCTGGCTTTTTCGGTAATACATAGCCAGAAATGAAACCCACAAGGTTTGCGTCCATTTCTGCTGCTACTGACGTCTGAGAAAAATGACTGCTTTGTAACAAATTGCAGTACATGGAATTGGTATCAAGAGGAGGACAGGCAGATATTAAATCAAAGACGGATGCACCATCTTCTGCTGTGGGCTCTCTTAAAGTAATTGAAGCTTTTTCATGATTATCATTATTCATTTATAAATAGCTCTATTGTTTATATCTCTATCAATTATAAGTTGCAAAAAACCTGTAAATTCTACGAAAAAACTATATAAGGCATAATAAACAGTAATTTGAATAAAACTATACAGGCTGTTAATGATTTAATATATATAGTACACTAAATAAATATATTGTCCAGCCCGAGATTAATAACGTATATTCAATAGATGACATTACAGTTACATGACAACAAACAATGGCTATGCTTCCTTATTGAAGATGAGACTTATGCACACCCTGTAAATAAGATAAGAGAAGTTCATGACTATATGGCAGCGGTCCCTGTACCCGGTGCCCCTTCCTATATAGAAGGAGTACTGAACATAAGAGGCGAGATAGTCACCATTGTGAGTAGTAGGAAATTATTAGGAATTGATGAGACAGATCAGCATCGCCACATCGTTATTATTGAGTCAAAAAATGGCTTGGTGGGTATTAGCGTTGATGAAGTCGTGAAAATTACATTACTGGATTTACAGAATTTGGTGCCAGTAGAACAAAAAAATACATTGAGCCCTATCTATGCCACCTTAAAACATAAACAACAGCTAATTATATTGGCCGATTTTGAGCGTTGTTTTAATCAAATGGAAAATTATGAGTAAAACTATCGGTTTAAATTTAGATGCAGTTTATAATCTTGATCTGACTGATGAACAGAAGGATCACCTGTTGAACCAAATTGAAGAAGTATTGATTGCATTACGACGAGTTATCCGTGCAACTGATTTGCACTCTAAATATCTTGCAAAGACAACCAGCCTGACTTCTCCACAGATTTTATTGTTACAAAGTCTCAGGGATAAAGGTCAAATTACAATTGGTGAGCTTGCTAATGAAATGAGCTTGAGTCAGGCAACGGTGACGACGATTGTTGATCGCCTGGAAAAACGTGAACTTGTTTATCGTATGCGTTCTGAGTCGGATAAACGCAAAGTTCATGTACACCTAACAGATAAAGCCCTGGAAATTCTGAAAAAAGCACCAATCCCACTGCAAGAGCAATTTACCCGTCAATTTGGCGATTTACAGGAGTGGGAGCAGACCATGATTATTTCTGCGCTTAAGCGTGTGGCTCAAATGATGGATGCCCAGCATATAGATGCCTCACCAGTATTAGATATTGGTTTGTTAGACAGACATGATGACTTAATCGATACCCATACGCCTTTTCTGGAAGAAAAAGACAAGAGCTAATGCTCGAGCAATAAGCTGAGCTGAGGGACCGGCAGTGGATGACTAAAATAAAATCCCTGAAACTCGGCACAGCCTAACTTTCTTAATATGTCGGCCTGCTCACTTGTCTCAACACCTTCTGCAATGGTGCAAAGCTGTAAATTATCGGCCAATTGGACAATCGTTTGTGCTATTGCACAATCTTTACTATTGGTCACGATTTCTTCCACAAATGTGCGATCAATTTTTAGGGTATCAATAGGAAAATTCTTTAAGTAACTCAATGAAGAATATCCCGTACCAAAATCATCTATCGCCAGACGTACGCCAAGTTTTTTTAATGAGAAAAGCAGCGGAATCGTCTCTGCAGTATCTTTTAACATCGCCGTTTCTGTGATTTCCAACTCGAGCGTCTCTGGGGGTAAACCAGTTTCATCTAACGTTTTTCTTACGGTATCCAACAGGTAAGATTGGGTGAATTGTGACGCAGATAAATTAACAGCTACCCGATACGCACAACCCGACTCTTTTTGCCATTGTCTCACCTGACGACAAGCCTGCATCAACACCCAATCCCCAATCCCCAGTATCAAACCTGTTGATTCAGCAATTTCAATAAAATAGTTTGGCGTTAATAATCCCTTCGTAGGATGTCGCCAACGCAACAATGCTTCAAGACCAACAATAGCCATGCTTTCAGCATCATATTGAGGTTGATAATAAACTTCAAACTGCTGTTCAGACAATGCTGTCCGTAAATCATTCTCCATTTCTAAACGCAGTTTGAGATAATTATTCATGCTCTCAGAAAAGAACTGGTAATTATTTCTACCCTTTTCTTTTGCGTGATACATCGCTACATCAGCATGTTGCAATAGGGTCTGTACATTATGGCCATCATCAGGATAAAGGGTAATGCCAACGCTTATCGAAATATGTAGGTGTTTCTCACTAATAAAAAAAGGAGCTGAGAAAGCACCAATGAGGCGGTTAGCAATTTCAGCTACCTGCTCAACTTTACTTATATCATCAAGTAAAACGGTAAATTCATCACCCGCCAGGCGAGCAACCCGATTATCAGTATCATAATTGGCTTTGGCCACCAGATCCGAATCTCTCACACATTCACGTATCCGCTGGGCTGACTGACATAAGACTTCATCACCGATATGGTGTCCATAGGTATCGTTAATATATTTAAACCTGTCCAAATCAAGAAACATCAAAGCAAATTGCGCCTGATGACGTTTTGCACTGGCAATGGCCGTTTCTAATTGTTCAATGAATAAACGTCGGTTGGGTAAATCGGTCAGCGTATCGTAGTAGGCATAATAGGTAATTTCTTGCTCTGACTGTTTTCTTGATGTGATGTCGTGCAAAGTACCAACAATTCGCCACTGCCCATATTCAAAGCTAATATCTGTTCGCTCATTCACAAACAAAACACTGCCGTCAGAACGGATGATCCGGTATTCGATATCGTATGACTGTTTTTCATACACGGCTTGCTTGAGGGCTATAATTAATTTTGTCCGGTCTTCCGGGTGCACTTTTTTCAGAGCAGATCGTACGGTGAGATTAATTTCCTTGGAAAAACCCAACATAGCAAACATATCGGAGGAGCACTCAAGAAACTCGGACTCAAAATCCCATTCCCAGTAGACCAGATTTGCAATAGATTGGGCCTTAGCTAATTTATTTTTATTAAGACTTAACTCTTGTAAAGTCCTGTTAGCTTTCAAGATATAACGGACTCTGTGCCTGAAAAGCGGCCACTTGAGCGGCTTGGTGATGAAGTCTGTCGCACCGGATTCAAATGCTTGTTCAATATCTTCAACATCATCAAGTGCCGTGACCATCACAATGGCGCATTCTGCACCTTTAGGTAAAGCTCGCAGTCTGGCACAACATTCAAAACCGTTCATGCCCGGCATGGAAACATCAAGTAATGTGATATCAGGCTTGTGGAGTGAGAACTGGACTATAGCATCTTCACCAGAGGCAGCCTCAACAATCTCTAATTCCGTCGATGTTAATGATTGAGTCATTAACATCCGTGTGACGGGATCGTCATCAACAATCAAGACCACTTGCTTTTTGATGGTATTTGCCATCAAATCCTCCGCCATTGTCCATTTAATAGTGAAGTCAGTTCATCATAATAAGTATCTAGTTTATCTATATATATAGCAATTTGGTCAAGATTATTTTCTCGCCCTGATTTTTCTATCTCTCTTGCCAACTCAGCGATAGCTGTGGCACCGATATTCAGCGAACTGGATTTAAGTGCATGTGCAGATTTAAATACTTGCTGTGCATTTTTTTCAATAAACGCCTGTTTGATGGCTTTTATCAAATCAGGTGTATGTTGCATATAAACCTGGAATATTTGTTGTACGACCTGTTCACCATTCTCACCAGCCATCGTAATTATGTCATCAACAATCTTCTTATTAAGTATAGGTTTCACCTCACTCACTTCTCTGTAGCTATGAGCCTGTGAAACTGGCTCAATTGTTTTTCCTAGAAATCGATTGACTAAATCAATCAATTTGTTCAATTCAATAGGTTTAATTAAAATATCATCAGCACCAGCTGTATAAAAATCAAGCCTAACTTGTTCATTCGCATCAGCAGTTAACGCCACGATGGGTGTTGTAATATGTAAAAACTTTCTTAGATGCTCTGTGGCCGTCACACCATTCATCAGAGGCATGTGATAGTCCATAAATATCATGTCATATGCCTGCTCACCGCATGATGCTATTGCCTCTTCACCATTAGCTACCAACGTTACTGTACAACCCAGTTTTTCTAACAAGCCCAAAGCAACAGATTGATTGACTTCATTATCCTCTGCAACAAGTACATGATTAGTTTTTTTATCATCACCGCGTGGGTTGATTTGAACTCTTGCCTCAGGCGACGTATTAGTCACAGAGATAATATCAACAGGAATCGTGAACCAAAAACTGTTCCCTTGCGTGGAAGAGTTCACTCCATATTCACCATTCATCAACTCAACGAGATGAGCATAAATAGTTAAGCCTAAACCGAGCCCTGAGTATTGCTGATCATGCAACGGGAATTGCTGAAATGGCTCAAAAATACGTTCCTTATCATTCTCATTAATAGCTCCAGCAGAATCTTTCACTGTTAAGGTTAAAAAATGCTGTTTATCCCTTGAAAATTCGCTGACAGAAAGTTCAATATTCCCCTGCTTAGAAAACTTTATTGCATTATCAATCAAATTATTTAGCACGTTTCTGAGCATATGTGGGTCGAGCATCACTTCCATGCCAGAACATTTCATATTTAAAAATAATGTATTTTTTTTCTGATTTGCTTTGGCATAATTGGCCTCAACTACAGACTTAAGAAATCGATATAAATCAACCTGTTTAACATCAAGAGTCCATTGCTTTTCACTCAGTTTCACATAATCTTGTAACTGGTTTATCACCTCTAATAAGTGATGCGTTGAGTCATTTATCAGACTCACTGTTTCATGAGCCTTAGCCTCTGTCACATATACCTTTAACAGCTCAATATGACTAATCACTTGAGACAAAGATATTTTCAGCTCCCGGCTGATAACATTAATCATTCCGCACTTAGCATCTCCATCGTATTCAAGCCTGTTAATGGCATCAGTTAATAACTTTTGTTGCTCCGCCAACCGTAATTCTAATTGCTGTTTTTGTTCTGTCAGATCCTGCTTATCGGAGCTGAGTTTGACGAAGTTTTGCCTTAGTCTTTCAAGCATATGTCCAATACTGGTCTCTGAGCTATCAGACTCTCCCGACACTTGGAGGCTCAAACTGTTTATTGGCAAGAGATAGTGCGTTATGAATAACCAGACTAACGCCACAATACAAACAAAAAGGACAAGAATGGCGATACAGGACCAATCGAATAATCTTTTGAATGGTGCGTCAAACAAATACTTATCGACTGAAAGGTAGACACTTGCCAAAGCACTTCCGTTTTCTACTAGTGGGTATAGAAAATGAATAACATCAGAGTCTGAATAAATCTGCTTTTCACTGACTACTCCATTTTGGAGCCTTTGTTTGATGAAGGTGTTTGTAACCGATGTATTAAGATTTTGATAACGAAAAATACCCGTTCCATTTTTATCAAAAATGATGGACTGTTTGATATAGGGGTAAGCTCGCAACCATGACAAGGAACCACCTTGCTCAGCTGTCGAAACCGGTTTATCTGCCACGGTTATACTAGCTGATATAGCTTGAGCAAGCTGCTCAAGCTGTTGTTGGTTTGCTTTATCAATGAGTGATTTGTATTGAAAAACGACAGCGATCAAAAGCAGGGTCAACATCAATAAGATAGTGCCGTATCTTATAGTTAAACTGCTCTTTCTAAGCATAGAGACAGTCGTCATTTAAAAGGTGGCAAACTGGTAAATAATAATGAATTGATGAAAAGTGAATATAAGACTAAGTCAGAAAAAGGCAAATCAACTTTAGAAAGCTTATTGTCGAAAAAACTCATATTGCCCCTCCTTGTTATAAAACCATAGAATTTATGGTCAGTATGCTCAGGTCACTCTATATGTTGTCGTCCCTATCTTGGTTATATTTAATAAAAATGAAAAAGTTTATATTTTATGGTGCAGGATTAGGAATGCTTTGGTGAATCAGCTCAATTTCTGAGAGTATTTCTTCAGTTAAAATCAATTTTTCACTAGCGATATTATTTCTAAGCTGTTCCATACTAGTTGCTCCGATAATATTAGCTGTTAAGAAAGGTCGTGAATTAACAAAAGCCAATGCCATTTGAGCAGGATCCAGCTGAAAGCGGCGGGCAATCTCTACATATCGACGAGTTGCCTCAATGGCCTGAGGGTTGCTGTAACGGCTATAGTTAGGCCAGCGTGTCAAACGAGCATTTTCAGGTTGTTGATCAAGATATTTCCCCGTCAGTACACCAAATCCTAATGGTGAATAGGCCAGCAAACCAACATTTTCACGATGACTAATCTCAGCGCAACCTATTTCATACGTTCTGTTTAATAAGCTGTAGGGATTTTGCACACTAACTACCAGAGGTAAGTCCATCGATTTAGCCAAAGTAATAAATTGCATTATTCCCCATGGTGTTTCATTGGATAAACCAATATGTCGAATTTTTCCTGCTTGAACTTGTTTTTTCAAACCACGCAGCGTATCGATAATGGGAGTCAGCTTTTGCTCATCAGCCGCCTGCTGATAACCCAATCGGCCAAAATAGTTTGTATTTCTTTCAGGCCAATGCAATTGGTATAAATCAATATAATCAGTCTTGAGCCTTTTAAGACTTGCATCAACTGCCGTTTCAATTGTTGTCCCATTAAACCGGGTACCACCACCTCGAATATGTGAAACCCAATCACCGCCCGGACCAGCCATTTTACTGGCAAGAATGATGTCATCCCGCCGGCCTCTTTGTTGTAACCAATGACCAATAATCTCTTCTGTTACACCATAGGTTTCTGCACAAGGAGGGATTGCATATAACTCTGCGGTATCGATAAAGTTAATTCCCTGGCTGACAGCATAATCTAATTGCTGATGTCCTTCTGCTTGCGTGTTTTGCTCGCCAAACGTCATGGTTCCCAGACAAATACGACTGACACTCAGATCAGTATTACCAAGAGTATTGTATTGCATGCTAAACATGGCCTTTTTATATCGTTAGAAGGCATCAATCATACAGCAGCTATTCAGTTTACTTAACAAGGTATAAAAAAAGAGGGTGGCAGAAGCCACCCTACTCCAAAAAGGAGATTTACGCAGATAGGATTACTGACGTACAGGTCAGTGAACGTCAGTACAAATACGACTGCAGTATTAACGAATCTATCCATTGGAATTAACGAATGAAAATGACTTAGTGAACTGCTAAATAAGAAAAAGGCGATGATGTGACCATCACCGCCTTCTCAAAACAAGGAGTAGAAATTACACCATTGACGATAGTCTCAGGTAACGTTATGACACACCTGATAAATATTGGTTGCGAAAAAGAATGTAAAGTTATGAAAAAAATAAGCCAGCTTATCGGGAATAAGCTGGCTAAGGGTGGTTGAACTGTTAACAAGGATAGTTCGAAGTTGATACTAACAGCTTGATGCGAAAATTCTGTGAAATTGATTGAGGAGATTAGCATCATCCACGATATGAAAATAACGGTTCATGATTTGCATCAATTCTCATATCACTTTGTAATCGATAATTTTTATATATAAAAGCTATTAAAGATCATGCACTTAATATTTTCAAACAATAATAAATAGATTTTAAGTATATTTTTGGTGCAATGACTATTAATTAAGGTGCATAAAAAAGGAAACAATATGCAATCACTTGCATTGCTTAAGCCTATTCAATCTATTTTATGGAGCGTTGCTTTGCTTCTATTGGGAAATGGATTAATCAGCACTCTCCTTACCCTCCGCGGCACAAATGAAGGCTTTTCAAGCGCCACCATGGGACTGATCATGTCGAGCTATTTTATTGGGTTCGTATGTGGCACCTGGGTCAGTGGCAGACTGATTCGTCGCATGGGGCACATCAGGACGTTTGCATTCTGTGCATCTATCTGTGCTTCAGCCACACTTTTGCATATTATTTTTATTGATGCTTGGGTATGGATTGTTCTTCGTTTCTTTTATGGGCTTGCTTATATTACCCTGATGACTGTCATCGAAAGCTGGTTAAACAGTCAGGCTGCAAGCCATGAGCGTGGACGTATTTTTGCTTTTTATATGGTAGTCAATTTAGGTGCTTTAACAATTGCACAGCAAATGTTGCATATCGCTACGCCCGATAATTTTCTGCTATTTGCCATTGTGTCTATTCTGATTAGTTGGGCCATACTGCCACTGACACTCACCCGCCGAAACCAACCGATGATTAATTCGGAAAGGCCAAAAAGTAGTCTAAAAAACTTATTAAAGATCGCACCACTCTCGGTAGCTGGTTCAACTCTCTCAGGTCTGGCAATGGGCGCTTTTTGGGCGATGACACCTATTTATGCCACTGAACTAGGATACGATATCAGTGGCATCGCACTGATAATGAGTTTAACTATTCTAGGTGGCGCTGCCTTGCAGATCCCTATTGGCCGTTATTCAGATAAACACGACAGACCCAAAGTCATTACATGGGTAGTGGCATTAGCAGGGATTATTGCTCTATCCATGGCAGTGATTCCTTCTCAAACCGCCTTATTAGCCATCTTTTTTATCTGGGGTGGCTTATCTTTTTCCATCTACCCACTGTCCGTCGCTCAGCTTATTGACCAACTCCATCCTGACGAAATTGTCTCTGGCTCCTCAGATATGCTGGTGCTTCATGGTTTAGGCTGCGCTTTTGCCCCGGTGATAGCTGGTTCATTAATGACCATTATTGGTTCACAAGGCCTGCCGCTCTATATTGGAACAGTATTATTAATTTTAGCCGGATATACGGCCTATCGCCGCCGTCGCGTCGTTGATCTTGTCAGTGGAGATAATGCCCACTTCGAACCGATGGTTCAAACCAGCTCGCAAGTGCTCAGTATGATGTTTGATCAACCGCAAAGAGACTTATTTGATGACCCAAGTTTTTATGAAGAGGAAGAACGTAATCGCATCATCAATGCCTTAAGGCAAAGTGGTTCGTAATCAGATGCTCTGAGTTGCTTTGGATAAACAAAAAAATAATTGGTCGGGACAGAAGGATTTGAACCTTCGACCCCTTGCACCCCATGCAAGTGCGCTACCAGGCTGCGCCATGCCCCGACGATATTGTTGTTAATCTATTGATGCTTGAAGTAAGCCTGATTAACGAGGTCGCTATATTAGCAAAGCCCGACCTGAAAAAACAGGTCGGACAGTCGCTTTTTTACTTTTTAAGCATGCTTTTCTGCTAAAGCCTGCCATGTACTGACTACGGTATCAGGGTTTAATGAAATACTGCTGATTCCACGCTCTAATAACCATTCAGCCAAGTCTTCATGATCTGATGGACCTTGACCACATATACCGACATATTTATCTGCTTTCTTACAGGCTGTAATCGCCATATCCAGCATTTTCAGTACCGCAGGGTTACGCTCATCAAATGAGCCGGCCACTAGCGCTGAATCACGGTCTAAGCCCAGTGTTAACTGAGTCATATCATTTGAACCGATAGAGAAACCATCAAAGAATTCGAGGAATTCATCTGCCATAACAGCATTTGAAGGTAGTTCACACATCATGATCAAACGCAGACCATTTTTACCGCGCTCCAAACCGTTTTCTTTGAGCAAATTAACCACAGACTCCGCTTCAGCCAGTGTGCGAACAAACGGGATCATTAACTCAACATTTGTTAATCCCATTACATCACGAACACGCTTCATCGCTTCAATTTCAAGTTTGAAGCATTCAGCAAAATCTTCTGATGAATAACGTGATGCTCCACGGAAGCCAATCATTGGATTTTCTTCTTCAGGCTCAAACAAGGTACCGCCAATCAGATTAGCGTATTCATTCGATTTGAAGTCAGACATACGAACAATCACAGTTTCAGGATAGAACGCAGCGGCGATGGTGGATACACCTTCAGCAATACGGCTGATGTAAAATTCTACCGGGTCACCGTAAGCGGTTGTACGCTCTTTAATGGCTTGTTTAACTTCACCTTCCATCTTATCCGCATTCATCAATGCTTTTGGATGGATACCAATCATATTGTTGATGATGAATTCCAAACGCGCCAGACCAACACCTTTATTAGGTAACTGAGCAAAGCTGAATGCGCGATCAGGATTACCTACGTTCATCATGATTTTGACAGGTAGCTCAGGCATATTGTCGAGTTCTTCCACACGGTGTTCGAACTCAAGTAAACCAGCATAGATATTACCTTCATCGCCTTGGGCGCATGAGACGGTCACTTCTGTGCCTTCTTCCACTTTTTCAGTGGCATCACCACAACCAACAACAGCAGGAATACCTAATTCACGTGCAATAATCGCGGCGTGACAAGTACGACCACCACGGTTAGTGATAATGGCCGAAGCACGTTTCATGATAGGTTCCCAGTCAGGATCGGTCATGTCCGTTAATAAAACGTCGCCTTCCTGGAATTTATTCATTTGATCCAGGCTGTTTAATAAACGCACTTTACCCTGACCAATTTTGCTACCGATAGCACGTCCGACAGAAATCAACTCGCCTTTTTGTTTCAGGACAAAAGTTTCACGGACATTTTTCTTAGTTCGGCTTTGAACCGTTTCAGGGCGCGCCTGAACGATGTAGATACGACCATCATTACCATCTTTAGCCCACTCCACATCCATTGGACGTTGGTAATGTTTCTCGATAGTCACTACCATTTTTGCTAAAGACTCAACTTCTTCGTCGGTCAGGCAGAAATGTAGACGTTCATCTTCATCAACATCCACGGTTTTAACCGGTGATGAAGCATCACCAGAATAAACCATCTTAATTGCTTTTTGACCGACAGTGCGTCGTAACACAGATGGGCGGCCAGCTTCTAATGTATTTTTGTGTACATAGAATTCGTCAGGGTTAACAGCACCTTGAACCACCATCTCACCCAGGCCATAACTACCTGTAACAAACACAACGTCACGGAAGCCACTTTCAGTGTCCAGAGAAAAGGCCACACCCGCACTGGCGATATCAGAACGTACCATTTTTTGAATACCGGCTGATAAAGCCACTTCACTATGATCAAACCCTTGGTGATCGCGATAAGCAATAGCACGGTCATTAAATAACGATGCAAATACTTCACGAATAGCTTTTTTGATATTGTCTAAGCCGGAAACATTAAGGAATGTTTCTTGTTGTCCAGCAAATGAAGCATCAGGTAAATCTTCCGCCGTTGCTGATGAACGCACAGCAAAACTAGCTTCAGGACCGTATTCTTTTTCCAATGCAGCAAAAGCTTCATCAATGGCTTTTTCCATCGCTTCTGGATAAGGAATCGTCATGATCCAGTCACGAATTTCCTGACCTGTTTTTTGCAAAGCAGTGACGTCATCGACATCCAGCTCACGCAAACGATCATTGATTTTACTCTGGAGTCCATCGTGCAGAAGAAATTCCCGGTAAGCATCCGCAGTCGTGGCAAAACCACCTGGGACATCGACTCCTAGAGGGGCGAGATTTTGCAGCATTTCACCTAATGAGGCGTTTTTGCCACCTACTCTGCCGACATCCTCCATGCATAGCTTATCCAGAGAGATAACATATTCTGACATAGTTATAACTACCTTGCTTTTATAGATTTATTAAACATTAAGACCGACTCTCTAACACGTTCTCTACCTAGGCCAAGCGCACGAACTACACGGCTAGAGATTTCTTCGATCGATGTATCGGTTGTTTCAAAAACGGCAATGCCCGCTTTATCAAACATAGCTTGTGCTTGTGTCAATTCAGCCTGACAAATTTCCAGTGAGGCATATTCACTGCCAGGACGTCGCTGGCGTCTGATTCGACTTAATGGCACCGGTTTAATTGTTAAACCAACAAGTTTATCAATATTATCCAATAAACATTGAGGCAATTCATCTGATGATAAGTCTTCCGGTGTAAGTGGATAATTTGCCACTTTAAGAGAAAAGTTCATCGCCAAATAAAGACTGGTGGGCGTTTTGCCACAACGTGACACACCCGCCAGAATAACGTCAGCATCGTTATAGTGATCCGGTCTGACGCCATCATCATGCGTAAGTGCAAAATCAATCGCATCCAATCGACGCTGGTATGTGGTATCACTGAAGGCAATTCGCGACACGCCTTGCTTGTGTGACGACTCCACACCAAAAAAACTTTCTAGGGAGCCAATATAGCTGTGAAACAAGCTGATAACACAGGCATTAGCGCTTTCAATAATGTATTGTTCATCATCGTGCACTAATGTGCTAAAAACCACTGGCTTAAGATTAGACTCTAAGCTCGTTTCATTAATTTTTTCTCGTGCTTGCAAGGCTTTTTCTGGTGTATCCACAAAAGCCAGCGTGATGGTTTCAAATTCCAAATCAGGAAATTGGGCAAGCAAACACTTTCCATAAGATTCGGCAGTAAGTCCAGTACGGTCTGAGACAAAGAAGACTTTCCGTATCTGTTCAGAATGTTGTAGTTCTGTTTCTGTCATGTGTTAATCATGTGCCGAAATACAGGAATTGATCAACAAAAATTTTGCGTCCAGACAAATCAGTGTTTACTCAATTCAGCCCAAACCATATATAGTTAATTCGTTGGAAAAAAGACTATTCCAATCGAATTTGTTACTAAAATACGGCAACCAAAACCGTGAATAATCGCATCTTTTTAAACTAAAAACCAGACTTAATCGATATATTATGCTTTTGACAATCAGACACACGATGATCGATGACGTGATGAAAAGAGCTGAGTTAGGGATATCTATATAATGACTATCTTAATTCATCCGAATGATGCACTTGTTGATGACATCTCGCCACTACCTTTAATACCTGCATGTGAACACTTCGCTGGTAGCCGCCATACTTTACTCAAAGCCTTTTCAATTCAATCTGAATATGGCCCGGTATTCGATATAACCTGTGATTGTGAAGACGGCGCAGCCTCGGGTGGAGAAATACAACATGCGAATATGATTGTTGAACTTCTCAATAGCGAACACAACATTCATCATATGTCAGGAATTCGTATCCATGGCTATGATCATTCTGTCTGGCGACAGGAAATCGATATTTTGTTATCTGGCGCAAGAGACAATATTCGCTATATTACACTGCCCAAGGCGCAAAATGCTCATCAAGTTGAGGTTATGCTTGAATATATTCAGCAAGCTTCACAGAGATACAACATTACCCACCCCATCCCTATCCATGTATTAATTGAAACACACGGTGCATTAAACGACGTCTACAAAATTGCAGCCATGAAGCCTGTGCAAGTTCTAGATTTCGGGATTATGGACTATATCAGCACATATCAAGGCGCTATAACGGATAATGCTATGCATAGTCCTACTCAGTTTGAACATGCTCTGATTGTCAGAGCGAAAACAGAAATAGCCTGTGCCGCCATATCTTCTGGCTGTATACCATCACATAATGTGACACTGGCGATTAAGGATTATCAACAAACATTTGAAGATGCTTATAGAGCGCGTAATCAGTTTGGCTTTTTGAGAATGTGGAGTGTGCATCCCCAACAAATAAAAGCCATTATAAAAGCGATGACACCTGAGTCAGAAAAGATCCAGCTTGCCAGTGAAATCTTGTTGACAGCACAACAACGTAGTTGGGCACCAATAAGCTTAAACGATAAATTGTATGATAAGGCCTCTTATCGCTATTACTGGCAGCTTCTACAGCGGGCTCATCTATCTGGCGAGAAGCTTTCTACAGATGTCCAGGAACAATTCTTTTAGTGCCTCATTAAAACAGTAACTAACAGACCCTATCCAACTCGCATATGGCTGAAACAAAACAACTACTGTGACTCACTATCGGTAAATGATCTGCTTTCTCAAGGGGACTAATCTCGCAAGCAATTGATTTTGTATGGGATGGGAAATACCTGTTTCATTCATAGCATCAATCAGTAAATCTACCAAATGATTAAAATCACGCTCATTGATATCCATCCCGTCATGAATTTGTTGCATTGAGTCACCATTGTACTGACACGGTCCATCACTAGTTGCACAAAGATATAGTATTAAGCTTTTTTTGAATCGGCTGACATTAGACTGGGCAAAGTAATGAAATAGCTGTTCATCATGTCCAATATTTTTCGTGAGGTTATTAACAATAGAAACGATCCCCTTTTCACCGCCGAGTTTTTCATACAATGAGGGAGCAGGCGAAAAATGACCGCAAGCGGTCAAAAAGCCGAAGATAAGTAAAATAATGCAAATATTCCTGCATCTCATCAGAAATTGCCCATAATGGAAAAGTAGATACCATCTTGATGTTTTGCACCGGCGATATCCCCCAAGTCAATCCAACCAGCAGTGATATTCAGTGATTTATTGGGTACCCAAGCGAGAAACAGGCTTTTCCAGTCGTCTTCTTTCAGTGATAAATTATCCGGCTTTTGGCGATACTCAACCCCCAAAGCAATATGCCTTCCTAGCAATAAGGCTGTAGAAGCTTCCCAGACAAGTTCGGCACCCTCCCCTTTTGCACCAAATCCTAATAAACCGGTTTGGTTTGCCTCCGTATAACGGCCTGTGACATTCCACAGCCAATTCAGGCCAGCAATCGCGCCTAGATGTAATTTACTCGCAGCCAGATAATAATCTGTTCCACTATCATCTTCTGCGCCGAGTAAATCAGCAACAAAGGGATCATGTAACGTTTTATGTTGGATACCTAAACTGAGTTGTGGCCAATCACTATAGACAATATCCCCATACAAACGTAATTTGGCACCGAAAATACGTTGACGAATATTGCGATCCAGAGCATCAACATGAAACGTTTGCTCTGCAATTGATAATTCCAAACGATCGTATAAATTTGTTTGAGCACCACAGACATCTAATCTGTAGTCATCAACCTCACCACGACTGCAAAAAACATTGAAAGCGACTTCATCCTGACTCGCGTAACCTGCTAATTGTGCCCAAGGAACCAGCCCTCCACCTCCGCTTCCCTCTATCTGAGAAACACCAGGAGTTGCAATTAATTTTCCATCTGCTGCACAACAGACAACGGGCATAAAAAGCATTAATTTAAGAAATATTTTTTTCCACATACTCTTTTTGCCATGAATAAAACGTACCTGCAGAAAGCGGTTTACTGATGAAATAACCTTGAATTTCGTCACAACCAAAGTCACTCAAAATCTGAAGACCAGCTTCATTTTCTACGCCTTCAGCAACAACATAAAAGCCAAGCTGATGAGCTAATTGAATAGTAGAACGAACAATTAATTTATCTTTTTCAGAAGAAGCTAACTGCATAATAAAGCTTTTATCCAGTTTAATTTCATCTACAGGGAGATCTTTGAGTTTGGATAATGATGACTGGCCGATACCATAGTCATCAATAGCAATATGAAAACCATGACTTTTCAACCTTTTTAATGCGGCAACAACAATATGTTCATGGTGCATGATATCTCGTTCAGTAATTTCTAGAGTAACGAGTGCCTGGTTAATTTGATGACGCTCAACCAACTCGCAGAGATGTTTTTCAAAGTCTTTATGCATCAAATCTTGCGCGGAGACATTAATCGATACAGGGACTATAAGTCCTTTGTTTTGCCAAAATGCCATCTGAGAGAAAACAGAATCAATCACCCAATCCGTTAACTCGATAATAAGCCCAGCTTGCTCGGCCAGATTCACAAATAACTCTGGTGAAATAAATCCCTTATCAGGATGTTTCCAGCGAATCAGTGCTTCTGCCTTAATACTCTGATCTTGTAAATTAATCTTAGGTTGGTAAACCATAAATAATTCTTCAGTATCAGGTTTTTTAAAAAGATTTTTCAGAGCATCAGTAATTGCCAAACGCTCTAGATGAGCTTCATCTTCACCATCCTTATAAAAATGTATACGCTGTTTACTTTTTCTTGCATTATCGAGAGCGATGCTGGTTCTTCTCAGTAATGATGTTGTGTCGGTACCATTATCTGGATAAATAACAACACCAGCGCTGAGCTCCAGGTTTATCATTAATTCAGCAACGTTAAAATCCCCCTCAAGAGAACTGAGGAAATTATCGACCTGATGTATAGGACTTAGCTTTTCTGATAAATTCAGTAGAGAGAAGAACTCTACACCGTCCAGTCTTGCCGCCATTTGTATTTCAATAAGCTCAGTATGTTTAAGGCGTGCAGACAGTGCCTTTAAGCAGTCATCTGCAATGTCAGGCCCTAAACGATCATTAATCTGTCTGAAGTTACGAATACTAAAAGCAACCAGTAGTTTTTGCCGTCCTGAAGCTAAATACTCAGGTAATTTTTGTTTCGCCGTATAGATGTTATAGAGGCCGGTCAAAATATCGTATTGAGCTTGGTAAAGAATCTTATCCTCACGCAGTTTAATCCGCTGCCCCATCATTTCAAATGTACTCAGTAGCTGTCTTGCTTCTATACCACTTCTCTCTAGATCAATAGTTGATGAATAATCTCCAGCAGCGAATTTTTCCGCTAGCTTTGTCAATTTTGTCAGTGGGATAGTGAGACTTTTTGCCAGAAAAATACTCAGTAATGATGCAATAATTGCTACCAACAGCGCCAATAAGAGGTTATGAATGATAATTTCGTCATATTGAGCATAAAGAGGAGCAAGGCTGCTGGTCAGCAAAACACCGACAGGCGCTGCACTCGTGGATGGCAGGAGCAACTCCTCAGTAATATAAGCGGGCCGAGGAATCATAAATCGATAGGTAAGCTGATTATTCAGATTGTCTTGAAATTGTCTAAAACTCTCAACACCAATTGTGGAAATCAGTAGCTGCTTGTCTTCATCATAAAAGCTCACATCGACGCCGGTGAGCTTTTTTAAGGCATCCATATCATCAGCCGTAATTTCAAATCCGACTACACTATAAGCAATTGTATGAGGTGCTTTAACCGGCAGTAATATTAACTGATAAAAATGCTGATTAATCGTAGCAAAAAAACTTTTTCCGGGACTGTTGATCAAACTTTTGATTAAAGCTTCATTTAAATCAGAGTCAGATAAAATCGCCCGACTGGAACTGATAAGGCTGCCAGATAAATCTGTCAGTAGCATTAAATCAGCATCAATTCGTTTACCGTGATTTTGCAATACGCTTTTGATTGTTTCAGCATCGGAAGTTGCAACTGCACGGATGAAACCGAAGTCAGATGTCAGAACGTTAGCAGCAATAACTAATAACTTTTCTTGTGCAGATAAATATTCGATAAGTACCTGTTTTGCACTCAAAACTCGCTCTGTTAGCTGTTGCTGATTAAATTTATGACTACTCAACCATGTACTGGCCTGGATAACGACCGTAGTAAAAAATACCAAAAAGGTACATAACAAAAAAATCTTGTTTCGTAATTTAATCCGGTGAAACCACACCAAAAACATCCTCAAAGCTATTTCTAGGTAGCGGGTCGACAGTCGTCACTTTAATCATTAACTGCCCCCTTGTATTGTGTGACAAAGTATCCAGAGTAAGTATCTGTTGTGACTCGGCACCATCAGCTTGTTGCGCATGCCACACACGAACAGCTTTAATCGGTTTGTCTACGATTATCTCGGCGCTACCATTATCATCCGTAACAACAGTTTGATTAGAATCAGCGACATAGATATAGCCAATCATACTATCGTGGATATTACATCCCAGTACAACTACGCCAGCCTCATTAAATGTGATAGGTGCTTCTGGCTTATTAGCATAAAGTTTTAGTTCAAAGACTTTTGCTTTTGAGAATGAATACACATGATGTCTGATGTTATCACTATTTGGAAATTCAACAGATTGTCCCTTTTGGATAATAATTTGTTGTGGCGTAAACTGCTTATTGACTTGATCGATACTGGTAAGTGGAAGCGACTTATGAGGTTTTTTTGATACATCAACTAAAGGCTCAATAACGGTATCACTTAATGGTAAGCCTTGTTGATCAACAACCACAAAGGGATATCTTTCCGTCGCCTGAGAATTAACTGAGAAACAAAATACAATCGTTATAGAAATAATCCAGTAACAGCGTTTTAGCGACATGATAACTCTAGTCTATTCGACATTATCGATTCCAATATTGAGAATTAAGCAGATTGAATAAAGTCATTTAACTACGAAAAAAGCCCATACAAGCGATCTTGCATGGGCTTTTTTCATAGCGATTAAATAGATTTAATTTAAAAAAGTTCTTAAATCTTCCAGCTCTTTCAGCAATTCTTTTACAAGCTGTTTTTGGTCCGTTTGGTGTTCAGCAACTATAGTTTTTGTGTCCGTTCCAAGTTGCTGCCTAGCACCACCAATGGTGAATCCTTGCTCGTATAACAAACCACGAATCTCACGAATCAACACCACATCATGCCGTTGATAATAACGACGATTACCGCGTCGTTTTACCGGCTTTAGCTGTGAAAACTCTTGTTCCCAGTATCTTAGAACGTGCGGTTTTACACCGCATAGTTCACTCACTTCACCAATGGTGAAATAACGTTTTGCAGGTATTACAGGGAGTTCGTTGTTGTTACTTGCTTCCAGCATAATTGTCCACCCTTGCCTTCAGTTTTTGTCCGGGTCTGAACGTGACCACACGACGGGCTGTTATTGGGATTTCTTCACCAGTTTTTGGGTTACGGCCAGGTCTTTCGCTTTTATCTCTTAACTCGAAATTACCGAAGCCAGATAACTTTACTTGTTCACCTTTTTCTAGTGCCGAACGAATTTCTTCAAAAAACATTTCAACTAATTCTTTTGCTTCACGTTTGTTGAAACCTAATTCATCGTACAACTGTTCTGTCATATCGGCCTTAGTCAGTGCCATGTCTACCTCAAATTAATTCTTATTGTTTATTAAACGATTTTAAGATCTTATCGTTGCATTCAGTGTTTGCGCCAGGGCTTCTGTCACACTATTGAGCAATGAGTCGACTTCATCGTCTGTTAAAGTTCGTTCTTTATGCTGGAGTATAAAGGCTACTGCCAAGCTCTTTTTACCAAGCTCGACTCCATCTCCACTATATACGTCAAATAATTGAAATGACTTAAGAATATCAGAATCGATCTCCCTCAGGCAATCTTCGATTTGACCCGCCGTAATTGCATCATCAACCAGTAATGCCAAATCACGACGCAAAGCAGGGAATTTTGATAGTGTTTCGAATTCTGGTACATCTGTTTCAACGACGTCAGACAAGCTTAATTCAAACACATAGACCTTACCATCAATATCGAGTGGTTTATTCAATTTTGGATGTAAAGCCCCCAGCCAGCCAATGGCTTTGCCATTTTTGTACACACGAGCAGACTGTCCAGGATGTAATGCCGGATGGGATTCTGCTTCATATGTTATTTGGCCGCCACCCAATTTGAGTAAAGCCTCAACATCCGCTTTGATATCAAAGAAATCGACATTCCGCGGCTTTTGAGACCATTGTTCCGCATATTGGCTACCATAGATCAAACCACCAATTTGACGATGCTGATCAATATTGTCCAGCGTTCCTTTAAATACACGCCCTACTTCAAACAAACGAATCCGTTCATGCTGACGGTTAGCATTATAAACCATGGCTTGCACTAAGCCTGGCCAAAGTGATGTTCTCATCACTGACAAATCAGCGGAAATCGGATTGGCTAATTTAATAGGTGCTGATGTGTCTTCAGCGAGTAGTTGTTGAATTTTGGGTTCTACAAAGCTGTAGGTAACGGCCTCATAATAACCACGATCCACTAATACATTTTGTAAACGCTCAACTGGCGTCAGCGTTTCAGTAATGTTGGTTGTTAATACCGTTCCCTGAGGTCGTGTATTTGGCAATTTATCATAACCATACAAACGCCCTAACTCTTCTATTAAATCGACCTCAATAGCAAGATCAAAGCGGAATGAAGGTACCGAGACTTGCCAGCCACCATCAACATTTTCTACAACGAGACCTAAGCGTGTTAGCTGTTCAGATACTGTTTCTTTATTTAACTCAAGTCCAAGCACACGTTTAACTCTGTCCGCTCGCAGATGAATGCTTGCTATCTCCGGTAACTCTTTTTCACTGCATTGTTCAATAACAGGACCGGCTTCACCACCGACAATCTCAAGTAATAAAGCCGTAGCCCGGTTTATTGCTGACTTAGTTAATTCAGGGTCAACACCGCGCTCAAAGCGATGTGATGAATCAGTATGCAAACCATAGCTACGCGCTTTACCGGCAATCGCTTCAGGTGCAAAAAAAGCAGCTTCCAAAAATAAAGACGTTGTTTGTGAACTGACAGCAGATTCTTTTCCACCCATTACACCAGCTAAAGCGAGTGGTTTCTCTGAGTCAGAAATTAATAAAGTCCCCGCCTGTGTTTCAATTTCTTGTCCATCCAACAAAGTCAGTTTTTCACCTTGTTCAGATAAACGCACATGAATGGCTTGATCGATCTTATCCAGATCAAAGGCATGCATAGGCTGGCCTAATTCAAGCATCACGTAGTTTGTGACATCAACAACAGGCCCTAAACTTCTCAAGCCACTTCGGCGCAGTTTCTCTTGCATCCATACAGGTGTTTCTGCTGCAGGATTAATATTTTCGATGACACGACCCAAATATCGGGGGCAGGCAGCGCTTGCTTCAACCTTGACTTCAAATGTCTTAGAAGAAGTCGCATTAACATCATCACACGCTACCGCATTAATATCCTCTGAAGTCAGTACGCCTACTTCACGCGCCACACCAGCGACGCTCAAGCAATCGCTGCGGTTGGGTGTGAGATCAATATCTATGGCCTTATCATCTAAGTCCAGATAAACACGGAAATCTTCACCAACCGGTGCATCATCAGCAAGCTCCATCAAGCCTTCCGCTGATTCTGTGAGACCTAATTCTTTTGATGAACACAACATGCCAAACGATGGCACACCACGTAATTTAGCTTGTTTAATTTTGAAATTACCGGGCAATACAGATCCAATAACTGCAACTGGAATTTTTAGCCCTTCACGTACATTGCTTGCACCACAAACAATATCCAATAACTCATCAGCACCGACATTCACTTTCGTCAGACGCAACTTATCAGCATCAGGATGAGGGGTGACAGAGGTAACTTGTCCCACAACAACGCCTGAAAATTCGCCTGCTACAGCCTCTACAGCATCAACTTCGAGACCAGCACCAGTGAGTTTCTCTACTAAAGCATCTGTATCAAGTGCAGGATTGACCCACTCTCGTAACCATTTTTCACTAAACTTCATTGTCTTATCTCGTCGCTTAACTGAATTGTTTCAGGAAACGTAAATCGTTTTCAAAGAACATACGCAAGTCATTAACGCCGTATCTCAACATCGCCATCCGTTCAACGCCTAAGCCAAACGCAAAGCCTAAATACTTTTCACTATCAATATTGACGTGTTTGAATACGTTCGGATGAACCATACCGCAGCCTAATATTTCAATCCAGCCGGTATGGCTACAAACTCGACATCCTTCCCCGCCGCAGATAACGCACTCGATATCCGCTTCAGCTGAAGGCTCAGTAAACGGAAAATAAGAGGGGCGAAAACGCACTTTTAAAGGCTTCTCAAAGAAAGCCTGCAAGAAGTCTGACAAGATGCCTTTCAGATCAGTAAAGCTGATATTTTCATCCACCATCAGCCCTTCAATCTGATGAAACATCGGCGTATGCGTTAAGTCTGAGTCACAGCGATAAACTCTGCCTGGTGCAATCAAACGTAACGGAGGCTGTTCTTCTTCCATCACCCGGATTTGAACCGGTGATGTGTGTGTTCTTAATAATTTATCGGCATCAAAATAAAATGTATCGTGCATCGCACGCGCGGGATGATGCTCAGGAATATTGAGGGCAGTAAAGTTGTGATGGCCATCTTCAATTTCAGGGCCTTCAGCCACATCAAAGCCAATATTCTTAAAGTAACGTTCAATACGTTGTAATGTGCGTGTTACCGGGTGTAAACCACCAATCTGACTATTACGACCAGGTAAGGTAACGTCGACTGTTTCTGCGGCTAAAGCGGCTTGCATCGCCATTTCAGACAAGGATTTATTTCTCGCATCGATCAGTGCAGAGACATCTTGTTTAGCTATGTTTACCGATTTACCGATAATGGGTCTTTCTTCAACGCCCACATTGGCTAAATCTTTAAGGTAAGCCGTGATTTTGCCTTTTTTACCTAAAAATTCAACGCGAACGTTATCTAAAGCCCGATTATCATTCGCTTGTGCAATTGCCGTTTTAGCAGACTCAACAATGTCGTTTAAAGCTTGTAACTGTGTATCCAGTTCAGCCATTATTACCCCCGTCTGAGGAACAATATTCAGAAACAAAAAAGGGCCGTTTTGGCGGCCCTTTTCTACTTACATGCAAACACGTAGGTTTAATCAATAAACCAACGATTTAGTTTGCCAGTGCAGCTTTCGCTTTTTCTGCAAGTGCAGCAAATGCAGCTTCGTCATGTACAGCGATATCGGCCAGCACTTTACGATCGATTTCGATAGAGGCTTTTTTCAGACCATCGATCATTCTGCTGTAAGACATTCCGCACTCACGTGCAGCAGCATTGATACGCGCAATCCATAAAGTACGGAAATTACGTTTTTTCTGACGACGGTCACGATAAGCATATTGACCTGCTTTTGTAACAGCTTGGACAGCTACACGGTATACATTCTTACGGCGACCGTAATACCCTTTAGCTTGATCAAGAACTTTTTTATGGCGAGCACGTGCTGTGACGCCGCGTTTTACTCTAGGCATTAGAAAACTCCCTCAATTACAGGTTTGGCAACATCTTACGAACTGACATGTGATCTGCTTTACAGATTGTCAGAGTAGAACGTAATTGACGTTTACGCTTAGTGCTTTTCTTGGTCAGGATATGACTAGTGAAAGCTTGTGAGCGCTTGAATTTTCCGCTACCAGTACGTTTAAAACGTTTAGCAGCACCACTATGGTTTTTTAATTTAGGCATTGAATTAACAACTCCGCATTGAAAGTTTATGTAGTTATTTTTTACTGACCGGAGCTAAAACCATTGTCATTTGACGTCCTTCTTTCTTAGGGCGCTGTTCGACATTTGACAGTTCTTTTAAATCTTCAGCGACTCTTTCAAGTAACTTCAGACCTAAGTCCTGATGTGCCATTTCACGTCCACGAAATCTGAGACTGACTTTAGCTTTATTTCCGCTTTCTAGGAAACGTATCAGGTTGCGTAGTTTTACCTGATAATCCCCTTCTTCTGTTCCAGGTCGGAATTTAACTTCCTTCACCTGAATTTGTTTCTGTTTTTTCTTAGCTAGCGCTTTCTGCTTGCCTTCTTCAAACAAAAACTTGCCGTAATCCATGATACGGCATACTGGTGGAGTCGCTTGTGGTGCGATTTCCACCAAATCCAGATCAGCTTGTTCGGCTCGTTCCAACGCTTCTTTCAGCGTAACGATGCCCACTTGCTCACCATTAGAATCTGTTAATCGTACTTCTTTGGCTGTGATTTCTCCATTCAGCCTTTTTTGATCTGTAGCGATGTTCTAATCCTCTATAATTATTCGACCGCGACTCGCAACATCTTTCTGTAGCAAGCCAACAAAGTCCTCAAGTTGCATTGCACCTAGGTCTTCGCCTTTTCGAGTGCGTACTGCCACGGCATTATTTTCTGCTTCACGTTCACCCACAACAATCAGATATGGTACACGACGTAAAGTGTGCTCGCGTATTTTAAAGCCAATCTTCTCGTTTCTCAAGTCCGAATCGACTCTAAATCCTTGTTTCTGCAAATTGTTGGTGATATTTCTGACGTATTCAGATTGTTTATCACTGATTCCCATTACCACAACTTGCTTGGGTGCAAGCCATGTTGGGAAGGCACCAGCATACTCTTCTATTAGGATGCCGATGAATCTTTCTAAAGACCCAAGGATGGCACGATGCAGCATAACCGGAACTTGTTTACTGCCATCATCCGCGACATACGCCGCATCCAGACGTCCAGGCATTGAGAAATCCACCTGAATAGTACCGCATTGCCACACACGACCGAGACAATCTTTTAAAGAGAACTCAATCTTTGGACCATAAAACGCGCCTTCGCCCGGTTGTAAATCCCAATCAAGACCGGCAGCATTTAATGCCTGTTCTAATGCATGTTCAGCTTTGTCCCATACCTCATCACTGCCTACTCTGTTTTCAGGGCGAGTCGATAATTTAACGATAATTTCATTAAATCCGAAGTCAGCATAGACCTCATGCAATAACTCAATAAAAGTAGCTACTTCTGATTGAATTTGATCTTCAGTACAGAAGATATGCGCATCATCTTGTGTAAATCCGCGCAAACGCATCAGACCATGCAATGTGCCAGATGGCTCGTTACGGTGACATGAACCAAACTCCGCCATGCGCAAAGGTAAGTCTCTGTAACTTTTCAGACCTTGATTAAAAATCTGAATATGACAAGGACAGTTCATTGGTTTGACGGCATAGTCACGATTTTCAGAATGTGTAGTGAAAATCATGTCACCAAACTTATCCCAGTGACCGGACTTTTCCCATAAAGTGCGATCAACAACCTGAGGTGTACGCACTTCCTGATAACCGTTATCGCGTAATACATCGCGAATATAGTTTTCAACGACGCGATAGATACGCCAGCCATTATCGTGCCAGAAGATCATACCCGTCGCTTCTTCCTGCAAATGGAATAAGTCGAGGTTCTTGGCGATTTTACGATGGTCGCGTTTTTCAGCTTCTTCAAGACGATGTAAATACGCTTTCAGCGCTTTTTTATCTTGCCAGGCCGTGCCATAAACTCGCTGTAACATTTCATTATCAGAGTTACCACGCCAGTAAGCACCCGCCAATTTCATCAACTTAAACGCTTTTAGCTTACCGGTGCTCGGCACGTGCGGGCCACGGCATAAATCGACAAAATCACCTTGGCGATAAACCGATAAAGTCTCACCTTGAGGAATGTCTTCTAGGATTTCAGCTTTATAGACTTCACCCATCTCGCGGAATAGTTCGATACCCGCATCACGAGAAATTTCTTCACGAACCACAGGAAGATCTTGCTTCACAATCTCTTCCATACGTTTTTGGATTTTGTCTAAATCATCCGGTGTAAATGCTTCTTTATATGAAAAATCATAATAGAAGCCATCTTCAATGACAGGTCCGATGGTGACTTGAGCTTCAGGATAAAGCTGTTTTACCGCCTGAGCCATCAAGTGTGATGTCGAGTGACGAATCACATCCAGCCCTTCTTCATCACGCTCAGTGATAATGGCGATCTCGGCATCATGATCAATGACAAATGAGGTATCCACCAATTTCCCATCGACTTTACCAGCTAATGCAGCACGAGCTAGGCCAGTACCAATATCAGCGGCAACATCATGGATAGAAACGGGATGATCAAATTGGCGTTGGGAGCCATCGGGAAGTGTTACTGAAATCATATGAAATCCTGGTTGTGGCCGATACAAAGGGCCTTAAAAACCAAAAAAGCGCCTAAGCGCTTTTGAATATACTGGTAGGCACGAGTGGATTCGAACCACCGACCCCCACCATGTCAAGGTGGTGCTCTAACCAACTGAGCTACGTGCCTGCCGTGAAGCTGCGAAATTATACGCAGCTAACGACAGATTGCAAGCCCTTTAAATCACAGCCGGGCCCAGTGCCACCTTCCGCAAATGTTCCAAGTCATCACGTAGCTTGGCAGCTTCTTCAAATTCAAGGTTTTGCGCATGTTTATACATGGCGTTTTCAATCTGCTGAATACGTTTAGCCAATTGCTGAGGCGTCAGTGAGGCGTACTTGGCCTGCTCTTCAGCGACTTCTGTAGCATGTCTATCATTAGCCGGTTTGGACATCGCATCGTCCATGCCCATTCTGATCGCTTTTTTGATGCCTTGCGGTGTGATGCCATGTTCTTCGTTAAAGGCAATTTGTTTTTCGCGTCGACGATCCGTTTCATCAATAGCCCGTCGCATGGAACCTGTTATTTCATCGGCATACAAAATCGCTCTACCATTTAAGTTTCTGGCAGCACGACCAATTGTTTGAATAAGAGAGCGGTCACTACGTAGGAAACCTTCTTTATCTGCATCCAGTATCGCGACTAATGAGACTTCAGGAATGTCCAGACCTTCTCGTAACAAGTTAATGCCAATAAGCACATCAAACTCACCCAGTCGTAAATCACGAATAATCTCAACCCGTTCAACAGTATCTATATCAGAATGCAGATAACGTACTTTGACATTGTGCTCACGCAGATATTCCGTCAAATCTTCAGCCATGCGTTTCGTTAACGTAGTAATTAATACCCGCTCCCCCACCGCCGCACGCTTATTAATTTCTGATAAGACATCATCAACCTGTGTCCCGACGGGGCGAATTTCCACTTGTGGATCCACGAGTCCTGTCGGTCTGACCACTTGTTCGACAATCGTGCTGGAATGTTCATTTTCATATTTGCCGGGTGTGGCTGATACAAAGATGGTTTGTGGAGCTAATTTTTCCCACTCTTCAAACATCAACGGTCGGTTATCAAGTGCTGAAGGCAAACGGAAACCATAGTTGACTAGAGTCTCTTTTCTGGAACGGTCACCTTTATACATAGCGCCAATCTGCGGCACCATCACGTGACTTTCATCAATCACCAGAATCGCATCATCGGGCAGGTAATCAAATAAAGTCGGCGGCGCCTCACCAGGACCGCGTCCTGACAAATGTCTGGAATAGTTTTCGATGCCGTTGCAATACCCCAGCTCCAGCAACATCTCGATATCAAAGCGGGTGCGTTGTTCTAAACGTTGTGCTTCGACCAGCTTATTGTCAGCATTGAGATGTTCGAGTCGTTCTTTTAACTCTTCTTTGATGGCATCGACGGCTTTTAATAAGTTATCGCGAGGCGTGACATAGTGAGTTTTGGGATAAATAGTAATTCGGCTCATCCTCTGCAGGATTTCACCAGTCAGCGGATCGAAGTAGCTGATTTGCTCCACTTCGTCATCGAATAATTCCACTCTGACGGCATCACGTTCAGATTCTGCCGGGAAGATATCAATCACCTCCCCTCTTACGCGATAAGTACCACGATGAAGCTCAACATCATTTCGGCTGTACTGCAGTTCCGTCAGTCTTCTTAATATATCCCGCTGACTGATAATGTCGCCTTGAACCAGATGTAACACCATTTCCAGGTAAGCATCTTTCTCACCCAAGCCATAGATACAGGACACACTCGAGACAATAATCGCATCCCGTCTTTCCAGCATGGCTTTCGTTGCCGACAAACGCATTTGTTCAATCTGCTCGTTTACTGACGCATCTTTATCTATAAAAGTATCAGAGGAAGGCACATACGCTTCAGGCTGATAATAGTCGTAGTAGGAGACAAAATATTCCACCGCATTATTGGGAAAGAAATCTTTCATCTCACTATAAAGTTGCGCGGCCAAGGTCTTATTAGGTGCCAAAATCATCATCGGCCTGCCCAGTGCTTGCGCAACATTCGCAATGGTGAACGTTTTACCTGAACCCGTTACCCCAAGCAGGGTTTGCCACATTTCACCGTTTTCCAAGCCCTCAATCAAAGTCTTGATTGCGGTTGGCTGATCTCCGGCGGGAGAAAATTCGCTGACTAGCTGAAAATGTTTACTCATACGTCTTTAGCATCGATTATGTTTGGCGTATATTATTGAGATATTTATCAATTTACCGTGTTAAATGAAGGAAAGATTTTGACTATCAAGCTCTCCCAACGTGTTCAAAACATCAAACCGTCTCCGACTTTGGCTATCACAGCACGTGCTGCTGCGCTGAGAGCCGAAGGCAAAGATGTTATTGGTCTGGGTGCAGGCGAACCCGACTTCGATACACCTGAACACATCAAACAAGCTGCTATTGAGGCTATCCACAGCGGCAAAACAAAATACACGCCTGTCGATGGCACAGCAGATTTGAAAGAAGCCATCATCAAAAAGTTCTCAAGAGATAATGGGCTCGAGTATGCCGCGAATCAAGTCTTAGTTTCCGTCGGTGGAAAACAAAGCTTTTTCAACCTGGCTCAAGCCTTTATTGAAGCGGGCGATGAGGTCATCATTCCAGCACCATACTGGGTATCATACCCTGATATGACCCTGCTTGCTGACGGTGTACCGGTTATTATCGAAGCAGGTCAGGAAAACCAGTTCAAAATCACACCTGAGCAATTAGAAGCTGCTATTACAGATAAAACAAAACTGTTCGTTATCAACAGCCCTTCTAACCCAACCGGCATGGCTTACAGCCTAAAAGAGCTTGAAGCGTTGGGCGACGTATTACGTAAACATCCAAACATCCTTATTGCCACTGATGATATGTACGAACATATCTACTGGGCGGATGAACCTTTCTGCAATATTTTGAATGCATGCCCGGATTTGTATGAAAGAACACTGGTCATGAATGGTGTATCTAAAGCCTATTCAATGACGGGCTGGCGTATTGGTTATGCAGCGGGCCCGGCCCCACTCATCGCTGCAATGAAAAAAGTACAATCCCAAAGTACTTCTAACCCAGCATCTATTTCTCAGGCAGCTGCTGTGGAAGCACTGAATGGCGATCAGTCATGCATCAAAACCATGCTGACCGAATTCAAAAAACGTCACGATTTCGTTGTGGCTGAATTGAACAAAATGCCTGGTGTTGATTCATTAGAAACTGACGGCACGTTCTATGTCTTCCCAAGTATCGCTGGTGTACTGGAAAACAAACCAGAATTGAACGATGACATGGACTTTGCTGAAGCATTATTGGTTGAGAAAGGCGTGGCTGTTGTCCCTGGTTCTGCGTTCGGATTGAAAAACCACATTCGTCTTTCAATCGCCACCAGCGAAGAGAATCTTCGTAACGCACTGATTCGTATCGCCGAATTTATTGCGTAAAAAATTATTCAAATTTAGGCTTGACCTACACAGGTCAAGCCACTAGAATAGCCATCTTTCTGTTCCCCGATAGCTCAGTTGGTAGAGCAAATGACTGTTAATCATTGGGTCGCTGGTTCGAGTCCAGCTCGGGGAGCCAAAGAATATAAAGCCTCAGAGTTTCATGCTCTGAGGCTTTTTTGTTTCAGTGTAACTCAGGTGTAACTTCTTACAGTGATTGCCGGTTATCTACAGTGAAGCAAGGCACTCAGGTATTGCGCAATTATTTACAAATTATTAGCTGTAATCTGTACCATAACCACCTTAAAGACGATAGTCTATCTTTTGGCGTAAAGATACGAGAATGTGCTCTGATGGTATCTAATTCGCTGCCCGCCTGGCACATCAGGAGTGAGGGCTCCCACTAACATAAGCAATTATTAACCTACATTTTTCCATACACTGGCACATGTCATCACCACTGTTCCCAGTCTCAGAGTTCATTTTTTAAAGTGATGAAAGATAATCCGCACTTAATTAACATAACTCCATACAGAAAGCTCTAACTCCCAAAGTCATAAGAAGAGGTCATCGATAGTCGTTAACTTAGGTTTATTCCCATAGGCACGGAGCATAAGTCAGATTTAAACCAGATAACATTTAATCACTCTTTAGATTGCTTCTGCCAACACTTCAAAATCAAATTTTTTGAGCTGTTTTGTGTCTACTTTTAGACTAGCCTGCCACAAATCATAGTTTTCCTGTAGTCTCATCCAGCTTTTTGCACTACGCCCTAACACAATCGAAAGTCTGACAGCCATTTCTGGTGATAAGTCAGACTTACCGTTCAACAGTCTATTGAATGTACTGGGGCTTACTTTTAAAGCTTCAGCAATTTTATTTGCAGATACCTTATCGAAGGGATCAATATATGTACGTTGGATCAATTCGCCAACATGGGGTGGGTTAAATTGTTGTAAAGTCATTAGTGATAATCCTCATAATTAACTAAATAAGCGTCACCGTCGATAAACTCAAAAACAATTCGCCAATTACCGGAAACCGTTATTGAATGTTCCCCTGCTCTATCCCCTTTTAACGGGTGCAGGTGATAACCGGGCAAGTCCATATCTTCTATACAATCAGCAGTATCAAGAAATGCAAGTATATCTCGCAACCTTGCTGAGTGGTTTGGTTGAATCCCAACAACGCTACCTGTTAGGAAAAATTTTTTTAGACCTTTATGTTTAAAACTTTTAATCATGTAATAATTATTTCATAAAAATACCTCATTGCGCAACACGCAATAAATATAACCATTAACTATTTTTTCATTCTTTTTAAATGCATTTGTAGACTTATTCTCGATGTACCAAAACATCGTCAGAGGTGGTATCTAACTATATAGAACTTGATTGCAGCTTAATCCCCGTGGGTACGGGGAACACAAATCCTCTTATTAAGTTTTGCCTTGTGGCACCGGTTCACCCCCGTAGGCACGGGGAACACTCATCACTCATAATCCTCAACTCTGATAATGTCGGTTCATCCCCGTGGGTACGGGGAACACAAATCGCTACCATTTAGGCGTCAATAAATGGACGGTTCATCCCCTTGGGCACGGGGAACACAATACATCAAAGGAGAAGCCTAATGCACACTCCGGTTCATCCCCGTGGGCACGGGGAACACCGACGACCGTATTGCGCCATGATGTTGACTGCCGGTTCATCCCCGTGGGCACGGGGAACACCGGAATAGAGCGAGTAACCAATCAGTTACTCGCGGTTCATCCCCGTGGGCACGGGGAACACAGCAGTACAGGCTGACATTGTTGCTGCTCAAACGGTTCATCCCCGTGGGCACGGGGAACACGCGATTCGGATTCTCCCTCATTGGTTCTGTAACGGTTCATCCCCGTGGGCACGGGGAACACTTACAAGGATACCGTTCGGTGTTTTCTGTAGTCGGTTCATCCCCGTGGGCACGGGGATGAACCGTCCTCCATAAGCATGTCCTTTATTTACAGTATATTACTGGGGACAGTATACCTAGGGGCGCAGAATACGTTAACACCTAACCCATTGATTATAAATATATAATAGAATATATACTCTATTATATATTTTGGTGTCTGATGAAAATTGATAACGCCGTCTAATTTAAGCATTATCAAGGAATGACATGAGTTTTAGTTACAAAACTCAAGTAATACAAGAAAAGAAAAACCTGACAAGGAAAATTAAACTACAAAAATTTTTATTGCGAAATTGATAATTATTTCACAAATATTTTGTAATCATATTCCGAAAGTCTTAGTTATATAGCCATTACTTAATGAGTATTCAAAAAATTTGGTTTTTAGATAACCTGTTTTGGCTGTTTTTCTGAATCGTAAATCATCAATACATTAAACAAATAAATATCTTCATAATTATTCTCTTCATTAGTGCTTTCACATAAAAGTCTAATCTGAATGGATACTTTATTTATAGAGAAATGAACACTTTCATACGAACAGTATATAACTAATAAAACCTTAGTATGTGAATGTCACAGACGAATTATTAAATATTTTTTTACTTTATAACGTCTATTTTAATTTTAACCCAGCTTTTCCAGATACTCTTTTAGTATATAGGCGTGGCTGTGTTGTTTGTCTTTTGCTGCATAGAGCAGAACAACATTTTTTTGGGTGACTTCGGCTAGGTAGTCTTTTGCGGTTTGTTTATGTTCACTCAGTTCGCTGAGGTATTTTTTACGAAAGCTGTTCCATTTGTCAGGGTCATGATCAAACCATTTACGTAGCTCATCACTGGGGGTGAGTTCTTTCCAGTGAGCGTCCAGATCGGCGTCTTTTTTTGATACTCCACGTGGCCATAATCGATCCACCAGCACTCGGTAACCTGTGGGTGCATCACTTTCATAAATGCGATGTAGCTTAATGTTCATGTATGCCTCCTTTCATTGCAAGGTGATTAATAAAGCCAACCTGTCCTGAATGACACGCCAACAACGACGAACAAGATGGAAAGAATGGTGACGGGAATGATGTGCCAGGCCATCACTTTGAGTGTGTCTGGAGAGAGATGAGGAATCACACGAAATCGTGCGTGTACAGCAAAGCTGAGTGTTAAAAGCAGCAGACACAATTTTGCCATGATGGCATGTGAGACGGGATTTGTGAGGTTAAACCATTGTGTGATGTCTGGCAGCATATGATAAGCCAGATACAACCCCGTTAAGATTTGAATAATCAGGGCGGGCATGCCTATCTTTTCATAAACTGACTCAAAACTAAGCAGCTCTTCAGGCGAACGATGCTTTAATACCTTAGGCAAGATCACCACTGATAAGACGATATGCCCTCCCGTCCATATGGTGGCAGCGAGTATGTGAAGCAGTAATAATGTCCCGTACATAACTATCCTCTAAATGCATCTATAAAATGGCTTTCAACGAGCAAGCTGAATATGCCCCCGCTTTGATGCGTTTTCGCTACGCTGAAAATAAACAACCACATCATCAAAGCCAGCCCCCAAACTGTGGCATATTGCTGCTGGTTTCGAGTGTTGTAGAGCATGATGTGTGAGAGAAAGAGATAAACGATTAGCAGCAGAAACTTCACCGTAAGCCAAGCATCGATAAAAGGAAATTGCTGCACGATATTGGTCAGCATTAACGCTGCGGTGATTAACACCGTATCAACGCCGTAGCGAAGATAACGAACGGACGTTGAAAGCAGATTATCAGGTTGACTCAGGTGAATGAGCCCATGGATGAAGAGCAAGCCGCCACTGGCAAAGGCCATCAGCCAGTGTACTTGCCTAACCTCATCATAGAACTCAATCACCGTCAGTCAGTCCTTAAATCGGATTGGCTTTTAGCCGCGTTGTTGCCCACCTTCGTATTTTGGTTTGATCCATAAGCTGAGAATAAACCAGGCTAATAACAAAGCGCCGACAGCAAAGATGGTATCGCCGGGCACACGCATCCAGACCAGTAAATCAACAACGGGTTGCTGCATAAAGTCCGCTGAACGGGCATACCAGTAACCATGATTCAGGCTGGCAAATAATTGCATCACACCAAGCGGTAACAGCGTGAGTAAAGCCATCAATGCCAGTCCAATATTGAAACACCAGAAGCTAGCTTTAAGCGTGCCTTCCGGCCAGATGAGATCGGGCTTGATACCACGTATACAGAACAAGGTCAGACCAATACCCAACATACCGTAAACACCGAATAAAGCGGTATGACCATGCAATGGTGTCAGGTTAAGACCTTGCATGTAGTAAAGCGATAATGGTGGATTAATTAAAAAGCCAAATAACCCAGCACCAACCAGGTTCCAGAACGCCACGGCCACAAAGAACATAATCGGCCAGCGGTAACGTTTCATCCACTCAGTCGCATGACCCAACGTGTAATTGTGATACGCCTCAAACCCGATGTAGGCCAGTGGCACTACTTCCAGTGCTGAGAAGCTGGCACCCAACGCCAATACCGGTGTAGGTGATCCGACAAAATAGAGATGATGTAATGTGCCAATTACGCCACCCGACATGAAAATAATCGTGGCAAACAGCACAGCAACAGTGGCTGTTTTGACTGGTATTAAACCCAGACGAGTGAATAAGAATGCAATAACTGCTGTGGCAAAGACTTCAAAGAATCCTTCAACCCAGAGGTGAACTAACCACCAGCGCCAGTATTCCACCATGGAAATATGCGTATGTTCATTCCAGACCAGTGCCGCCCCAAAGAACAAGCCAATGGCGACGGTGGATAGGAATAGTAAACCAATAATGGAACGACTTTCAGAGGGTTGACGTAATGTCGGCCAGAGCGAGCGCCCCACTAAACAAAGCCAGAGTAATAAACCGATAAACAGGAACCACTGCCAGAAGCGACCAATATCGGCATATTCCCAACCTTGATGACCAAACCAGAAATTATGTTCCAAACCTAAAGTTTGATTCACCGCGAACCATTGGCCAGTAAAGGCACCAACCACAATGACCAGCAAGCACAGCCATAGCAGATTCACACCGAATCGCTGATAAGGCGGCTCATACCCCGATACGGCAGGACCGATATAAAGGCCGGTCGCGAGCCAGGCAAGTGCTATCCATAATACGGCCAGTTGGGTATGCCAAGTGCGAGTTATCGAATAAGGCAAAATTTTGGATAACTCAAAGCCATACATAACCTGTCCCTCTACCTGATAATGCGCAGTCACCGCACCAAGTAGAATTTGCACCAGGAATAAAGCGAGCAACACCCAGAAATATTTGGCTGTCGCCATCATCGAAGGTGTGGGTCGTAACTCACGCATCGGATCAGTAACTGGTAATTTACTGGTCGCCTCCTCTTTGCCATGAGACGCCGCGTAGTACCATCCCATTAAACCAATGCCAGCCAACAAGAATGTCACACTGAATGCAGACCAGAGGAACATACTCGCCGGCGGTTTATTATCAATCAACGGCTCATTAGGCCAGTTATTGGTATAGGTAATGTCACCATCGATGCGATTAGTCATAGTGGCCCATGCCGTCCACCAGAAAAAAGCGGAAAGTACACGACGATTTTCTGGATCGGTGACCGTGTTATTTTTCATGGCATAGGCTTCACGCAGCTCAGCCGTTGAAGGTTCATCACTAAAGAGACGTTGGTAATGCTCAGAGACCTGAGTTATCGCTTTGACTCTGTCCAAACTTAAAGTGATGACGCCTGTGTCGGGATTGTATGTATTTTTTCTGACTAGGGACTTCAGCCTGCCTTGCAAAGCGGCTTGCTGTTCGGCATTGGCAAGCTCAAAGCTTTCCACACCGTAATCTCGGTTTGCCCAGAGATTGAGTAAGGCCATCAACTCTCGGTGCATCCAGTCGGCACTCCAGTCCGGTGCAACATAACCACCGTGTCCCCAGATTGAGCCAAGCTGCATACCACCGAAGGATTGCCAGACTTGTCGTCCTTTCTCAATTTCATCGCGGCTGTAGATTAAGTTACCGTCGGTGGTGACGACCTTTTCGGGCATAGGTGGTGCTTGTTGATAAATCTGATTACCACTCCATATCAGCACCCCAAAAGAAACAAACAACAAAAATGCCAGAAATAACCAGAGTTTTTTTACGTTTGTCATCAGTCACTCCTTTGTGAGATGCCGCCTATACCCTGAGCAAGGCTTTATTGAATAACGAGTAAATGACGGAATGGCGTTAATGAACGAGTCATTAACAACATCGATAACTGCGCGTCAATCAGCACATTGACCAATGAATAAAAACTTTTAACGAATTGTTTTTATTTAATAAAACGACTTTATAAAAACATATCGTTAGCTATAAAATCCCGCCTTTTTAATAAGGTATTTCATTTACCTATTTTAATCAATGCATTTGATGATTAGAAAGTTAATATCTGGAAGAGTGTATTGGAGAGTTTTGATTCTGAGACTATAAAAGACAAATAAATTGCAGTACCATCGTGAAGTGGTTAGTTATGTAACATCTGTATTTGTATTAAATATCAGCAATATAAGCTGTTTTTTATATATGAACAATCTATCCCAACTAATCAGATCGAGATTTTAAAAAATGAAAGCGTGATAAAGAAACGGTAAATTTACATATCAGTGTGCTCTATCGGTTGAAATATATAAGCGTCATCACACATCCCAAAAATATGATTATTACTCTAAAGTTTTTTTGTGAGAGAGAATAAGATAATCTCGAACCAAGATACCCACCAAATAGTGCAGATATCCCCATCATGAACAATAAGTTAAAATCAATTAAATCAGCCATCCAATAAAATAAGCTAGCGATAGTTGTCAACATAACTGACATCAGATTTTTTATCGCATTTGAATTATGTATATCTGTATTTGTCATTATAGATAAGCCCGCTAACAACATTATTCCTACACCACCATTGAAATAGCCGCCATACAGACAAATAGCAAACAAAATCAGAAAATGTTGAAGATATTGATGTCGAATTGCATTAGTTTTGAGGAGTGTAATTTTAGGCCCAATAACGAATGCCAGAGTAGACAGTAACATCAACCAAGGCAGCAATCTGTCGAAGTGTTTCTCATCACTCCAATTTAATATTAATGCTCCGCACATTCCTCCCAATAATGAAGCGATAACATATGGTGTCAGATTGTTGGGTAATTTTCTTATGGTATGACGTGAATGCCATACACTTGCAACATAACCTGTTAGTAATGCCACAGTGCCAGTAGCATTAGCAGTAATTGGACTAAATCCTATCAACATCAAAGCTGGCAAAGTAATAAAACTCCCTCCACCAGCGATTGAGTTAAGCATACCGCCTATCAGTCCAGCAAGGATAATGACTAGAGCATCTAACATTGGTCGACTATAAGCTCACATATTTTCTTTTTTCATGTTTGACGCGATGCAATGTTAATTAAAAAGAGAGTTTTAACGGTTTATATCGTATCTTATATAACTAAAATAATGACGTTACATATAAGCTAAATCTATTTGTGTCTTCACTATCATCTAAATTTTCAATTATTGAAATCAAATAAATTAGATAGTTTGATTATCTTGTTATCTCTATAATAGAAATTGTTTTCAGGACTTCGTCTGTTTCCGTATGTCCCTGACTAAGTATGTATTACCCACCCCTCTTTTTAGCTCAAAAAGATCGATCGATTTAAAGAGACTACTTAGATTCTTAAACCCATAGTTTCTAGTATCGAAAGATGTTTTATTAGAAATGTTCGCTCCTACAGGGCCCAAAGCAGCCCAGCCATCTTCATCTTCTGTTGCTTCAATAGCCTGCCTTAACAAATTGATAAGTTTAGTATCTGATTTAATGTTTTTAGGTTTTGTCACAGATTTAGTTTTTTCTTTTTCTTGATCAAGAAAAAGAAATTTAGAACAGGCATTCACAAATGGTAACGGTGTTTTTCGTTCTCCAAACCCTAATACCACTTTTCCTTCTGCCAGGGCTCTAGTGACCATTGGTGTAAAATCGCTATCAGATGTAACAAAACACATCACATCGATCTGTTTTGTATACATGACATCCATCGCATCAATAACTAAAGCAATGTCCGACGCATTTTTTCCCTTTGTTAAATCGAATTGTTGTATTGGTTGAATAGCGTATTCATGCAAAAGTTCCTCCCACGCTTTTAATGTCGGCGACTTCCAATTTCCATAGGCCTTACGAATAGTTACAACACCATAATTTGCGACTTCACTAAGTACATCTTCAAATTTGCTAGCTGGCGCATTATCAGCGTCAATGAATAAAGCAATTCTTTGTTTCGTCTCATCCATGTTTTTCTCGCTATTGCTAAATATGTGTTGAGTAAAATATTTACAAGCAATTACTCGTAAATAGATAGTTAATGCGTATGCTTATTAGGGCAACCATGGCGACTGAATTTTTGATGATTCAAATAAAGCGTTAAGTTGTGAGCGATATCTTTGTTTATCTGCCTGTTTGTACAAGACAAATACTGGAAAAGTAAACTCAGGATAATGTTCATTATGCTTTAAGAGTCCTGCTTTTATATGGTGCTCAACCACTCTCGTACGAAAATAACCGCTTCCACCATTTGTTAAGATGTAATGTAAAGCCAATGGCCCGAGACTAATAGTTAGTTGTGCTCTTGCTAGTTCAGGTAAAGCCACATCATGTTGACGTCTAAAGTCATCTCCCCAGTCCACGTATACATAAGGTTGAGGATTATCAACTGAACTTACATGGATGAGCTTTTCTTCTAATAGTTGCTCGACCTGAACACCTGGCCAATATTCAGGCTGATGAACCAGAATAATATCTAGAACACCATTTTCAAGTTGCTCCATGAGTGATTGACGCTCACCAATCTCAGCTCTAATGGCCACTTCACTTTCAGTGATATTAAGTGCATTTAACCACTGTAAGACAAGCGGACTCCATAAACTGACTTCACTACCAATATTAAGTACATTTTGTACTCCCTCGGGTAGAGGCAGATCTCGTTTTGCCAGCTCCCATGATTGAACCATTTTCGTTGCATGCTCAACAAACCTGACACCATTTGAGGTTAGACTTGCACCTGAACGATTGCGAACAAACAGTTTACATCCAAGTTGTCCCTCAAGATTATGAATTCGAGCGGTTACGGTAGTTTGAGTCACATGCAGTTTTTCTGCTGCTGAGATAAAGCTTCCCGACCTGACAATTTCAAGAAATGTTCTGGCTAAACTGACATCCATATGAATATTTTTGATATTAAGTTGCGATAATATTCATTATATATTACAAAAGAATCTCTCCATAATGTGTTTCAACATTCACAGCACTTGAAACACACTTCATGCAAAATTTAGCTACATCATTATTCACAACATCTGAGTGGGAGGCCGTGGCAAACCTTCTCAAAAGTTTGTCTAATCAACAAACAGAATGGTTAGCAAATAATTTATTAGACATTTCCACTTCAGATAAAAGCATAGCTGCTGAAAAGAAGGCCGTCGTAGCCTATGGAACAGAAACAGGTAATTCGAAAGGTATTGCTCAAAAGTTCTATGAAAAAGCATGTCATCAAGATAAATCAATAGAAATTATTAACCTAGCGGATTTCAAGTTCAAACAACTAAAACATATTGATCACCTATACATTGTGTGTAGCACTCATGGTGATGGCGATCCACCAGAACCCATTACATCTGTCTATGATGAATTGCTTAACCTAAATGAAGATTTATCTCATCTTTCTTACGCAGTGCTTGCTTTAGGTGACAGTTCATATGATCACTTTTGTTTAACAGGTCTCAAAATTGATGCCAAGTTGCGTGAGCTCAGTGCAATACCTTTTACTGAATGTGTAGAGTGTGATGTTGATTTTGAAGAAACGGCTGATGAATGGATTACTTTCTGTCTTCCGACGTTACCAGATATCACAGAAAACGATGAAGCACATCAAAGAAGCAGTAATAAAATCCGTACTTCGACCTACTCAAAAACAAGTCCACTCTCTGTAGAAGTGGTCAAGAATACTCGTTTATCTGATGACTCAAGAACAAACCCTATCCATCACTTAGAATTAGAGATACCAGAAAATATTCAACTGAGTCTGACTGCCGGTGATGGAATCGGTGTTTTACCTCAGAATCCTCCTCAACTCGTACACCAAATATTGTCATTAACAAAATTATCAGGAGACGAATCTGTTGTTGTAAAACAAATTGCCATGCCACTAGTACAGGCTTTGCGTGAATATTGTGATCTCACTTTGGTAACAGCACAATGTTTAACTAAATGGAGTGAGATTTCAAAAAACAATGACTTAATAAAATTAAGTCAGGATAAACAAACATTACGCTCATATCTCAAACGGCACCAATTAACAGATTTACTAGTCAACTACCCTGTACCGTTAAATCCACAACAGCTAATCGATAGCTTAAGGCCGTTACAACCCCGTTTATATGACATTGCCAACAGCACTCGCCAGATTCAAGATGAATTACATCTCACTGTAGAAAAGTATCAATATCTTTGGTCTGGGAAGTTACAAAATGGAATTTGTTCAACATATTTAACGAATATAGAAGAAGGTGAACATCTTCTTATTTTCCCTCATCACAATAAACGGTTTCATTTACCCACCAATCAAAATAGCCCCATTATCCTCATTGCTGACGGAACGGGAGTTGCACCATTTCGAGCTTTCATGCAGGAGATTAGCTCCGATCCTAACCGTGAACATTCAGTGTGGTTAATACTAAGAGAACGTACATTTTTAAATGACTTTCTCTATCAAACGGAGTGGTGCCAATATTTACAAGATGGCCTATTGTCTCGCTTAGATACGTCTTTTTCTGAAGACATCTCAGTTAAATCAATCTACGACATCATTCAAGACAATGAAGACACATTTAAAGGCTGGTTAAACGCTGGGGCACATCTGTATTTATCAGGTCACAAGAACATATTCGACCATCTCACAGAAACCTTGAGCCATGCGTCATCTTATTCTCGGATCTGGCTTCAACTCACTCAGCAAAAACGATTGCATAGAAACGTATATTAATTTTACGGAGAAATAAAGTGACCATACTTACTATTGATCGACAGTCTGATATTAGTCAACCGCTCATTGAACAGCATAGTAATGAACAGCTTAAAGCAAAAAGTCATTTTTTAAGAGGCACGATCAGAGAGGGACTAAATGATTCTAATACAGGAAGTATCAGTCACGATGATGGATTGTTAACAAAATTCCATGGCATCTATCAACAAGATGATCGTGATACACGACAACATCGTCTCATTCGAAAACTTGAACCTCATTATCAATTTATGGTGAGACTCAGAATTCCAGGTGGAAGATTAACCAAACAGCAATGGATAGAAATAGATCGTTTATCACGAATTTACTCATCAAATGGGATTCGTATTACCACACGTCAAACTATTCAACTTCACGGTGTGAAAAAACAATGCTTACAACCACTCCTGATAAGTCTAGAAAAGATAAAGATAGATACCCTTGCTGCATGTGGCGATGACAACCGCGGTATTGTTTGTGGAGTCAATCCTGATGAGTCAAAAATATCCCAACAAGTCTATAAGATCGCAAAAGAAACGAGCATGCGGCTTCTACCTAAAACTGCTGCTTATCGTGAAACTTGGTATGACTCCCCTCCTTCAGTCTCCCACTCTGAAGAGCCACTTTATGGAGATACCTATTTACCTCGTAAATTTAAAATTGGATTCGTCATCCCTCCAGATAATGATATTGATATATTTGCCCAAGATGTCGGGTTTATAGCTGTTATTAAGGAATCTCGCCTGGTTGGCTTCAACGTGTGTGTCGGCGGTGGAATGGGGCAGCTTGACTCCAGAGAAGATAGCTATCCGAGACTATCCACCCCCATTGGCTTTATAGATGCATCAGATGCGCCATTTATCGCTGAGGTCATCATGAGTATTCAACGCGATTATGGTGATAGGAAAGATAGACATCGTGCACGTTTCAAATACACATTAGACAGAATAGGTTTAGATAACTTCAAAGAATTACTCATAAGCCGTTTTGGTAAAAAGCTAGCACCACTAAAGCCATATAAATTCGCGCATAATGGCGATAAGTTAGGCTGGCACCAAACTGAAGATAGTCAGTGGTACGCAACACTACATATTCAAAGCGGACGTATCAATGATCATTTACAAGATCAATTACAGGCTTTCTTTCAGCAATATAGTGGTGAAGTCAGGTTAACTGCAAACCAGAATATTCAGCTTATCAATATTCCACCATATGACATTTATGACGTAGCAAGACGATTATCTGATCTTGGTCTATATGAAAGATTGCTCCCATCAAATCAAGAAGCTGCCACATTGAGCTGTGTTGCACTTCCTACATGTGGGCTGGCTATGGCTGAAGCGGAAAGAATAACACCTGAGTTTCTTACGCTTTTTGATGATTTGAAACGTCAGTATAACCTTCAAAAAACGCCCATCACGCTCAGAATAACTGGCTGCCCTAATGGATGCGCTCGCCCCTACTTAGCTGAAATAGCATTAACAGGACGAGCTCCAGGTTTATATAACTTATATCTTGGAGGTAGTCACCGAGGCGACCGGCTAGCCACTCTGCACGAAAAAAACCTAAGTCAAACTCAGGTTCTCGATGCAATAGCTCCTTTATTCGATTTGTACTCGACAGATCGTATTGATAAAGAGCATTTCGGAGATTTTCTTCATCGATGTAATTTCATTAAATCCTCATCCATCTCTAATCAATCAATACAGGAACGATAGATGTCTGAATTTCTTTTTATACAAAGTCGAGATCCATTCACAGATGCACTGACTAAATCACAATATGAATTAATTCATCATCTCGCCACTGCAGGCAATCGTGTGACGGTAGTGCTTGTTCAAAACGGTGTGATGCCTGCAACCAAAAGCAGCATTTTTACCCCCTTTACTAAATTACTTCATGAAAACATTACACTCGTTGCTGATAAATTTTCTTTACAACAGAGAGAAATAGATGCTGAACAACTGATACCAGAGATATTAACCACCGATCTGGATATTGTTATCAAAGCATTACTGTCAGGACAAAAGGTCATTTGGAATTAGGAGATGACAATGTCACATAATAAAACACTTACTTTCGCCTTTATGGACCCACCATTTGAGAGTGAACGCACAGTCACATTTTTTAGATTGCTAGATGCCGCATTAGATGCTAATTCACATGTGAAGGTTTTTGCTTATGAAGGTGCTGCTGCCCTCTCATTCGCTAAGCAACAACAACATGGCAACGCTATTCATGGAAATGATACTCAACAAGAAGATCATCCACTGACAAAAACGTGGATTGCTTCATTACAAAAAAAAGCACGTAAAAAAGCACTTTCTTTTGAATGGATTAATTGTGGTTTATGTGTAGATGAGCGCGGCGTCAATGACACCATTCCCGGTTGCAACCGAGGAGGACCAGCAGATTTATGGCGCTATGCCTCAGAATCATTTAACACTCTAACTATTGGAACACGTTAATTATGAAAGTTTTACAAATACTTGATCAAGCTTTCAGAACAGTTGTAGAGGAACAAGATGAAACGATTCTATGGCTGATCCAATGCATGCAGAAAAAAGTTGAGCTAAGCGATATCGACCAAATTCAATTATTACTTACAGGTCAAGCCGTGTATTACACACAACAAAAAAAACAGCAACCTCCATTAAAAATAGGTGATTGGTTACAAACTCAACCAGCCAATATCAATAAAGATATCGATAACTTAATTTCATCTCATATTCCCGTTTATGTTGTGTATGAAGATCTATGGGATAGAGGGCTAGAAATGGAAGCGCTACGAGAGGGTATACAAGTAGTAAATAGAGAACAACTTGTTCCTCTTTTTGAGCAAGCCGATCAAATTTGGCATTGGTGACGCTAACCAATATAGCCATTCAAAGTCAGGAGCTTAATCATGAATAAAACAAATAATTACAATGAAGATATCACTAAGTGGTTTTCCGTTGCTGCTTGTATTTATCTAGTCATTGGTACCGGCATAGGAGTGTATATTGCTTCGGAACTCGCCTGGCCAATCCTTAATTTTGATAATCCATATATTAGCTTCGGACGTCTAAGACCTGTTCATACCAACGTAGTCGTCTATGGGTTTGGCGGCTGTGTTCTGATGGCGACGGCTTATTACGTAGTTCAGCGAACCTGCTATGTGAGGCTATGGAGTGACAACATGGCTTGGTTCACTTTTTGGGGATGGAACCTTTATGTGATCGGCGCTTTGGTGACGCTTCCACTTGGTTATACGCAAGGCAAAGAATATGCAGAACTAGAATGGCCATTTGATATTTTATTAACGGCTGTATGGCTAGCCTACTCAATCAATTTTATTTTCACATTGAGCATTCGCCGCGTTTCCCATATCTATGTAGCGAACTGGTTTTTCCTATCCATGATGATAATGTTCACCTATCTACATGTGGTGAATAGCTTGTCGATTCCCGTTGAATTGATGAAATCATACTCGATTTTCGCCGGCGTTCAAGATGCCATGATTCAATGGTGGTGGGGGCATAATGCCATTGGATTTTATCTCACTGCTGGCTTTTTAGGCATCATGTACTACTTTGTACCCAAACAAGCTAACAGACCTGTTTATTCTTACCGATTATCAGTTATTCACTTCTGGGCATTGATATTTGGCTATGTTTGGTTAGGTGCACACCACCTGCAATATACAGCCCTACCTGATTGGACAGGCTCACTTGGTGCAGCTATCTCCCTCGCCATGATTATTCCGTCGTGGGGAGGTGCAATTAATGGCATGTTCACATTGAGCGGGGCTTGGGACAAACTAAGAACCGATTATATTCTGCGTTTCTTAATTGTAGCGTTGGCTTTTTATGCTATGTCTACGTTTGAAGGTCCTGTTATGGCGTCAAAAACAGTTAATGCTCTTTCGCACTATACCGACTGGACTATCGGTCATGTTCATTCTGGTGCATTAGGTTGGGTGGCGATGATTTCTATTGGTGCGCTCTACCATATGGTAGAACGTTTATGGGATACGCGCATGTTTTCAGTCCGGTTGGTTAATGTGCATTTTTGGTTAGCGACGGTGGGTACAGCTATTTACATTACTGCTATGTGGGTGGCCGGTATCATGCAGGGGCTGATGTGGCGCGCTTACGATGACTATGGCAACCTCGCCTACACATTTGTTGAATCTGTTGCTCAGATGCATCCTTACTATGCTATCCGCATGATGGGGGGCTTCGTTTTTTTCAGCGGCGCCTGTGTGATGTTATTTAATGTAATCATGACCATTAGAGCAGCAGTAAGGCTTCATCACAATAATGGACCAGTCATCGCTGATAGCAAAACCGATATTCCGGTTAAGCTTGGAGGCTAGAAGATGAGCACTTTTTTTCTGTTAGCACTACTCCTGAAGTATCACGATACGCCTCATTTATTTATGTTTATTGGTATCGACGCTTTCATAATACTCGCATTTTATTTCATTATTAAGACCGTTTATTCACCTGAAAATGAACGTCACTATAGAGAAGAAAGTTTCATTCCTCTTGATGATGATACCTATGAAGAAAAACAGTTATTTGGTACTCATCACAGCTTCTCATCCAGGAGAAATAAATGACTATTAAAACTAAACTCACAAGTGCGCTAGGTATTCAACATCCTATCGTATTGGCACCCATGGGCAATGTGGCAGGAGGCAGACTTGCCGCTAGTGTATCGAACGCAGGTGGACTTGGCATGATTGGAGTCGGCTATGGTGATATCTCTTGGCTAAAAGCTGAACTTGAAATCATAAAATCTTCAACAAATAAACCTTGGGGAGTCGGCTTTATTACATGGTCACTCACTGATGAAGTGTTTGATTTTGTCATGAGGTATTCACCCAAGGTAGTGATGATGTCTTTTGGTGAGATAAGCCCATGGGTAGATAAAATTAAAGCCCACAATATTCCCCTGATTTGCCAGGTTCAATCATTAGCTGAAGCCCTGGAAGTCAAGAAAAAAGGCGCTGATTTTATCGTCACACAAGGTAGTGAAGCAGGCGGTCATGGCAAAAGCGGACGTTCCACCCTTTCACTAACTGAGGAAGTTATCCATCATGTCCCGAATACACCTATCATAGCGGCCGGGGGGATTGCCGATGGCAGAAGCCTGGCAGGGGTGTTGAGCCTCGGTGCACAAGGGGCCTCTATCGGCAGCCGTTTTTATGCATCCAATGAATCTTTAGCTCATCCCAAGATGAAACAACAATTGTTGACACATAAGGCTAAAGATACTATCAGAACTACCGTTTTTGATATCATACGCGAGATAGCATGGCCTGAGGGCTATAATGGCCGAGCAATTGTTAATCCTTTTATTTCACGTTGGCACGGTTCGGAAGTTGAATTAGCACAACAAGTAGAACATTATCAAAAAACGTTTTTCCAGGCACAGCATGAAGTCAGTCTCGACTCCTTAATTATATGGGCTGGTGAGGGTATTGATAACATAAATTCGATTGAATCGGCAGAAACAATCATCGAAAACCTAATCAGCAGTGCTATATACCATTACAGTATAGACTAATATCATTCAGTCTCATTACACTCTTTATACATCAATAAAATCTGTTTCACTTTTGCTGGACTATAATTCATGATGACTTTGTCTATTACGTCTTACCAAGTCATTTCCCACTGTGAAGCATACATAGACAAACACAGCTGAAATTAAGCCATAGATTAAAGCCTGCACTAATGTCGTTGCGAAGTTAGACTGAGTAACTAATAAAATCATGTACGAAACATAAGATGTATATAAAAGCAGGAATAGAAATCCCTCAAACCGGGTTAATGTGGCACCCACAAAAAATAAGGGTAAACATAAAACTGAAACAGACAACATGACAGGTATATCTAATGTTACCAATTGCGGGCCAGCAATTAATGGCTCTGGTGAGATGAGTCCCGCCAAACCAAGCACCCAGAAAATATTGGAAATATTACTTCCAATCACATTCGCAATAGCCAGCTCAGCCTGGCCGGACCAAGCAGATTTAACGCTGACAGCGAGTTCAAGAGCACTCGTTCTAAAGACTACGACGGCTAATAATACTCAAACTTCTAGAACTCGCAAAAAATGCGAGTTCTAGAAAAGACTGATAAGTTAGTTTGCGGTCCAACTGTTAGCTAGAACAGGCTGAAGATTATCCTTAACGTCCTGTGGAATAACATTTCCAGCTCCCATAGGTACATCATATGCAGCCATTGCAGAGACAAGTTGATCGATTTGATTATTCATTAATACCATTGAACCTGATTCAAACTGGTCAAGTTGATGCTCAGTACCGTCATACCAGTTTGAAATCGTTATCTGATCATCCGTCCCTTCAACGTTAATTTGAAGATCATTATCACTTCGGCTAAACCAAAGCGCATCATAAGAGATATCGTTTTCAAAAGCGATGACATCGTTATATGTCTCTGCAGCGTTAGTATCATTTTGTATGATCTGGTCTTGACCGTCATTCAAGCCAAACTTAATACGATCATTACCATCTCCCCCCTCAATTAGGTCATTCCCCGCGCCACCTGACAAAATATCATCCCCAGCTAATCCAGAGAGATATTCGTTTGCACTCGTACCTGTGATAGTGTCATTGCTCGTTGTACCAGTCATTACGTGACTCAACGCATCTTCGATAACAACAGTATCTGTTGGTGCTGATACACCAAATGCACCGTAGAGTTGGTTAGCAGTAATTTGAGAGCCATCTTCGAAATCTAGACTATTAATAGTATTGGCTACCGCAAAGAAGTTATTAACCTTCACCTGATTACCTGTACTAGCTATACTCAAGATAAGATCATCACCAGACCTCATTAGGCCACTTGCAACATCTGAGAAACCAATACCATCTATGAAACTAATTGTATTTACACCCATAGAATCAATGATGATGTCTTTACCGCTTCCACTACCTATGATGTATGTATCATCACCATCTCCACCAATGAGTTGATCGTCACCAGCACTACCAGTTAGAGAATCGTCACCCTTCCCACCCAATATCACATCATTATCGAGCGTCCCAGTAAGTGAATTATCTTGTCCATCACCTAGCGTTAATTCACCTGAAAATAGAGTAGTTGTTGGTGCTGTCTCGCCAAAGGCTGAAAAGACCTGGTTCGATGTGAGTTCACTCCCAGTATCAAAGATCATTTTTTCAATTGTGTTAGTCACTGAGAAGAATCGTTGTATCCGTACAGACCCATTTCCAGTGGCAATATTCAAGATTAAATCATCACCAGAACGCATTAACCCACTGGCAACATCATTAAAGGTAAGGCCACCAGAAAAGTGAATTATATTATTGCCATCTGAGTCGATAATGATATCGTCTCCATCGCCAGGATTAATGACATACGTGTCATTTCCTGCTCCTCCCATCAAGTAGTCATTTCCTTGACCGCCTTCCAGGGCGTCATCTCCCTCACCAGAGGCAAGCACTTCATTTTGAGTCGTTCCTGATAAACTATCATCACCGGAGAAATCTAGATGAATGTCACTTGTTGTAGGAGTCGTTGGTTGCTCTGGATCTTCAGGATCTTCGGGCTCCTCTTGGTTACCTGTCGGTAAATCTGTTAATTGGTTGGAGATATCATATGGTGTTTGTGTATATCCACCATTCGGTTGAATCATGATTGCATAATTGCCACCTAGAAAATGGTTGATAACTTTTACTTGTTGTTCCAGATCACCATCAACTAACACAATCAAATCATTGCCCATCTGATGATAACTTAATCTTTCCGGACTTACATTATTAAAGAACAAGATGTCTTGACCATCACCAGCATCACTTATGATGTCTTGACCATGACCTGAATAGTAGTAGTAATGATCATCACCATTGCCTCCATCCATCGTATCATTACCATCTTCACCGAAAAGTGTGTCATTCCCCTCACCACCGAACAACTCATCATCCCCGGAACCTGACCCTGAACCATTGCCTCCAGATAGCCAGTCATTACCATCTCCACCTATGAGTCGGTCGTTATCTGAGAAGCCATACAACTCATCGTCACCTGCTCCTGCAGTGATGAGATCAGTCCCATTTGTACCTAACAACTGTTCACCATTCTCTGTACCATTGATGGGATTCCAAATCACATCATCTATAGAGAGACTGAAAGTTGTGGTAACTGATGCACCAGCCAAATCTGTTGCCGTCACAGCGATGATATAACTACCTTTATCCTCTATGGATGGTGTACCAGAGAAACTACCAGTTTCGCTATCAAAGAGTAACCAAGAAGGTATGGCAGAACCATCATCTAAAGTAACCGAATATGTCAATTCATCTTCATAGTCGATATCATTAAATGTTGATTCAGGTATCGTAAAGTTGATCATTTCACCAGCAAGAGCAATATGATCTAGAATAGCCATTTCTACAGTAGGTGCATCATTGACGTTGTTGACTATCAAATTAAATGTTGTCTTAGTAACCCCCCCACGACTATCCGTAGCAAAAAGGTTTATCTCTAAGTAGGCGATATCTTGACTTGTAGGGTTACCAGAAAACGTTAGCGTGTCTGGATCAAATGATAACCAACTTGGCAATTCTGAGTTCCAGCTACCTTCAGTAACTGAATATGTAATCGAGTCATTATCTAAGTCGATAAAGCTATTTGCTGGAAGAGTAAAACTGAATGGTTGACCTTCGTCAGTATTCTGTTCATCAATCGGCGTGGTTAAAAATGGCAGGTTATTAAATTCAGACAAATCATTTTCTAGGGCTTGCCAGGTAGTGCCATCAGAAAACGCAATTTTATATAAGTTGCCAGGGTTGGAACTGTACCAAGAAACTATTCGTATGGAATCATTACCATTTTGATGAGAGAGAATAAGATCATTACCATCTTGATAATAAGTAATATCTGATGGCTCAATTCCAGCATCAAATTTAATAACATCTATCGAAGTAGAACCGTACACATCGATGACATCATTACCCCACCCTTCACTAAAGTAGTAAATATCAGATCCATCACCGCCGTTAAGGGTGTCATCACCTTCACCACCATATAAATGATCTTCTCCATCACCTCCACTCAGGCAATCATTACCTGCACCACCATACAGTTGATTATCGTACTGATTTCCCCCTATATTATTGTCTGCATCTGAACCATAGACATCGTAGTTATATACAGAATCTTCTAAACTAACATTTTCGATATTGGTTCCAACAAGGCTATAGCTACGACTACTACCCACGCGTTTTTTGATAATGACCTTATCAATCCCTTGGTTTTCACTTTCAATTGCCACATCTCCAGCACCTAAAATATAGGTATCATTCCCCCAGCCACCAGACAGGACATTTGAATTAGAATTTTGACTGCCATCGAGTAAATTATCGAGATTATTGCCATTACCATCAATGGCATCATTTCCAAGTAAAGTCAGTTTCTCGACAAAGTCAGGAAGGGTATAACTAATAGTTGTGCGCACCTCATCATTATAAGCTGAACTATCATCACCATTACGGATGACCTTATCACCGACATTATCAACATAGAAAACGACAGAACCTAATCCTAGAGCAACCATGGTATCAGCCCCTGACCGACCATCCAGTACATCTCCATGAGCACCACCAGCACTACTCATTAAGATATTATCTAAGTCATTACCTATGGCATATACAATAAAGTTTGAATGAATGCCTGAGCCATCATCCAAAAAAAGATTTTCAATGTTGTCACCGAGGGTGCCACCATTTCGATTTATAACTGTATCGATGCCTTCATCAGCATATTCAACGGCTGTCGTGTTGTAATAAATATCATCCCCTTTACCACCATATGCGATATCAGAACCGCCCATACCATTAAAGGAGTTGTTACCATCATTACCAATTAAAATGTTGTTTAATTCATTGCCAGTGGCATCGATATTTAGAAGGCCGGTAAGGGTTAAGTTTTCGATATTGTCTGAAAGGGTATAATTTCTGGATGAATAAACTGTATCGGTGCCAGAATCTTCCTCTTCTACAATCACATCATTACTATGATCTACAGTGAACTCATCATCACCAGTAGTTCCGTATGCTGTGTTGACAGAACCTACTTGGATGACATTTTGAATATCTGCATTTGTCCAAACAATGCCATCCCCATTATCAAATTGAACCTCAGCTAGGGCCTCTCCAATAATTTGGATTTGATTCTGCGCCTGCCCATCAATGATGATAACTAGCTGTGAATTACCATCATTGTAAAACGTGACATCTTCTGGATTAATCCCAGCTCCAAAACGTAAAACATCCCCCGAGGTCGATTTTATAGTATCAACGCCATCGCCACGCTGATAAATATATAAATCACTACCACTGCCGCCATCTAAGAGATCAGTACCTGCCCCACCAATTAGTCTATCAGCTCCGTTACCGCCATATAATTTGTCATTACCGACTCCTCCGGTTAAGTGATCATCACCATCATAACCATAGATTTCGTCATCACCCGCTATGCCATCGTATACATCATCGGTTGCATATCCCTGGATTAAATCTGCATCAGAGGTGACATTGTTTACCATGCTATTGATGGTTTCTGTATCCCAAACAACACCGTTTTGAAAAGAGATTGTACTAAGAATACCTTTACCATTACTTTCAGGGTTGAGTGTCCCGGTATAAGTAAAGTAATTATGGACTTTAACTACTTGTTCACCAGCATCGCCAATTTTTAAGACTAAAGTACTCCCCTCCCTATTCATTTGAATATCTTCGGGTGAAATACCTTCCAAGAACTCTATATTGTCATCAAGAAGCGAGTACTTGTCATAATTATGTATTTGAGTAATGCCTAATCCATTATTCCTTTGTATTCGATAGGTATCCGTCCCCTCACCACCGCTGACCGTGTCATTGCCGATACCGGTGAGAATAATATCGTCTCCGTTACCGCCATCTAAATAGTCGTCGCCCTCTCCCCCGATTAAGATATCATTGCCATTTCCACCATGAAGAGCATCATCACCTGTTCCTCCGTTTAAGATATCGTTGCCATCATACCCATAAACCGTATCATCCCCACCCAATGCATCAAAATCATCATCAGACATAAACCCATGGATGTCGTCAGATTCTGACGTTATAGACATTACTTTATCGAGGATGGTGGAGAGATCCCAGACTGTCCCATCGCTAAATAAAATCGTTTCAATTAGGAAATTTTTCGTGGAATCTTCAACACCAACACCATTGAAATAATATTCCACATTTACGATTTGGCTTCCTTTAATAATAAATTGTAGGTCTGATGAGCCTACACGACTTACTTCAACGTCTCCGGGACTTATACCCTCTAAGAACTGCAGAGTACTTGAAGTGTTACTATAGCGTTTATCGTTATAGATATTAGTGATACCAGTACCAAGTTCTATTTGGTATGTGTCATTACCCCCACCACCATGTAGAAAATCATTTCCATTCCCACCCTTAAGAACGTCATCGCCCTCTCCACCATAAAGCATATCGTTACCGGCATTACCATTGAGAGTATCATTCCCATCATAACCATATAGAGTATCGTCACCATCACTGCCAATGAGTGTATCGTCCGAATAGTATCCTTTAATAGTTGCATTGCTATCAGATGACTCTATTACTAAAGATTTAACCGTTTCAGAAGTCCAAACGGTACCATCATAAAAATGTATTGAGTTAATAATGGAATCTTCATATTGTTCGGCGACATCAGAACCAGAGAAATATTTACTAACAATAACTTTCTGTGTATTAGATGAGTCAAGGATTAATACTAAGTCATTACCATCACGCGATACGTCAACGTTTTCAACTTCAATCCCTTGCAAAAAGTGTAGCGAATCTGAAGAACTATCTGAATCATAGTTATGAATATAGGTGGTTCCAGTACCTACAGAGATAAAATAAGTATCTTGCCCGTTATTCCCTCTAAGCTCATCATCCCCATCTCCTCCAGTGAGACTATCATCACCGTCACCGCCCGAAAGAAAGTCATTTCCAGCCCCACCATTCAATATATCATTGCCATAGTCACCATATAATGAATCATTCCCAGCCCCCCCCTCTATGGTGTCGTTACCACTTTCACCATAAAGCCTATCATTGCCATCATCTCCGAAAAGGTCATCATCGCCTAACTGTCCATGAATTTCGTCATCACCGGCTTGTCCGTGAAGGGTATCGTTATTATATGTACCAATGACATAATCATTCTCATCGCTAATATTAGGGACATAATTAGTCTCAATTAATGACTCAGTGGTGACTGTAGTACCATCTACAAAACTAAACTTCTCGATCGCAGTACTTGCAATGACTCCATTAGTGTAAAATACATCGTTGATTTGGATTGAATCGCTCGTAATTTGGCCATTCTCGTCTAAAAGAGTTAAGTACAGGTTAGTCATATCACGTGTTACGCGCAGATTATCTAGACTTATACCTACCCCAAAACTAATAGTGTCTGTACCTGAGATATCAATGATAATGTCACTACCATCTCCAAGATTATAAATATAATTATCGTTACCTGAACCACCACTCAAATAATCGCTGCCTTGGCCACCAGATAGTTCGTCATTACCTTCGTCGGCAGCTATTTGATCATTACCGACACCACCATATAAAATATCGTTGTCAGAACCACCTTGTAAGAAATCATCACCAGCATCACCATAGACAATATTCTCTCCACCACCAGCATAGATATAATCATCACCAGCTAAGCCATGAAATTCGTCAGCGGCCTCAGTGCCATATAAGTAGTCATCATCTTCAGTTTCACCTTGATCAAACTTGGCATTAATCAGCTCTGATAATGTGAGAGTAGTGTTATCAGAGAAGTGGATATTCTCAATAGCAGAATCAATGATGATGCCGTCAAAACTAAAAACATTATCTATTTGAATTCTGTCTGTTGTATGTTCACCGACACTATCCAACAACGTAATGAATAAACTTGTTGGATTTCGTGTAACGATCAGCGAATCGATTGTAATACCATCACCAAAATTGAGAGTATCGGTACCAGATGCATCAAAAATACGGTCACTACCATCACCGATTTCATAATAGTAATGATCATTACCATCACCACCGAAGAGTTCGTCATCGCCTTCGTTGCCTCGAATATAATCGTCTGAATTTGTACCACTCAGGGAATCATTATTAACCGACCCAACTACAGCTGTATCAAGTGCATAAGCACCCAATACAGGATCGGCTTTTATGTTTTCATATTGTTCATGTAGCTGGGTTGAGTAAATTGATAGCCCTCTCAGGGTATTTATTGCACCTTTAACAAGTTCTTCCTCTGTTGAATGACGACCAATTAGGTTTGCTATGAAACCTGACATATCCAGATCAAAATTTTGAGTATCAGAGTTATAGCTGAGCGACAATTCGGAAAATACATTTTCATAAACAGTTTGACTCATTAGTTGTGCTGTCACGTAATTCTTAAATTGAATGAATTCAGCAATTAGTTTCGGCGCAGCATGTCCGTGTGGATTAGGATCTCGTGCCCCCCAGCACCATGTTCCTAAATAATCTCTGCCAACTAAATTTTCTAATGTAACCAACTGTCTAGCATCCATTACATGCCCATATATCTGTGAGGGGTCACGACTATATGGATCAATATCTGCCGATCCTGTCCACTGATAGATGATGTCATCAATCAAACTGAATCGTTCATCATCACTAGTGGCATTAGTAAATTGCGTAACTAGATCAGTTAATAAATTATCACCAGCCATTGTTTGGCGCAGACTTAGCACATTTCCAAAGCCATTAACTTCAGGCAAGGCTAAAATTTCATCAGATAATTCAACCTCATTCCTATTAACGGTTTGCGTAGTATTAATCCCAAACCAAACATCTGCAGTATCTATCTCTGTACCATCAGCTAGATTAGCGGTACTTATTTGTTTTATTACATTGCCATTTCCATCAGATGTAGATATAGCTGTGTAATCAACACTTATCGAGTTAATACCGATATCTTCTAATTTAAACAATTCGTTTTGTTGAGAAATACCGTCAGAGTTGATATCTTGCCAAACGCGTAAATTTTCAAACTCTGCATCTTGTGCATTAATGATACCGTCGTCGTTGGTATCCATTTCAGCTAAGGCTTCATAGCCATTAGCTGCATTAGAACCATTGTTAAGTTCAGTATTATTACCGAATAACTCACCACCATCGTTAATAAGACCATCATGATTTCTGTCTAAAACTAGCAAACCATCATCTTTGTTTACCCAGCCAGTTCTCTCTGCTACACCATTTTTATCATGGTCGAAATATACATTAGCAGCCTGTGACATGGTTTCCACACCATCATTATCGAGATCTATAACCAATGGTGAGAGTGTAATTTCGGCATCATCAAACGCATCAGAAGGGTCATCTGAATTAAAGAGAGAAACTAATGCCTCTACAGAAAGAGAAAGGCCAGCCAACAAATTTAGGGCTGCTTGATAGACTTCAGCATTTAATTGTGAATATACTTTTATAAGTCCGGCTAATTCAATAATGCCTGTGGCATCGAGACTCCAATCAGCGATGGTTTCACTCAATACGCCATCACCTAAAGCATCAGTAAAGAAATCGTAAAATTCAGATGTTGTACCAGACCAGTCACTTGTCAAATTATCGAAAAAAGTGCCTAGCGCTTCAGCAAGACTCTGTCCTTCTTTTTCTACCCCATTACACTCAATACACCACATAGCAGGACCAGCTCTATCATCAAAAAAAGTTCCTGTCCAAGCAGAGGGCGGAAGTCCATTATTATTAAATACTTCATGGTGATACTGCCGAATATCACTTGCAGGAATAGGTTCCCAATTATTTTCTTGTCGGTATAAGAGATCTTTATTCATCAATTCCTGTGCGATTTGATCCCTGTCAAAAGTTACACCGTACTCACTGGCTTTATTCTCCATGAAGTTATTTGCATATTGTCCCCAAAAACCAGTATCTGTCGCAGCTTGGACAGCGAGATTGCCATAATCATGACCATTTTCCGCTAACAGATTGTAATATGACTGCGTATCACCTGCTTCTGCATATGCTTGAAGTTGAACTTGGAGTTGCGTTGATAATCCCATAACTAATTTCCTTGTCTATTTGATGTATCAAAAGCTGAAATAAGACGAACGATTTTCTTCTCTATGACTTTCCATTTTGAGAGATTTTTCTTTGAAAACGTGTACCTAACTAAAATATGTGATGAGTAGAATAAAATAGTCTGACATGATGGATAGAGCACAGATGCATCTGGATCACATCGCACCCAATAAAAGTGTTCTTCATCTTTTCCTCGATATATTTCATAATCTTTATGCAAGTCGTATGGCTTGTTAATTTCACTGTCTTTCACTAATCTTGCATCAGATATAAACTGGCGTATCAACCCATTTTTAAGCTCTACTTCTTTAATAACATTCCCATTGTAAATAACACTATCAGTGTAGAATTGTTTCATCGTCATATTTACAGGCGGATTCAGCTTTGGGAGGCCCTTTGCACGGACTTGAAAGCTAATCATGTCATTTGAACCAGGCATAAAAGCCTTTTTATTGTCTTTACTATAACCTTCCATATTGGGTAAAACTGTATGTAGGTTTACACCTGTGCGTATCCCCCCACCCCAATCCGTTTTTGACCAAATATAGTTTTTAGGTATTACAAAGTGTTTGTCAGCAATATATAGGTCTACCTCACTTATATCTGAGGATGCGCCCACGCCAGTATCAAGAAATTTATTAGTTTGTTGCTTTAAAATTAGTCCAAATATGACAAGTAGTATGAAAAAAAATAGTAAGAAAACTATTGCTTTACGCCATTGATGGTTATTTGTCATTCATCTCTCCCTCAAACTCTCATTCCCATGTCTCAACAATGGCGCCAAGAAAAACTCAATAATCCGCCGTGTCCCCGTTTTGACTTCAGCTGTCACCGCCATACCAGGCATTAACCTGACTTCTTTGTTATCTACCCATATCGTGTTTTTTTTCATCAAAAGATGCATGCCATAAATCAAGCCACGTTGCTCATCTACCGTGGCATCATCTGAAACAGTGGTGACTTCACCATCAATCACGCCATATTTGGTAAAGGGAAAGGTGTGGATTTTAAGTTCTGCTGGCATACCCTCATGAACAAAGCCAATATCTTTGTTTTCAAGAAAGACCTCCACTTCCAGCTGTTCTTCACTTGGTACGATTAACATGAGTTGCTGTGCTTCAGTGACAACACCACCCACAGTATTAATCGCTAGCTCTTGAACCTGGCCTGCAACGGGAGCATAGAGTATTTGTTTATTATTTAAATCAGTGGCTTTAGTCAGCTCTTCATCCAACGAAGCAATTTGCCTCTGCACTTCCGCCATGTCTTGTAGTGTTTGCGAGGTGGTTTGCGCCGTGAGCGTTTGTAATTGGTGTTTCACTTCCGACTCAGCTTCTTTGAGTTGATTAAGTCGCTGTCTTTCTGCAGCCAAATCTTGTCTTTGTTCGATACGTTGCTGTTCAAGCTCTAAATATTCGGTCTCAGATACATAGTTTTTCTCATGTAGTTTTTGTAATTTTTGAGCTCGCTTTTTAATAATCGGTAGGGTTTGCTCAAGCTTTTTAATGATTTCTTGACTTGCTGCTTGCTCATAACGCGTTTTTCTTAAAGTGTTATTCAGGCTACTTCGCTGACTCTCATATTCTTGCCATTGTTGAATGAGAAGCTGTTGATAGAGAACTTGATCGGTTTCATTTGTGCCTGCTGGTAAGACCAAAGTAGATTGTTCGACAGGGCTTTGTGGTGGCAGACTTAAGCGTTTTAGTAACGCTTGCTTTAGTGCTAACTGCATGGCAGCACTATGCCGTTCATACGTCAGTCTCTTTTTATCAGCACCGGTCAGCGTGCTATCGAGTTCAATCAGAGCCTGGCCTTTTTCGACATGCTCACCTTCATGAATCAGAATTTTTTTCACCACTGATTTTTCTAGTGGTTGAATCTGTTTCACTCGATTGCTGGGGATAATTTTGCCTTCGGCGCTCGCCACAATGTTAATTTCCCCCACACACGCCCAGATAATGGCAATCACTAAAAGCACAATAAGACTTCTGGCTAACCATTTCGCGATAGGGTGAGGCGGTGCTTCCTGAATTTCTAATGCCGCGGGTAGAAACGCCGCGAGTTCTCGAGTCTTATTGGAGTCGCCCATCGCATGGCGGTTTTGCCAGGCATCTGTCAAAACACTGAGCCACCTCATGAGGCAAAGCCTTCTGCTTTTGTCGTTTTTTGAGAAGTAACCGGGTGTAAGTTAGGAGTATGACTCTGATAGCTATGCAATTTTGCATAATAACCATTTTGAGCAATCAGGGCATCATGATTCCCTTGTTCAACGATACGGCCTTTATCCATCACAATAATGCGATGACATTGCCTCACGGTCGTTAATCTATGAGCAATAATAAAAACGGTACGTCCTTGGCAAATTTTTGCCATGTTATCTTGTACTAATCGTTCAGATTCATAATCTAAGGCGCTGGTGGCTTCATCAAAGATAAGTATTCTTGGGTTATTGATTAAGGCTCTGGCAATGGCCAGCCGTTGACGCTGACCACCAGATAGATTGCTGCCTTGTTCACCGACTAAGTTGTCATAGCCTTCTGGTAAATCAACGATAAACTCATGTGCTCCAGCCATTTTTGCCGCTTGGATAACCCGTTCCATGGGAATGGACGGGTCACTTAAGGCAATATTTTCACGAATGGTTCGGTTAAATAGAAAGTTTTCCTGAAGCACAACGCCAATTTGTTTGCGTAGCCAAACGGTATCAACCACGGACAAATCCACACCATCTATCAATACCCTGCCACCTTCTGGGATATATAGGCGCTGCACCAGTTTGGTAATCGTGCTCTTACCACTGCCGCTTCGACCCACGATACCAATCACTTCGCCAGGTTTCACCTGTAAGCTAATATCATCCAAAATGGTAGGCCCATCATTACAGTAACGAAAACGAACATGCTCTATTGTGACTGCACCTTGCAGAGTAGGAAGACGTGAACGATTGGGGTTAAAGCCTGGCTCTCTTGGCGTGTTAAGAATATCGCCCAACCGTTTAATTGAAATACCGGCTTGTTGGAAGTCTTGCCAAAGTTGCACCAGCTTTAATATCGGGCCACTGACGCGTCCAGCCAACATATTAAAGGCAATTAACTGCCCCACCGTTAATTTATTGTCCATAACGAGATGGGCGCCCACCCAGATAATACCTAGGGTCATCAACTTATTAATAAGACCCGCTACCTGATTCGCGACGTTATTAAGGTTCTGACTTTTAAAAGAGGAATGCACATAACTTGAAAGGTGATCTTCTAGTTTACGCCGCATTTGTGGCTCAACAGCCATAGACTTTACAGTCCCAATCCCAGTGATGGACTCGGTTAGAAAAGCAGTATTGGCTGCGCCATGTTTAAATTTTTCATCCAGCCTTTTACGTAAAATTGGCGTAATAAAGATTGAAAGAATGACATAACAAGGAATGGTGGCCAGCACTATCCATGTGAGCGTTGGGCTGTAGTACCACATTACAGCGAGAAAAACGAAAACAAAAAACAAATCGATAAGTAAGGTTAGAGCTGTCCCCGTAATAAAATTACGAATCGTATCGAGCTCCCTGACCCGAGCCACATTTTGCCCTACCTGCCGAGACTCAAAATAGGCTAAAGGCAGTGACATCAAATGATGAAATAGTCGTGAGCCGAGCTCGACATCCACTCGGTTAGTGGTATGACTGAAAATATAATTACGAATACCGCCCAATAGTGACTCAAACACTACAACGACAAAGAAACCTACGGCTAGGACATCTAAGGTTGTAAAGCCACGATGGACCAAGACTTTATCCATCACAACTTGGAAAAATAAGGGGGTTACTAAGGCAAAGAGTTGTAAAAAGAAGGAGGCTATAATGACTTCGGAGAAAAGTTTTCGGTATTTAACCAGAGAAGGAATGAACCAGGAGATATCAAAGGCTTGTTGAAGACTGTCACCCAAGCCTTGTCGTCGGGTGAGGGCTATCACCTCCCCAGACCATAAAGCTTCAAGTTCAAACCGCGTTAATGTCTTAGGCGCTTTATCACGTAAATCCTGAATAAGCACACCTGACGTGAATACATTATCGTCTTGATGGCTTTCTTCGGAGATTTTGGCGAGGATAAAATAACTGCCATCTTTAGCTTTTGCAATAGCCGGTAATAAGCCCTTATTGAGCTCAGAAAAAGACAGTGAAAGTTTTTTAGCTTTTAACGTTAGTGCTTTAGCTGCTTGGAGTATTTGGGTATCTGTAAAGTGCTCTCCAGGCTGCCCATACTCATGTGAAAGCTGCTCAGGTTCAGCAGGAAGCTGGTGAAAGCGGGCGAGAGCCACTAATGTGTTGAGTCCAGTATCCATACTGAATAATTCCCTATTTCATTCTTAACTCAACTTAACATTACGAGATAAAAATAAACAACACTCCTAAATCCTTTTTTTATGAATCTGTGATTGATTACACATTAGGAATTTAATGCAAAACTTCAACTCAAGAAAAAAGTTTTTGTCAAAAGAGTAATTACAAAACTTTAGCCAGCAATCTAGAGAAAGGCAAAATGATTACGAGGTTGGACATTATTCCCAGGCGCTATAAATAGATATAGGTTCCTAATAACATCAGATGAATTATCGCTATTTGACTTTATCCTGCATCTTTGGCAAGTGTCTTTATTAATTCTGCAACCTGATTAAATGCTTTTCTCAACGTATCCTGCTCAGTGATGATATATCCACCCGTTACATCACTATCTGTCACATGGTCTAACATTCTTTTTATCATTGTGGTGGGCAAACCGCACGCTTCAGCTAGTGTTGCAAAAGTTCTTCGGCAATCATGACTACTAAATGAAAGATTAATCTTTCCACTAATTGCATCTATATGCTTTTTGGGTGTCCACATTGTCTTGCTTTCATCAAACTTACCAGGAAAAACAAAATCACCCTCACCCGTATCTTTGTAAAGCTTTTTTAAAGCAGGAAGGAGAGGTTCTGGTATGGGTAACATGACATCAGTATTATTTTTAGTGTTAAAAACTGCCGTTTTTTCTCTAAAATTGACCTTATCCCACCTCAAATTTAGGGCACTTGAACTCCTGACGCCCATGTACAAGATCATCAAAAAATATGTTTTTGCTGATTGTGAGTTTAATTCTTGAACGGCTCTCAACCATTCACCTAACTTAGTACTAGGTATAACCCGTTTTGAACGTTTATTTTTATGCCAAAGTCGCGCGTTTTTTAGTACTTTTGTAGGAGACTCCTGGATCAATTCCAAAGCAACAGCATGCAGCATCAATAAACGAAACACTCGCATAGTGGCATTTGCAGTTGTTTCACCGATCATGCTTAGCTCTTTGAATTTTTTTTGAACATCATGTGTGGTTATCTCGACAACAGGCTTTTGCAACCAGTCAGAAAGATATTTATGTATTTTGTACTGATAGTCTTCTATTGTTTTAGGCTTTAGTGAGCGATTATCTAAATAAAGCGTCAGCAACTCATCTAAGGTTGTTTTTCTCGCTCGCATTTTTCGCTTATTAGATATGGGATCTTCGTTTCGAGCCAGCTCAAGCAAAATACGTTGAGCTTCGATGCGGGCATCTTTAACATTCCAATCTGAAAACTTCCCTATAGTTACATTCCGTAACTTGCCATTAGCTCTTTTCCTGACCATAAAAGAACGATTACCAGTATGACTGATACGAAAGATAAGCTTAGATTGCTCGCTATCAACGTAATCGACCCTACCTAAATCAGGGGGTGGAATATTTTTTAGACGGGCCTGTGTAAATGTAATTTTATTTGTCATGCTAATCCTCAGTGTAACTCCAGTGTAACTTCTTGTCGTGATTTACAAGTATTTAAGGTGATTTAGAATGAATAACCTTTAACAACATTTTTCCATAAACCACTGTCAATGTTAATATTTTTAGAATTTTTAAAAAGTTACCCATATGAGGAATTTATGACTGTTAATCATTGGGTCGCTGGTTCGAGTCCAGCTCGGGGAGCCAAAGAATATTGAAAGCCTCAAAGAGCAATCTTTGAGGCTTTTTTATTTCTGCATCGTAAATATTCCATTTCTCAAATAGCTCACTATCTCTCTATCTGATCATTCTTATAACACGCAATGTAGTGGTCAACTAATTCCGGACACGGATTTAGACAGATCTTCCGCCTTTGCAGGAGAAAGTCCATCGTTGAATTGATGTGGCCTTTTCCAGTTGTAATAATCCATCAGGTAATAGCTCACATCACGCATCGCTTCAC